>JAQUUC010000018.1 GCA_028694105.1 Hespellia sp.
GAACTTGATGATGATTTTGGCGAAGAAGGATTTTACCTTTTCTAAATCACCATCTCCTTTGTGTGCCCGCCTCCGTGCGGGCCTTTTTAATTCAAGAGTTCTCCGAAAGGAGAACTTTCCTATAAAGCAAAAAAGAACCCAAACACTTTGGATTCTTCTTAAGTAGCTGGAACTGGATTTGAACCAGCGACACCACGGGTATGAACCGTGTGCTCTAGCCAACTGAGCTATCCAGCCATAATTTTGCGCCAGCCCTCAGGCTGTGTGCGTCCGGCGAAACCGGCATTACATTTTACACTTGATATGAACCCGCTTGTGGAATTCAAACGTGTAAATGGGACCTACAGGGCTCGAACCTGTGACCCCCTGCTTGTAAGGCAGGTGCTCTCCCAGCTGAGCTAAGATCCCGGATTTTGCAAGTTCCTATCTCGAACTCGCTTTGCTATTATACTATTATATTTCGTGTTATGTCAACACTTTTTTCAACTTTTTTTCATATAATATTTTTAATTTGAAAACTTCAAGTCCGAATGCACTTTTCTCATTCGAACTTGAAGTTTCTCCATGAAACAGAAATCTACTTAAAGTACTTCACTCCCGATTCAAAGATCTTCAGATCCTGTTCTCCATAAATGTTAACAGCTACCGAATCTCCACGTCTCTCAGAATGTGCCATCTTACCAAGCACACGTCCATCGGGACTTGTGATACCTTCAATACTTCTATAAGAACCATTGATATTCCACTCTTCATTCATGCTGACATTTCCAGCAAGGTCACAGTACTGCGTTGCAACCTGTCCGTTTGCAAACAGCTTGTCAAGCCACGCTTCACTTGCAACAAACCGACCTTCCCCGTGAGATGCCGGGTTCGTGTATACGCCGCCAAGCTGTGCTTTCTGAAGCCATGGAGACTTATTTGATACCACTTTTGTATAAACCATCTTGGAAATATGACGGCCAATTGTATTGTAAGTAAGTGTTGGAGAATCCTCTGTCTGTCCAACAATCTCACCATTTGGAACGAGCCCCAGTTTGACAAGTGCCTGGAATCCATTACAGATACCAAGGGCAAGTCCGTCTCTTTCGTTTAACAGCTTCGTAACCGCCTCTTTTATCTTCGCGTTTTGGAATGCTGTCGCGAAGAATTTTGCAGATCCGTCTGGTTCATCACCGGCTGAAAATCCACCTGGGAACATAATCATCTGAGACTGATTGATTGCAGCTTCGAACTCTGCTACCGAATCAAGGATATCTGTCGCATCCAGGTTCTTGAATACTTTGATGATTGCCTTTGCTCCGGCTCTCTCAAATGCTTTCGCACTGTCGTACTCGCAGTTGGTTCCAGGGAATACCGGAATAAATACGGTTGGCTGTGCAATCTTGTGGCTGCAGATATGAATCTCTTTTGCATCATATACCGGGCTCTCAACTGCCTGTTCACCTGCGTCACCTGAAACAGTCGCAAATACCTTCTCCAATGTACCGGTCCATGCCGCAGCTGCCTCTGTAAGCGGAATCTCCACAGAGCCATAGTGGATGGTATTGTCATCTGTTACTTCACCGATCAGCGTATAAGTAATTGCAAGCTCTGATACCTTTTCTGCCGGAACTTCAGCAATGATATCACCAAATGCAGGCGCGAATAAATCTCTGTCATCTACGTTCGCCTCAATCTTCACGCCCATGCCGTTACCAAATGCCATCTTAGAAACTGCCGGTGCAATTCCCTGACGGTCCAGCACATAAGCAGATACAATTTTACCTGCCTGCATGTCATCATGGAACTTGCCGTACTGATCCATAATCTGACTGTAAACCGGAAGGTCATACTCGTCCTTCTCAATGCGAAGCCATATTAATTTGTTGCCGGCTGCTTTTAATTCCGGTGTGATGATGTCTTTCTGTTTTGCAATATCTACCGCAAATGATACCAGTGTCGGCGGCACATCAATCTCATTGAATGTTCCTGACATACTGTCCTTGCCACCGATGGATGGAAGACCAAATCCGAGCTGTGCATCATAAGCTCCAAGAAGGGCTGCAAATGGCTGGCTCCATCTGGATGGATCTTCTGTCATTCTGCGGAAATATTCTTGGAATGTGAAACGAATCTTCTTATAATCTCCACCTGCTGCAACGATCTTTGCAACAGATTCTACCACTGCATAAATCGCACCATGATACGGGCTCCAGCTTGAAAGATATGGGTCAAATCCAAAGCTCATCATTGTAACGGTGTCGCATTTTCCCTTAAGTACCGGAAGATTTGCAACCATCGCCTGTGTCTCTGTCATCTGATATTTTCCGCCGTGTGGCATGAATACTGACGCCGCGCCGATGGAACCGTCAAACATCTCAACAAGTCCTTTTTGAGAACACTCATTTAAGTCTTTCAAAGTCTCAAGCCATTTTGCTCTGACATCTGCGACTTCATTTCTCACTAAAATGCTGTCCGCTTTGCTTGGAATGTCAACTGCAACCGTTGTCTCCTGATGAGCGCCATTGGTATCAAGAAATGCTCTCGCAATATTTACGATCTCTTTGCCTCTCCATGAAAGAACTAATCTTGGCTCTTCTGTTACAACCGCAACCTCTACCGCCTCCAAGTTCTCTTCTTTTGCATATGACAGGAATGTCTCCACGTCATTTTTATCTACGACAACTGCCATACGTTCCTGAGATTCAGAGATGGCAATCTCTGTTCCGTCAAGTCCGGCATATTTCTTCGGTACTTTATCAAGATCGATGCGAAGTCCCGGTGCCAGCTCTCCGATTGCAACAGAAACTCCGCCCGCTCCAAAGTCATTACATACTTTGATCAGACCACTGACTTCTTCTCTTCGGAATAATCTCTGAAGCTTGCGTTCTGTAGGTGCATTACCTTTCTGAACCTCTGCTCCGCAGGTCTCGATGGACTCTTCTGTATGAACCTTGGAAGATCCGGTTGCTCCGCCACATCCATCACGCCCGGTACGTCCGCCGAGTAAGATAATGATATCGCTTGGATCCGCATGCTCACGCTTGACTGCTCTGCGAGGTGCTGCTCCGAGTACCGCTCCGATCTCCATACGTTTTGCAACATAGTTCGGATGATAAATCTCTTTGACTGCGCCCGTCGCAAGGCCGATCTGGTTACCGTATGAGCTGTAGCCATGTGCTGCTTCACGCACCAGTTTCTTCTGGGGAAGTTTCCCCTTCAGGGTCTCTTTCGCGGAAACAGTCGGATCAGCCGCACCTGTCACACGCATCGCCTGATATACATAAGTACGTCCTGACAATGGATCACGGATTGCTCCGCCAAGGCAGGTAGCTGCGCCACCAAATGGTTCAATCTCCGTCGGATGATTATGCGTCTCATTCTTAAAGTTTACAAGCCATTCCTCTTCCACGCCGTCCACTTCCACAGGGACAACAATACTGCAGGCATTGATTTCGTCAGACTCTTCCTGATCTGCAAGTTTGCCTTCTTTTTTGAGTTTTCTCATCGCCATCAGCGCAAGGTCCATCAGACAAACGAATTTATCCTCGCGGCCCTTAAAAATCTCACTGTGGTCCGCTAAATATTTTCTGTAAGTTGCCTCCATCGGTTCTCTGTAATCTCCCTCACCGAAAGAAACCTCTGTCAGTTCTGTCGAGAATGTCGTATGCCGGCAGTGATCTGACCAGTAAGTATCGAGCACACGAATCTCTGTCATAGAAGGATCACGCTTTTCCTCACCCTTGAAATAATTCTGGATATGGAGGAAATCCTTAAAAGTCATAGCCAGTCCAAGTGAATCATAGAGCTCTTTTAACTTATCTTCTGCCATCTCTGCAAAACCATTAAAAACGATAACGTCTGCAGGATCCTCAAACTCTGTAACAAGCGTCTCTGGCATCGTAAGGTCTGTCTCTCTCGAATCCACCGGGTTGATGCAGTGATTCTTCACCGCTTCAAATTCCCCGTCGGTAATGTTTCCCTCGATAACATAAGTCGTTGCTGTCCTGATGACCGGCTTCTCGTCCTCTTTGATAAACTGCACACATTGCACAGCAGAATCGGCGCGCTGGTCAAACTGTCCCGGCAGATATTCTACCGAAAATACTCTGTCTGTCTCATTCATTGGAAATGTATCATGAAACAATACATCTACCGGCGGTTCAGCGAAAATGCCGCTGCACGCTTTATCAAATGTCTCATCCGTCACATTCTCTACATCGTAGCGAATCAACTCTCTGACACCCGTTAAATCCTTTAATCCCAGATAGTTTCTCAGCTCATGGCGCAATTTCTTTGCCTGCACTGCGAATTCCGGTTTCTTCTCCACATAAACTCGTTTTACATTACTCATAGTTATCCTCCGTTAGGGTTATATTCTGTTACATAACTGTCTATAGTTTAGCACATTTTTTACAGGAAGTTAACCTCTAACTTCACTAATTGTTATACTTTTCTCAGGAAATATTTTGTCACATCTGTGTGATACCTTTCCGCCGAAACATTTTGTCACACAGAATGCTCACAGCCAGCATCAGCAAAAGACCTCCGGCAAAAATCACACCAATCCGCGATACCATGTCCGCAAAAAACTCCTCCGGCAGCATCCTTATCATATAATCCGTCCTCGGATCAAAAATCCACAAATCATTCGTAAAGAAGATTTCATGAAACTTCGTAAAAAATGTATCAAAATCCGCAGCCGCATAAATACCGACCATAACACTTCCTGCCACTGCGATTCCAAGCCCAATCTGATAGCATCTTGGCAGGATTCTCTTCCAGTCCGCTCTCGTCGCGACCAATACGCCCAGACACAAAACCAGAGCTCCCAGAGCAATCATTCTCAGCTTTAGTCCGCCTAAAAACAGGTTCTGTACATCCGCCATGTGTATCTTGTCCTGTTCATTAAAAAACTCCTGGTTCTCCACCTTATTAATCGTTGTATAAACCACCAGATTCTCCCGGTCTCCTCTCAGATATGACATCATCTCATGTGTCACATCCATCACATCGCCGATCTCCATTGTCAGATCTCTGGTCACATTGTACTTTTCATATTCCTTCTGATACCAGCCAAAATCACTGTACGCTGCTATTTCAAAGCTTGTAATCAGCATTACAAAAATAAATGCAATCGATGCAGTCACCCCTAGTATCCATTGAAATCGTTTCATTGATGTTCCTCCTGTCGCCACTGTTTTACTTCTATTCGCCCTTTGACTGATTGCCTGCCGGGAAGTGTGAAATTCAAAAGAGTAAATTCAATGGACATCCATGGAATTTACTCTTTTTCATTAAGTACTTCTGAATCAACTGACCAGAAAAATTACTCCTACAAGAAAATATACTTCAAAATAAATAGTACACATAAAATATACATCAATACACTAACTTTCTTATCTTTCACCTTGCCAGTAAATAAGTGAATCAATACATAAGAGATAACGCCCATTGAAATACCTTCTGAAATGCTATAGAAGAATGGCATTGCAGCGATACAGATATAACATGGAATTGCTTCACTCATATCAGTAAAATCAATATTTACAACATTAGTCAGCATATAGAATCCAACCACGATCAATGCCGGTGCTGTTGCAAAGGAAGGAATCGCAAGAAAGATTGGTGACAGGAACAATGCAAGACCGAAAAGAATTGCAGTTGTAAGTGATGTGAGACCTGTACGTCCACCTTCCGCTACTCCGGAAGCACTCTCTACGTATGTAGTTGTTGTCGTTGCACCGATAGCTGCACCAACCGTTGTTGCCACTGCATCTGCAAGAAGTGCACCCTTGATATTTGGTAATTTCCCATCTTCATCTAAAAGATCAGCTTTTGAAGATACACCAATCAGTGTTCCAATTGTGTCAAATAAATCCACAAACAGGAACGCAAAAATAACAACGATGAAGTTCAAAGACTTAATTCCTGCAAAATCCAGTTTGAAGAATACCGGTGCGATACTTGGAATTGAAAGTCCATTACTGAAATCCGGTAATAAGCTGTAGAAACCAAGCTCTGCATTTGGAACATACAGTCCTGCTACCTGACAGATAATACCAAGAATCCATGTAATTAAAATACCCCAGAGAATATTACCCTTTATATTTTTCACCACAAGGACTGCTGTAATAATTACACCAATAATTGCTAATAATACCGTGATTCCAACATTACTAAATCCTGCTGTCACGCCGTTTGCTGCATTGTATCCATCAATCGAGAATAATTCGACCATTGTAGCGCCGCTGACAACGATATGTGCATTCTGAAGACCGATAAATGCAATAAAAAGACCAATACCAACACCAACTGCCGCTTTTAAATTCATAGGAATCGCATTGAAAATCGCTTCACGTACATTTGTAACAGATAAGATAATAAAAATGATACCTTCAACAAATACTGCTGTGAGTGCTGTCTGCCATGAATATCCCATTCCCAGTACAACCGTGTAAGCAAAATAAGCATTGAGTCCCATACCGGGTGCAAGTGCAAACGGGTAATTTGAAAATAACGCCATAAACAATGTACCAAGAAGTGATGCCAGTGCTGTTGCAGTGAAGACAGCTCCTCTGTCCATACCTGCGGCTTCCATAATACCGGGGTTAACTGCCAGGATGTAAGCCATTGTCATGAATGTGGTAATACCAGCAATCACTTCTGTCTTTACATCCGTGTTGTGTTCTTTGAGTTTGAAAAATTTTTCTAACATGTTTTCCTCCTGCTTTCTTTAATAGGTTTACATTTTAAAAAGACAAAAAGCGGATGAAATCAATCCGCTCCTTTGCTTTAATGTACTCACATATCTTATCAAAAAATAAGTCAATTGTAAAGTCCATATAAATTTTCTAAATATTTTCTAAATTTTACCTTTCCAGAATTCGGAAACCTTTTCTTTCACATCCTCAAGCCTGCATATCTTCTGGTCCGACCACTCCCGGGGAAATACTTCCCTATACTGTCTTTGGCGAAAGCGTTCATCCAAAAGCAAAATAATTCCGGTATCCTCCTCCGTACGGATAACCCGGCCCGCCGCCTGAAGCACCTTGTTCATTCCGGGATACATGTACGAATAATCAAATCCCGGCATCTGCCTGGCATCAAAATAATTTTTCAGAATTTCACGCTCATTGCATACCTGCGGCAGTCCGGTTCCGATAATCATCGCTCCGATCAGCTTATCTTCGGACAGATCAATTCCTTCCGAAAAGATCCCGCCCATAACGCAAAGCCCCACAAGACTGCCCGAACGCTCTTCTTCAAAATTCTCCAGAAAAATTTCACGCGCCTCTTCATTCATATACTGGGACTGCACGATACATTCAATTTCCGTACGCGCGCTCTTATCTTGTCCATCCCCGGACATTTCCGCCTGAAGTCTGTTCCAGAATGGTGTATACACATCTTCCAAAAACCGATAAGACGGGAAAAACGCCAAATAATTTCCACGCTTCTGACTCACAGTCTCATATATATAAGCCGCAAATTTTCGATACATTTCCTCCGAGCGAAGCGTGTACTTCGTGCTGACATCATTTCCAATCATAAGCAGTCTGTTTTCAGTCTGAAATGGTGATTTTGCATAGATTGCATAATCGTCCGAATCTACACTGAGCAGTTTTTTGTAATAGTTAATCGGTAAAAGTGTTGCCGAGAAGAAGACTGTGCTATTCCCCTGTGCCAAAAATTCCTGCAGATTCACAGATGGATTCACGCAGAACAGTTTTACTTTGAATCTTCCGCCCGGTTCTAATTCGGAATAAGTCACATAATTTTCATCCAGTCGGTCATGAATATTCAGGAAGCTCCGAATCTCAAAATAGAGATTTAGAATTTCTTCCCGCTTACCGCTCTCTTTTTCTTCTTCCAGAAAACGTTCCATCTCTGTCATCACATTCATCAGCTTGAGTGCAATGTGGGAAACGCTTCCCAGAACCTGATATGTCTCACATTCCCGCTTAAGTTCCAGAAACTGCTTATTGCATTCTTCCAGACGTCTGGCAAGCTTCGGATCTGACAGCTTCACCAGCTTCTTTGCCGAAAGGAACTCCTCTTTATACAGAACCGCACTGTACATCTCCCGTCCGCGCTCTACAAGATTATGCGCCTCGTCAATCAAAAACAGATAATCACCACTTCCGCCCTCCGAGAAAAATCGTTTTAAATGCGCGGTCGGATCAAACACATAATTGTAATCGCAAATGACCGCGTCCACCCAGGTTGAGACATCAAGTGCCAGTTCAAACGGACAGACGTTATATTTTTTTGCCTGCGCCTCCAGACTTTCCCTGCTCATATCATCTGTGTGTGTCAGCATATCAAACACAGCATCATTGACCCGGTCAAAATGCCCCTTTGCATACGGACATGCATCCGGATTGCAGTCCGCCTCTTCCATAAAACAGACTTTCTCCTTTGCTGTCAGGGTAATCACTTTGAGTCTCAGTGACTGCTCTTTTAAGGTTGCAAAAGCCTGCTCTGCCACGGTTCTGGTAATCGTCTTTGCCGTGAGATAAAAAATCTTCCGCCCAAGATTCTCCCCCATTGCTTTCACTGTTGGAAATACAGCTGCCATCGTCTTGCCCACGCCGGTAGGTGCCTGAATGAACAGCTTTTTTTTGCGAAGAATCGTCCGGTAAACAGACGTAACTAAATCTCTCTGTCCCTCCCGGTAGTCAAAAGGAAATTCAATGCTCTTAATGGAAGCATTTCTGGTCTGCTTCCACTCAAACTCGAACCTCGCCCATTTTTCATATTGATTCACGACCGCCAAAAACCATTCTTCCAATTCTTCAAATGTATACTCAGAAACAAACTGTTTCAGCTCCTCCGTCTCCATCTGACAATAGGTCATCTGCACCCGCATCTTCTCTTGATTCTGCTGCTTTGCGTAAATATATGCATAACACTTTGCCTGTGCGAGATGTACTGGTACAGCCTCCGTGATATACTCCAGTTCCTTCAAGACGCCTTTTATCTCATCAATCGTAATGCATTCATCCGCTTCGATGATTCCGTCCGCGCGGCCTTCCACCTGAATCTGGAAATCCTGATAAGATACAAGAATCTTCATGGGCACCTCCGCGTGATACTCAGCCCCCATCCTTCGCTGTATCTTCCGGTGGATCCGGTTGCCCATCTGCATGGCATCCTTGTCCATGCCACCCGCAACCCGGTTGTCGATATCTCCTTCCCGCAAAATAAATTCCACAAGATTTCGCACGGATATTTTAATAACGGGATCCGCCTGCTCTGTATTAAGTTCATTCTTTTTTTCCGTCTTCTCTGCATTCATATACGTATCTTAACACTTACTGAAATCCTGCACAAGTTATAAGGCAGATAAAAAAGAGAACAAAAACAGGACAGGCATCCGCAATGTCATTACTCAAATTGCAAATACCCGTCCCTGCTTTTTACTTCTGTTCTTATGCTACCGCATATTTCTGAAGCAAGTTTTCAAATTTTGAATTATTGTCTGCATACGCAACAGTCAGACAATTCGATAAACCTAAGCTAAATACTCCCAAAATAGATTTTGCGTCGACCACCATGCGGTTGTAAATGACATCAATATCAAAATCACATTCCGAGGCCGCTTTTACAAATGCTTTTACATCATCAGCAGTCTTGAACTGAATTTGCATCTTGTTTTCCATCGTAAACAACTCCTTTCTCTGGTCTTTCTGTATATTTATACAATCCCTTAATATCTTTTGACATCCCTATAGTAGACGAAAGTGAAATCGGTTTCAATAGAAAATTTTACCAAATTTTCCTCCATTCCAAGTCATAATTCGTCATGTTTTGTCAAATTTCACCATATATAGTCAAAAAATTTGATTTTCTTTTTCACTTGTGTTTTATCTGTAGTAGTTAAATACTTGGTAACAAGATGAAGGTCCAGTGGACCTTCACTTGCATGCTTCGCAAAAAAAGAACGGGGACAATACGTCTCCGCTCTTTCTGTTCTATTCACATTCACGAATCTTCTTACGAAGTGGTAACACCAAAGCCGGTGAAACTGATAATTCATCAACCCCCATCTTGAGGAACTGGTCTGTCAGCTCTGTATCCGCTCCAAGTTCTCCGCAGATACCAATCCATTTGCCCTCTGCATGTGCATTATCGGCTGCCATCTGAATCATACGAAGCACTGCCGGATGATGCGTATCAAGGAATGGTTCCAATTTTGGATTCTGACGGTCAATTGCAAGTGTATACTGTGTCAGATCATTCGTTCCAACACTGAAGAAGTCAACCTCTTTTGCAAGTTCGCGGCTCATCATAACTGAAGCCGGCGTCTCAATCATAATACCAATCTCGATATCCTTCTTATATGGAATGCCTTCTTCATCTAATTCTGCCTTTACAGTTGCGACTATTTCCTTAATCTTCTTTACTTCATCTACCGAAATAATCATCGGGAACATAATTGCAATCTGTCCAAATGCCGATGCGCGGTATAAGGCACGAAGCTGTGTCTTAAAAATCTCCGGCTGTGACAGACAAATACGGATTGCACGATATCCAAGTGCTGGATTCTCTTCTTTTGGAAGATTGAAGTAATCCACCTGCTTGTCCGCACCGATATCCAGCGTACGGATAATGACACGCTTTCCTGCCATATTCTCTGCAACCTGCTTATACACCTGAAACTGTGCTTCCTCTGTCGGGAAATCGTTACTTTCCAAATATAAGAATTCACTGCGGAATAATCCAATTCCGCCCGCATCATTCTTCAAAACAAGTCCTACATCGGATACATTACCGATATTCGCGTACACATTTACCTTCTGTCCGCTTTTCGTTACGTTCTCTTTTCCCTTTAATTCATCAAGAAGACGTCTCTGTTCAAGATCTTTCTCGCGTTTCTCACGCATTACAGTAAGTGTCGCTTCATCCGGATCAATATAGATAGTTCCTGTAAATCCATCAATGACTGCATCTTTTCCGTCAAACTGCTCGCTAAGCTCATCACCAAGCCCGATGACTGCCGGTATGTTCATAGTACGTGCAAGAATTGCTGTATGTGAACTTGCTGAACCATACATCGTCGCAAATCCAAGAACCTTCTCCTTGTCCAGCTGAACGGTCTCGCTTGGAGCAAGGTCATCTGCTGCGATAATAACGGGCTCATCCGTCTTCATGGATGTTTCTCCACTTCCCGATAAAATGTTAAGGATACGTTCTGAAACGTCCTTTACATCTGCTGCACGTCCCTGCATGTATGCGTCGTCCATAGACGAAAACATCTGTGCAAAATTATCTGCTGTTGTAGCAACTGCGTACTCTGCATTCACTTCCTGTGTCTGAATGATATTCTCAATTGATTCAATGTAGTCCAAGTCTTCCAGCATCATCTGATGAATTTCAAAAATAGCGGCATTCGCCTCACCAACATCTGCAATTGCTTTGTTATACAGTTCTTTTAACTGCTCAATTGCAATCTTCTTGGCATCGTGAAAGCGTTCTGTCTCGGCTGTTGTATTATCTACATGTGTACGTTTAATGACCTTGTCATTCCGTTTGTAGAATTTAATCTTACCGATGGAAACGCCCCCAAATACACTTTTTCCTTTAATTGTAATCATGATATCTCCTTATAAATGCACTTTTTATAACTCTGCTTTTAAGAATGCTTCTAATGCTGCGATTGCATCAGCTTCGTCATCGCCCTCTGCTGACATTGTAATCTCCATGCCTGTCTTAACTCCAAGTCCCATAACGCCAAAGATTCGCTTTGCATCTACCATCTTGCCATCTTTGCCGATCTTGATATCTGAAGCAAACTCCTTTGCTTTGTTAACCAGTAAACCTGCCGGTCTTGCGTGAATTCCCTCTGGATCTGTGATTGTGTACTTCAGTTCTTTCATAATTAAAAACCCTCCTTGAATAGATATAATTTGATTCATTTATTATACACTGAATCTACGGTTTTTCCTAGTCTATTTGTAAATATTTTTGATATTTTTTTCACATATAGTCATATTCATTCATTTCCGCTCATTATCGTTTCTAAAAATTTGAATTTGCCCCGATTGTATGATAAACTTATTAATCAATATAAACGTATTAATTAAAGGAGTTTTTCATGACAAAAGATATGACAACGGGTAATTCAACCAAATTGATTCTGCTCTTCACACTCCCTGTTTTATTCGGAAATCTATTTCAGAATCTATACAGCATCATCGACACTGTCATCGTTGGTCAGTATCTCGGCGTCAACGCACTTGCCGCGGTCGGCAGCACCGGATCTCTGACATTTATCGTGTTTGGTCTCGTCACTGGAATGACCAGCGGATTTGGGATTCTCCTCTCACAGTCCTTCGGCGCAAGGGATGAGAAAATGTTACGCCACTATACTGCAATGTCCTTTTATCTGTGTATTGCTTTTTCGGTTTTTATGACTCTGCTTTTATTATTATGTAACGATATCGTTTTACATCTGATGAATACACCCGACACAATTTATTCAGACACTTACATTTATATTGCGATCATTTATGCCGGATTTCCAGTCACAGTCTTTTATAACCTGCTCGCTTCGATTGCCCGTGCACTCGGTGACAGCCGGACACCGCTTTATTTTCTGATTGTTTCATCCGTATTAAATGTAATTCTCGATTTCCTGCTTGTAGCAATTATCCCGCTCGGCGTAGCCGGTGCGGCAATTGCAACCGTAATTGCGCAGGGCATTTCCGCTGTCCTCTGTCTCTTTTATACTTGGCGAAAGTATCCACTGATACATTTTTGCAGAGATGATGCACACATGAAATGGAGCAGCATCCGTGCACTATTGTCGATGGGCATTCCAATGGCACTGCAGTTCTCCATCACCGGAATCGGGACAGTCATTGTACAATCTGCACTTAATCTGTTCGGCGCAACCTATATCGCCGCATATTCATCTGCTATGAAGATTCAGAATTTTGCGGTTCAGTTCTATCCCTCCATCGGTGTTGCAATGGCAACCTATGCCGGACAGAATTATGGTGCCGGTAAAATGCACCGCATACGGGAAGGTGTCCGCAACAGCATGATCTGCTCTGCACTCTTTAGTATCGCACTCATGATTGCCGCGTATTTTTTCTTCGCCGACATGCTTTCCATCTTCACCTCCGATCCACTCGGTGAACTGCGCGGCATTGCAAGACAGTTTTTCCACATTTCACTGTGGTTTTATCCGTTACTGGGCATTATATTTATCTACCGGAATACCCTGCAGGGTATTGGAAACGGACTAGTTCCAATGCTTGGCGGTGTGGCAGAACTCATCGCGCGTGCGTTTGTCATTTTCTTTTTAACAGCTCCTCTTGGTTTCCTTGGGATTCTATTAAGCGATCCAATCGCATGGATCAGCGCACTGCTCCCATTGATTCCATATTATTACTGGTATATGTCAAAGCAGAAAAATTTGGAAGAAAAATCGAAATAGTGCACAAACATTGTGTAATTTTTATAATTCTTATTTTATTTCATTGACAACCCTTGTGAAATATGCTAATCTGACTAAGGATAAGTTGCTTAAGACATCTTATCTGACACTTATTATTTTTTAATTTTATGGAGGTAACACAATGAGCACAGGTACAGTAAAATGGTTTAACAACCAAAAAGGTTATGGATTCATTTCTGACGCTGAAGGAAAAGATGTATTCGTACACTATTCAGGATTAGCTATGGAAGGATTCAAGTCTTTAGAAGAAGGTCAGGAAGTAGAATTTGAAGTGACTGAAGGAGCTAAAGGACCACAGGCAATCAACGTAGTAAAACTTTAATCAGAATTTAATGTACCTTTTAATAGATAAACTTGTTTAGATATTTAAAAGATTTACAGCAAAATGAGATTAGAAAAAAACTTTCACTTAGGTGAAAGTTTTTTTTGTAACCAGATTACGATTTAAGAGACGACAGATTGAGGGGAACTCGACCTGTCGTCTCTTATCTACACTAAATCGCAATTTCACATATTAATATTTGATACGTAAGCCTCAGAAGCTTCCCATACATCAAATCCGCTTCCTCTTAAAATATCCACAACCCTCGCCGGATCATCGGTCTTTAATACAGCTGACGCATCTTCACCATTTGCAAATGCGTACATATATTCAATGTTCACTTCACCTTCTACAATCTGGTGCATCGCTTTACTAAGTGAGCCCGTCTCATGTGGCACGCGAAGTGCAACAACATCTGTCAGGTTTGCTGACATTCCATTTTCTTTCAGAACCGCTCTTCCCTTTACAGGATCTGAGACGATCATGCGAAGCATTCCATACTCTGCGGTATCCGCGAGACTGAGTGCTACGATATTAACTCCATTGCTCGCGAGAACTGCGAGCACTTCATCCATGCTGCCGGCACGGTTTTCTAAAAATACCGATAACTGCTGAATTGTAATTCCCATATTGTCCACCTTTCTCTTATACCAGATCACGTTTGTCGATGACACGTTTTGCCTTGCCTTCGCTACGTTCAATTGTCTTTGGTTCTACTAATTTCACGTTAACTGCAATTCCGAGAGCCTGCTTTAAGACAGCACCTACTCGATTCTTAAGAGCATCCAGTTTACGGATTTCATCTGAGAATAATTCCTCATCAACCTCTACCATGACTGTCAGGCGATCCATATTGTTCTCACGGTCCACAATCATCAGATAATGAGGTGCAACAGCTCCGCCCATTCCGAGCAGTGCTTCTTCAACCTGCGTTGGGAATACATTGACGCCGCGGATAACCTTCATGTCATCTGTACGGCCCTTAAATTTCGAGATTCTCGGTGTCGTTCTTCCGCATTCACAAGTCTCATATGTAATGCTTGTCAAATCCTTTGTGCGGTAACGAAGAAGGGGCATCGCTTCTTTGGAAAGCGTTGTAAATACTAATTCTCCAAGCTCTCCCTCTGCCACAGCATCCCCGGTTCCGGGAGAAAGTACTTCCGGATAGAAATGATCATGGTTCACATGAAGTCCAGCATGGTGAATACAATCCTGTGCTACTCCCGGTCCGGTAATTTCACAGAGACCATAGATGTCAAAACAGTTGATATGCATAATTTCCTCGATTTTATGGCGCATCTCCTCTGTCCAAGGCTCAGCACCACAGATACCTGCTTTGATTTTTATTTTATCAATGACCCCTGACTCCTGCATTGCCTCCGCAAGATGCAGTGCATAAGACGGTGTACATGCAATAGCTGTCGCACCAAAGTCTTCCATACACATCATCTGGCGTTTTGTATTACCTGCCGACATTGGAATTGCCATTGCTCCGAGTGCTCTTGCACCGAAATCCGCACCAAGTCCGCCGGTAAATAATCCGTAGCCGTAACATACATGAATGATATCGTCTTTGGTGAGTCCCGCCATAGTCAGACATCTGGCAACACACTCTCCCCATACTTCTACATCATAATCCGAATAAGATGCCAGTGTCAGTTTCCCGGTTGTACCGGATGTTCCCTGCACACGGGCTACCTCACTCTTTGGAATTGCAAGCAGACCGAACGGATAATTATCCCTCAGATCTTCCTTTGTTGTAAACGGAAGCTTCACAATATCTTCCATACGTTTGATATCTCCCGGCTCCACACCGAGTTCTTTCATTTTCTTGTGGTAGAAATCCACGTTATTGTACACACGCTCTACTACATTTACAAGTTTTTTGCCCTGCAGGTCCGCCATCTCATCGCGGCTCATGCACTCAATTTTTGGATCGCGAATACGCTCCTCCCAATTTGCTGGTACCATGACTTTTCTCTCCTTTTATCTTTCTATTTCAAGCATTACAGTGTATAACCCACATCAAATGCCGCTTTATTAATTTCAACTGTTTTCGGTGGAACCGTGCGCTCAATTACACTGTACCACTGCTCCTTTGTGAATTCCATATGCTGTGCTGCAATTCCAAGAACAATCAGATTAAACACTCTTGGATTTCCTAATTTCTTTGCTTCCTCAGTCGCATCCACGGTGTATACTTTGTGATCTTTCGCAAGATTTTCCAGAATATTTTCCGGATACTCTGCCGCCCCGATCACCACCGGCATTGGATCGATCCGCCAGTCGTTCACAACTAACACACCGTCTTTTTTGAGGAAATGTGCATAGCGAAGTGCTTCTAACCGCTCAAATGCAATAATGACATCTGCCTGTCCCTCTTCGACGATTGGCTCTGCAACCTTATCTCCATAACGCACAAATGTGACAACACTTCCGCCGCGCTGCGCCATACCATGCACCTCTGAAAGTTTCACATCATATTTTGCATCTAATGTCAATCCCCCTAAAATTCTACTTGTAAGAAGGGTTCCCTGTCCGCCGACACCTACGATCATAATATTTTTCGTTTCCATTATTTTGTACCTCCTGCCAACTCAATTGCATCAAACTTGCAGAGAGATTCGCATAATCCACATCCAGTACACATCGTATCATCAATGCGGATTGTTCCATCTGCATTTCTAGTCATTGCAGGACATCCCGGTTTCATACACATACCGCATTTCTTACACTTATCCGCATGTGCAACATAAAGCGGTTTTTTTCCTTTTGTAAGGAGTACGCAAGGTGTCTTTGTAATAATCACCGATACTTCGTCTTTTGCAACTTCTTCTTTGATGGTCTTTTCTAATAATTCAATATCAAATACATTGACTTCTACTACATTCTTCACTCCAAGTGCTCTGCAAAGGTCCGGAATACAGACTGCATTGGTCGGATCCCCCTGCAGTGTCTTACCGGTTGCCGCATGATCCTGATGACCGGTCATTCCGGTGGTTGAGTTATCTAAAATCATAACCGTTCCGGTACCCTGATTGTAGATCATGTTCATCAGCGAATTCACACCGGTATGTAAGAAGGTAGAATCTCCGATGACCGCTACCCAGTTCTTAATATAATCTTTTCCTTTTGCCTTTTCCATTCCGTGAAGGCTGCTGATACTGGCCCCCATACAGATCGTCGTATCAACCACACTCAATGGTGCAACAGCTCCCAGTGTATAACATCCGATATCGCCTGCCGCATGGATTTTTAACTTGTTCAGTACATAAAATGCACTTCTGTGCGGACATCCCGGACATAAAATCGGTGGTCTCATCGGTGCTGCCGCAGGTGCAGCGATTTCTAATGTCTCACCCAGAATTGCGGTGCGGAGCATATTGGCACTGTATTCACCCTGTACGGTAAAGATTTCTTTTCCGACACATGGAATTCCCCACGCCTTTACCTGCAGTTCAATAACGGGATCTAATTCTTCTACGATATATAACAGATCAACCTTTGACGCAAACTCCTCAATCATCTTCTTCGGAAGCGGATTGACCATTCCAAGCTTTAATACAGATGCATTTGGAAGCGCTTCTTTTACATAGAGATACGGGATACCGCTGGTAATGATACCAATTTTTGTATCGTTCATCTCTACGGTATTAATCGGCAATGTATCTGCCGCCTGCGCAAGCTCAATATTGCGCTTTTCAATTTCCACATGACGGAGCTTTGCATTTCCCGGCATCATAACGTTCTTGCGGATGTCTTTGACATATTCTTTGTCTTCCACTTCCGCACGGTCCTGAAGTTCTACCAGCCCCTGCGAATGTGCAAGTCTCGTTGTTGTACGGAAAATGAACGGACGGTCAAACTTCTCACTCAATTCAAATGCAACTTTTAAGAAGTCCTTCGCCTCCGCGCTGTCGGAAGGTTCAATCACCGGAACCTGTGCCGCACGGGCTACCATTCTGGTATCCTGCTCATTCTGTGAACTGTAGAGTCCCGGATCGTCTGCAACAACCAGAACCAGTCCCCCGTTGACTCCCATATAAGATACGGTGTAAAGCGGATCGGAAGCGACATTTAATCCAACATGCTTCATGCAGGCCATAGAGCGCACACCTGATACACTCGCCCCGATTGCGACCTCTGTAGCAACCTTTTCATTTGGTGACCATTCACAGTACACGGAATCTTTGTATTGTACCAGCGCCTCGCTGATCTCCGTGCTCGGGGTGCCCGGATAAGCCGCAGACACTTTTACTCCTGCCTCATACGCGCCTCGCGCGATTGCCTCGTTACCGAGCATCACAACTCTTTTGTTTGAATCTGACATATTTTATAAACCATCCTTTCAAATATTCTTCTTAAAAACAATTATAACATACCATCAGCAACAGTGCCCACTTAACTCATATTTTGAAGTTCAACCAGCCGTTCACCGCAATACATCTCTCGCAGCTTCGGCTTCTCAATCTTACCGGTCGCATTGCGCGGTACGTCTGCGAAAATGTATTTGTGAGGTCTTTTGTATCTCGGCAGCTTCTTGCAGAAATCTTCCAGATCCTCTTCGGTGCAAATATATTCATTCTTAATATCTACAATCGCAACTGCAATCTCTCCCAGTCTCTGATCCGGGAATCCGATAACAGCCACATCCTTGACCGCCTCATGACTGCGAAGGAAATCTTCAATCTGTACCGGGTACAAGTTCTCGCCGCCACTGATGATGACATCCTTCTTACGGTCAACCAGAAAGATGAAACCATCCTCATCTTCACGCGCCATATCGCCGGTATACAGCCATCCGTCCTTCAGCACTTCCGCCGTTGCTTTTCTATTCTTATAATAGCAGGTCATTACGCCCGGACCTTTCAGGCAGAGTTCTCCAACCTTTCCGCTCTCCACTTCACTTCCATCTTCATTTACAATCTTCGTCTCCCAGCCATATCCGGCTTTTCCGATTGCACCGACTTTATGTATGTTCTCGATTCCAAGATGAACCGCTCCCGGACCGATGGATTCGCTGAGCCCATAGTTCGTATCATATTCATGGTGTGGGAAATACTGCTTCCAGCGTTTGATCAGACTCGGCGGTACCGGCTGTGCACCGATGTGCATCAGTCTCCACTGATCCAGCTCGTAATCCTTAAGACTTATATCGCCCCGGTCCAGTGCGTCCAGAATATCCTGCGCCCATGGCACCAGCAGCCAGACGATCGTGCATTTTTCCCTCGAAACAGCTTCTAAGATAGTCTCCGGTGTTGTTCCTTTTAGGAGCACGCCCTTTCCTCCGGTCAGAAAGCTTCCGAACCAGTGCATCTTCGCGCCGGTGTGGTACAGCGGCGGAATACACAGGAACACATCCTCCTTCGTCTGGTGATGATGATTCTGTTCTACTCGGCACGCGTGCATCAGACTCTCGTGATTATGCAAGATCGCTTTCGGAAATCCGGTTGTTCCCGATGAGAAATAGATGACCGCATCATCTTCTTCCGTGAGCGGGACATCCTCAAATTGTCCGGAACAGTTAATCGTCTGAATGTGATAACTCTCCGCAAAGGACGGACAATTATCCCCAACATAAAATAAGAGACGCTTGCGGGAAATTGATTCTGCAATCTCCTCCACACGTCCGATAAATTCCGGTCCGAATACCAGCACATCCGTGTCTGACAGTTTCACACAATATTCAATCTCATCCGATGCATAACGGAAATTCAGCGGTACTGCAATCGCACCCATCTTCAAAATCCCGAAATAAATCGGCAGCCACTCCAGACAGTTCATCAGAAGAATCGCCACTTTATCTCCCTTTTGAACCCCTCTGCTCACCAGCAGATTAGCGAATCGATTCGCCTTTTCATTGAATATGTTCCATGTAATCTCTCTGCGATAGTGCATAAATGGCGTTGGCTGCATTAAGTCATATTCTTTCCACGTCATCCTTCTGTCATCTGCAAGCTTTGGATTGATTTCAACAAGACAGACATCTTCTCCATACTGCTCACAGTTTTTCTTTAAAACCTCTGTAATTGGCATCTCACTTTACCCCTTTAACGCTTTTATTCAGTAACGTAATTATAGCACGCGAAACCGCGTGCTACAAGCATTATTTTGGAACATACTCCAGCTGCTTTACTTCGACTGTCCCACTAATTTATCCAGCGTTCTGTATAACCGTTCACTGTCAACAGGCTTTGCAATATGTCCGTTCATTCCCGAAGCAAGACATGCCCTGACATCTTCCGTAAATGCATTGGCAGTCACAGCAATAATTGGAATCGTAAGTGCCTGCTTATGTTTACTTTTTCGGATATATTTCGTTGCCTCATATCCGTTCATAAACGGCATCTGAATATCCATCAGAATTGCATCATATGTACCGGGTTTCGATTTTATGAACTTCTCACAGACTTTCTGTCCGTCCTCTGCACGTTCTGTTTTAAATCCAGCCATGTTAACTAATTTCATGACCATTTCCGCATTCAGCGTGTTATCCTCTGCAACCAGAATCCGTTTGCCGTCAAAATGGTATTTTACACGTTCCGTCGAATCTTTCTGGTACTGTCCTCCGGTAATATTCATCAGCAGATTGAAAACCGCAGACTGGAACATCGGTTTTGATACGACAAGATTCGCTCCCGCGACCACTGCCTCCTGCCTGAGCTCTGTCACATCATAATCAGATGCAACCACAATCATCGTGTCATCATTAAAAATCTCCCGGATTGCTTTCGTAATCTCGATTCCATTCATCCCCGGCAATTTCCAGTCAGTAAAACAAATGTCATATCCCTGACCTTTCTCATACTGCATCCGCATCTTCAGAAGTGCGTCTTTTCCATCCCGGGCAATATCACACTGGATTCCGAACCTGCCAAGAACTTGTTTGCCGTATTCCAGTTCCTCAACATCGTCATCGATGAACAGTGCCCTGACCTTTTTTAGTTTTTCAGATGAAATTGCAGGCGTCTCTTTCACCACTGTAAACGGAAGCTCAAGACCCGCACCATATACATTTTCCGTGCTGTCATTTTCCTGCACAAACGGTTCAGTCACTTCGATTCGAAGATTGACCACCGAATCAATTTTTGGCACCTGACTTACGCGAATCATTACATTTCCATCTGCTTTTGTAAATTCCACAGCATTTGATATCAGGTTGACCAGAATCTCTTTGAAATGCACCGGATCACCAAACAGATATTTTTCTGTAAAATCTTCGAAATCCATATGTAAATGAATATTCTTCTCCTTACACTGTCCATAGAACATACCTGCGGTATCTTCCATCAGCTTTTTTAAGTCAAACGGACTTCTTCTTATGACGATCTTCTGCTGTTCCAATGCAGACATATCCAGCATATCATTCATAACTCCCAGCAGATATTGGGCTGAACTGCTGATTTTTTCACTGCATTCTATGATTTTTTGCCTGTTTTCAGGTTCCTCTTTGATTCGCTCCGCGGTGCTGATGACAGAATGAATCGATGCACGCATTTCATGGCTTACTCGTAATAAAAATGCAGCGTCAGCTTTGTTGCGCTGCTTCTCCTTTTCCAAATCCTGCTTTAACTCCTCTGTCTGCAGAGCATATTTGTCAATCAGATTCCTGACACGCTTTTTTACGACATACGGATTACATGGTTTTGCGATAAAATCGTCTGCGCCAAGATCAAATGCACGACATTCCGATTCACCAGCGGATCCCGTGATCACCACGATTAGAACAGCTGCAAGCCTTTGGTCTGCCTTCATAGCTGCAATCACTTCATATCCATCCATCACAGGCAGAGAAAGATCCAGAAGTACGATATCCACATCGTCATTCAGCAGAATTTCCATCGCTTCTTTTCCATTTCCAGCAGTAGATACTAAATACTCATCCTTAAAAATCTTAACCATCATCGCGCGATCCATCTCAAGATCGTCCACCACTAAAATTTTATTTCTCGCCTTCATCTTGTCTCCTTTGCGATCACATGAATTCCGTCCTCATACTCTACTACTATTATAGTTACATTTTTCAGTATGTTCAATAGGTTTTTTACAAATGATAATAGGTATATATGTTAAGGAAGGAACCTACTGCAGACATGATAACTTATGACCCTTTATGGGAAACTATGAAACACCGGCAGATTACAACTTATGCACTTATCACCAGATTCGGTATCAGTTCCAGAACCATCAATAATCTCAAACACAATAAAAGTATCACCATGTTTACACTCGATAAACTCTGCACGATTCTCGAGTGCACCCCCAGTGATATTATTCGGTATACAAAATAAAAGAAACGCTTGCGAATTCAGGCATTCCTTTTATTTTTTCAGAATATTTTCTTTATCTTAAACAATATGATGCACACAGCCAAAACCAAAATACTTAAAGCAATCACCCCGGGATATCCACTCTGCAGTTCGGGCATGTTTTTAAAGTTCATACCATACCAGCTGGTAATCAGTGTCAGTGGAAAGAATATCGTAGAAATCACCGTTAAGAACTGCATGTTCTGATTCTGTTTTGCATCAATCTGAGACTGGTATACATCCTGTACCTGCTGCAGATATTCGAGCAGATGTACCGTCTTTCCCATCAGCCGGTCTGCCCGGTCTGTGATGGTACCAAAATACCGCAGCTGCTTCTTTGCAAAAAACAGATTCTCATTTTCCTCTAATTCTTTTCCCATATCCATGATTTCATCGTAATACCCCCGCAGCATCAGAATTTTACGGCGAAGCGGCATAATATTCTCCTGAAAATGCCCGGTTTTTCCATGAAGCACATCCTCTTCCATCTTCATGATTGAACGCTCATATTCAATGAGTACCTCCAGATCCCGGTTCATGAATTCAGAAATGTAATTATATAAGAACTTCTCTTTTGTCTCTCCCTGATGAGTTCGTCTTCTGCGGATTCTGCGAATCAGACGATGCGTGAAATCATCATCATCCACGATAACAATATGACGATGATTGATGAAAAACAGAATCTTGTATCTGCTGCTCAAAATATCCAGTAGTTTTGGAATACTTAAGGACCCCGCCATACATTCCTGCTGCGTTTCAATCTTGCAGAACCCAACATGTGCTATATTAATTTCACCCTCATATATTATGCCGAGCCGCTCCATTACCTGCTTGGCATGTTTTGATGTTGTCACAGCGATTGCCGCCTTATTCTCCGCCAAGACGGTTTCGATGTCTGTATCAATCAGTCGTTCTCCAAATTCTAATACCATACCACCTACTCCACACCTGCCGCTATTCTAAATATAACAATTCCGATTACAAACAATATTCCAATCATTCCTACACCGATACTTGTACTTCCGGAAATCTGTGATACCACACTGACAACCGTTGTCCCAACAAAAGATGCTCCCTTTCCACAAATATCCATCAGACCGAAATACTCTCCCGAACGCTCTGCCGGTATGATTTTCGTAAAATATGATCTCGATAATGCCTGAATTCCTCCCTGAAATATACCAACCAATACCGCAAGTACCCAGAACTGCCATTGTGTCCGAAGGAATATGGCAAAGACCGCAATTCCAAGATAGGCAAAAATGCAAACTGTAATTAGATTCGTCGTATTATATTTTGCGGACAGTCTTCCAAAAATAATTGCAAATGGAAATGCGACGATCTGGGTCACTAACAACGCGAGCAGAAGTCCCGTCGTATCTAATCCGAGCGATGTTCCATATGCTGTTGCCATATCAATAATCGTATAGACTCCGTCGATATAAAAGAAAAACGCTAACAGAAACAGAAAGATTTTCTTCTCTTTTTTCATATTAGCAAAGGTTCTTCCAAGTCTGGAAAAGCTTTCTTTTACAGCACGCGGCTTCCGTTCCACATAACTTTTCTGTTTATATTTTTTCAGAAGCGGACAAGACATGACAATCCACCAGACTGCTACGATTGCAAATGCAATTCCCATAGCAGATTCCATGGAAATACCGATCGCATCAGATCCAAGTACCAGCCCAAGGCATGCCACAAACGGAACGCAGCTTCCGATATATCCCCACGCAAATCCCTGAGAGGACACATGGTCCACCCGCTCCTCACTTGTCACATCCCCAAGCATAGAATCATAGAAAATCAGGCTGGAAGAAAAACCAATCTTCGCAATGATGTAAACCACAAGAAAAATCAGCCACTGCTTCGCAAGTCCAAGTGCCAGACATCCGGCCGCACCGATAAGCAGTGTTATTGTAAAAAATGGCTTTTTGAACCCTTTTGTGTCTGCTATCGTTCCAAATACCGGTCCGATGATGGCAACGATAATCGTTGCGACAGATGCCGCATATCCCCAGTATGCCAGATATTCCACAGATGACAGTCCTGCATTTCCAGCCAGATAATTAAAATAAATCGGCATAATAGTCGATACCAGTAAGACAAATGCTGAATTGCCGACATCATATAAAACCCAGCCCTTCTCAAGACTTGTTAGTTTGAACTGCATAGATACGCTCCTCTTTTTCATCTTTTTTTACCAGTTTACTGCCAAATGTGTACTGATAAGTAAAGTCCAATTCACCTTCCTTAAGCAGATATTTTCGATACTCCCGAATCAGACGCACTGCAAGATGTTTCGCTCCTTCATATAAAAGCATAAGCCTGCGTGTGCTGTCCTCACATTTTTCACTCTTCTTATAATTGACTATAAGACCATGCATTTCCTGATAATTACCTGACACCTTAAGAAGCGTATAAATGCACTTCCGCTTTATCTTTGACGGAGCCAGAAGCAGATCATTATAAAACTTCATTCCTTCTAACGCCTTGTATATATCTCCTGCGGTCACACCATCATAAAAATCCCGGATAACACCTGCTGTCTCATGATTCACAACTATGTGATTCGTCAGTTTATGACGAACCGGGTCTAATCCATCCATTACCATCAGCTCACGGTCAAACTCTACTTCGATTTCTCCATGACTTACACCGCTCTGTCTGATTTTCTCATCAACATATCCGTGACAGGTAACATCCAGCGCAAAGTGGCAGATCATACCATACACATACACCATATGTGCCTGACTGCATTCATTCTTCTGAATCACACTGGCTGCATGTTCAAAAAATTCGTATCCCGGCTTTTCATGCATTCCGTATCCGATGCTGTTGATTTTATTGGTCCTTAGTGGTTTATAGTAAAACAAAATGTCCGGGCCGTGCAGACCAATATTAAATAAATCCGAATAGTTTTTAATAATCGTCTTTTCATTTCCGGTTATCATTCGTTTGATTTCCTGCCCCATTCGGTAATGAGCATATGTTGATGGCATATTTTGTCCCTCCCAGTAATTATACATAGCTTTGCTACTATCTAATATACTTGGATTTTTTCAAATCTAATGCACTACTTCCGTTAAATTTACGTAAATTTTCCACGTTTGTAAGAATCTTCCTATTCTTCCTTCTCCATCAATTCCACCGGCTCCCCCTTCAACACTTGATTCACATACAGATTATGCATCAAAAATGCCCCGGCTGCCACAATCAGGCACCCCGCGAGGATACACCTTCCCTTCTGTGACGCACTCAGCGGGCTTGCAAATGCAGCCACTTCCGCCATTCCACTTGAAAATGTGGTATCGAACATGGACTTGCTCTCTGCGCGCTCCATAACCGAATCTGTCAGCAGGAAGCTCAGGATTCCTCCTGCTGCCACACCGCCTGCCATAATCAGATACATCCCGGATAAAATGGATTTCCTGCATTTATTCTTACTCATTCCCAGTGCGCGTTCAATAAAAATGCGGTTTCTCTGCCTGATAATCTGTAAGTGCCCGAACAGTGCCAGAATTACCAGCGTCGCAATACCTCCGCCAAGCAGAAGAATGTAGGACATCATCTTCCGGTCTTTAATCGCATTTTGGAAAGAACTGTAACCGCCGTCATAAAATGTGATTTTCAGCCCGTCAATGCCCTGCTTCTCCCATGCTTTTTTGAACTGGTCAATGGTTCCATTCGGAATCTGAAACACAGTCGTTCCGATACTCATCGGACCATCTGTTATAATGTTATTCGACCAGTCTCCGGTCACCGAACTATATGGAACAATTACTTCATAAGGTGCCAGCCCAAACGCAGAGTCCTCTAATGCTTTCATTTCATAGATTCCGACAATCTTATATTTGTCATTATCAAATATCTGATACGGCTCAAAATCCGCATTTAGTTCACTCGGAACAAAACCACTGCCATCTGCAGCAAAATTTTGACTTGGTGCAGCCCCATACAGTGCATATAACAGAGGCAGTGAAATGGTGTCTCCGACTTTCATTCCCATTAATTCGGCAAACTGTGCAGAGATTAAGCAGACATCTGCTCCCGTCTTATATTCCGCCTCACTAAAGTCATGTCCATCTATGATTGCCGCCTTTTTGGTATGAAATGCCATCAGTTGATTTGTGTTTTCTACCGGTCTGACCTGAAGTGATGAAAAAGCATCTTTTGTCCTGTCATGCTCACTCAGATACCTCCATATTTTTCCACGTTCCGTCTCATAAAATCCATCCGTCACTTCATCGAACAGAATCGTGCCTGCTTCTTTTCCAATTGGTTCATCATCGATTGTATATTGAGATGAACCGATCTCCTCCATCCACATTGGAGCTGTTTCCGGATAAAGGGTTCCACTCTCTAACGCTTCCTGCGCGCCTTCATACAAGTCCATTCCACCCAATTGTACAATGTAAGTTTTTCCGGCTTCCATGGTGTCCGGCTCTCTATTAAAAGGATCACTGATATAGATATCATACCCTTCCAATTCCACATTTCCCGACAGTACCTTTGTCACATGAACCTGAATGGAATCTACCGGTTTTGTCTCGTTCGGAACGATCTCTGCCACAGTAGAAGTGCTGTGGCCACCCCATTGTTCCCACACTTTTTCTGCCAGCCCCGGATAAACAGAAATGAAATATGGCCGTTTTTTTGGCTCTAACAGATAATTCGCACCATCAAAATCAAGCACTGAATCTTTTATCCACTTCTGATATTTCTTCTGTAGCGAATACGAATACGAGTCTTTGCTATTATTCCACATCGCCTGTTCTTCCACCGAGTCCGGTATCTGTTCCACTGTACCGATGGTCGTAAAGCTGTCCTCGAATTCCACGGTATCTCTCTGATTCCACCAAAACAATAACAGTTCCAGAATAAAGAGCGCCGTCGAAACCATAACCAGAAGAAACATTGCCAATGTACGAATCGGCGTTCGGAAGAGCTGTTTGATACTATTTTTTAAAATCATAATTATGCCTCCTTTTCCAGCAGTCTCCCATCTTTCATCTGATACTGAACATCCGCCAGCTCTGCAATTTTTTGATTATGTGTAACAAGAATCACGGTGTATCCCTCCTGATCTACCAGCGTTCTGAGAATCCGGATAATATTTTCTTCATTCTCAGAATCCAGATTTCCCGTGGGTTCGTCCGCCAGCAGAATATCCCCGCCTGCTGCCATTGCTCTTGCGATTGCGACTCTCTGCTGCTCACCGCCGCTCATGGTCTTGGGGAAATGTTTTTCAATACGGTCAGCAAGTCCCACCTTCCGCAAATATTTTTGTGCCTTTTGTCTGGCCTCTGCTTTTCTGATTCCGTTTAATTCCATTGGATACATCACATTTTCCAGTGCATTCAGCAGCGGGAATAACTGAAATGCCTGATAGATGACTGCAACATCCTTTTGTCTGAGCTGATCCCGGTCCAACTGTTTCATTTCCTTTTCATTGACATAAATCTGACCTTCCTGCGGCAGGTCCAGTCCCGCAAGAAGCGACAGCAGAGTACTCTTTCCACTTCCGGACTCTCCTGTAATCGCATAAAACTTTCCTTCTTCAAAAGACACACTGATATCTTTTAACACCTGCACCGGTCTGTACGAATTCCGGTAGGCATAACTGACATTTTCCACTTTTATTTTACTCATATATACCAATCCTTTCCCATCATGAAGTATGATCCATACGCACATTCCGGCTTGGAATCATCTGTCCGACTGCAATCATAACGCCAGCCAGATAACTGGCCATAAACAATAGAATCATCTGCAGCAGCAACAGACTCCCCGGAATCGCAAATACATGAATCACAACAATTGCAGCCAGCATTCCCATCAAAAACAAACTCATCTGTTCCATTGTATAACTGCTTACGATATTCTTTCTTCCCACACCAAGCATTCGCATAATCGTGACTTCATTTCTGCGGCTCTGGGTAATGAGATACGCCACAACGACACCAATCAGAATGACCAGCACCAATATCAGAAGCCAGAATGACTGCAGCAGATTTTGACTGCGCGCAAGACGGTCCGATGTCTCTATGAACTCCTGGTCATTCAGGGCCACCGTACTTCCGCTATAGTCTGTACCAAGCTCTGTTTTAATTTCATTGAATCCCATCTCTTTTAATTCCTTTTTCAAGGCATTCAGTTCCTTTGGATTTTTCACATAAAAAGACACCGCACTTGCATAATAGCGCATGCCCTCGTCACTGTACCAGTTTTTCACCTCACTCAATGGCACAATGATATCAGGCAGCACTCCATCTTTGCTTTCATTTGTGATCTGATAAGTTCCGACAATCTCCATACTCACCGAGTTCAATGGTAATTGAACCAGTTCCAGAAGCTGCGGATCCAGAAAGAAGTAATAGTTGTCCACAGAAATGGAATCTCCTATTTCCAAGCCCTGCGTTTTCGCAAAATTCTGATTCACCATACAGATTCCGAAGCTCTGGTCAAATTTTTTAAAATTGTAGAATTCATTCCATTCTACGTCCACGCCTGTCATCTTGTCCTGCAGAAGTGCTTCATTCATTCCATTAAGTGTGTGCTGATTATCCGGTTCATTTGCAAGCACTGCGGCTAAGGATGCTTTTTCCATGATTTTGGTAATATAGGGAGATGATGCAATTCCATCGACATACTGCTCCTGAATTAAAAGTCCATCCTCCAATGTTCCATTCTGGTTGTATACCGTCCCCTGAATCGTAGTTCTCTTTGGCAGAATATCCTGCTGCTTTTCTATATTGCGGACAGAGCCCGTATAAGCAGCTAACAGCAGGATAATAAAGAGACTGAACATCACGCTGAGCACGCTTCTCCACTTATGTGTTTTCATGTTCTTGCCGACTGAGTGCAACGTATACATAAGATGCCTGCGCTTCTCCGGCATAGCAACCTCCCTGGAATCTTTCAAGGTCAAAATCACCAATGTGGAAATGCGTGAGTGCTTCCCACCCTGTCTCATTTGTTTTCTGCTGATCTGATAAGTAAGTTCTCCATGTGTGGCAAGGCACTGATCCTTCTCTTCCGTGATCTCCCAGTCCTCCCCCATACTGTCGCGAACCACCTCCGTCAGATTTTCGGTTGTCTGAACCTCCTCGTCTGTCAGAAAGGAATACTGACGGATTCCTTCCGAGGCCACGAGTTTCTGATAATCTTCCCTGAAACCGCCAAATCCACCTTTCGTATGCTGTTCATACTCAATGCGGTTCAGATACTCTGCTGCCGCTATCGTATTTCCGCTGCTGCACTCCTTTTCCATCTGTTCACAGATTCGAATGGCACCCTGCATTTCTTTTTGTTTCTCAGTCAGATGTTCTCTCTGCAATTTCAGTGCATCCGGCACGCTGATTTCTCCGCTGAATATTCTGGAGATTTCTTCGATTGGAATGGACAGCATACGGAACAGTTTGATATATTCCAAGGTGCTCAAATCTTCCTCTGAATAGTCGCGATATGCATTTCCTTCTTTCCGCGCCGGATGAAGCAGTCCCATCTTTTCATAGAAGCGGATATTCTGTCTGGATATACCGGTCTTCTCTTCGACTTGTTTTGTGTTCATGTTTACGCCTCCTTTCACCAGTAGTGTAAGGTATATAGTCACTTTACAGTCAAGTAAAATAAAAATTTAAAGGTCAACGATAGTGAAAAAGGAGATGCGATAAGTGTTTCTCGCATCTCCTTTTCATAGTCTTTTACTTATTTCTTATCATCTTTACAATCTTTCCAAACGAAGGTGGATTTCCTTTGTACATCACCAGCATCGTATACACCCTGCCTGCTACCCACACAACCACAATCGTTGTAGCAATCAGAATTCCAAGCGAGATACTGCCCTGCAACACGGACAGATTTCCAAGCAGGGCCTCCCCCGGCGCAGTCAGTACCGCAGTAAACGGAATATATAACATCCAGTCCGCTATATTGCCTTCCAATACCCCGCCAAATAAGGTCGCCATAAAGCTGATGACCAATGCCATAGTAAAGAGCATGTTCGTCGTTCCCAGATCTTCCTGTTTCGAAGCGAGCGAACCGCCCAGCGCCGCCAGCGAGCAATAGAGCAGGAATCCAGCTAAAAATACTACAATCGCAAACAGAATACCGCCAATACTGAAGATTCCCGAAAACAGGCTGAGCGATCCAAGAAACTGTACCAGCACCATCGTCGTATCGGGATTGATCGCCCTCACGCAGGCGCATCCGACTGTGAATCCTCCAACCAGACAGATGATCCAGAACATCGTCTGCAGCACCCCGGTCACAAAAATGGCAAGCATCTTACCCATCACAAGTGCCGCCGGCTTCACACAGATCAGCAGATTATCCATCAGCTTGGATGATTTTTCCAGAAGCACGCTGTTCGCAACATTTTGTCCATAGAACAGAATCATGAAATACAAGCCCATAATAAGCAGATACGGCAGCAGAAATGACAGCACACGTTTCACCGAGGCAAACTGATCGCCGCCCTCCTCTGCAGCCTTCATGCTATAGGCAGCTGCCTGCACCGGATTTTCCATGATTTCCTGCTGTTCTTCGGTCAGGCCTGATTTATGATTCAGAATGGTCTGGAAATGATCACTCACAAAGCTTTCATAACCTTCCGCATCTTTCTTCTTAATGTCTGTACCATACGGAAGAAGCACATTGATCTGATAGCGTTCTTCCGCTTCGTCGGCACCACTTTTTTCCACAAGCAGCACAACCGCCTTTCCACCGCCTGCTGCGCCTACTCCCGCATTCAAGTCCGCCGCGGTCTCATATGCAAGTTTTGCGAAATCACCGGTCCCTTCCTGATTCAGAATTTCATAATCAACCGGATGCTCCTGATCAGTATCTACAACCACGACCTTCTCTATCTTCGTGCTTACCGCCGTGTTTTCTCCGGTTCCGGCGGTTCCTTCCTTCATTGCGTTCATTTCCACCAGCGACATAATAAGCGGAGGTGCAAGCAGGCAGAGAATCGCGATCAGAACGAATGTAGTCCGAAAGCTTTTCCGTTTCATCATCTGTCCCACAGTAAAAGAGAATACTTTACCAAATCCTTTAAATTCTTTCATTATGATATTTTATCTCCTTTCTGTTCCTTCTTCATCGTCCTCGCAAGGCGAATCATCTGCAAAATCTTCATTTTCTGCCCTTTATACATAATCAGACTCTGATAAACCTGCGCACAGAATTTAAATAGAAATACAACCGCAATCACCTGAATGATCCATGATAACATCAAAATTCCAATTCCGATATTTCCACACACATACTCAATCGGTGCGCAGAAGATCGAGACAATCGGTATCAGCGATACGACAACGGCAATGCTCCGGAAATTGATCGCAATGACCGAGACAAAATACCCTGCCATCAGTACAAGCACCACATTCATGCTGGCGGATTCCATGTCCTCCATTGTGGAACAGCTGCATCCTGCGATACCACTTAAAATAGAAAAGGTTAAATATCCTAAAACAAAGGAAATCAGTACTGCGATGATAAATACCGGATCAAGCTGAAGCGCCTCAAACGAAATGCTGCTTCCGGCTGCCGCCGATATAATGGCTGAAATATCCGCAGAGGTATTCATAAATACCATCGTCAGTAACGATGAAATTCCAAAGCCAATTCCCAACGCAAAGAACATGCCGAACACAAATACCATGACTGCAAGAATTTTTCCCATAATCATTGCCATCGGTTTTACACTGACCATCAAAAGCTCCACAAGTTTCGAGGCTTTTTCTTCGATGACCGAGCGAAGGATATAGCTCGATGTAAACATGCACAGCATCATAAGTATAATCGCATACGCATACTGCACGCCATAACGGATTCCCCATCCGGGGCCTTCCTGATCCTTGTAATATTCTTCCATCGTGCTTGTAGCTGTGCTATAATCCGCTTTTGCAGTCTTAAGCTGCTCTCCGGCTGCTCCGGACGCTGTCAGTCTGTTTTGCTGCAGCGCATCTCCCGCCGCCCCGGCGAGTGATTCATATTCCATGTTTACCGAGTCTGCGCCATAGACCTGCACGCTGTCTGAAATGCAGAGAAATACTTCATCCTCTTTTAGATACTTCTCGTATCCTTTCTCTTCCAGCTCCGAGAGCGTGAAATCTGCTTCTTCAAACGGTGTCTTTGCAAAGGTATCATCCTGCCGCACAATATCTTCCGGCGAAAATTCCCACTGTGAATCATTGGTATAATAGATTTTGGAAATAGCCGCCCCGCTGTCACCGCCGCCGAAAAAACTGCCGCCCTTTATCACAGCCAGCACCGGCATTCCCAAAATGGAGATCAGAAGCAGAATCACAACGGAGATGATATTCGCCTTATTAAAAATAAGCTGGCGAAGCGTAAATGCAAATACCTTTCCTGTTCCAGTGAAATCTTCTTTACGCAGATTCATTTGCTTCACCTACCTTTGTCACGAATATCTCATGCAGTGACGGCTCTCTCAGGTCAAACCGGATAATCGGAATCTGATGTGCGATCAGCGTTCCCAGAAGCTCATTCGCCTGCATTTCTCCGTTCACCTTGATTTCATACTCAAATTCCTTCTCAGAGACTAAAACCGCCTGCGATGCTTTGATATAAGCGGCAATATCCTGCTCTGTCTTTAAAGATAAATTCACCCTTCCGTAGCTTTTCTTAATCTCATTTAGATTTCCCTGCAAAATGGTTTTGCTTCGGTTCAATATGATAATGTCCGTACAGAATTCCTCAACTGTTGCCATCTGATGACTGGACATAATCAGATATTTTCCTTTTTCAATCTCTTCATGGATAATCTGTCGGAACAGATCCGTGTTGACCGGATCGAGTCCGGACATCGGCTCGTCTAAGATAATCAGCTCCGGATCCGATAACAGTGCCGTCATAAACTGAATTTTCTGCTGATTTCCCTTGGAGAGCTGATCCGCTTTTTTTGGCTTGGCACTCTTTGCTGCGGAACGTCCGCTAAACAGTCCCTTCTTTTGCGGCGTATGTGTGATTTTGCTCTGCGTGCCATAAAGATATTCTTCTACTTCCAGCCGTCTCGCCCAGTAATGGATTCGCTTCTTCGCTTCCTCCCGCTTCACACCGCGAAGTGTGGCGAAATAAATCAGCTGGTCCAGCAGGCTGTATTTCGGATACAGACCACGTTCCTCCGCCAGATAACCGATGTTGCAGGTTGCCGTATCCAGTGATTTATCGTTCCACAGAACTTCTCCGCTATCCTTTGATAACATGTTCAGCATCATACGGATGGCGGTTGTCTTGCCGGCGCCATTCGTTCCAAGCAGTGCGTAAACTCCCGGTTTCTCCATTTCAAAGCTCAGACTCTCCAATGCGGTCTTAGTTCCATATTTTTTCGATAGATTCTTAACACTCAGACTCATAATTTAAGTTCTCCTCTTTTTTTCTGAATTCTTTTGCAGCTAAAAATACGCCAAAGATGATTCCGTTCAGCAGTAATGCCGGAAGTAACGATCCCCAAGTCACCTCGTTATTCTGAAGGACATCCATACTATAGTCCGCAGTGATGACCGGCACTAAATTATTGTTCAGGTAATGCAGAATCACCGGCACCCAGATATTCTGTGTCTTCATATAGGCATATGCGAAGAAGATGCCAAGTGTGATACAGGTAATCTGCTGTCCAGCCGCGCTCTGCAGACCGGTTCCCGGGCTGTAATAGAAGAAATTCACAGGCAGGTGCCACAATCCCCATACAATACCCAGGATGATAACGCCCCCGCGAAGCCCGAATCTTTTTTGCAGCATCGGCTGAAGATAGTAACGCCAGCCATATTCTTCTCCGAAAAATGCAATAAACACCAGAAAGAAATTAATCGGAAGCACTGCAATCGTAATCCAGGTTGTCGCACTGGAAAAGATATCGCCCATTGTTCCAAGCTCGCCGCCTGCCGCATAAGCAATTACAGTTCGAAGCAGGTACAGACCGATAAACAATGCGACACAAAATACAGAACTTTTTGCATGTTTCGCTCTCAGACCATACGCTTCCCTCTTTTCTTTTTTCTCGGTCAGCATGAACATCCATCCAAGAATACTTCCAAGCACCAACAGAATCTGTACTCCGCCCATCCACAGCATGTCAGACGGCATAACAATACTTGCGATACTTAACACAGCCGCAGCCACAGCCAGCACAATATAGAACACAAAGAACCGTTTGGGAATCAGCTCATCTCCTCTGCACACAATCAATGCGCCAAGCATCACTCCCGCAGCAGGATACAGCATCTGTGCATTCACGAATACACTGAGATCAATCCCTTTTGAATTCCCATACCACATCAGAATTCCCATCAGATACGGAACCGCAAATGCAATCAGTGCATAAATTATTAGTCTCTTTTTTTCCATGTTTGAAAATTTCATTGAATTCCCTCTCCTTTTACTTTATTTAAATATTCTATCATAGATTTCAGCCAGAATAAACCTTCTTTACCTGATTGACAAAAACATGTACTAAAATAAGAGCAAGACAAGAACCATTCTCTTATCCCACTCTTATTTTCTGTCTCTACTCCGAATACCTCACCTGCTCAATCAGGCTCTGCCTGCGCAGGCTCCTCGTAATTCCATAAGATAACGCAAGCTGAATCACCGTCACGACCACGACCAGCAGCACTGCCTGCACGAGCGGATACTGATAATAATGAACATCAAACATATGCCTCTGCTTTGCATACAAAAACAGTCCGTATCCGGCAACGCTTCCGATGCCAAGTGACAATACCAGCACACCTGCCGTATAAAATAATCCTTCCAATTGAAGCATGTGGGTCAGCTGCCGCCTTGACAGTCCGATGGCCTGCATGACTCCCAGCTCACGCTTTCTTGTGTAAATGCTGTTCACCATCGTATTAAGCAGATTCATCACTCCGATTCCACCTAATACAATTAGAAATGCATACGCCATAACACTCAGCAGCTTTGACGTCTTTTCATATGTTTCCAGCTCCTCCTCATACGTATCCGTCTCCATATATCCGGTGTTATCAGCCAGACTCTTAAGCTCAGCATACGCTTTTTCTTTTTGGTTTTCTGCCACCTCGATTTCACAACTGTAAGTCAGATTATCTGAACTTAAGCTGTCCATAACATCTTTGGGCAGGATAAACTCCGCGCTGGCAATTCCTTCCCCATACTCACCGATTGCCGCAATTTCAAAATCCTTCTCTACGATTGTATCCCCGGTCTCCAACGACATATGCAGTACATCCCCCGCTTTTAGTTCTGGAAAATAATATGTCATATATCCATCCGCCAAGATAATCTGATTCCCCTTCTCCATCTCCGACCAGTCGATTTTTCCATCTATAACTCCATCCTGTAACGCTTTTTCATAGCTCTGGTCAAGTCCGATGATATAAGCACCAGAATCACCATCTTCTGTCGTGATTCCCTCAATTGCGCCCATCAGAAAGCTCTTTGTCTTAACGGATTCCACTCCCTCCACGGCCCGAAGCTGTTCCAGAAATGTTTCATTCATCGGATTATTTTTCTGTATATTTGTCCATTCCAGTTCCGGTTTCATCTTGTCTGATTCTTTATAGTCAATGCTAATCTTATAATCTTCCTCTATTGCTCTCTTTGCAGAGGTGACCGGATTGCTGCAAGAAAGAATATGTGACATCGTAATGAACAGAATTCCGGTCGCACTGAGCGTCAGAATCGTAATCATCGTTCGTTTTCTATTGCGCTGCAGATTCGCCTTCGTCATTCTGAAAAGATTCAGCTCCTGATACCCTTTTCGCTTCTTTTTCTTATTCTGCGTACTGTCTGCCTGATAGCGCATTGCTTCTACCGGAGAAATTCCCGCCGCCTTCTGCATCGGTCTGAAAATGGAAAAGATTACCATCACCAGTGTTACCACTATTGTCAGGAGATAAACCCATGGAAACAGAATCTGTACCTTCCCCTCTTTCAAAAGCGTAAGCGCAACCTTTGTAAATGCATCTCCGTCATTCATATAGTGGAATACACCGACCATCAATACTTTAGAGAGCATACTGCTGACAATCAGCCCGATTGGAATGGCAAGAAATGCTACCAGCATCCCTTCCTGAAACACAATCTGTCGAATCTGCCTCTTAGTTGCTCCCATGGCCTTTAGCTTGCCGTACTCCTGCACCTTTGGTATCATGGACACATAGTAAATACTGTAAATTGTAAGAATTCCGGCAATCACGACAATTGCAATAATTCCTGCAATAATCGGATACGTACTCGGATCTTTATAATTTGCAGCCAGATACTGCGTGTTCGATACAATATCCGGCGTCGCACATCCAATCGCCACACCGATTTCTTCACAGCGTTTCTCGATCGTTTCTGTCGTTATCTGCTCTGCCGTCTTAAGACGCATCATGACCCGGTATTCCCGTTCCTTTTCCGGAATCATCTGCTTCATATATTCCGATGAAAACAGTACCGCATAGACTGTATTCTTATTGGTACTTTCCGTTGATTGTGTAAGACCACAGATGCGGAAATGTTCTTCCTGCTGATAGCCCAGTTCATTTCCCTCATAAATCTGATAAGGAATTGTGATTTCGTCTCCAATTCCAGCCTGTAAGCCAAGCTCATCCAGAATATTCTGACTGACAACGATATCCTTTTCCTCTTTTGGAAAATTCCCTTCTTTCAGTTCCATTTTGCTAAGGGCAAGTGCTTTGTCATCCATCGCGATCATAAGAATCGTCGCATCGTCATCCGGAATCTGTCCAAAATCTTCCCGCAGTCCGATTTTCTCGATATCGTCATAAGCTTTTAGCTGTGAGATTCCTTCCTCATTCACACCTCGATACATCACATGATAGGTCGGATAATACACATTAACTGCCGCCTCCTGTAGCTGAAGGAGTCCGTTTCCCAACGTCAGTATCACAAAAACAAGAAGCGTTGTGAGTCCAATCGCAATCCCACATAATATATTTCTGCTTTTGTTCTGTCTCACATTTGCAAGCGCAGTTTTCGTTACCGTTCTCATGATCTCACCACCTTGCCATCTTCAATGACCAGAACCCGGTCCGCCATCTGTGCAATTGTCTCATCATGTGTAATCATCACCAGCGTCTGTCCGTAATCTCTGACACAGCTCTTTAGCAGGGAAATAACTTCCATCTCTGTGCGGGAATCCAGATTTCCGGTCGGCTCATCCGCCAAAATGATTGCCGGTCTTGCAGCCAGCGCCCTCGCAATGGCAACTCTCTGCTGCTGTCCGCCGGACAACGTCGATGGAAGTGCATGAATCTTATCTTCCATTCTGATTTTCCGGATGATATCCATCACAAAATCATGATCCACTTTCCTGCCATCTAACCCGATTGGAAATACAATGTTTTCCCACACATTTAACGAAGAGATTAAGTTATAGCTCTGGAAAATAAATCCGATTTTTCTTCTTCGAAACATCGCAAGCCGCTCATCTTTCAGATTGAAAATATCTTTTCCTTCGATCAGAACTTTTCCGGAATCCGGGCGGTCCAGCCCGCCCAGCATATGGAGCAGCGTACTCTTTCCGGAACCGGAACGCCCCACGATTGCCGTAAATTCACCTGCTGCAATCCGCAAATCTGTGTGGTCAATCGCTTTTACCACATTTTCGCCCTGTCCATAATATTTCACAAGATCTCTTGTCTCTAATATTGGTTTCATAATATAAGCCTCCTTCATACCACCTTTATGCTATTATGATAGCAAGCCAGACTTACAGAACACTTACAAACACGATAACAAAATTGTAAGAATTGAGACTGCCACACGGCGGACACCAGCCTCTATGCCATCGGCAGCATCACGCGGAAGATGCTTCCCACCGGATATCCCGGTTTCACGCTGACCGTACCGCCCTGCTCTTCCACGATTTTCCTCGTCAGATACAGACCCACACCGGAGCCCTCCTGCTCTTTTACCATCGGATTCTTCCCCCGGTGAAAACGTTTGAAAATGTCAGCTGCTTCTTCCGGCTCAATCCCAATCCCCTGATCCGCAATTTCAATCAGAACGTAGCTTGTCAGTATATGAACACACAGTTGAATCTCCGTGTGCTCTGAGGAATATTTAATCGCATTATCCAAAAGATTTGCAAATGCCTCACATGTCCACTTTGCGTCCAGCTCAAGCTTCCGGTCCGTGAAATCTTCCATAGAAATCTGAATTGCTTTGTCAAATGCCTTCATATAAACACTGCTCACCGCCTGCGTCAGCATTTCCTTCAGACTGCACTCTGCGGGCTGCAGCTGAATCAGTTTCGCCTCTAATTTCGAGAGATTCAGCAGTGACTCCAGCAGTCTCTCCAGCCGCTGCACCTCCTCATATCCCTGTTTTTCAAGGTTCTGTTCTTCCTCCTTCGTCAGGGAAGTCGTTTGTGCTATCTCATATCCCATTTTCAGGGAAGCAATCGGTGTCTTTAACTGGTGCGAAATGTCGGTGACCAGTGCTTTTGTCTCCTGCTCTTCCCGCGCAAGCATCTTCATCACCTTCTCAAACCGCAGCTCCAGCTCTTCCTGCTCCTGCTTCTGATATTCCACCGCCGTATTCAGGTTCGATATCTGCTTTTGCTCCGCGAGAAACAATGCAATCATACCAGCCATGCCCAAGAGCAGGATCATTGCCATGCCATATACATAACGGTTCGCTGTCACATATGAGCCGGACGTGTAGCCATATTGATTTGACAGCGCTTCTCCTTTTTGCCGGAATATCTCCTGCTGCTCCTTTGTCAAGTCTTCTCCTGCTTCATCTTTTCCATAAAAGCTTTGTACGATCCGAGATTCCAATTCCGGATTTGCTGTCACCTGATTTCCTAAAATCACCTGCTGCCTCGCCTTCTCTGACTGCACCATCTGATACGCAAGCACGCTTTCCACTGCCACAAGTAAGAAAAGCAGCCCTGCAAGCAAGACTACTCTCTGATACTTTCTTCGGTCCATATATATCCCATCCCCCTTACATTCTGTATCACATCTATTCCAAGTTTGCCCTTCAGACGGCTGATATTGACCGGTATGGTATTGTCATCCACAAACTGACCGTCCACATCCCAGATATGTTCCAGTATCTGTTCCTTTGATACAATCTTCCGCGCATGTTCCATCAGGTAAGTTAAAAGCTGCAGCTCTTTTTTACTCAGAGGCAAATCCTCAAACTCATTCGCCTTCATACGGTATGCTTTCATTTCCTCATAGGATACCATCACGCCTGCCGAGCTGATGCGCGTCTTCGGCACATCCTCCATACGGCGCATACACGCATGTACCTTAGACACAAGCACCATCAGGCTGAACGGCTTCGTCACGTAATCATCCGCCCCGATATCATAGGCATGCACCATATCAATCTCGGTATCCATCGCCGTCAGGAAAATAATATAGACATTGCTCTTCCTTCGAATCCCGGCACAAAAATCTAATCCATTCCCATCCTCCAGTGTAATGTCGCTGATAACCAGATCTACCTGATTCGCCGCGAAGATGCGCTCCGCCTCTGACACCCCAAAAGCCGGCAGTACATGATACCCTTCCTTTTCCAGCTTAAAGGCAATTCCATGATTCAAATTTTCATCGTCTTCCAGTAATAATATCTGTTTCATATGTATTTGCTGCTCCAATCCTTATGATATCTGAATATCTCTTTTGATTTTGCAAGTTGATTACATTCTAACATCATGGTGTAGAATTTTCCACAGTAAAAAAATATAGCACCCTATGAACATAGAGTACTATATACTGTCTGGACAACCTGTGTGATTTTACGCCTCATAAGCCATCTGATAAAATTTTTCCTGTGAATCCAGCTTTACATCAGAGAATTTCTGGTCCTCATAATTGCCGTCTGCATTCAGCGCTTTCCCTTTCTCATCATCCTTCATCATCGTCTCGAACATCATATCAATTCTTTCACGCAGTCTTTCGTCCAAGACTGGCGCTGCAACTTCTACACGGCGTAAGGTGTTTCGCGTCATGTAATCTGCTGATGCGATATAAACTTTCTCGCGTTCTTTTGTTCCAAAACGGTAAATACGGGAATGCTCTAAAAATCTCCCAACGATGCTGACCACTTTGATATTCTCTGTGTATCCTTTTACACCCGGAACCATACAGCAGATTCCACGCACAATCATTTCAATCTTCACACCAGCCTGAGATGCCTCAACCAGTTTTTCGATAATATCTTTATCTGTTAATGAGTTGATTTTGATACCGATATATGCATTTTCACCATTCTTTGCACGATTAATTTCATCATCTATCATCGCAATTACTTTATTCTGCAGGCAGTTTGGTGCAACCAGAAGAACATTCGTCTCCTGAATCGTTTCACCACGGAGCAGACAGGCAAACACCTCTGCTGCCTCACGTCCGATTTCCTGATTTGCTGTAACGAGTGATAAATCGGTGTATAACGTTGATGTCTTTTCATTATAGTTTCCGGTACCAATCTGTGTGATATAAGAAAGGCCTTTTTCCGTCTTTCTCGTAATCAGGCAAAGTTTTGAATGTACTTTCAGGCCATTCAGGCCATAAATAACGCGACATCCCGCTTCTTCTAATTTTCTCGAATATTCGATGTTGCTCTCCTCATCAAAACGTGCTCTCAGTTCGACAAGAACAACGACTTCTTTTCCATTTTCACATGCTTCCACGAGCGCATCTACGATCTGGCTGCGGTCCGCAAGACGGTATAATGTCATCTTCATAGATACAACAGACTCATCTCTCGCTGCTTCATAAAGCATATTGGTAAATGATTTGATATTTTCAAATGGATAAGAAAGAAGTAAATCTTTCTGCTCAATCTGTGCAATCAGACTTGCTTTTTCATTCAGTTCTTTTGTCATACGCGGAGAACGTTTCTGATAAAACAGCTCTTCCCGGTTATTGCTGCGGAGATAATTCTGAATTGCAAATACGAACGACATATCAAGAGGTACCTCCGATACATACACATGTTTTTTATCCACATTGATAGATTTGCAGATTTCACCAATCATTTTCTTATTCAGTTTTCTGGATAATTCCATGCGGACCGGATTCATTCTCTTTCTCTGCTTAATCAGATTTTCCATTGCATCTCTGTAATCCAGATCTTCGTCATAAATCGTCTCTGTATCAATATCTGCATTTCTTGTCACGCGCAGCAGTGATTTCTCCGCGATGGTGTATCTTGAAAATAATTTGGGCAGGAAATGAAGTATGATTTCTTCTGAAAGCATAAACGTACCCGGTCTGGTTGGGATTTCAATCAGACGTTTGAATACATTATTGCTGCATGGAATAATCGCCGTTTTTGTCTTTCCGCCCTTTGACTCCAATAATGCAGCTGCATAGATTTCCTTATTTTTAAGGAACGGGAACGGCTGCTGTCTGCTGATAATATTTGCAGACAGATACGGTGCGATTTCCTGATCAAAATAGGTCTCTAACAGTACGCCTTCTTCTCCGGAGAGCTTGTTGAAATTAATCAGACGAATTCCTTTCGGCTCCAGTTCTCCCATCAGCTGTTCATATATGATCGCCTTCTTTAAGTCGAGTCTCTTTGTCTCTTTTAAAATGGCATTGACCTGTTCTTCACTCGTCATGTTCGTCTTATTCTCACGGATAACTTCGGAAGCATCCATCTGATCCATGAGTGTTCCAACACGTACCATATAGAACTCATCCAGATTTGACTGGTAAATCGAAGCAAAGGTCAGTCGTTCTGCAAGAGGCACTTTAGGATTTCCGGCCTCATTCAATACACGTTCATTAAACTTAAGCCATGACAATTCCCGGTTCATCATGTAGGGATTCTCCCTCACTTCATTCTTTTCCTGCTTTTTTGTCTCTTTTTTCATTTCTCTTTCGTTCTCCGTTTCTTTCTTGATTTTATGTGATGCAGATCAAGCAAACGAACCTGCTTTTGTTTCATCCAGAAACCACTATAACGAATTAATTTTAAATAAAAGACAAGCCTATGTTAAATCTGTGTAAAATCTGTGTGATTCCTATATTGTTGCTAATTCATTCATATAATCACACTCCTTAGGGAACTTTTCGTTTTGTTTTATTTATATAAGTTCCCTATTTCATAACTAATAAAGAATATCAGCCATTTTGTACGCTATGGCGAAAAAACAGCTGTCACTTCATGCGACAGCCGTTTTTCTTATTGGAATTCATTATGCTTCTACTAATGCCTTAATCTCTGCTTTTGGAATAACACCGACGGATCGCTTCACTTCTTTTCCGCCTTTGAATACCAAAAGTGTCGGAATGGAAAACACACGGTACTGCTGTGAAATCTCCGGTGACTCATCGGCATTGATCTTTACAACCTGAAATGTATCCGATTCACTGGCAACCTCTTCCACAACCGGTCCCAGCATCTTGCAAGGTCCGCACCATGGTGCCCAGATATCCACCAATACTGGAATCTCCGACTGCAATACTTCTTTTTCAAATTCATCTTGTTTAATATTTTTTACTTCCATTATATATCCTCCTTTTATCTGTTTATTCTGTTCCTTTTTCTGTTCATTCATTCTTGTAATGTGTTATAAATCATTTCTTTAATTAGATTGTACGCAATTTAATTGTAATTGTCAAGGCTTTTATTCGCCCATTTGAAATTGAACTTTTCTCAATTGCTATCTTGAACTTTCTTTTCTGCGCATTTTTCATTTGAACTTTTTGTTCTTTTGTGGTATAATCCATATATTAATTTGAACTTTTCAAAAATAAACTTGAACTTTTCAAAAACCTGATTTTTTCAAAAAGGAGGCAGCTCATGTCTAAGGAATCATTTGCATATCGTTTAAAAAGCACAATGGAAAAGCAGGAACTTAAACAGGTCGATATTGTACGCGCTGCAGAACAATGTGGTGTGAAACTCGGCAAAAGTCATATCAGCCAGTATGTCAGTGGCAAAGCCACTCCACGAGCCGATATTCTTCATTTTCTTGCAGACACCCTGCAGGTGGAGGCAGCATGGTTAACTGGAATCGATGAACCGGATGCTCCCGCTATAATTGATGATACACCCCAACAACAAATCAATACCCCAGTTTCAGGAGGAACAAATATGCGCGAATTTAAAAAATCAACCAAATTAGATAATGTATTATATGATGTACGTGGACCGGTCGTGGAAGAAGCCGCTCGAATGGAAGATTTGGGAACCCGTATTCTAAAATTGAACATTGGTAACCCTGCTCCGTTTGGTTTTGTCACACCGGATGAAGTCGTATACGATATGAGCAAACAGCTCACAGAATGCGAAGGATATTCTGCAGCCAAAGGACTTTTTTCCGCACGCAAGGCAATCATGCAGTATGCACAGGTTAAGAATCTGCCCAATGTGGCCATCGATGATATTTACACCGGAAACGGTGTCAGCGAACTGATCAATTTAAGCATGTCCGCACTGCTCGACGATGGAGATGAGATTCTGATTCCATCACCTGATTATCCACTGTGGACTGCATGTGCAACGCTTGCAGGCGGAACTCCGGTCCACTACATCTGTGATGAACAGTCTGAATGGTATCCGGATATGGCTGACATTGAGAAAAAGATTACAGACCGCACAAAGGCCCTCGTTATCATTAACCCGAACAACCCGACCGGAGCTCTCTATCCAAGAGAGGTCCTTCAGCAGATTGTTGAGATTGCAAGAAGACATCAGCTCATCATCTTCTCCGATGAAATCTATGACCGCCTTGTCATGGATGGTGAGGAGCATGTATCGATTGCATCACTTGCACCGGACCTCTTTTGCGTCACCTTCAGCGGTTTGTCAAAATCGCACATGATTGCAGGTTATCGTATCGGCTGGATGGTGCTCAGCGGCAACAAACGCATTGCGAAGGATTACATGGAAGGACTCAATATGCTTTCTAACATGAGACTCTGTTCCAATGTTCCGGCGCAGTCTATCGTACAGACGGCACTCGGCGGACATCAGAGTGTCAAGGATTATATCATGCCGGGCGGACGTGTTTACGAACAGAGAGACTACATTTACAAAGCTTTAAATGACATTCCGGGAATCACTGCAGTAAAACCAAAAGCAGGCTTCTATATCTTCCCGAAAATGGATGTCAAAAAGTTCAACATCACCAATGATGAGAATTTTGCATTAGATTTGTTAAGAGAGAAAAAAATTCTGATTGTGCATGGAAATGGATTTAACTGGAAGCAGCCGGATCATTTCCGAATTGTATATCTTCCACGTATTGAAGTATTAGAAAACGCTATGGTGAAGATGAAAGATTTCTTAAGCACCTACAGACAGTAAATCAATTTAGGTCGTAGTATTTTTTAAAAATACTACGACCTAAATTATTAACAAAGTGGATATTTATCTGTAAGTACCTTTACCATCTCGCGTGCTTTTTCTACGCTGTTTTCATCTTTGATCACCATTGCAATAATCTCTGCAATCGCATCCATATCTTCTTCTACCATGCCACGGGTCGTCACTGCCGGTGTTCCAAGTCTGACACCGCTTGTAACGAACGGTGAACGCGGATCGTTCGGAATCGTGTTCTTGTTACACGTTACATGTGCTTCATCAAGACGCTTCTCTAATTCTTTACCACTCACATCACTGTCTGTTAAATCAACAAGCATCAAATGATTATCTGTCGTTCCGGATACGATCTTCACGCCACGATTCTGTAATCCCTCGCAAAGTGCCTTTGCATTCTTCACTACCTGCTGTTGATATTCCTTGAACGCAGGCTGAAGTGCTTCCTTGAAGCAGACTGCTTTTCCTGCAATGACATGCATCAGAGGTCCACCCTGAACTCCAGGGAAAATTGCCTTGTTGAAATTGTATTTCTCATTCACTTCATTGCTGCACATAATCATGCCGCCACGTGGTCCGCGGAGAGTCTTATGCGTTGTCGTTGTTGTGACATGTGCATATGGAATCGGGCTCGGATGAAGTCCGGCTGCGACAAGACCTGCGATATGTGCCATATCTACCATCAGTACTGCTCCAACCTCGTCTGCAATCTCTCGAAACTTTTTGAAATCAATCGTTCTGCAGTATGCGCTTGCTCCCGCAATGATTAATTTTGGTTTACACTCCAACGCGATTTCACGAACATTATCATAATCAATCACGCCTTCATCGTTTACACCGTAAGAAGTAAAATCATAATATTTGCCGGACATATTCACCGGTGAACCATGTGTCAGATGTCCGCCGTGATCCAGACTCATTCCCATGACTTTATCACCGGGATTCAATACAGCAAATAAGACAGCCATATTAGCCTGTGCTCCGGAATGTGGCTGAACATTGACATATTCACAGCCATATAATTCTTTTGCACGTTCTCTCGCCAAATCTTCCACAACATCTACGCACTGACATCCGCCATAATATCTCCTGCCCGGATATCCTTCTGCATACTTATTCGTCAGTGGACTTCCCATCGCTGCCATAACCGCTTTGCTTACCCAGTTTTCAGAAGCAATTAATTCGATATGTGAGTTCTGTCTTGCCATCTCATCTTGTATTGCTGCTGCGATCTCCGGGTCTGCTTTTTGGATTTCTTCAAATTCGTACATCTTTATCTCCTCCGTCTCATTCATCATAGTAACCACTCTGATGTGTTAAAGTACACTATATTATATACTATTCTTTTTTGTTAATTTTACTCTGATTTTATTAAGAATACTGTCATCAAGCAGCATGCTCTTTTTCGTTGTGGTGACCGCCTGAACTGTTGTTGCCGTGCTTCCGTCACTTAAATACGGTGTCGGATCAACTGCCACACCATTTTCTTCCACTTGGAAATGCAAATGATTACCGCTGGATTTACCAGTCGTACCGGATAATCCAATCTGCTGTCCCTTCTCGACCGTTTGTCCAGCTGCGACATAAATTTCAGAATGATGCATATATTTCGTCACTAATCCATTTCCGTGATCAATTACTATCCAGTTTCCAGCAGACTCACTCCATCCTGCTTCCACAACCGTACCGGCCGCTGCTGCATAGGTTGGAATATTCTCATTACCGGTTCCAAGGTCAATTCCTTTATGAAATGAATTATCATATGTCCGATATCCGAATCCACTTGTGAGTGATGCTCCCGGACAAGGATTTGAAAATGTACCAATCATATCGCTGAAATCCTGCAGTGTCATCTTATCTAATCTATAGAGATCATAGTATTCCATCTGTTGAATCAAATTCTGGCCATAAGTAATAGATGTTGCCCATCTGCCGCCAATCTGCATGGCAAATGTATTCGCGTCGGTAACACCCTCTGTCAGATCACCATAAACATGCTGCAGAAGCTGTGTGCGATCCGCAATACATTCGGTATATGTATGATATGCTCTGAATCCGGCTGTGATTGTATAGTTCTCACCGGAGCTTGTCTGCTCCCCGGTCTTCATGTTAACACTGCCGGCGGTTCCGGTTCCCTTAATTCCAAATAAGTTGCAATACTGATATGCAAGGTATGATAAGCCCTGCCCGTTTGCTCCGCCGTCACCATATTTGCCAAATCCGGATTCCTGAATAATCTGGGCAATCGTAACGGATGCCGGATAACCGGTCTCATCCTGGCACTTTAATGCACCTATAATCATCTCCTGTGTGATGAACTTTGGAAGTCCTTCGATCGGAACTGCCTCATTATATGTAATCTTCTCACTTCTGGAAATAAATGCTTCCGAAGGATTATAATCTTTCTGTTCATATACTGCATCTGCGCTAAAATCGTCAACGGTCGTGCTGCTGTCTGCAGCCGCATCTACTTCTGCATCCTCTTTCGGTGTCGTTGGCGCCTCCGGTGTCACTGGCGTCTCGGTTCCTTCTTCTGGTGTCTCAGGTGTCTCAGGCGTCTCAGGTGTCGGTGCCTCCGGCGTCTCGGTTCCTTCTTCCGGCGTCTCAGGTCCTTCTTCCGGTGTCTCCGGTGTCGGTGTCTCAGGCGTCCCGGTTCCTTCTTCCGGCGTCTCAGGTCCTTCTCCCGGAGTCTCCGGTGTCGGTGTCTCAGGCGTCTCAGGTCCCTCTCCCGGCGTCTCGGTTCCTTCTTCCGGCGTCTCAGGTCCCTCTTCCGGTATATCTTCTGTGTTCCCCGCATTTTCCGCATCGATTACTGCCTGTGCGTCTTTCATCTGCTGCGCCAGCTCCGGATCTTCTGATTCCAGCTGTTCCTGTTCTTCTACCGACAATTCATTCCAGAGTTTTCCGGAATTTTCGATTTCCATGGCGAATTCCGTTTTTTCTGTCAGTCCGCTTACCGGCTGAACATTCTCACACAGCATCATCGTGGTCAGTCCTGCCACCGATGCAATCTGAATTCCCTTGATCAGTTTTTTTGTTGTCTTTTTCAAAATAGTTTCCTCTCCTTCTGCCTGCTCCTTAAAAAAATGTCTTGTCACAACCGAAATACTGCCATTACTTTTCCTGTAATCTGTTCTTCTTCTATTAGTCCAAAATCTCTGGAATCATACGAGTCTCCCCGCTGATCCCCCATCACAAAATAGCTGTTCTGTCCGATATCTATTGGATATGTCAGCGTCTTCTTTTTCAGTGTCTTTTCGAAAATATAAGGCTCATCCAATGGCATTGCATTAATCAGAACTGTTCCGGACCCTTCGTCGATATCAATTTCCTCTCCCGGCATTCCAATGATTCTTTTTACTAACAATTGATCACTTTGCCTGAAAAGTATAACATCCTTCACATCATAAGCGCGAGCCAGCCGGTTATAAAAAATCAGATCTCCATCCTGAAAAGTCGGACTCATGGAACTGCCATGTACAATTGCAATTCCAAATATTACACCCGCCAGCAAATAAACAACAGCTGCCGTAACTCCAAGACATAACAGTGTTTTCTTCCATTCCGTCTTTCTCTGGACTTTGTCTTTTCGTTTGAAAAGAATCTCTTCCGGAAGGCGCGTCTCTTTTTTTGTGTTCTCAGCTGATTCTTCATTACGGTTCTTTTTTAAGTGATTGAATTGCTGAGATAATCTTTCCTTTATATTCATCATAAATCTGATACATTTCTTCTTTCTTGCCTGAGATTGAATCCGTTTCTTTAAAATACCGAAATTCATCCTGTAAAGTTTTAAGCTGGGTCTGCAATTCTTGTTTTGCAACTTTCTCCTCGGCTGATTCTTTTAAAAGCTGTTCAATCTGCTTTTGCTGTTTTTCATTGGATTTCTGGAGGTTTAGAAAAATATCCTGATACATTTTGTTAACTGCCTCAAAATGCTCCAGTACATTCTCCTGATTCACACCGCCTATCAGCTGCGTCTTAAACTGCATCTGCTCCAGATATTGTGAAATCTGCTCTAGTCCGGGTATCTCATTCATCTTCATATGCATCTCCTGACAACATTGCTATACTACATACATATTAATATATTACTCCTTTTGCTTCCATATTTCAAGAGGTGGCCCCCGTCATTTTCACCATAATACATTTTATCACAAGAAGAGGCGGCTTCCTTCGAAACCACCTCTTCTGTTCATTCTATGATCGAATTGCATCCTTCATCGACTTTACATACTCTTTTACATATGGCACACATTTCTTCCCATGCTGTGCGCAGAGCTTCACAATCGCGGAGCCCACAATCACGCCGTCTGCATACTGTGCCATCGTCTTTGCCTGCTCCGGTGTCGAGATACCAAAACCGATTGCACACGGGATATCACGCACTTCCTTCACTTTTTTCACCATTGCACCCACATTCGTTGTGATTCCGCTTCGCACGCCTGTTACCCCGAGGGAAGAGACGCAGTACACAAATCCTGAGGCTTCCTTTGCAATCATCGCGATGCGTTCCTCGGACGTCGGTGCGATCAGGGAAATCAGAGCAACCTCATACTGCCTGCACAGTGGATCAAACTCCTCTTTTTCTTCATATGGAAGGTCCGGCAGAATGATTCCATCCATCCCCAGCTCAGCTGCCCTCTTGATAAACCGCTCTGAGCCATAAGAAAAGACCACATTTGCATACGTCATAAATACCATGGGAATCTGTGTGTTCGCACGAATCCGCTGTACCATATCAAAAATCTTATCTGTCGTCACACCTCCGGCTAATGCACGCACATTTGCGCCCTGAATGACCGGGCCCTCCGCTGTCGGATCAGAAAATGGAATTCCAAGTTCAATCAGGTCTGCCCCCGCTTCCTTCATCGCATACACCGCCTGTTCTGTCGTCTCTAAATCCGGGTCCCCACAGGTAATAAAAGGGATAAATGCTTTTCCATTTTTAAACGCTGATTTTATTTTATTCATGTATATCCTCCCCTCTGTAGCGGGCAATCGCTGCACAGTCCTTATCTCCACGTCCTGAAATCGTAATAATGATTACTTGCTCCTTTGCCATTGTCGGTGCTAACTTCATAGCATAGGAAATCGCATGCGCACTCTCAATCGCCGGAATGATTCCTTCGATTCTTGAGAGATACTCAAATGCGTCCACCGCCTCATCGTCCGTGACCGGTACATACTGTGCTCTGCCGGTATCATACAGCATCGCGTGCTCCGGTCCGATTCCCGGATAATCCAATCCTGCGGAAATGGAATACACCGGGGCAATCTGTCCGAATTCGTCCTGACAGAAATAGCTCTTCATCCCGTGGAAAATACCTTCGCGGCCAGTTGCAATCGTAGCCGCCGTCTCCGCTGTATTCACGCCGCGCCCTGCCGCCTCACATCCAATCAGCTGCACTTCTTTATCTTCAATAAAATGATAGAAGGAACCGATCGCGTTAGAGCCACCGCCGACGCAGGCAAGCACCGCATCCGGAAGCTTTCCTTCCGCCGCCAGACACTGCTGCTTCATTTCTTTGGAGATCACTGCCTGAAAATCTCTTACAATCGTTGGAAATGGATGTGGTCCCATAGTGGAACCAATCACATAATGTGTATCTGCCACACGGGAGGTCCACTCTCTCATCGCCTCAGACACAGCATCCTTTAAGGTAGCTGTTCCACTCGTCACTGCATGGACCTTCGCTCCGAGAAGACGCATGCGGTATACATTCAGTGCCTGACGCTCCGTATCCTCTTTCCCCATGAACACTTCACATTCCAGTCCCATCAGTGCCGCTGCGGTCGCTGTTGCTACGCCGTGCTGTCCGGCACCGGTCTCAGCGATAACTCTGGTCTTGCCCATCTTCTTCGCAAGCAGTACCTGTCCCAGTACATTGTTGATTTTATGCGCACCGGTATGATTCAAATCCTCACGCTTCAAATATATTTTCGCTCCTCCAAGATCCTTTGTCATATGATCCGCATAATATAATCTTGATGGTCTCCCCGCATAATTGTTTAATAAATCAGTAAGCTCTGCATTAAATTCCGGATCATTTTTATAATGTTCGTAAGCTTCCTCCAGCTCAATAACTGCATTCATCAGCGTCTCCGGCATGTATTGCCCGCCGTGCACGCCAAAACGTCCTTTGCTCATATTGTTATCCTCCTTTTGTGAGATTCTCTTCATTTCCAATGAATATTACATGCTTCTTGTCTTTGCTGTCACTTCTAATATTTTCAGTTGATCTTTTTTCTTGTCCGTCTCCACTCCGCTTGATAAATCTACCGCGAATGGATGCGCGGTCCTGATTGCTTCTTCTATATTAAGAGGACCGATTCCTCCTGCGAGGAAATATGGTCTTGCCACATCCTTTAACAGCTGCCAGTCAAATGTCTTTCCCGCTCCCTGCCCTGCATCGAGCAGAATATAATCGGCACTGCTGTTTTCAGCCCTCTTGATTTCCTCTTTTGTTTTTACCTGAAATGCCTGAATAACCGGTTTATCTGTATGAATCCGCAATCGTTTGATGTACGCTTCATCTTCCTGTCCATGTAACTGAATCAGATCAATCAAATCTCCCTCTGCAATTCCAGCTACCAGTTCTACCGGCTGATCGACGAATACACCGACCGCTCTGATTTCCGGACTTAACGCTTTTTTCAATTCCTGCAGCTGCTCAATACTTACATTGCGGTGGCTTTTCGGAAACTGAAGGATAAATCCGGCATAATCCGGTTTCGCCATATTCACATATGCGATATCCTCCAGCCTTGACAATCCACAAATTTTAATCTTACTCAAAATACGTTCCTTTCACATGCATCACGCATCTGCGCGAGCATCTCTCCTTTATCTTCTGCTCTCATCAGCACTTCACCCATCAGCACGGCATCCGCACCCATCTCCGCCAGACTTTTCACATCCGTTGCGCTGCTGACACCACTCTCGGCAACATAAAGCACATCCGACGGGATCTGGTTCTGCAGTTTTGATGCATTCGAAAAGTCCACTGTAAAGTTCTTCAGATTCCGGTTATTGACTCCGATGATGCCAGCTCCCGCCAGCACAGCTGACGCAATCTCCTTCTCATCATGCGCTTCCACCAGTGCACTTATTCCCAGCTGTCTGCAAAGAATCAGATATTTGCGAAGCATATCGGTATCCAGCAGTGCACAGATTAAAAGTACCGCATCCGCCCCCATCACCTTCGCTTCATATATCTGATATTCATCTACCGTAAAATCCTTTCGAATCATCGGTATTGTCACATGCGCACGAATCTTCTTGAAAATCTCGTCCGAACCCAGAAACCACTTTGGTTCCGTCAGGCACGAGATGCAGGCTGCACCCGCCTTCTCATATTCTTTTGCAATCTCCAGATATGGAAATTCTTCGGAAATGACACCTTTCGAGGGGGATGCTTTCTTTACTTCACAGATAAAGCTCATACCCTCCTGCCTGATTGCCTTCTCAAACCGGAAATCGCCCTCCTCAAGTGCAAAAGCCCGATGCTTCATTTCCTCCAGAGAGATGCTTTGTTTTGCATGTTCTACACGTTCTCTCGCATATGCAGCAAGTTCATCTAAAATCATAACTGCCTCCTTCTATTCCTCATTGGAACGTCTGATAAATTCTTCTAACTTTGCAAGTGCCTTCCCACAGTCAATGATCTTACCTGCTGCCGCAACACCATCTGCAAGCGTCTCGTACTTTCCAGCCATATAAAGTGCCGCTCCCGCATTTAACAAAACCGCATTTCTTCGAGGACCCTGCTCACCATTCAGAATACTTCTTGTAATGGCTGCATTCTCTTTCGGCGTTCCGCCTACCAGCGCATCCTTATCACATTTTTCAAAGCCAAAGTCCTCCGGCTCAATCACATAACATTTCCGCTCTCCGTCATGGAATTCACATACCGTTGTAGGAGCATTCATGGAAATTTCGTCCAGACAATCCTGACCATATACAACCATACCGCGTTTTACACCAAGCTTTTCCAAAACTTCTGCCAGTGGCTGTACCAGTTCTTCATCGTACACCCCCATCAGTTCCATGCTTGCTCCTGCCGGATTGGCAAGAGGTCCAAGGATGTTAAATACCGTTCGGATGCCAAGCTCTTTTCGAACCGGTGCCACATATTTCATGGAAATGTGATAATTCTGCGCAAATAAGAAACAAAGACCGATTTCTTTCAAAAGCTGTGCGCTTTTCTCCGGGCTGACTGAAATATTCACCCCGAGTGCTTCGAAACAGTCCGCCGTTCCACATTTGGAAGATGCCGCACGGTTTCCATGTTTTGCAACCGGCACACCGCCTGCTGCTGTTACGATGGCAGCGGTTGTGGAAATGTTAAAGGAGTTGGAGCCGTCTCCACCGGTTCCCACGATTTCTGCCACATCCATGTCATTTAACATCTTCACACAATGTGCCCGCATTCCTGCCGCACATCCGGTGATTTCATCGATTGTCTCACCCTTCATCGATAATCCAGTTAAAAAAGCGGAAGTCTGGATATCCGATGTGTCTCCTGACATAATTTCGTCCATAACCTGATTGGCCTCTTCATATGTAAGATTTTCCTTTTTTGCGATTTTTTTGATTGCTTCTTTGATCATTGTTTTGTCCTCCTGAAATTGTTCTGTTTTCCTATTATCTGTCTACTTGTTTAAAAAATTTTCAATTATTTTCGCTCCGTCCGGTGTCAAAATAGATTCCGGATGAAACTGCAGCCCATATACATCATATTCTTTATGCTTTACCGCCATAATTTCTCCATCCTCGGTCTTACCGATGATTTCCAGTGTGTCCGGCATTGTGCTTTCAACTGCTGCCAATGAATGATATCTTGCAACTGCGATTTTTTCCGGCAGTCCCCTGAAAATGTTCTGTGCAGTGTCAATCTCTGTCATCGACTGTTTTCCGTGCATCAGCGTCTTTGCATAGGAAATGGTTGCCCCGCAGGCTTCGCAAATGGATTGATGTCCAAGGCACACACCCAGAATTTTGAATTCCTTTCCCAACTCTTTGACCACTTCGATACAAATGCCTGCATCGGAAGGCTTTCCCGGTCCCGGCGATAAAATGATTGCCTCCGGGTTCATCTTCCGGATGCCCGCTATGGTAATCTCGTCATTTCTTACCACTTTGATATCCGGATTGTAGACACCAATCATCTGATAGAGATTGTAAGAAAAGCTGTCATAATTATCAATGAGTAATATCATAATGAAATCCCCCCTCCTGCTGTTTCCAATGCACTAACCACCGCCCTGGCTTTGTTGATGCATTCCTGATACTCTGTCTTCGGAACAGAATCTGCAACGATTCCTGCCCCCGACCGGACGAATACTTTTCCGTTCTTCTTAAATGCCAGCCGGATTGCGATACAGGTATCCATATTTCCCGTAAAGTCCAGATATCCGATTGCCCCGCCGTAAATGCCACGTTTGTTATCTTCCAGTTCATTGATGATTTCACACGCCCGAATCTTCGGTGCCCCGGATAAGGTTCCCGCCGGAAGCACTGCCGCAATCGCATCTAACGCATCCTTGTCTTCTCTGATTTCGCCTCTTACGGTCGAACCGATGTGCATCACGTGAGAAAAACGCTCGATTTCCATATACTTCTCAACCTTGACGGTTCCAAGCTTACTTAATTTTCCGATATCATTTCTTCCAAGATCCACCAGCATGTTGTGTTCCGCCCGTTCTTTCTCATCTGCAAGAAGCTCAGCTTCCAACCGGTCATCTTCCTCTTTGTTCTTCCCTCTCGGTCTTGTCCCCGCCAGCGGAAATGTATGAAGCACTCCGTCTTCTAATTTCACCAGCGTCTCCGGCGATGCGCCCGCAAGTTCAATATCATCACTGGAGAAATAGAACATGTACGGAGAAGGATTTGTTGTCCGAAGCACACGGTATGTATCTAACAGACTTCCCTTAAAATCGGCTTCCAGACGGTTCGATAACACCACTTGAAAAATGTCTCCTTCTCTGATATAATCCTTTCCCTTCTGAACCATATCACAGTATTCACTCTCATCAAACAGTGGTCGCACCTCCGAACAAACCTGTCCGCTTTCGTGTGCCTTCAATTCTCCGTTTCGAACCAGCTGTGTCAGCTCCTCCAGTTCCTTCTGTCCTTCCGGATAAGACTCGTCCAGATTCTCCGCGGAAATGTTGGTGATTAAAATAATCTTCTGACGGTAATTATCAAATGCAATTACCTGCTTGAACAGCATCAGGTCGACATCCTTAAATCCTTCCTCATCCTTCGCATTCAGCTTTAATGTCGGTTCACCGTATTTGATAAAATCATAAGAGAAATATCCGACCAGACCTCCGGTAAATGTTGGAAGGCCTTCGATTCTCGGACTTTTATGGTCTGCGATAACCTTCCGTATTGCATCGCTGGGATCCCTCGCCTCCTCGGTCACCTTGCCGTTTCGGATTCGCAGATGTCCGTCGGTACAGGTGATTTCCATCGTCGGATCGTATCCTAAAAATGTATATCTGCCCCAGACCTGGTTGTCCTCCGCTGACTCTAACATATAACAATTGTGACTGACATTCTTAAGCGCCCGAAGTACATTAATTGGCGTTCTGACATCGGAAAATATTTCGCAGCTGATTGGAATCTGTTTATAATCTCCTGAGTCTGCGATTTCTTTTGCCTGTTCTAAAGTTGGATAATACATTCTCATTTCCTCTCTTTCTTTTTTCAATAATAACGAAAAAACTCGCCCAAGACTGACAGAAAATTAATTCTATCAGTCAAGGACGAGATCTATTCTTTCAATAATTCCCGCGTTGCCACCCTGCTTCATAGCACGTGCTACACTCTCTACGAAATACGATTATATTCCCGGCTACTGACGTAAGCCCCACGTCACAGAATACTCAGCACCTGTTATGTGATGTGCCTTTGACTGCGCCCTCGGTGGTCCATTTGACAATCTGCGTTCTGTCCGGTTCTCAGCATCCCGGGCTCTCTGTGAGTTCATAACTGCCGTTATCTCCACTTCAACGGTTTAACATATTAAATTGTTTTTTACTTGTTGCAAGTTTACCACTTCAAAAAACAATTGTCAACCCCCGGAAATTTGTAAATATCTTCGATAAGACTCTGTCAACTGTCCGATCCATTTTTTAACTTCTTTTTTATCATACTCCGATTCGTCCATCAGACCAATACGTTCTAATACTGCAAGATTGGTTTCCGAGACAAACCGCCACATTTCTTCCGCCGAGAAATCTTTTCGGACCGTTCCCTCAGCCTGCGCCTGCTTCAGCCAACCGCTCATATCTGTCACTTTTGCAATATCTTCCCCTACTGTATTTGCGTTTTTCAGATAAACGCGGGATAAAAACAACAGCCTGAGGTCTTCTCTGTTTTTAACAGATTCGCTTAAGAATTTTTCCATCGTTGCAAGAAAATATTCCAAAGGTTCTTCCTCTGCATTTTTGCAGGATGTAATATGGATTCCCAACGCTACGATTTCACTCTGTAGCGCCAGTAAAATATCTTCACTGTTTTTATAATATTTGTAAAGGGTAACGGTCGAAACATCCAGCATCTTTGCAAGCTTCTGCATCGTAAAGCCTTCCAGCCCTTCGGCAAGAAATATCTGCTTTGCTGTCTCAAGTATCTCCTGCTGTCTTTTTTTTCTCATCTGTTCAAAATATGCACTCTGATCCATATTCTTACCGTCCTCTCTTTGATACTTTTAATGATATCTGCACAAAATTCACAAATTTGCCATATGCTGTTCTTAACCTATATTTACCCCTGCTTTCTTAATAATTTCATCAGTACAATTGCATAGACTTCATGTCCTGCGACAGCCGGATGATTCATTCCATTTGCCAGCAGAACATCGGTCGGAAATCCCTGTGCTTCATAGGCTTTCCACACGCGGTAAGTATCTGCCAGACAGACATCTTCCTCTGCTGCTATCTTCCGAATCACTTCTACTCGTTCATCCAATGTTGATAATGGATTTTGGAACATGCCCGGTATCTCAATATTGGGTGTCATGAGAATGATTTCTGTATCCAGTTCTTTCTTGATTGTCTTCACGACATCCAACAACACTTCTTCGTATTTAGCAGTATCTCCGCACTCCTGACTCCAGTTCAGCGATGCATTAATGAGCACCAAATCCGGATGATGC
>JAQUUC010000063.1 GCA_028694105.1 Hespellia sp.
TGATCTTCAAATATGCGTTGTAATATATTCATAAGATTATTATGAATGAAAGTAACACAAAAAGAAACCCCTAACCCCTCATGAATGAGGGGCAGGGGAGTTGAAGTGTCACAGACACTTTTTTATATTATGTTAAAAAAGCTTGTATTATCTGAACTTTTCCGGCAGCTGTGCCAGTATCACGGCTCCGAACATCAGGGCGCATCCAAGCATTTCGCGCCCGGATAATACCTGCCCTAAAATCAGCCATCCGCCAATGACTGAGAAGACAGATTCCAGACTCATCAGAAGGGAGGCAATCGTCGGTTCAGCGTGTTTCTGGGCAACAATCTGAAGTGTGTAGGCAACTCCGCAGGAGAGAACGCCGGCGTACAGAAGCGGTGCCCAGCCGGAGAGGATGTCAGACATGTTCGGTGTCTCCGTCCAAAGCATCGGGAAAAAGCAGATGATGCCGCACACGAGGAACTGAATACATGACATCCGTACACCATCGACCTTCGGTGAAAAATAGTCGATGACCAGAATCTGGAAGGAAAATGCAAAGGCGCAGAGAAGCGTCATCAAATCGCCCGGCGCCAGTGAAAAACCGTTGGTCACGCAGAGCAGATACATACCAATGACGGCAAGTATTACCCCGAACCAGACTTTTTTCCCGACATGTTTCTTTAAGAACAGTCCCAAGACTGGAACGAACAGGATGTAGAGCGCGGTGATGAAGCCGACCTTTCCGACCGGGCTGCTCAGCAGAGCGAACTGCTGCAGGGTACTGCCGATACAGAGGAAGATACCGCAGAGAATTCCGCCGGTCCACAGCTCTTTTTGTTTCCATGTGGCAGCCGGGAGCTTCATGCGGCTGCGCTGCTTATCCAGCAGAAAAATCACCGGGAGAAGTACCGCAGAACCGATCAGGCTTCGAATGGCATTGAAACCGAATGGTCCGACATACTCCATCCCCACTTTTTGTGCAACGAAAGCCATTCCCCAGATAAACGCAGTGAGGAGCAGCATGAAATTAGTTTTTGTTTTACTCATTATTAAATAAATCCTCCATCTAGTCCGATTACCTGTCCTGTCATATACAGCGGACTTTTTATAAGCTGTAGTACGAAATCTGCCACTTCATCCGGAGTGCCGAACCGTCCCATCGGAATCTCTTCCGCAAGCGAAACGCGCTCCATATCGGAGAGCTGGCTGTTCATATCCGTGTCGATGACCCCGCAGGCAATTGCATTTACCTGAATGTTGCTTGGCGCCAGTTCTTTTGCGAGTGCTTTGGTGAGTCCGTTGACACCGGCCTTACTTGCAGAATAAGCGACCTCGCAGGATGCGCCGACGCGCCCCCACATAGAGGAAATGTTGATGATGCGTCCGGATTTTTGTCTGACCATATCCGGGATACAGGCTTTGGAGCAATAAAAAACAGACGATAAGTTTGTCTGAATAATGTGGTCCCATTCGGAAACGCTCATATCGGAGAGAAGACCAATGTGTGAGATTCCGGAATTGTTGATCAGAATATCAAGCGCATCACGGTCCTTTTTGATTGTTTCATAGATAGCAGCGACGTCACGGGGATTGCTGATGTCACCGACCACCATGGTGCATGGACTGCCGAGTTCCTCGATATCCTGACATACATTTTCGAGCTCGTCAATCGAAGTACGACAGTTGATATAGATATGGTAGTCTTCGTTTTCCCGTGCAAATGCTAAGGCGCAGGCCTTACCGATTCCGCGGGAAGCACCGGTGATTAAGACTGATTTTGTTCGCATAAAATAAGGCTCCTTTTGATAAAATAGTGAAAATAATAATTATTTATAATCTGCTTTATTATACACTATCCTTACAAAATGTGGTATTATTTTTAAGGATGTGATTATTAAGAAAGAAAAAGAGGGAAGATATGTTTTCAAAGTTTAGTGTAAGAAAGCCATATACGGTAGTCGTAGCTGTGGTTTTGGTCATCATATTAGGTGTCGTATCATTTACGCATATGACGGTAGATTTGCTGCCGAGCATGAACATGCCGTATGCGATCGTTATGACAACATATCCGGGAGCAAGTCCGGAAGAAGTAGAGACAACGGTAACGAAGCCGATTGAGCAGGCGATGGCAACTGTCAGTAACATTTCCAAGGTATCGTCTACATCACAGGAGAATGCGTCGACGGTCATTCTGGAATTCGAGCAGACAGCCAACATGGATTCCGTTACGATTGAGATGCGGGAGAGTTTAGACCAGATTAAGGGATACTGGCCGGATACGGTAGCAAATCCGATCATCATGAAGCTGAATCCCGATATGATGCCGGTGATGGTAGCCGCGGTCAATGCCGGAAGTGACAATGTATTTGAGTCCAGCACAACCATTGAAAATGATGTTCTGCCGGAGATTGAGAGTCTGGAAGGTGTGGCCTCCGTCTCGACTTTCGGTACGGTGGAGCAGACGGTTCAGGTGAACATCAATCCGGATAAAGTAAGTACGATGAATACCAAGATTCAAAATGCGTTAAACGGTCAGTTCGATGAGGCACAGGACCAGATCGATGCCGGAAAGGCGGCGGTTGAATCCGGAAAAAGTCAGTTAAAGTCAGGGGAAGAACAGCTGGAGAGCCAGCTTTCACAGGCTGCGAACGCACAGGCACAGATTCTGGAGGGGGAGGCACAGATTGATTCCAAGCTTCAGGAACTGGATGCGGCAGAGGAGAAGCTGAATGCAGCGCAGGCGGAACTGGATGCGAATCAGGCGATGGTTCAGGAGACTTATCAGGGTGCTCTGAATCAGGCCTATGCAGCGATCGATGCCGACACGACAATTCCGGAGGCCATGAAGGAGGCAGCAAAGGCCGCGGCAAAGACAACCGTGGACGAACAGTTTGCGGATACATTTGCGCAGCTTGACGCGGCGCAGCAGACGATCACAGACAGCCTGCAGCAGCTTGCCGACGGAAGAGCACAGCTGCAGACGGCAAGAGACCAGCTGACCTCCGGCAAGATTTCACTGGCGCAGGCGCAGGCTCAGATCGAGACGGCGAAGATTGGTGCGACCATTCAGATGGCAACCGCCAACGCACAGCTGGCGGCATCTGAGACCCAGCTGGAAGAAGGGCAGAAGGAGTTAAATGACTCCAAGGAGGCTGCATTAGAAGCTGCGGATGTGACGAAGACGGTGACCGCAGAGATGATCGGCCAGCTTTTAATGGCAGAGAATTTCTCAATGCCGGCGGGATATGTCAAGGAAGAAGGAATTGATTATCTCATCCGGATCGGAGATAAATATAACGATATAGACGGACTCGCGGATATGCCGCTGTTTGATATGGGAATCGATGGTCTGGCAACCATTAAGCTGTCTGATGTGGCCGATGTGGAATATGTCAATAACGCGGACGATACCTATGCGAAGATTAACGGAGAACCGGGCGTTTTGCTTACGATTCAGAAGCAGACGGGATATTCGACCGGAGATGTCAGCAAGAGATTATTGGATAAATTTGAGGAACTGAAAAAGGATAACAAGGATATCAGTATCGTGACTCTGATGGATCAGGGAGTCTACATTGATCTGATTGTAAATTCCGTTCTTCAGAACATGTTATTTGGAGCAGTTCTTGCGATTTTGATTCTGCTTCTGTTCTTAAGAGATATCCGTCCGACCTTTATCATTGCGTGTTCCATTCCAATCAGCGTAGTGACGGCACTGGTGCTGATGTACTTCAGTGGCGTGACGCTGAATATCATTTCCCTGTCGGGACTGGCACTGGGAATCGGTATGCTGGTGGATAACTCGATTGTTGTAATCGAGAACATTTACCGCATGAGAAATGAAGAGGGCATGTCGGCAAAAGAATCCGCAATTGAGGGTGCGAAGCAGGTGTCCGGTGCAATTGCCGCATCGACATTTACCACAATCTGTGTATTTGCGCCGATTGTGTTTACACAGGGAATTACGCGCCAGCTGTTCGTGGATATGGGACTTACGATTGCCTACTCTCTTCTGGCGAGTCTGATGATTGCGCTGACGCTTGTACCGATGATGGCAGCCGGATTATTAAAGAAAAAAGAGAAGCAGGAGACGAAGCTTTTCCAGAAAATCCGGGATGTCTATGAGAGACTGCTTCGCAGGGCATTGAAAATCAAACCGGTCGTTCTGATCCTTGCACTGGTTTTGTTTGGACTGAGTGCAGTGCTTGCGGCGATGAACGGAACAGCGTTTATGCCGGAGATGGAAAGCACCGAGATCAGCATGACCGTTACGACAGAAAAGGGCAGCACGATGGACGAGACCGGAGCGGTTGCCGATGATGTTATGAAGCAGCTGATGACCATTGAGGACATCAAGGATGTAGGAGCCATGGTTTCGACCAATTCCTTCACCGGTCAGGCCGCTTCGACCAATGAGGTCGAGATTTATGCGATTTTAAAGGAAGACCGGAAAATAAGCAACGATAAATTACAGAAAAAAATCGAAGAAATGACCAAAGATATTCCGTGTGAACTGAATATCAGTATGTCGAATATGGATATGAGTGCACTTGGAAGCAGCGGTGTTGTTGTCCAGATTAAGGGAAAAGATCTGGATACCTTACAGACAATTGCAAAAGATATGGCCGGCATCGTAAAAGATACAAAAGGAACTGCGAATGTATCGGATGGTATGGACGAGACCACGCCGGAGCTTCGCGTGAATGTAAAGCAGTCAGAAGCAATCAGGCATAACCTGACAACGGCTCAGGTCTATCAGGCACTGGCGGCAAAGCTGACAACGGCTTCCGCAGCAACGACACTCACGACAGCGCTGGATGATTATGATGTGTTTGTGGTGGATCAGAAGAACGAAGAGCTGACCAGAGACGATATCAGAAATATGACCATCACGGCAACGAAGCAGGATGGCACGACGGAGGATGTGAAGTTAAGTGATATTGCAGAGTTTGAGGAAAGCGTCGGCCTGCAGTCGATTTCCCATGATGCACAGAGCCGGACGATCAGCGTGACGGCGGAGATTGCAGAGGGAGACAATATCGGACTGGTTAGTAACCGGGTGAGCAAGGCTCTTTCTTCCTATGAGATGCCGGATGGATATACCTATGAGATGACGGGAGAAGATGAGACCATCAACGACTCGATGATAGAGCTCTTAAAGATGCTGGGACTTGCCATTATCTTTATGTATCTGATCATGGTTGCACAATTCCAGTCACTCCGTTCACCATTTATCGTTATGTTTACAGTACCGCTTGCCTTTACCGGAGGATTCTTCGGACTGTTCCTGACGGGAAGTCCAGTCAGTGTCATTGCGATGATTGGATTTGTAATGTTATCCGGTATCATTGTAAATAACGGAATTGTATTTATTGATTACACGAATCAGTTAATTGCATCCGGAATGCAGCAGCGGGATGCACTCGCAGAAGCAGGACGTACAAGGCTGCGCCCGATTATTATGACCGCACTTACAACGATTTTAGGTCTCTCGACCATGGCAATTGGAGTTGGTATGGGAGCTGATATGGTTCAGCCGATGGCAATCGTTACAATCGGTGGATTGATATACGGAACCTTGTTAACATTATTTGTAGTACCTTGTATTTTCGATTTGTTTCACAGAAAAGAAAGAACAAGAATCAAAGATAGTATTGAACAGGATGAAATCATGGATGAAGAGACAAAGGAGAAATGAAAATGATTAACAAAGCGGTTGTATTTGCGACAAATGCACATGCCGGACAGTTCCGGAAGGGCACGAAGAGACCTTATATCGTGCATCCGGTTGAGGTTGGTGACATTGTAGCCTCCATGACACTGGATGAAGAAATCAGATGCGCAGCGGTACTGCACGATACGATTGAGGATTGTGACTGGGTTACCGAAGAAATTATCAGCAGAGAATTTACACCTCGGGTTGCCGATATCGTATCACAGGAAAGTGAAGATAAATCAAAGAGCTGGATAGAGAGAAAAGGTCACACGGTAGAGCATATCCGACAGGCACCGAAAGAAGTGCAGATGATTGCGCTGGCAGATAAATTATCAAATATGCGGGATATTGATCGTGACTATCCGGTGTTGGGGGATGAGCTTTGGAACCGGTTTAATATGAAAGAGAAAGAAACAATCGGCTGGTATTACAAAGGAATCCGGGATGCCCTTGCCGATGCGTTCGGAGGAACACAGCCTTATGAAGAGTATTGCAGGCTGGTCGAGAAGATTTTTGGAAACTGAGAAAATAAGAGAGAAAAGACAGACGAGGAGCTGCACACCGATGGATGTTATCGGTGCGCAGCTCCTTCGTTATCGTTTGATTCCTTCTAATACCTCATTCACCCACTTGTCCATGCTGTATTGCTTGGAATCGAACAGCTTCAACAGGACACCGAAGGGTTCCGCATCGCTCGCAAAGGCATTTCCTTCATCGGTGTCAACATGCATGGCAAGCCGGAAATCCGGACTGACACGAACAACAACATCCGCGTAGATCAGTGAACGCTCATAGCTTGTTGTCAGAACAAATACAATATCATTATCCTCCACGTGAAGCAGCATCGCCTCGCGCGGTGTCATATGGATGTGCCGTTTGGCTACGATGACACCGTCGGTAATGTCGACGGTGTGTTCCCCATTGACAAGGGTACAGCCGGGAGTGGCAGCAATGTCACCAGACTGGCGGATGATATACGGCACTCCTAATTTTTTGGTGTCGGTGATGGACAATTCCACCTGTGTATTCTTACGGAAAGGTCCGAGCACGGCAACATTTTCAAAGGTGCCGCGGGGCCCCTGAATGGTAATCCGTTCCTCTGCGAGATATTGTCCCGGCTGGCTTAATTCTTTTTTGGGGGTAAGTGTTTTTCCCTTACCAAATAATGACTCGAAATCTTTCTGGCTGACATGGATATGTCTGGCGGAAATCTCGATCGGTATTTTGATACTCATGACTGCAGCTCCTATAGAAAATTTTTTTTAGTATACCATACTTATTTGAAATAGGGTAGAAAAATAGTATAGAAATGTACATGTCCGGAATAGAATAGTAGAAAATGAAAAAAATAAAAATATGAAAAAAATTGAAAAATTACTAAAAACAAGTGCACTGTGCATTCTAATGATAACCGCTGTGCTGCGGATACAGACCGGCTTGACGGTGGAGGAGGCTAAAAATGAGCCGGCCGAATCTGTGACCTGCCGGGAAAAAGAAAAAAAGGATCCGCTGCCGGTTCAGCAGGAAGCAAAGCCGGAAGAAACGGAAGCGGCAAATTCCGTGGATGTGAGTGCTGAAAACGTCAGCGTCGAAAACGGATATACAATCATGGGGGAAAACGGGGTGAATCTTCAGCAGATGGTCGCGTTTTTTCAGGCGAGCGGCCATACGTATCCGTCAGAGCCGCTTGGCGTGGGAGGCGCGGCGACAATTGAGGATTACTGTCAGATGTTTCTGGAGGAAGCGGCCGCGGAGGGCGTGCGGGCAGAGATTCCCTATGTGCAGAGTATGAAGGAGACGGGCTGGCTGCAGTTTGAGGGTGTATGCGAGGTGAGTCAGTATAATTTTGCCGGACTCGGAGCAACGGGAGGCGATGTGGCAGGAGAATCCTATCCGGATGTGCGGACAGGAATCCGCGCACAGATTCAGCATCTGAAAGCGTATGCGACAGCAGATCCACTGCAGGGAAGCTGTGTGGATACCAGATACGAGCTGGTGAGAAAGGCATCGGCACCGTATGTACAGTGGCTTGGGCAGCAGGAAAATCCGGAAGGCTGTGGCTGGGCGACCGACTCCGGGTACGGAATCTCGATTGCAGAAATGATACAGAACCTTAAGACTTTCTAAATTATCGTCAAAAACTTTGACAAATTGGTCCCACAAGGATATTATATAGCTTAGATTATTCTGCAATAAATGTGTACAGGAGGAACTTATGAGTAACAACTTAGAGAAAACCTATAATCCGAAAGCGATTGAAGACAAGCTATATAAGAAGTGGTGTGAGGAGAAATATTTCCACGCCGAAGCAGATAGAGACAAGAAACCGTTTACCATCGTGATGCCGCCGCCGAATATTACCGGAAAGCTTCATATGGGACATGCACTCGATGAGACGCTGCAGGACATTTTGATTCGCTATAAGAGAATGCAGGGATACAATGCACTCTGGATTCCGGGAACAGACCATGCGGCTATTTCCACAGAGGTGAAGGTGACCAACCAGCTAAAAGAAGAAGGAATCGATAAAAAAGAACTCGGCCGTGAGAAGTTCCTCGAGCGAACATGGGAATGGAAAGAAGAGTACGGCGGAACCATCAACGAACAGCTCAAGAAGCTCGGAGTATCCTGCGACTGGGACCGGGAGCGGTTTACGATGGACGAAGGCTGCTCGAAGGCGGTAGAAGAAGTATTCATCAAATTATACGAAGAGGGCTACATTTACAAGGGGTCCCGTATCATCAACTGGTGCCCGGTATGTAAGACCTCTCTCTCAGATGCTGAGGTAGAGCATGAGGATCAGGAGGGTCATTTCTGGCACATTAAGTATCCGATCGTTGGAGAAGAGGGACGTTTCCTCGAGATCGCAACCACACGTCCGGAGACGATGCTGGGAGATACTGCCATTGCGGTGCACCCGGATGATGACAGATACAAGGACATCGTAGGAAAGAATGTACTGCTCCCACTGGTAAATAAAGAGATTCCAGTCATTGCAGATTATTATGTAGATAAAGAGTTCGGAACAGGTGCGGTTAAGATTACACCGGCGCATGACCCGAATGACTTTGAAGTGGGCAAACGCCACAACTTAGAAGAAATCAATATCATGAACGATGATGCCACAATCAATGAAAAGGGCGGCAAATATGCAGGCATGGACCGCTACGAGGCAAGAAAAGCAATCGTAGAAGATCTGGAGAAAGAAAACTTCCTTGTGAAAATCGTACCGCACAGCCATGCAGTCGGAACCCATGACCGCTGTGGTACAACGGTGGAACCGCTGATCAAACAGCAGTGGTTCGTCAAGATGGAAGAGCTTGCAAAGCCTGCGATCGAAGCATTAAAGACCGGTGATTTGAAGTTTGTTCCGGAACGTTTTGACAAAATTTATTTACACTGGTTAGAGAATATCCGCGACTGGTGTATTTCCAGACAGATCTGGTGGGGACACAGAATTCCGGCGTATTACTGCACGAAATGCGGTGAATTTGTAGTCGGACATGAGGCACCTGAGACATGTCCGCACTGCGGGAACACAGAATTTACACAGGATGAGGATACACTGGATACGTGGTTTAGCTCTGCACTGTGGCCATTTTCTACACTTGGCTGGCCGGAGAAGACGGAAGATTTAGATTATTTCTATCCGACCGATGTACTTGTGACCGGATATGATATTATTTTCTTCTGGGTAATCCGTATGGTATTCTCCGGATTTGCACATACAGGTGAGACACCGTTTCATACCGTATTTATCCACGGACTCGTTCGTGACTCACAGGGACGCAAGATGAGCAAGTCTCTTGGAAATGGGATTGATCCGCTTGAGGTGATTGACCAGTACGGCGCAGATGCACTTCGTCTGACGCTGGTGACAGGGAATGCGCCCGGTAATGATATGCGGTTCTATAATGAGAGAGTTGAGGCAAGCCGCAACTTTGCAAATAAGGCATGGAATGCTTCCCGTTTCATTATGATGAACATGGAAGATAAGACGATTACAGAACCGGATGATTCGATGTTAAAGCCTGCTGACCGCTGGATTTTATCCAAAGTAAATACGCTGGCAAAAGATGTGACCGAGAATATGGACAAGTTCGAGCTCGGAATTGCAGTACAGAAGGTTTACGATTTTATCTGGGATGAATTCTGTGACTGGTATATCGAGATCGCAAAATACAGAATCTATCGTGCAGAGGAAGACCCGCAGGGCGCAAACTGTGCACTCTGGACCTTAAAAACAGTACTTGGAAATGCACTCAAATTATTACATCCATATATGCCGTTCGTAACGGAGGAGATTTACAGTGTGCTGGTACCGGAAGAGGAGTCATTGATGATGTCTTCATGGCCGGAATACAGGGCGGACTGGAATTTCCCACAGGCAGAGGATATTGTGGAGCACTGGAAAGCAATTGCGAAGGGTGTTCGTAATGTCCGCGCAGAAATGAACGTTGCACCGAGCCGCAAGTCAAAGGTGTACATTGTTGCGGAAGATCAGGAGCTCTGCACCGGACTGGAATTGATGAAGGAAGCCTGCAGACCACTGGTGCTTGCAAGTGAGGTCATCATCAGCCATAGCACAGCCGGTATTGCGGACGATGCCGTATCGGTTGTAGTAGCGGATGCAACCGTATATCTTCCAATGGAAGACCTGGTTGATTTCGAGGCAGAGACTGCCAGACTGAGCAAAGAAAAAGAACGTCTGACAAAAGAGATTGCAAGAGCAGCCGGTATGTTAAAGAACGAGAAGTTCTTAAGCAAGGCACCGGAGGCAAAGGTGGCAGAGGAAAAAGATAAATTAGAAAAGTATACCCAGATGCTGGCACAGGTAGAAGATCGCCTTGCCGGAATGAACAAGTAGTATAGATGAAGTTATAAGAGGTTGTGAATGAAAAGAATGAAACTAAAAAAGCCCGATTTTAAGGGCTTTTTTAACCGGATTAAAAATTTAAAAAAAGAAGATATCAAAGCGTGGTGGATTGCGAAGCGCAAGAGACGTGCCGAAATTCTGGAAAAGCGCCGTAACAGCAGGATTGCAGTGGCACTCAGGCCGTACTATGCTGTGATGAACAAGATTTCACTTTTGCTCCATGCGGTTCTGGCATGCCTGATTAATTTTATCATTGAAATTATTTCCCGGCATTCCGTCGTTCAGGCGTGGTCATATCTGACGGATACACCGAAAGCATTTCTTTTTAATGCGTTCCTGATTTTTGTGACCTTTAATCTGGTGTATCTGGTCAGAAGACGTGTGTTCACCAGAATTTTAATTAGTGTGTTCTGGCTGTTTTTGGGATCCTGCAACGGGTATCTTCTGATGAAACGAGTGACGCCCTTTAATGCGCAGGATCTGAAGGTACTCTCGGATGCAACTTCGCTGATCAGTAATTATTTCACGCCGTTTGAGTTCACGCTGGTTATAATCGGTGTGATCGCGCTCGTAATCTGGGTCATTTCGATGTGGAGACGCGGCGGACAGTACACGGGAAAGATGTATCGTGTACTGGCACTGCTCTTTACCATCGCCGGATTTGGAGGATATGCGCTGCTGACCAATGTTGCAATTGATCAGCGAGTGGTATCAAACTACTTTGGAAATATTGCTTTTGCTTATGAAGACTATGGTTTTCCCTATTGTTTTACGGCCAGCATATTTAATACCGGTATTTCACAGCCGGCCAACTACAGTGAGGAGACTATCAATGAAATTACCAATCATGGGGCACTGACAGAGACAACGACCTCTCTGACAGAAGAACAGAGACCGAATATCCTGTTCGTACAGCTGGAGTCTTATTTTGACCCGACGGAAGTAGACTGGCTTGAATTTTCGGAGGATCCAACACCGAATTTAAGACAGATGGCAAACGATTATACAAGTGGGTATTTCAAAGTGCCATCCGTAGGAGCAGGTACTGCAAACACAGAGTTTGAAGTGCTGACCGGAATGAATCTGCGTTTCTTCGGACCGGGAGAATACCCCTACAAGACCTATCTGAAAGACAAGGTGGCAGAGAGTACTGCGACAGCGCTTGCGAGTCTTGGTTACGGAACGGAGGCGTTACATAACAATACCGGTAACTTTTACAGCAGGGCACGGGTTTTCAACCACATGGGATTTGATCATTTCACAAGTAAGGAGTTTATGAACATCCTGCAGACAACACCGAAGGGCTGGGCGACCGATGATGTGCTGATTCCGAATATTATGGAATCGATGGACACCACCGAAGGTCAGGATTTCGTATTTACCATCAGTGTTCAGGGGCACGGCGATTATCCGACAGAGAAAATGTTCGTGAATCCGACGGTAGCGGTCAGCGGTGCAGCGACAGAAGAAGCGAACAACCAATGGGAATATTACGTGAATGAGGTTCATGAGATGGACGAGTTCGCAGGCAACCTGGTAAACGCGGTCGAGGCGAGAAACGAGCCGACCGTAATCGTCTTCTACGGCGATCACCTGCCGACACTCGGACTGGAAGCAAAAGATTTAAAGAGCCGTTATCTGTATAATACAAATTACGTAATCTGGGAT
>JAQUUC010000019.1 GCA_028694105.1 Hespellia sp.
GCAGTTATGGAAAACGATTGAAGAAGAAAAGGCATTGCGGGCAGCGATTGCCCATGATATACGTTCTCCACTATCTGTGCTGGAGGGGTATCAGGAAATGCTTTCAGAATATCTTCCTGGGGAAGAAATAAATTTAGATCAAGCCTTAGAAATGGTAAATGAGAGTAGAAAACAGATTGAACGCATGGACGCATTTGTGGAAACAATGCGGAAAATGAGTAGTTTGGAAGCAAGGAAGTTGATTCTGGAAGAAATTACGAATGAACAGTTAGAAACAGATATACAGGCAGAATTGCATATTTTGGAGAAAAAATTTGGAAAATGTTGTGACTTAAAATGTGTAACAACGGAGGGAAAATTTTTAGGAGATAAGGAGATGATTCTGGAAGTTACAGAAAACATCTTATCAAATGCACTTCGTTATGCCAAGACAAAAGTGGAAATTGTAGTGATTCTGACTTGTTCAGAATTAAAAATCAGAGTAAAGGATGACGGGGTGGGATTCTCATCGGACAAAGAAAAAGTAACGAAACTTTTTTATCAGCAAAACATGAAAGATAGTCTAAAACATACAGGAATTGGTATGTATATCAGTAGATTATATTGTGAAAAGCATGGCGGACAGTTGCTTTTAGAAAATGAAGAACATGGCGGAGCAGTAATAACAGCAGTATTTCATCGGATTGCGTAAGCAGTCCGATATTTTTTTGTGCGGTTGTCTTTTGGTTGTGATTTATATTTTATGATGTCTGTAACAAGGAAAGGAGACAGACCTATGATTGCTATTTTTAAAAGAGAGATTAAGAACTATCTAAAAAGACCGTTGTTCTGGGCTGGAATTATACTTGTGATTTATGGAATCTTCAGTGCAACAAGCCCTTATCTAACCACACATTACCTTGCGCAGGGAGAGGAAATTGTTAATGATTATCCCGATACCGCCCGCCTTGCAGATGTGTATGAAGGATATATACCTACTAGTCCAGAAAAACATCGGGAACTATGGCATGAGAAAGTGAAACAAATGTTAATTGATGAATTTGAAATGTCGAGTAGAGAAGCACAGGAAGTTATTGTGAAACTTGAAGATATGGATTTGGAAGAAGCCTATGCATATCTGGAAAATGAATATAACTGGTATGGGGCACAATATACATATGAAGATAGTGCTTATTGCAAGGGAACAGCAGAAGAAGTCAATGAATATCTGGATGAAAAGATGAGAAATAAGACCTTTTCATTTTATTATTCAAGAAAGTTTTCTGATTTTGCAGGTCTGTTTATGGGGTTTTTTGCAACCATTATGCTATCGGTTTTATTTTTACAAGATACGCGAAAGCATACTTATGAACTGCTGCACACAAAGCCGATTACTGCCGCAAAGTATGTAATGGGAAAAGTAAGCGCAGGTTTTACGGTTTGTTTGATGGTTCTGGTTATTTTGAACATATTGTTTTGGATATTGTGTCTCATCTATACAAAAGATAGTGGATTTGAAGTGCGGCTATGGGATTTTGTAGTTTCTACTGTACTTTATATACTTCCGAATATGCTGATGATTGTGAGTGTATACACGGTGATTTCACTCATATTTAAAAATCCACTTCCCGGAGTGCCACTTTTAATTCTTTATATGGTGTATTCCAATATGGGAGGAAGAAATGCAGAAGGGATTTATGGTTATTGGGGCAGACCTTTTGCGATTATGGTACGATTCCCGGGACAGCTTTTTGATACGACACCGCCGCCGATGGTACTCCTAAATCAGAGTTTTCTAATTTTGATGTCTGTAGTGATTATTTTGATTTCCATAAAAATTTGGAAAAGGAGGCGGATATAAGTGGAGAAAGAAACAAAGATTGTACTACCATTTTATAAGATTGCCTATGCGGTTTTCTTTGTTATTATTTTGAGCCTGATACGTGGCGTTACCCACACTTATGAGGTGGGAATTGCAATAGAGGCACCGTTGGCAATACTGACAACCGTTTTTTGTGCGGATACTTATGTGCAGGAAATTATGAGTAAGCGTTCAGAAGTCCATATACTATACCCGATAAAAAGAAGGTTTTGTTCAATAGTGGAACGAATTGTGATACAGGAAATGTTCTTATTAGTACTTGCAATCGCAGGATATGGACTATTTTTTATATTTCAAAAACCGATCACGTATCCAGCAACGGAAAATGAAACGATACAGTTTGCTGTCTACTGCTTTGCGATTACTATAACCATCTTCTTTTGGGGAATATTGGTGAATACATTGTCTATGTTTTTCCGCAATCTGTGGGTGGGGATTGGAGGATGCCTTTTGATTTGGATGGCCACAAATTCAGGAGGTGGAGAGAAAGTTTTTGGAGCGTGGAACCTGTTTTCGTATACGTTTAGAAATATTGAAAATACTGCTGACATTACGTGGTTATGTGGAAAAGCATTATATATTTGTATCGGACTGATTTTATTAGCAACATTGCCGAACATAATAAGAAAGAGAGGGTAAGTTTATGAGCATTTATATCAAAGATTTAACAGTAATTTTTAAAAATGGTGTGACAGCAATCAATCATGCGGATTTAGAAATACCAAACGGAATTTTTGGATTATTGGGGGAAAATGGGGCAGGTAAGACTACTTTGATGAGGGTATTAACCACTGTATTGAAGCCTGTCAGCGGTACGGTCGCATTGGATAAAATTTTATATAGCGAAGAAAATTATGAAAAAATCCAGAGAAAAATAGGCTATCTGCCGCAGGAAATAGAACTCTATCCTAATTTGACCGTTCAGGAGTGTTTGGAATATATGGGAGATTTGGCAGGAGTTCCGAAAGCAGAGTGCAGAAAACGAATGGAATACTATCTGAAAAAGACCAGCCTTGTAGAACACCGTAAAAAGAAAATGAAACAATTATCAGGTGGTATGAAAAGGCGAGTAGGATTGGTGCAGGCACTTTTAAATGAACCAGAGTTTTTAATTGTAGATGAACCGACTACTGGCTTAGATCCAGAAGAACGTATCCGTATTCGGAATTTGCTGGTAGATTTTTCTGAGAACAGAACCGTTCTATTGTCAACTCATGTAGTAGAAGATTTAGCGGCAACCTGTAATCAACTTGCAATTATACATAAAGGCAGTTTTTTATATGCAGGTTCGGTGAGGGATTTAGCAGAAGAAGCGCAGGGAAAAATCTGGATTTGCAAAGTATCTGATGAGGAAAAAGCAAGAGAGGTGGAATGCCAGTATCGTATTACATCAAAACAATATGTGGAAAGAGGACTGCAGCTGAGAGTTATTTCTGAAAGAATGCCAGAGTTGGAATGTGTGTCAGTTCCTGCGACATTAGAGGATGCATATATCTATGTGACGAGTCAGGCGAGACAATAAATTACACGGGTGTGTAACAATGAAACTTGGTTGATACTAGTGCTGTTGCGAATGCTGTGAAAGAATTATTTTGTTTGACAGATATGGTTTCTTTTGCTAAAATGTTTGCGAGCAAACTAATAGATGAGTATTTGGAGGAAAAATGAAGGATCAATATGTCACATGTAATGACTTGAGTTTATATACGAATGTTTTAAATAATCAAATTCAGAAAAAAATGTATTCTTTATACAATCGTAAGCAGTATGATGAATCATCGCTGCTCAATATGTGGATTGTGGATTACCTTTGCAATATGCAGGAACTCGAAAAGGAAGTTCACCAGAAGGATATAGAATCAGAATTCCGTATCAATCGTGCAACAGCGTCCAAAACATTGAAATTAATGGAAAAAAAGCAATTTATTCAACGAACAAATTCAGTAGAAGATGGGAGAATGAAGATTATAAGCCTGTTACCGAGGGGAATCGAATTGCAGAAATTATGGATTACTATTAGTAGTGAGACGGAGAAACAGTTGATGGAATGTATCACAGAAAAAGAAAAAGCTGCTTTTGTAAGAATCTCCAAAAAAATTCTTGCAAAACTTGATAACCTATAACACCTTTAAAATTAAATCAAAGATATTGTCTAAAAGGACTTTTTTTGGAAATATAGTTTGCTGGCAAACATAAGGAGGAAGAATGATACGCATAGCAATAGTCGAAGATGAGCAATTATATACAGAACGTTTGGAAGAGTTTATATTGCGCTATCAGCAGGAGAGCGGGTATGAATTTACCATTCAGAAATTTTCGGATGGTGACCAAATTCTTCTAAATTATAAAGGCGATTATGACATTATTCTAATGGATATCCAGATGCGTTTTATGGACGGAATGTCAGCAGCAGAAAAAATTCGCCAGATGGATGAGGAAGTTATTATTATGTTTATTACAAATATGACTCAGTATGCGTTGCGGGGGTATGAGGTGCAGGCTTTAGATTATATGCTGAAGCCGGTTGAATATTTTCCCTTCACACAGAAGCTTGGACGGGCAATTGAACGAATGTACCGGAGAAGGGATCATTATATCGCAATACCGCTGGAAGAAGGTGTTCAAAAACTGAAAATCAGCAGTATATATTATATTGAGTGTCAGGGTCATCGATTGATATATCAGACTAAGACCGGGGAGTTTGTTTCTAGGGGAACCATGAAGGCGCTGGAGGAACTCATTGACAAATATGGATTTTTTCGCAGTAATAAAGGGTATCTGGTTAATATGAAACATGTAGACGGTATAAAAGATAATTGCTGTGTGATTCGGGGAGAAAAGCTTCTGATTAGTCGGGCACGCAGGAAAGCGTTTATGGAAGCACTCGTTAAATATATGAGTGAGGTGGTCAAATAATGGAGAAATTGACAGGAATACTTTTCCTCATGGAATAAGATGCAGTTTGCGCATGAAACGAACCGTTTGTGTCAAGGTCCGTAATACGAAAGGGAAAATATGATAAGATTGTTGCAGACAGGAAATGCGGATGGCCATGCGTAATACTTGTGAAATTTATTACAAATGAAGGAGGAACAGTATGAAGAAGAAAAAGTCACTTCGATTTAAACTTATTGCTACTGCCATAAGCATACTCGCAATCATAGGAATTGTTTATGGCGTATTTTATGTAATCTGTCTTAATACAATGTTACAGATAGGAGATGTGATGACACAGGCGTCACATTTGGCTCCATATTTTATTCCCTTTATTCTTGTAATATTTGTTGCCGAAATTATAACAGATATTTTGAATAAAAAAGGAGTTGGGACTCCATTTTTGGTAAATGGAGAAGCGTGTGTTTCTTTATTATTAGTTTTGATAGTTACCGCAAATTTTGTTTGCTATGGACCATTAAACACGGTGCTGAACAGTGCATTTATTGAGACAAGAAATGTCGAAGGGGATGTGAAAGAAATAGCAAATACAATCAATAAACAGACGGCAGAAGAAGGAAGCGTTCTGTTAAAAAATGATAATCAGTCATTGCCGCTGGACAGCAGCGTCAACAAGATAAATGTTTTTGGATGGAACTCCGTACATCCATTTTATAGTGGTGGCGGTTCAGGTTCTTCCACAAACACCGACGCGATCGATATTTTACAGGGATTACAAAATAATGGATTTGAGACAAATGATGAATTAAGTGATATTTATGCAGAATACACCTATGAAAGTCAAGGGGGATTTGTCACAGACTGGACACTTCCGCAGCCGACCATGGACTATTATACAGATGAAATCATGACAAATGCAAAAGAATTTTCCGATACAGCAATGCTTGTTATCGGAAGGTGCTGTGGAGAAAGTGCAGAAGCGCCAATGGATATGTGCGCAGATGATATTCTGTATTATGGAAATGAAGGAGATTTTGAACCGGGACAGCATTATCTTGAGTTGAGCAATACCGAAAAGCAGCTTGTAGAATTAGTCAACGAAAATTTTAGTAATATAATTGTTGTAATTAATTCTGCAAATGCAATGGAACTGGGATGGCTGGAAGAATACGACAACATTAATTCTGCGCTTCTGGTATCAGCCCCCGGGTCTACAGGCTTTGAAGCACTTGGAGAGATTTTAAACGGATCTGTGAACCCATCAGCAAAACTGTCGGATACTTATGTATACGATTTGACAACGATTCCAGCTTTTAATTATAGCGGATCCAATACACAGACTTATGATAATGTGACAGATACAGAGCAATGGAAAGAATATGTTGAGAATAATCCGGGACCTGTATCCTTCGGAATATGGGATCAAAATATTAACTTCGTTACATATGTAGAGGGCATCTATGTTGGGTATAAATTCTATGAAACGGCAGATGCAGAAGGAACGATTGACTATGATGCGACCGTACAGTATCCATTTGGTTACGGACTCAGTTATACAACCTTTGAACAGGAGATTAGTAATCAGACAACAGACAGTAGTGGAAATATTTCTTTTGATGTTACGGTAAAAAATACAGGTGATGTAGCGGGAAAAGATGTCGTTGAAGTATACTTCACACCGCCGTATTATAATGGAGGCATTGAAAAAGCAGAAGTAAATCTGATTGATTTTGGAAAAACAGAGACATTGAATGCAGGAGAAAGTCAGACGATGTCATTCACAATCAATCAAGAGGACCTTGCTTCTTATGACACAAATGGCGAAGGCTGCTATGTATTAGATGACGGGAAATATGAATTCAGTATTCGTTCTGATTCTCATACAGTATTAGATTCTTTCCAGATTAATATTGAAGATAAGATTATATACAACGAAGACAGTAAACGTTCCTCAGATCAGGAAGTTGCAGATAATAAGTTTGAATTTGCAGAGGGTGACTTTACATATTTGAGCAGAGCGGATCAGTTTGCAAATTATGAAGAGGCAACCGCAGCCCCAACTGATTTAAGCATGAGTGAAGAGGATATGGAGTTGTTCTATTCAAGTCAGGAAGTTACAGTTGATGATTCAGATGAAATGCCGACTACAGGCGAGGATAATGGCATTAAGCTGGAAGAATTAAGAAGTTTGGATTATGATGATGAAAAATGGAATGACTTTCTGGATCAGATGGAAGTTGACGAGATGTGTTCAGTGATTGATACGAATGGATTCTTTACAAAAGAGATTAGTAATCTTGGAATTAAAGCGACCATCAATTCTGACGGACCTGCAGGATTTAAAATGCTGACCAATGCAACGGTTCTGGGACCTTCAGGTGCAGGTGAAATAATGACTGCTTGTACATGGAATAAAAAAATCGCTGAAGATTTTGGGGAAAACATGGGTGATCAGGCGAAAGAACTCGGCATCTCAGGGTGGTATGGTCCGGCACTGAATATTCATCGTACTGCATTCTCTGGAAGGAACTATGAGTATTTTTCAGAAGATACCATTCTTTCAGCAAAACTAGTTGCGGAAGAAATTAAGGCTGCGCAGGAAAAAGGTGTTATTTGTTATGCAAAACATTTTGCGCTGAATGATCAGGAAACGCATCGTTGGGATAACCTGTGTACGTATAGTAATGAACAGGCAATTCGCGAAACATATTTGAAAGTATTTGAAGCTGGAGTAAAAGAAGGCGGGGCAACGGGAATTATGTCTTCTTACAACTGCATCGGACCAGTGTGGACAGGCATTTGCGAGGAACTTTTAACAGATGTTCTTAGAGGAGAATGGGGATTCAATGGAAATGTTGTAACGGATTACAATGGTAACCAGTCTCCGATGGACGCGGATGTTACCATCCGTGCAGGTGGTGATTCACAGCTTACTACAACAGAGGCGGATTATGCATCCATTGATGACAGAACTAGTGCGACTGCTGTAAAAGCGATACGTAATGCGACACATAATATGTTATATTCTTTAGTAAACAGCAATGCGTATGAAGATGGAGCAATCAATAATTCTGGCCTGAAGGTCTGGGAAAAAGGACTTTATGCAGCAGATGTTATAGCGGCATTGGTTATTGTTCTTTTGGAAGTAACGATTATATTAAAAAGCAGAAAAAAAGAAGTAAAAGTAGTTGAAGACAGTATATAATAATGACAGGATGTCACTGTTGTTGTCATCAGAATAAAATCCACACCCATGTCGCATACTACCATTAAATAAAACACAAGGAGTATACAACATGGCCATTGAATTCAAAGACAGCAAAACAAAAGAAAACCTAATGCGCGCATTTGCAGGCGAGAGCCAGGCAAGGAACCGCTACACAATCGCAGCCGAAACAGCCAGAAACCAAAAGATGTACGCCATCAGCCAGATATTTCTCTTTACAGCAGATCAGGAGCGGGCGCATGCCAAGCGCTTCTACGATCTGCTAAAGAATTTATCTGGCGCGACAATCACGATAGACGGCGGTTATCCGGTAGACCATTATGATCGTGTGGTAGAACTGTTACAATCCGCGGAGCACAACGAGCGGGAAGAAGCGGAAGACGTCTATCAGAATTTCGGAAATGCTGCGAAGGAGGAAGGATTTCTTGAAGTCGCATCAGCATTTTTTCAGATTGCGAAAATTGAAGCGGTTCATGCCGAACGGTTTGGAAAGCTGGCGAATCTGCTGGAAACAAACCGGTATTATGAGTGTGAGAATTCGGAAGAATGGATGTGCCTGAACTGCGGCAATATTCATCATGGGAAAATGGTTCCAGAGGTTTGCCCGGTGTGCAGAGAAGAACGTGGATATTTCATTCCTTTGGAGCTTGCGCCTTATATGGAACCAGCCATATATAAAAGTGTATCGAAGAACGCTTGAGTCACATGACTGACACCATAACTTAACCCCCCGAAAGTCTTAGCAATAAGTTTTCGGGGGTTTATTTGCTTGACAGAAAAACCGCCGAATAGTATGATTTGTAATAAGAAACAAAACGGAGAGGAACGAGAGAAGAATGTCAAACAGCCACGAAGAACAAATCAGAATCGTACAGGAAACTGTAGCCGGAAAGGAAATCACATTTGCGCACGTAATGGGCGGACCGGCACCAATTGTATATCAGAAGCTAGGCCTGAATCCCCAGCTGGATTACCGCTCTTCAGCCATTGGAATCATGAATATGACACCGCCTGAATCGGCTGTAATCGCATCAGACATTGCTGTCAAAAGTGGTAATGTCTATCTTGGATTTGCAGACCGTTTTACCGGAACATTAATTATCACCGGAGAGATTTCCGATGTGACCTCTGCACTGACTGAGGTTGTAGACTTTTTCCAGGATACCCTTGGATACGTTGTCTGTAGTATCACGAGAAAATAGGGAGTGCACATATGACTCGTATAACGAAGGAAAAACTGTTAGAAAAAATTTTCAATGATGATTATGAGAACCTGAAGGGGAAAAAGCTGCGCATGACGCGTGTGCGCGTCCCGGGAAAGGAAGTTTGTCTGGCACACATCATTCACTCATCGGATAAAAGCGTTTATGAGAATCTTGGTTTGCATATCGGAGTTCATGAGGGAGAAGACCATACGGGTGAGTCCATTGGTCTGATTCGGTTTACACCTTGGGAAGCCGTAGTAGTTGCTGCTGATGTAGCGATGAAGAGCGCGGATGTTGAGATTGGATTTATGGATCGTTTCTGTGGATCTTTGATTCTTACAGGAGGATTATCTCAGGTAGAGGTTGCGGTAGAAGAGGTGGTAAGATTTTTTCATGAAGAACTGAACTTCCGGACCTGCCAGATTCACAGACAATAAAAGATACTCAACATATTGGGGAAATGATATATGAAAAAATTATTTTTAATGGGAAGAAGTGAAGCTGGTAAGACCTCGCTGGTACAGGCATTAAAGGGAGAGGAACTTCACTATGAAAAAACGCAATATACAATTACGGATGAAGATACCATCGATTCCCCGGGAGAATACGCAGAATCAAAACATTTTAGTCTTGGTCTGGCGTGTTTTTCTTTTGAAGCGGATGTGGTGGCAATTGTTCAGGCTGCAGATGAACCGTACAATTTGTTTAGCCCGGGTCTTCAAACGTTTATTCTTCGCCCGCTTATTGGAATTATCACGAAGACGGATTCGCCTTATGCCAATATTATGATGGTGAGACAATGGCTTGAAAATACCGGCTGCACTCGTATTTTTCTTGTGAATAATGCGACGAGAGAGGGCATTGACGAACTGATGGAATACCTTGCCGAAGATCCGCAGCCACTGACTCTGGAGCAGGCAAAACTCCGACAGAGTCTCGGTCTTAATGAGTGGGATCCTCTGCCGGAAGGAGAAACATGAAAATGAAAAAGGGACTCATAATTACAATAGCAACATTATGTGTGATTGGGCTTGGCGCGGCAGGTGTCTTTGTGGCTGCATCAAGAGGGCTATTTGCACATAACGAGGCAAACGGACTCATCTTGTATGGCTCAGATCAGCAGCTGGGTGAAGATAAAAAAACAGAAGCAGACAACACGGAATATGTGTATCAGACAAATGTTAAAATCGTGGGTGATAATCTTATGATTATCCGAGAAGCAGATATGAATGAATTTTGCAAAGTCGGGATTGTGAACTTCATCAACGAAAAGGAAGAGTGTGAGCCAGTAACTGAGATTGCTTCAGCACAGAATACACCACTATATTATGCGAAGAAAACAAAATCGAGCATTACAGTGGCAGGAAAAGCCATGAATGTGATTGCGGGTAAAGACTACATTATTGGAAACGGCCGCATGTTTGCTGAGGGTTATCTGGTTGTATCTGACAGTGTGTACAAGGACATTCAGGAAGAAGAGACGGGAATGATGGTTATGAAGCTGAATAAGGCAGCAGATCAGGAAATAGGCCGGTGTCAGTATAAATTGGTACAGTTGATTGATATACCGTAATGAGGAGAGTATGAAGTATGGAATTTTTTATTTATCCGGCAGCACGGGTTATCTTATATATTATAACAGTAGGAACAATTGTTGCTTTTGGAGTGTCTGTTCACCGCGACCGCAGGAGAATGCTTAATTGTGTTCTTCTGATGCTTAGTATTGTATTGATATGGGAGTGTATAACCGTGATAGAAAGTTTTATCTATGCAGAGGATATTGAAGGTTCGGTCATCGTCCCGCTCATGATTCTTGCATCTGTTTTTGCGGTCGGCATGATCATCAATGGTCTGATTGTAATTGTAAAAGAAGGATTTTCTATCGCACATAGCCTTTCACTTTTAGTGGGTGGTGCAATTCTTGTGTTTATCGCGGCATATATAGGGCTGCTTCTCTACATACTCCACCTGCAGGAGTTGAATTACGGATTCTATTCTATACCTAAAATAGTGAATGCCGTATTTTATATTTGTATGGGACTGGCAGCCTATCTGCCATTGATGATGATTGGGTTTCTATTATATTCGATGCTGTATCAGAGACTTCCAATCAAAAGAAAACCGGATTATATCGTCGTACTGGGGTGCGGGCTTTTGGGGGAACGGGTGACACCACTGCTGGCTGGCCGGCTGAATCGGGGAATTGAATTTGATAAAAAGACAGGTTCTCAGAGTATCTTTCTTGTATCAGGAGGCAAGGGAAGCGATGAAGCCATATCAGAAGCTCAGGCGATGGAGAATTATCTGCTGGAACAAGGAATCCCGCAGGAACGGATACAAAAAGAAGATCAGTCGACTACAACAAGAGAAAATCTTTTATTTTCTAAAAAAATCATGGAATCGGGTAAAAAAGATTACTTCTGCGTCATTTCTACTAATAATTTCCACGTACTGCGCGCGGCAATTTTTGCGAAGAACTATGGAGTGAATGGAGAAGTTATCGGCGGGAAAACCGCAAAATATTATTATCCGGTGGCATCAATCAGAGAGCATGCGGCACTGATTCTGTCGTATAAAAAATTGTTTCTGGTCTATGCTGCGGTGGTGATTACTCGGAATGTATGGAATTATATTCTGTATACCCGATAAGTGGATATAAAGCTGGTGCAAATGCAACAAAGACAAAATGAAGGTAAAGAAAAATAGAGCTTGTGCAGCTCTATTTTTTTCTCCAGATCTTGATCGTCTGTAGCAGTTTTAATTTGTCATCGTCGCTTAGTTTGCTAATAACTGAGAGTAATTCGTTATCCAGCGCTGAAGTCTTATATTCCGGCTCAATGCGTCCAACCAAAGAATCAAGTGTAATATTCATTAGCTTTGCATAGTACATCAGAATACGAAGTGACATAGCGGTCCGGTTATTTTCAACATTGCTGATGTAACCGGGAGTAACGTTAAGAGCCGTAGCAACCTCTGCCTGTGTTAAATCCATCTGGATTCTTAATTCTTTAATATGAGCTCCTAAAGAATCATAGTCTTTTGTGTCCATATTTACACCTCTTTCGATAATATTTCATCTTATTCTTAAAGTATACTATAAATTTCTATTGAAATAAATATAGTTTTAGTATATAATATATTCTTTATACACTGATAAAAAATAAAATATACAATAAGACGAGAAAATAAAACTTGGCTGACCAGGTATCAATCTGCGATTAATACCTATAATATGGGGCAACGGTGAAAATATCAATTGATAAAACGGGCAGAATTTGGTATTTTTGATATAAGGAAAAAGATGAGTATTATTTTGAAAATGTTAACGGAGTCTATAAAAGGATGTGATAATAATGACCAAAGAACAGATTAGAAAGCATATCATCTTCCACGGCAGGGTTCAGGGCGTTGGATTTCGCTATTATGCAGTGAATAAGGCAAGAGCTCTCGGGGCATCCGGATGGGTTAAGAATCTGTATGACGGGACTGTGGAGATGGAAATACAGGGGACGGAACTTCAGATTGAGGAATTGATCTTATTTTTGCAAAACCAGAGGTTTATTGATATTGAACATGTTGACAGCAAGAGAATTCCGATTAAGGATGACAGCGATTTTCGGGAAAGATGGTAAAACAAACGATTACAGAAAGAGACGGGGCATTGTGAACATAAATGAAATTCTGAGAAAGAATTTAACAGAGCTGACGGCTGATGAACAGAAAATAATTGTGTCAGAGCTTTGCAGGCGATTTACCATAGAGTTAGCCAAGCAGGATAAAAGCGGAATATACCGTCTTACACAGTACACGCTGGCATATCATTCGAACAAGATGGAAGGTAGCACACTGACGGAGGACCAGACAAGATGTCTGTTTGATGATGGCATACTTCCGGCAAGCCAAGATGAATATAAGGTGAAAGATATCGAAGAGGCACAAGGACATTTCCGAATGTTTCATGAAGTAGTTCACACATACAGTGAACCGCTGACGCAGGAGCAGATCAAGAACTATCATTTCAGACTCAAACAGGGTGTTTTTGAGGATTGGGAAAATGGATACGTATGCGGAGAATATAAATCGAGAACCAACGCGGTGTCCGATATCGTGACAGCAAGACCGGAAGAAGTGGAAGAACAAATCGAATTGTTACTGGAATGGTATCAGTCACAGAGGGTATCGATTGATGTACTGGCTGAATTTCATGCGAGATATGAAATGATTCATCCGCATCAGGATGGAAATGGACGCACCGGAAGGATGATTATGTTCAAGGAGTGTCTCTGCAATGGCATCATCCCGGTAATGATTACAAAAGAGAGAGAATCCGTCTATAAAAAAGAACTGAATTATGCACAGAAAAATGGTGACTATTCATCACTTGCTGATGTATTTAGAGCCTCACAACAAGGCTATTATACAGACATTGCGATCTATCTGACGGAGATGAAACGACTAAAAAAATATTGAAAAACACAAATCAGGATATGGAATTCTGGGTATCAAATCAATAGGGAGGCAGCAGGAAGAGTGGAATGAGTATGGGGAAATGGAAAGAATTTTGGAATAAGAAAAAGGTGATTGGAGTTACATGTGGTCTGCTTGTTTTGGCAGGCATGGGCATTACGGTGTACGCTTATGATGCTCGTTACGAAGCAAAACAGGATACCTACACAATTGAGTTGGGAAAGAAATTCAATAGCAGCAAGGTGGATTTGAACACTGCAGGGGAATATACCGTTACATATATAATCGTTGGTGATGATAAGATGACAAAAATCACGAAAACTGCAAAAGTGATTGTGAGTGATCCAGTCGTTGAAAGTCCTCCTGCCTATGGCGGATCGTCTTCTTCGGGCAATTCTTACTCGTCAGGAAGTGGCTCTTCTTACAGCACAAGTGGCAGCGCTTCATCGGGCGGTGGTTCATCCTCAGGTGGAGGATCATCCTCGTCTTCTGGTAGCGGTTGGACACAAGATGGTAGTGGATATTTTGATGGGGGGATCTGCTGAAAGTGGAGCTAATAGTTGGGAAGCTGGAACGTTTGATCCGTCACAGTTTGGATATTAAAAAAATAAATAGGCTCTTAACGGATGTTTAGAAATAATACAGTGTGGATCACTTTGTGTAGAACCTGAAAATATGCTACAATACAACAAGTCGAGTGGCAAAAGCGTAAATCCAGATATTGGGTATGCGCTTTTTTTCTACATAGAGACAAAATATAGTTGTGGCAGCTTTCCGCAAAACAAAGGAAATGCGGATGGTTTTACGACACAGCCATCGGGAAATGCAGGGAAGAAAATAGGGTGCGGCGTAATCGCGAAGTATCCGCCTGATAGAATGGTGTTTGATGAAGGGGTGCCAGAGGGATGTTCTAATCTGAGTGTTCATTTCCCCACTTGCAAATAGCTTGCAAAATTATACATTTTCATTATAATACAAGAAAGAAGATCTGTGGAGGATAATTGCATGAACAAAATAAAAGAACCAATAAAAATCAATCAGGTTTTGCTTAAAAATAGATTAGTGATGCCACCGATGGCAACATCTAAAACCAGCGACGGATATGTAAATCAGGAAATTCTGGACTATTATTCCGAAAAATCCGCAGGCGGATATATAGGGCTGATTATTACGGAGCATAGTTATGTGAATCATCAGGGTATTGCAAATATGGGGCAAGTGTCAATATCCCGTGATACAGATGTAGCAGGATTAGCTAAGGTCGTAGAAGTGATTCATAAAAATGGCAGTAAAGTAATTGCGCAAATCAACCATGCGGGCAGCGCTGCCCGCAGAAAAGTCACAGGTATGGAAACGCTCAGTGCCAGTGCTATTCTAAATACTGGTATGACAGGAAGAAACAGTGAATTACCAACTGCCATGTCAAGCGAACAGATTCAATTGGTCATTCAGGACTTTACAGCGGCTTCCAGACGTGCAAAAGAAGCTGGATATGATGGAGTGGAAATTCACTCGGCACATGGATATCTGTTGAATCAGTTCTATTCACCATTAACCAATAAACGTGAAGATGAGTATGGAATATCTTCAATGGAGAATAGATTAAGACTGCATAAAGAAATCATTCAGAGCGTGAGAGCAGAAGTCGGGGAAGACTATCTGGTTGCGCTGAGACTTGGCGGTTGTGATTATATGGAAGGTGGTTCTACCATTGAAGATAGTGTAAAGGCTGCAAGATTGCTGGAAAGCTATGGAATTGATCTTTTAGATATTTCGGGTGGGCTAAACGGATATGTAATTCCGAAAAGAAAAGAATCTGGATATTTTTCAGATATGACGGGACAGATAAAAAGGGAAGTATCGATACCAGTTATTCTTACTGGCGGAATTACAGATATAGATCACGCGGATAGGCTGATTGAAAATGGTAGAGCTGATTTGATTGGTATAGGTAGAGCAATTTTAAAAGACAGTTTATGGGCGATGAAAGCTATGAAAGAGTAATCCATCAAGTTAAAAGTTGTAACAGAAATTTTAGTATCATAAAAGTGTAGTTGTTAGAAAGTAACTAATTCTGACAGCTGCACTTATTTTATTTGTCAAGCATTCTCGTTATTTTTCTGGATTTCATAGTTTGAATGCGGAAAATTGCTGCGATTTTATGAGTAATTTTTTCCTGAAATATATGTGTGAAAATGTGAAAAAGACGAAATGAAAATGATTACATAAAAAAGAACAATAAAGATAGCGAATTGTATTGACAAATCTTTAAAATAGTGGTATTTTGAAAATGTAATCAATTACATTTTGCAAATTGTAAAACACAAAAAAATGAAAAAGGAGGAGTGAAAATGAAGAAGAGAGTAGTGTTTCTCTTAATGGCATGTATGACAATGTCGTTGCTTACGGCCTGTAGTTCAAAGCCGGATAGTGGTACATCTGGGTCATCAGGCGAAAAGCAGGCTGGTAATAACATGGTGAAAAAAATAGTTACAAGTGATGAGCCAGTCATTATTTACAGCGATACAGAAGATTTGGCACCCGGGCCAAATGGTGAGAAGGCAGCATCTGTAAAGGAACTAGATTTGACAGATAAACAAGTTGAGGATGCAAAAGCAGCCGGTTATACATGTGCACTGCTTACGGGCGGAAGTGGCGATGGGTGGAATGCATTTAAACAAGGCGTCCATGAACAGTGTGATGAACTAGGAATTGAAATTGTTTTTGAAGCAGAAGGAAATTTTGATGCGGCGAAGCAGGCAACAGATGTTGAGACCGCAATGGCTCTGGAACCAGATATTCTTGTTACTATGCCAGTAGATTCAACCGCTGGTGCAGAAGTATTCAGACCCGCAGTCGAAGCTGGATGTAAACTGGTATTTCTTGGAAATGGTGTTGATGGGTATACCGCAGGAAATGAGTATGTCACTTTAATTAGTGGAGACTATTATGGAATGGGTGGAACCCCCGCTGATTTAATTGCAGAGGCGATTGGTGGAAGCGGCGATATCGGTATGATTTATTATGATGTTAATTACTACACCACTAACATGCGTGACAGTAAATTTGAATCGGTAATCGCAGAAAAATATCCGGATATCAATATCGCTGCAAAACAAGGATTTACGGTTGAAAGCGATACGGCAGAACCGACAAATGCATTGATGCTACAGAATCCCGATATTAAAGCGATTTATGTATCGTGGGATGTTGCGGCTGAGAATGTTATCAGTGAATTAAGGGCACTTGGCCGTGAGGATGTTAAAGTTGTGACAGTAGATCTTGGTGACACGAATGATCTGGACATGGCTCAAAGAGGTATTATGTATGGAAAGACGGCAGAACCGATTAATTCAGAAGGAAAAGCAATGATTCGCGCAGCGGTTAAGGATTTGAGTGGTGAGAAAGTGGGACCATATTATGTAAGTGAGTATCTTGTAGTGACAAGAGACAATCTTTGGAAATCTTTTGAACTGGCACAAGGGAAAGACTTACCGAAAAACATTAAAAATGCGTTGCAGGAAAAATAAAAAAATGACTGCGGCAGGTTCTCTGCTGAGCCTGCCGCAGTATATTGCTTTGTAACTTCTGACTTGTTTCAATTTGAGGAGTAAGGGCATGAAATCAAGTATTTTGAAAGAAAGAATAAAGAAAATAAAACTTAGAAATTATGTGATTTATATTTGCTTTTTGCTACTTTTACTTGTGTTCGCTATCATCCTGAGGGATACACAATTCCTGTCAGTAAATAATATCATGAATATTCTCAGGCAGACCGCTATGATTTCTGTAATGGCAGTGGGAATGACCTTTGTAATATCAGCAGGAGAGATTGACCTATCAATTGGTTCGATTGTGGCGTTAAGTGCAATGTGCAGTGCAAAAGTAGTAGATATGACAAATAATATTTTTCTTGCTTTTTTGTCGGCACTGGCGATTGGTATCATATTTGGCGGATTGAATGGACTTTTGATTACAAAAGTCAGAATTCCTTCATTTTTAGTTACAATGGGGACGGAAGGAATTGCACTTGGACTGGCTAGAATTGTTACAGACCTTCAGGCGGTTTCGATTGTTAATAGTAAATATAATTTCATATTTGGAAGTGGATCAGTGGGGATTGTGTCAATCTTGTTTATCTGGACGATTGTTATTACGTTCATTGGATATATTCTTTATAACAAAACCAGCTTCGGAAGAAGTGTACTGGCAGTAGGCGGAAATCGAGCAGCAGCGCGCTATTCAGGCGTAAAAACAGACAAGATTCGTATTATTGTAATGATGATTAGTGGCATTACAGCATCCATAGCAGCCTGTTTATATACAGGGCGGCTTCATGGAGCACGCTATACGCTGGGCGAAGATGATGTGATGAATGTGATTGCCGCTGTGGTTATCGGCGGTACCAGTTTTAGTGGTGGCAAAGGAACCATTATAGGTGCTTTATTTGGATCTATTATCATGGGAATGCTTAATAATGGACTTTTGCTGGTAGGTCTTAGTGTTTCGGAGCAGATGATTGCGCGAGGGATTATTATTATTTTGGCAGTATCACTGAGCTTACGTGAAAAAAAATCTGTTTAAATGTGTCTGTTATAAAAGCGAGGTGGCAAAGTGACTGATGAAAGATTGATATTAGAAATTCATGATATATATAAGTCCTTTTATCAAAATGAAGTATTGCATGGCGTTGACTTTTCGCTGAAAGCGGGAGAAATACATGGTCTGGTAGGAGGAAATGGTGCTGGAAAATCAACTTTAATGAAAATTATTAATGGAGTATACAGAAAAGATTCGGGTGTAATTAAAGTCGATGGAGAAGAGGTATTCTTTCATACAGCATTGGATGCACGGAAGGCTGGCATTGCTATGGTATATCAGGAATTCAGTCTGATTCCAAGCATGACGGTGATGGATAACCTGTTTCTGGCAAATGAAAAAAAGAAAAAAGGATTGCTGGATCGAAAAGAAATGTATCTAAGAACGAAAGAGGTTCTGGCGCGTTTACATTTGGATGTAGACCCAAATCTGTCAGTAGAAGAATTAAGTGTAGGTAACAAACAGATTTTGGAAATTGCAAAAGCACTAATGCATCAAAATACAAAAGTGTTGATTTTAGATGAACCAACAGCTTCATTGACAGGACATGAAATTGAAATATTGTTCCAGCTGATGAGAGAAGTAAAGGCGCAGAAAATCGGAGTGATTTTAGTGTCTCACCATCTGCAGGAAATCATGGACATCTGTGACGTGGTGACAATCCTGCGAGGTGGAGTCGATGTTCTGAGTCAGAAAACGGATGAAACAAATTTAGAGAATATGGTGTCAGCTATGGTTGGGCACAAGGTTGAAAAACAAGAGTATCTGGCGCCATCTGTAGCAAGAACCAGAGAACCAATATTGCAAGTGAAAAATTTGTATTGGAAAAATATGATTCAGGATGTAAGCTTTTCTGTTTATGGTGGTGAAGTAGTAGGAATCGCGGGAATGATGGGGAGCGGACGCACAGAAATTCTAAACATGCTCTATGGACTTGCAAAGCCAAGTGCGGGACAAATTTTATTGAATGGAAAGGAAATCCATTTGAATCATCCGCATCAGGCAATTACTCAGGGAATCGGTATGGTACCTGAAGATCGACGGACATGTGGAATCATTGCTGAACAAAGCGTCCGGATGAATATACTTTTACCAATTTGGAAACGCATTTCTAAAAGAGGGATGATACAGGAAAAAAAGGGCAGAAAAATTGCACAGGAAGCCGTTGAGAATCTAAGCATAAAGACATCTGGAATGGAGCAGAGCCTGTCTGATCTTTCAGGCGGAAATCAACAAAAGGTGGTATTTGCAAAAAGTATTGTCAGTGAACCAAAGATTTATCTTCTGGATGATCCTACGGTAGGCGTAGATGTGGAATTCAAAAGCAGTATCTGTAGAGAAATTAGAAAAATAGCAGATCATAGGAACGCAATATTACTTGTAACAGGTGAATTAGATGAAATGGCAAAGATCGCGGACAGGATATTGATTTTGAAACATGGCAGTATTATAGGTGAGATTGTGCGTGAAGCAGGACAGGAAATAACCGAAGAAAAACTGTTGTTGGCATGCCAGAGTGGCGAGATAGTCTAGTGCATGACAATACTGATTATCAGTAGTTTCATAAAACATTTATTAAAAGTAGAAAGGAGAATAGTTATGAGAGGAATTAAAATTGTTGCGCCAAGAAAAGTAGAGGTACAGGAGTGGGAAGACGTAAAGGTTGAACCACACGAGGTGCGTGTTCGTATTAAGGCATCTGCTTTATGCAGATCAGATCTGAGCCTTTATTATATGGATCAGATGGCACCTACGGTAGGTGCGAAAGCAGCCGGATCAGTTATTCCGGGACATGAGCCAGCAGGTGTTATCGAGGAAGTTGGATCAGCAGTTACAGGACTTAAAATAGGTGATAGAGTTGCAATTAACTGTTTTGATGGTTGCGGACATTGTCGTTTCTGTCGTGCAGGATTTCCACAGCACTGTGAGACAAGGTTTGTGTGTCTGGGCTTTGATCGTCATGGCGGTGATGCTGACACATTGGTAACACCGGCATCTACATGTCTTCCGATTCCGGATGATATGAGTTTTAAGACTGCATGCATTTCCACAGATGTGATTGGTAATCTGTATAACACGATGAAAACGATTGGGGTGAACGGCAATAAGCGAGTTGCAGTTATTGGCGTAGGCCCCATGGGATTAGGTGGAGTTCTTGCGGCTAAGGCCATGGGTGCAGAGGTTATTGCTGTAGATACTGTACAGAACAGACTGGATTCCGCACAATCGCTGGGAGCGGATCATGCGTTTATGAGTGATCAGGCAGCAAAATATGTAAAAGAGCTTACAAAAGGAAAAGGATTAGACTGTGTGGTCGATTGCAGTGGAAATCCAAATGGAGTAAATCTTGGATTTGAAATGCTTGGCAAGTTTGGCAAGTTTGGCCAGATTGGTGGTGGTAATAATGCTACTATTTCGCTAGGTGCATTTGTGGATAAGGTAGCTACATACGTTGGTTCATGGTATTTCGGTATGGGTGAATGGGATGAGATCGTAGATCTGATTATGAATAAGATTGGAAATGACGTGGCGGAGAGACTAGTATCTCATGAATTCCCATTGGAGAATCCGGCAGTGCAGGAAGCATGGGAATTGTTTGACCATCATCAGACCGATAAAGTTATTTTTATACCGTAATTTAGAAAAAGGAGAAAAATATGAATATAGGATTTGCAACAAATGCATGGGGCGTAGTGCTTGCTGATTCTAATGCGACAACGAATGTGAATGAAGCATTTTATATATCTACAGGGTCAGATGAAGAGGCTATTCAAAAGATTGGAAAAGCGGGATTCCGATATATTGAGATGTTAGATGGAAATCTCCTGCAGTATGAGAACAGGGAAGAAGAGCTGCGACAATTATTAAAAGCCAGCAATACAGAATTATTGACGGTCTATTGTGCTGCTAATTTTATTTACGATGAAATCTTAGAGGAAGAATTGTATAAAATTGAACGGGCACTGAAAATTGCGAAGAAGTTTGGCGCTAAATTTTTAGTTGCCGGAGGCGGTGCGAGACGATCTAACGGTATCTGTGAGGGCGATTATAAGAAACTTGGAAAAGCACTGGATAAAGTAGTGGATCTTGCAAAAAAGTATGAAATATCTGCGGGATATCATCCGCATATTGGAGCCTTAGTTTTGACCGAAGGTGAGATTGATAAGTTAATGGCATCTACAAAGATGGAATTGATTCCGGATTTTGGACATATTTGTTCGGGTGGTGGAAATCCGGTGGCAATAGTTGAAAAGTATGCGGAACGAATCAGCTATGTTCATTTGGTAGATCATGATGGGGCAGATTTCCGCCTGTTCGGTGAAGGTGCAATCGATTTCAATGAGATAAAGCAACTGTTAGACGCAAATGGAAAAGAGGTCGTTTATACAATTGAGGCAGCTTATCAGGCCGATGATTATTTCGATGGAAATCATGATTTAATGTTGCAGACAGCGGCAAAGCATGTGAAAGAATTCTTTCACGAATAAGACAATGGATGAAGGCAAGGAGGAAGGAAATGTACAAAATTAAACAAAGTATGGATGCTGTAAATTATGGTGGTTACTTTCATGAAGGAAATCCACTGACGATGAAGGAAATTGTTGATAAAGCAGCAGAATTTGGATATGAAGCAGTGGATATATGGCCACATAAACCGCTTATGTTTCCTATGGACTGGAGCAAAGAAGAGCGGAAGGAATTGTTAGAATATGCAAAGAAAAAAGGGATTCGATTTGCAGCAGTAGATGCATGTACAAATTTTATGCGCTCTCAGCATGCACTTGTTGCGGATGTTGAAAAAGAACTTCCATATCTGAAAGAGTGCTGTGAACTCGCACAGGATCTGGAGTGTCCGACAGTGCGTATCATGCCGGCATTTATTGGATATTTCTGGAGTGAGTATTCCAATCTCGGATATTGTCAGACTGCTTTAACTTCCCGGTCGATGGAGGTTTCCAAGCAGGAAGATTATTATTTGGAGTGGGTACATGTCAGAGATGGAATACGTGAGGCTGCGGAGATGGCAAAACAATATAATGTTGTACTTGCACTTCAAGGGCACCCACCGGTAGTTAATTGTGTGCAGGATCTGTTTGATATGGTAAAGGAAATTGATATGGACAATGTCAAGTTAGGAATAGATTTACCATTATTTGATCACCAGACAGACACATTTATTACGGAGACGGTAAAAAAAGCAGGGAAAAACATGGCACATTCTCATACATTGGGTGTTGCACTCAGATATGGTCCGAGCGACTCTATCTATGCAACGGAAGAGGTTGTTCCGGGCGATGGCATTGAAAATTGGATTCCTTTTTTTAAGGCGTGCAAAGAAATCGGATATGAGGGATATTTTGCATATGAGCAGTGTGCACCATTTTTTGTAAAAGGGCATAAGAAACCAACAATTGCAGATGTTGATGAGAGACAGAAGAAAGGTTTCGCATTTATTAAATCTTTGGAAAAGGAAATTTAGTTTTATCAAGGATAACTCCACCATTTCTGGCGTGAAGAATGCCAAATGGTGGAGTGTATTTACGCATACTATATTTTAGAGCTTTCGATTGTGAGGAGGAAGAACATGTATAAAATAGGAGTGATTGGTTGTGGAAAGATTGCACAGACTCGGCATCTTCCTGAGTATGCATTGAATCCTGATGTCATAATAAAAGGAGTATATGATCTGAATGGAGATCGTGCAAAAGAAATTGCCTGTCAGTATCATGCAAAGGCATATTCTTCTTATGAAGAGATGCTTCAGGAACCAGAAATCGATGCAGTCAGTGTCTGTACAGCGAATCAGACTCATGCGGAGATTGCGATTCGCGCATTACAGGCTGGAAAACATGTTTTATGCGAGAAGCCCATGGCACTTACATGGCAATCCTGCAAAAAAATGGCAGAAGAAGCAAAAAAACAAAAGAAGTATCTTATGATTGGACATAATCAGCGATTTAACAGAACTCACATAAGAGCTAAAAAGCTGATTCAAGAGGGAGAAATTGGAGACATTATCACATTTAAGACTAATTTTTCTCATGCAGGTCCAGAAAGATGGAGCATAGATTCTGGAAAAAATATATGGTTTTTTGATAAGAAAAAATCTAATTTAGGTGTAATGGCAGATTTGGGTATTCATAAAACGGATTTGATTCAGTTTTTAACAGATGCAAAAGTGATTGCAACAACAGCATTTGCGGATACGTTGGATAAAAAGAAGGCAACAGGAGAACCCATTGAAGTAGAAGACAATGCGATCTGTATTTATCGAATGAGTAATGGAGTTGTGGGAACAATGACTGTCAGCTGGAGTGCATATGGAAAAGAGGATAATTCTACCGTCTTGTATGGAACAAAAGGTATTATGAAAATATATACGGATGAGAAATATTCCCTTATTATAGAAAAAAAGAACGGTGAGCAGGTTTATTATGATATAGATCAGATGCAGACAAATGAAAATCAAACTGAATCTGGGGTGATCTCAGCATTTGTGCAAAGCATAAAAGAAAATAAAGAACCGGAAATAAGTGGTTTTGATGCATTAGATTCCATGAAGGCTATTTTTGCAAGTATGGAGAGTGCACGGACTGGGGAAACCATCGAAATACAGGAGGATAATCTATGAAGATCGGGTTTATTAGTTCCATTTTAAATCAGTATTCATTTGAAGAAGTCATTGATCTGGCAGCAGAGTTAGGATACTCATGTGTGGAAATGGCATGTTGGCCGAATTGCGCGGCGGAACGAAGATATGCGGGGGTTTGTCACATTGACGTAAATACACTGACTGATGAAAAAGCATTGTATATCAAAGACTATTGTGCAGCGAGAAGAGTAGAAATTTCAGCACTGGCATTCTATTCTAACACAATGGACAGCGATAAAAAGAAAAGAGAAGAAAATATCAGTCATCTAAAAAAAGTGATAGATGGGGCAGTAAAGCTGGATGTCGGTATAGTTACAACTTTTGTTGGCAGAGAGCAGGAAAAATCAATAGAAGAAAATATGAAAGAATTTCAAAATGTGTGGCCGGATATTATTTCTTACGCAGAGAAGAGTCAGGTGAAAATAGCGGTAGAAAATTGCCCGATGCTTTTTGGACGCGAACAGTGGCCGGGCGGTCAGAATCTTGCTGTTTCCCCTCAAATCTGGAAGGAAATGTTTGAACTGATTCCAAGCAAATTTTTTGGAATTAACTATGATCCAAGTCACTTTGTGTGGCAGATGATGGATTATATCCAGCCAATTTATGATTATAAAGAGAAGATCTTTCATGTCCATTTCAAAGACATAAAATTATATAAGAATCGCTTAAATCAAGTAGGTATCATGGCGTATCCATTAGAATACATGCAACCAAAACTACCAGGCTTGGGAGATGTAGAGTGGTCAGCATATGTAAGTGCTATGACAGATATTGGATATAAAGGATATGCATGTATTGAGATAGAGGACAGAAGTTTTGAAGGGTCTGCAGAAGACATAAAGAAAAGTTTGATATTAAGTAAACGGTATATAGAGCAATTTTTAATTTAATTTTACTTAAAATATCCGTTTTAGCATAAGAATATAAGCAGAAAATGGAACTGAATAGTAGTAAAGTATGATACTGATGTAAAAAAGAATAGATTGGGTATGTAAAAAAGTCTGAAAAAATGGTATGATATGTAAATAATTGGTAATTATTCAGAATCGGATAGAAATAGTATAACCAGCAGTAAAAGCAGGTTTAAGAGATTAGTTCTAAATAACTGCAGTTATTCAATACCACCAATTTTACAGGAGTTAAACATATGACGAATATTCAAGAAGTAGCAGAGTTGGCAAAGGTATCGGTTGCTACGGTATCAAGGGTTCTCAATCATTCCGACAAGGTGACACCTAAAACCCGAAAAAAAGTGGAAGATGCAATTAAAGAATTAAATTATGTGCCTAACATGCTGGCACGAAATTTTAGAACTTCCAAAAGCAAATCCATTCTGGTTATCCTGACGAATATATCAAATTTGTTCTACATGGAAATTGTACATGGAATAAGAAAATATGCAAATTCAAAAGGCTATGATATCTTATTGAGCGAAACAGATGGAGAGCTGGAACGTCAGATTGAATGTATGCAAAAGGTGAAGAATCACATTGCTGATGGAGCAATATTTTTAGAAACCACCACACGGGATGCGGCTCTTGTAGCGTTGGAAAAAAAATATCCGGTTGTACAGTGTTGTGCATATAATGACGATGTATTGCTGCCATATGTGATAACGGACAATAGACGAGGCGGATATATGGCAGGGAGTGAACTCCTGAAAGCGGGGAGACGAAGGCTTGCTTTCTGCGGGACGGACGATAAGTCAAGATATAATAAAGAACGTCGTTTTGGATTCATGGAGGCGATAGAAAAAGCGGGGATTCCGGCAACGGATATTTATACAATGAATCTTGAATTGAGTTTTCAAGGTGGACGGGATGCTGTGGAAAGCCTTATAGAAAGAAAAATAGATGGATGTTTTTTTGTGTCAGACATGCAGGCTATAGGCGCGATTAATCGTATGGCAGAATTAGGGATAACTATTCCGGATGAAATTTCGATTATTGGGTATGATAATCTTGAAATTTGTGATTTTATAGTACCCGCTTTGACATCAATCAGTCAGCCAGCTCGAAAAATGGGGCAGGAGGCCGCCAGAATGTTGATTAAAAAAATTGAGAAAGAGGATAAATCAGATACCTGCAACATTGTCTTTGAACCTGCTTTAGTACGTAGAGATTCCGTAAAAAGACATAGTATAAAGAAGTAGAACAAGAGAAAGGTCTAGTGGGCTTTTACTTGCATGCTTGGCAAATAAAAAGAGTTTCCGTTCAAATCGGAAACTCTTTTTTATCAGCAGTCAGCAGACGATTGCTCTTTACACGACGTAAGTATATAATATTAACAAGAAATAACTTGTTGGAAATGATTCATAATACAGAGGTAAGTGGCTGGAGCAGAGAGAAGGCTTATATGAAGTTTATGCATTTATCGGATCTTCACATCGGAAAACGGGTCAATGATTTTTCGATGCTCGAGGATCAGCAGTTTATATTAAAAGAGATTCTGAAGATTACAGATGAGGTGAAGCCGGACGCGGTGCTGATTGCCGGGGATGTTTACGATAAGGCTGTCCCGGCGGCGGAGGCGGTGCAGCTCTTGGACGCGTTTTTGACAAAACTGGAAAGCCGTGGGCTTCCGGTCTTTTTGGTGAGTGGAAATCACGATTCGGCAGAGCGCATCGCGTTTGGGTCACAGATTCTCTCGGAGTCCGGAATTTATATTGCACCGGTGTTTCAGGGGAATGTTCAAAAAATCACGCTTGCAGATGAGTACGGCGAGCTTGATTTATTTATGCTGCCGTTTATCAAGCCAGCGCATGTGCGGAGATATTTCCCGGAGGCAGAGGTGGAATCCTATGACGATGCGGTTCGGACCGTGCTGAACAGTCTGGACGTGGATGAATCCAAACGAAATGTTCTCATTGCACATCAATTCATCACCGGAGCAGAGCGCAGTGATTCGGAAGAACTTTCGGTGGGGGGACTGGACAACATTGATGCAAATGCATTTGACGCATTTGACTATGTGGCACTCGGCCACATCCACAGACCGCAGAAGGTCATGCGGGATACGATCCGCTATGCGGGTACGCCGCTGAAGTATTCTTTCTCGGAGGCAGATCATAAGAAATCGGTAACGGTTGTAACGATGGAAGAAAAGGGCAGGATTGATATTGATACCATACCGCTCATGCCGAGACATGATTTGCGCAAAATCAAAGGCAGCTACGAAGAGCTGACACGAAAGGCCAATTATGAGAATACGGATACACAGGATTACCTGCAGGTTACGCTGACGGACGAAGAGGATATTTTGGATGCAATCGGAAAGCTCCGCAGCATTTATCCGAACATCATGAAGCTGGAGTATGACAATGCGAGAACGCGAAATCAGCAGACCATGGACATCTGTGAGCATGTGGAAGAAAAAACGCCGCCGGAGCTTGTGAAGGAGTTCTATCAGCTGCAGAATAATCAGGAGATGAGTGAGGAACAGGAAGGGTATCTGTCTGAGCTGATCGAGAAGATATGGGAGGTGCGGTAGAATGAAACCAGTGAGATTAACGCTGTCGGCGTTTGGTCCCTATGCGGGTGAGCTGACACTTGATATGACAAAACTTGGAAATCAGGGCCTCTATCTGATTACCGGAGATACGGGGGCCGGCAAGACAACGATTTTCGATGCGATTACATTTGCACTCTTTGGCGAGGCGAGCGGTGAGGTGAGAGCGGCGGACATGTTTCGCAGTAAATATGCGGAGGCGGAGGTCCCGACCTTTGTGGAAATGGATTTCGAATACAAAAAACAGTTGTATTCGATTAAGCGGAATCCGGAATATCTGCGACCGGCAAAGCGTGGAAATAAGCTGACCAAAGAAAAGGCAGAGGCAGCGCTGACCGAGCCGAATGGAAAGATTACTACGAAATTTAAAGATGTGACAGCGCGGATTGAGGAAATACTTGGTGTGAACCGGGAACAGTTCTCTCAGATTGCAATGATTGCACAGGGGGATTTTTTAAAGCTGCTGCTGGCATCGACCAAAGAGCGAAGCGAAATCTTCCGTGAGATTTTTCATACGAAAAGGTATCAGATTCTGCAGCTGCAGATGAAATCGGATGCCAACCGGCTGAAATATCAGTACGAAGATGTATGCAAGAGTATTCTGCAATATGTGGAAGGGGTCACCTGCGACGATGAGAGTCTTTATGCAGATGATTGGAAAAAGCTGACTGACGGCAGGAATATTGCGGGCCTTTCTGAAATCTGCGATCTGCTGGAACGCATACTGAAGGAAGACCGGGAACAGCAGAAGCTGCAGAATCAAAAGCTGGGAAATCTTGAAACAGAATTGGAACAAGTAAACAGAATTCTTGGAAAAGCAGAGTCGGACCGACAGGCGAGGGAGAAAATTCGGGAGACAGAGCTGTTTTTGCAGGAGTATCTGCCCAGGCTGACAGACATGGAAACAGCGTATCGACGTGAGGAAGAAAAGACCAGTGACCGTCAGAAACTTGCAGTGGAGATTGAGAGTCTGCGTGAGCAGATGGCTCAGTATGAAGAAATGAGAAAACTTGATCTTGTACGGAAGGATAAGAACAGCCGGATGCAGAAGGCTGGAGAGCAGGTGGAATCACTGCGGACACTTCAGAAAGAAAAGGAGCAGGAAATCAAAGCGGGAAAAGAGGAGCTTGATGAACTGAAAGACTGTGAGGTGCGAAAAATCCGGACGGAAAATGCAATTGCAGAGCACCGGAAGGAAAGCGCGGAGCTCCAAAAACAGTGCATGGCGTTAAAAGAGTTTGAGAAACTGTCAAAGGAACTGAAAACTGCACAGGAGGCGTATCGGACGAGCGCGGCAAAAAGCGAGGAGGCAAAGACGAAATACGAGAGTATGGAACGTGCGTGTCTGGATGAGCAGGCCGGCATTCTGGCAGCAGATTTAATAGATGGAATGCCTTGTCCGGTATGTGGTTCGCTCTCACATCCGCAATTGGCTGTTTTTGCGAAACATGCGCCGTCGGAGGCAGAATTAGAGCGGACGAAATTATTTGCGGAAACAATGCAGCAAGAGACCGCGAAACGGAGCGTGGCAGCAGGAACCTTAAAGGGAAAAGCCGATGCGAAGGAAGCGCAGCTTGCCGGTGTGACAAAAGATCAGGCAGAGGAAAAGCAGAAAGCATTGGGCATACGCTTGGAAATGCTGGAGCAGGAGCTGGATAAGGAACAGAAAAGCTGTGCCCGCAGACGACAGTTGGAACTGCACATTCCTGAACTGGAACAGAATCAACATATTCTGCAGGAGCAGATGCGGCAGGAAGAGCAGACAAAAGTGCGGCTAACGGCAGAGCTTGAGGCTGTAGAACAGGACATTTCCAAAAGGCAGGAGGCACTCCCGTTTGCGACGGACACAGAGGCGAAGACAGCGCTGAGGGAAAAAGAACAAAGAAAACAGTTGATGGAAAAGGCTCTTGCTGATACAAAGGCTGTCTACGAAAAACTTGCGGCAAAAATCTCAGAGGGAAAGACCACGGTTCAGACATTAGAAAAACAGCTTGGTGATGCGGTAATCATGGAGGAAGCGGCTGTACTGGAAAAGCAGCAGGTACTTCTTGCAGAGAAAAAGCAACTGCAGATTCAAATCAATGGAATCGAAATTCGGTACAGCACCAACGATTCTGCGAGAAAGAAAATTCAGAGCCAGCAGGAGAAGATGGAAGTGGCAGAGTCGAAATGGAGATGGATGAGTGCACTCTCAGATACGGTGAACGGAGCTGTGACAGGGCGGGATAAGGTTATGCTGGAGACGTACATTCAGATGACTTATTTTGACCGGATTATCCGCAGAGCCAACATCCGTCTGATGGTGATGACCGGGGGACAGTATGAACTAAAGCGCTGTGAGGATGCACAGAATCAGAAGAGTCAGAGCGGACTTGAGCTCAATGTAATGGACCATTACAACGGAAGTGAACGCAGTGTGCGAACACTTTCCGGAGGAGAGTCCTTTAAGGCATCGCTCTCGCTGGCACTTGGAATGTCGGATGAAGTGCAGTCGTCCGCCGGCGGCATTCAGATCGACAGCATGTTCGTGGATGAGGGATTCGGTTCTCTGGATGACGAATCACTTAATCAGGCAATCGGTGCACTGCATGATCTGACAGAGGGAAATCGTCTGGTCGGAATTATTTCCCATGTTTCTGAATTAAAAGAGCGCATAGAAAAGCAGATTCTTGTCAGAAAAGAAAAAAGTGGTGGGAGCAGTGTTAGAATTGTTGTATAATGAAAGAAAAAACGAGCAGAGAAAAATGGTAAAAAAAATTAGTTGTGTGATTGAAGCAAAAGAGGATGGCAGACAGATACATGATATTATGCGGCATCAGATGGAACTCACAGAAAAACAGATCCGTCAGGCGAAATACCGCGAAAACGGAATCTGTCTGAATGGTGAGCAGAAATACACTGTCGCAACGGTAAAGACAGGTGACTGGCTGGAAGTGAGAATCGCTGAGAACTCAGAGTCTAAGATTCCATCCTTTTATGATGAGACAATCTGGAGTCCCGCGGATGGGATTTTATATGAGGATGAAGATCTGGTTGCGGTGAACAAGCCGGCAGGCGTGGTATCACATCCGTCTCCGGGGCATTACAATGATTCGATGGCGAGTCTTCTGACCGGCTATTATGAAAAGAAAAACGAGATGCTCAATTTACGGTGCATCGGACGGCTGGATAAAGATACGTCCGGTGTTTTGCTGTTTGCAAAGAATCAGGTCGCGGCGGACCGGCTGGCGAAGCAGCGTCTGAGCGGGGAACTGAGCAAGGAATATCAGGCACTTGCGCAGGGACATTTTGAGGAGTCGGAAGGAACGATACAAATGGGAATCACAAAGATTCCGGGAGAAATTCAGGCGAGAATTGATGCAGAGGGAAAAGCTGCAGTGACACATTACCGGGTAATTGGAGAACATATGATAAGACCGGCAGATGCAAAACCAGACACAGAACCGACAGTAGTATCGCTTGTACATCTTCATCTGGATACCGGCCGTACACATCAGATTCGTCTCCATCTTTCGTGGAAAGGTCATCCGCTTCTGGGGGATGACTGGTATGGCGGTCATCCGGCATATTGTAAAAGGGCAGCACTCCATGCGGCGGACATTACATTTATACAGCCGTTCTCTAAAGAACGGATTTGTCTGGAAGCTGCACTTCCGCAGGATATGGCACAGATATGGAATATGCGGATGCTGGAGGAGGTATGATATGACGGAGAAAGATCAGACCGTTTTTATAGAGGAGGCAGCTATGGCAGAGATACAGACAGAGAAAAGTGAGCGTGCACAGAAGGCAATGGCATATTTTCTGGAAGGCTACAACTGCTCACAGGCGGTTGTTTTGGCATTTGAAGATTTGTATGATATCGACCGGTCGGTGATGCTGAAGCTGAGTTCTTCCTTTGGGGGCGGAATGGGCCGCCTGCGCGAGGTGTGCGGAAGCATCAGTGGAATGTTTATGGTGGCAGGACTTCTGTACGGATATAATCAGCCGAAGGCGGCGGAAGCAAAAGCGAAGCATTATGCTGTGATTCAGGAGTTGGCGGAGCAGTTCCGGGAGCAAAATGGTTCTATTGTATGCAGGGAGCTTCTGGGACTGAAAACCAAGGGCGCAGATGCTCCGACGCCTGAAGCGAGAACAGCGGAATATTACAAAAAAAGACCCTGCAAAGAGCTGGTTGGAATGTCGGCAGCAATCATGGAAAATTATATCAACACACATCCGTATCAATAACGGATCAGCTAAATAGGAGGTAGGTACCTTAATATGAGTAATGTGATGGATTATCTGGACTGGCGGGGAGATTTGACATTTAAACAGGCAGGATTTAATGAGGTTGATAATCTGATATTATCGCAGGTGTCTTATGTTGTGCTTGACGGGATTGTGCCGGGAATCGAGAGCCGGGAATCTGTTACGGCTGCAGAGGCTTCTGCGGCGTATTTTCTGCGCCATACGGAGGAAGAGATTGAGGCAGGAACTTCATTTATTCATATGATTCCGTTTCTGCTAAAGAAGATGGCGGAAAGCAGGCGGTATTGTGATGCGCGGTTGTCGAAGTATGTCAACCACATTGATGTGGAGCAGCAGAAACAGTTTTCGGCTGTGCAGATTGCACTGAGTGATGGGACGACCTACATTTCCTATTGCGGAACCGATGATACGCTGGTCGGCTGGCAGGAAGATTTTAATATGTGTTTTCAAACGGTTCCTTCACAGTTGTCGGCGGTGGAATATCTGGAACGGACCACTTTGGGGTTCTGGCCGCGCTATCGTCTGGGAGGACATTCCAAAGGTGGAAATCTGGCGATATATGCGGCGACAAAATGCTCAAAAAAGGCAAAGCGCAGAATTGTGAGCATATTTAATAATGACGGTCCGGGATTTACGAAGGATATGATCGATGATCCGGATTATCGTGAGACAATCAGTAAAGTACAGTCGTTTGTACCGGAGGGCTCTATCATTGGAATGCTTTTGGAACACAGCGGAAAGTACACGATTGTTGGCAGTTCCCAGAAGGGAATCATGCAGCACGATGCTCTGTCATGGGAGGTGCTTGGAAGCAGCTTTGTGAAGAAGGAAGAAAGGACAGCAGAAAGCGTGATGTTTGAGGATACTTTTAAGGGCTGGCTCGCGGATCTCGATGACACACGGAAAGAGAGATTTATCACGGATTTATTTGATGCAATCAGAGCGACAGGTGCTGAAAACTTAAGCGAGATAGGTGGAAATGGGCTGAAAAGAATGACGAATCTGTTTAAATCGCTCGGCCGGATGGAACCAGAGAATCGTGAGATCATCAACAAACTGCTCTCAACATTTACAAGTGAATATAATAAAAAAATAGTGATGCCTCTGATTGAGAAAATTGTTCCACAGGGAAATGCAAAGAAATAGCGGCTGTAGAGATAGAAATGTCAGAATATATTACAAATCCCGTTTGAATTATGCTATAATTTTATTAAATAATGATGAAAAACAAATAGAGCTGTGACAACATGGCAGAGAGGATGAGAGCGTATGAATACGAATTTAGTGAATCAGTTAAAGGAAGTCAAGAAAAAAATTGTTGCAAAGGAATTGGTGGGGGATGACTGGGAAGAACAACAGACAGCCGTGAATAAGCTGGAGGAGGTTGTTACGTATCTGAATGATGCTTCTGCAAAAGGAATTGGATTCGACGAGAAAATATAATAAGCGGAGGAAAATAGCATGGCGAAATATAAATGTAGTGTCTGTGGTTATATTTATGATGAAGAACAAGAGGGGAAAGCGTTTGCGGAGCTTAAGGAATGTCCGGTCTGCAAACAGCCGGCAACCGCGTTTGAGTGTATGGAAGAAGAGACAGCAGCAGGACCGCAGCAACAGCCGGATCATCCGCTTGCTTATCCGGCGGAATATGCCAGAAATGATGCATCGTGCCGGTATATGGCAGAGATTCATGAGATGGCACAGACCGGGAAATCAATCATTGCGGCAATGGGAACCCAGATGCCGATGCCAAACTGGGATGATATTCTGATTCTTGGGGCACAGCTGAATCCACCGCCGCTGGACGAGCATGCCGATGTCAGTATTCGAACCGTTATCGGAAAGAGTGCGAAAAGGCCGATGGTTCTGGAGGGACCGGTTTATATTTCACATATGTCTTTTGGGGCGATGTCGAAGGAGACGAAGGTTGCACTGTCAAAGGGAGCTGCGCTTGCCCGGACTGCAATGTGCAGTGGAGAAGGCGGAATTCTTCCGGAGGAGATGGATGCAGCATATAAGTATATATTTGAATATGTGCCGAACAAATACAGTGTAAATCCGGAAAATTTAAGAAATGCTGATGCAATTGAATTGAAAATCGGTCAGGGAACAAAACCCGGAATGGGCGGACATCTGCCGGGGGAAAAGGTGACACCGGAAATTGCTGCGGTAAGAAATAAGCCGCTGGGAAAAGATGTCATTAGTCCTTCAAAATTTGAGGACATTCATTCAAAAGAGGATTTAAAGGAGCTGGTGGAACAACTTCGAATCAGCTCAGATGGAAGACCGATCGGAATCAAGATTGCAGCAGGGAAAATAGAGAAGGATTTAGAGTACTGTGTCTTTGCAAAACCGGATTTTATTACGATTGACGGACGGGGCGGAGCAACCGGAGCCAGCCCGAAACTGCTTCGTGATTCGACAAGTGTGCCGACGATCTATGCTCTTTCACGTGCCAAGAAATATCTGAGAGAACATGATGCAGAAGACATTTCGCTGGTGATAACGGGAGGTTTGCGGGTTTCCTCTGATTTTGCAAAAGCAATTGCAATGGGAGCGGATGCAGTCGCAGTGGCATCAGCAGGACTGATTGCGGCAGCCTGCCAGCAGTATCGTATCTGTGGCAGCGGGAACTGTCCAATGGGAATGGCAACGCAGGATCCGGAACTTCGGAAGCGATTTCAGGGAGAGGCAGCGGCGAAGCGTGTCGGTAATTTCCTGAACTGTTCCTTTGAAGAACTGCGTACATATGCGCGAATTACCGGACATGAGGACATTCATGAACTGAGCGTAGAGGATTTATGTACATTGAGTAATGAAATATCAGAGCATACAGATATCATGCATGCATGATTTTTTGAAAATGAATTATAAAAAGTCATGAAGAAACAGAATGGATAAGATAGTTGACATTTTGAAAATATAGTGCTATAACTATTATTAACTTATATGACCAAGGGCGGTTTCCAATAGGAATCCGCTCTTTTTTTACTTTTAAGTGATGACTCGAGATGTCATATAAGTTTACCAATGGTTGCTGATGCAGTGATTCGTTACCGGTGGTTTTCCCCAAGGACCGCCCTGTATCGATACTCCAATAATATGGATACTGCGGGCAACAAACCTCTCAATGACATACCATAACAAGAAGACATGACAATTATTTTGTTGTGTCTTTTTGTTGTGTGCCAAGCATGCAGATAAAGGTGCAGTGGACATGAAACCAATAAAAACGAGAATGTACGTTCTGCGAGTTTTATTGGACCTTTCTTGGAATAGAATGATTACAGCGGATGAGCGTGCATTATATCTGCTGAAAAAATCGCTGGAAAATGCAGCAATTGGTTGCGATAACCTTAGATTTGCAGGACTCTTTGAAAACAGATGCTAAATATGAATTGAAAAAAATGCAAGTCTGTGAGAGAATAGCAGATGAAAGAGTAACTGAGATGTAAAAAGAATTACATTTGTATAAGAAAGGACACGTTCATATGTGGTTGGCAGACAATTGGAAAGACTATGAAGTGATAGACTCCTCAAAAGGAGAAAAGCTGGAGAGATGGGGAGATTACATTCTTGTTCGTCCGGACCCGCAGGTTATCTGGGATACACCAAAGACAGAAAAAGGCTGGAAGAAAATGAATGGTCATTATCACCGCAGCAAAAAAGGCGGTGGTGAGTGGGAATTCTTCAATCTTCCGCAGCAATGGCAGATTCATTATGGAAACCTGACATTTAATTTGAAACCGTTTAACTTTAAACATACAGGGCTTTTTCCGGAGCAGGCAACGAACTGGGACTGGTTCTCTGAGAAGATTAAGAATGCAGGAAGACCAATCAAGGTGCTGAATCTGTTTGCATATACCGGCGGCGCAACGCTGGCGGCGGCAGCAGCGGGAGCACAGGTTACGCATGTGGACGCATCCAAAGGTATGGTTGGATGGGCGAAAGAGAATGCAGCTTCTTCCGGATTGGCCGATGCACCGATCCGCTGGCTGGTAGATGATTGTGTGAAATTCGTAGAACGTGAAATCCGCCGCGGAAATCATTATGATGCAATTATCATGGACCCGCCTTCTTATGGAAGAGGACCAAAGGGGGAAATCTGGAAAATTGAGGAGCAGATTCATCCTCTGATTCAGCTGTGTACAAAGATATTGTCTGATGATCCGCTGTTCTTCCTTGTGAATTCCTATACAACGGGGCTGGCTCCTGCAGTGCTGACATATATGCTGGGAACCGAACTGAAGAAGTATAACGGCAGAGTGGATTCGCAGGAAATCGGACTTCCGGTAAGCAGTAATGGACTTGTCCTTCCCTGCGGGGCATCGGGAAGATGGGAATCCAAATAAATTAAATAAAGCAAACATGGAAACTTTCTAGTATGATTTGAATCATATTAGAAAGTTTTTTTAAAATAAAGTTATGAGTGTGAAACCTTTTTTAGGAGTTCACGCGTCTAATAAGTGTAATTAGCTAATCGCAAGCGAAAATATAGAAGAAAGGGGAGAACATGGAGTATCTAGTAAAGAAAGCACAACAGGGTGACCAAGCAGCTTTTACAGAATTAATCAAACAGAATACACAAAGCCTGTATAAAGTGGCACGAAGTTATTTGAACAGTGAAGAGGACATTGCGGATGCGATACAGGATACAATTTTAGTATGTTTTGAGAAAATACATGGTTTAAAAGAGGCACGTTATTTCAAAACATGGCTGACTCGCATTTTGATCAATAAGTGCAATGATATTTTGAAACAAGGAAAAAGGATGGTTGCCGTGGAAGACGTTCCAGAAAAAGTGAATCAGCATTCCTATGAAGATGAACTTGTATTTGAGGATCTCATGCATTTTTTGGATGACAAATATAGAATTGTGTTAACACTGTATTATGTGGAACGCTTTAAAACTTCTGAGATTGCGCAGATATTAGAAGTCTCTGAGAACACTGTAAAGACAAGGTTAGTAAGAGGGCGCAAAGAATTTGCATATCATTATTATATTGGGGATGAAAAAATTGTAGGAGGTGGACAACTATGAATGAGAATCGTATTGATCATGAATTAGAAGAACTGATGAATCAAGAGGTGGAGATACCGGAGGCTATTACGAAAAGAATAGAAGAAACATGTAGACAATGTAAAAGGGAAGAGGAAAAAACCGGAGGAAATGTGATACCTATGAAGAAGAGAAGTGTATGGAAAACAGTTGCGGCAGTGGCAGCAGTGTGTGTGATCGGGTCAACAGGAGTTATGGCGGCAACAGGAGTTTTCTCGACAAACAAACAGGAAGATGGCAATCAGACAAAATACAATATAGAAGTTGACAAGGAAGCTATCGCACATGATGTTACAGTTACGCCACAGTATACTGTTCCAGGATATGTTGATGAATTACAAAATGAAGACGATTCATCAGACAATGACCAGCAGGCGGACGAGGCACATATCAAAGCACTGTTAGAATCAAATCCTGATGCTGATGAACAGGAATTAAGGGAAAACTATCAAGGATACTTAGAAATGCAGACACCAACATCTCAATGGTTTTCATATGCCACACGTGATAGTGATGGTAATTTTCAAGGTGGATATAGTGTGAGTGTGTATAATGCTCAGAAATTAGACAACATCATGGATAACTGGGAGGGAAGTGTGTTTGAGTATCAAAAAGTGGCAGGCGAAGAGAAAACTTCGATACAGAATCTTGATACACGAATCTTCACATATAAAACAGAGTCTGGTTGTCCAATGGAGGAGATTTTGATGTTTAATTCTACGGAAGGATTTGTGATTCAAATCTCTTGGGGATTGGACGATAAGACAGTTGTATCAGAAGACGAAATGAAAAAGGTCGCAGAGGGGCTTCGGATTGATGTATCAGACAAAGAAATATCTTATATGACAGATGAGAAAAGAGAAATTTACAAACGGATAGAAGACTTGGAAAATAATATGACGAAGTTAAGCGATGATAGTAGTGACCGTTATGCGGCTGGAATCAGTGCAGATGAAGTGGTGGGTATTGGAGATACATTTACTGGAGACACATTATGGGCTGATGCAGGTGCAGGTGATGCAAGTTATACAATTACAGATGTTTCAGTAAAAGATGCTATTTCCAATGAAGAATATGGAAAGGAACATTACTTTGATTATGATGGAAGCGTAGCGCAGTGGGTGAATGAAGATGGAACATTAAAAGCGCATGACAGATTATGCACACCTTTTGGAAGTGAAGATTCAACAGAAGAGAATGGCATTCATTCTAAGTATGTAGTTGTAAAGGTGAAAGAGAAAAATCTTGGAAAAGAAACTGCGGATATGGCAATTCCATATTTGATGTCATTGGTCAAAGCAGAAGATGGACATTATGCATATCCCGACAAGAATTATTCACCTTATGGGGACTATCGTTTACAGGGGGGAATCGCAGATGTGACAACTGCCAATGATGCAATCTATTTTAGTGAAGCAGATAATTATAAAGAAGTGAAGGGCGAAACTGTATGGGGTGAACATTCACTTGCTGCCGGTGAAGAAAAAGAATATACTGTTATTTATGTTGTAGATGATGATCAATTGTCAAATATGATGCTTACATTTGATTCACTTAAGTTAAAGAGAGAGTTTGTTGACATTCGTCAATAGAGCTGAAATGTTAGAATAGAAAGTGATCTGGAAGGAGGAATCTCATGATTTGAGATTCCTTTTCTTCTATATAAGCGGGTTTATAATGAAACGAAAAGACAAGATATAGTGGAAAAACAAATTGTACTGAAAAAAATACAATATTTCTAAAAAAAACCTTGAAATGTTGTTTGGAATCTTATATACTGATAGGGCTGTGACATTGATAGCGTAGAAGCGTGAGGTTGCTGCTTAGTAGATTTACTTCTATATTAGCAGGTTTTCCGTGGAGCGAATGTCAAGTTAGGAAACTGGCGACAAGTCACTGTACGAATCATAACGTCCACCATGAAGAGTGGAAACAACGTGTATGTCACTCACGACACACACGGGAGAGTGTACAGTCACCGCTTGTCGTACTGAAGAACATAGTACGAAAAGGAGGCGACTTTTTTTATGGCAAGTCAAGTAATGAGAATCACATTGAAAGCATATGATCACCAATTGGTAGATGCATCTGCAAAGAAAATCATCGAAACTGTAAAGAAGAACGGAGCACAAGTGAGTGGTCCAGTACCACTTCCAACTAAGAAGGAAGTAGTAACAATCTTAAGAGCGGTACACAAGTACAAAGACTCTAGAGAGCAGTTCGAACAGAGAACTCATAAGAGACTCATTGATATCATGACACCAACACAGAAAACAGTTGATGCATTATCTAGATTAGAGATGCCAGCTGGTGTTTACATCGATATCAAAATGAAGAATAAATAATTCTTCCTTATGAGAAGCAACACATTAATCAAAACAGTAAGTATCCTAGATGTAGGATGATCACAGAACATCGTGATCCGCTGTATATTACAGGAGGTAGTAATAATGAAGAAAGCTATTTTAGCTACAAAAGTCGGAATGACTCAGATCTTCAATGAAGATGGAATGTTAATTCCGGTAACAGTCCTTCAGGCTGGTCCTTGTGTAGTCACACAGGTTAAGACGGTCGAGAATGACGGTTACAGCGCAGTACAGGTTGGTTTTGTTGACAAGAAAGACAAAATTGTTAACACAGACAAAGCCGGTAAAAAAGAAATTGCACATAGAAATGGTGTGACAAAAGCTGAAAAGGGACACTTTGATAAAGCAGGTGTTTCAGGAAAGAGATTTGTAAAAGAGTTCAAGCTTGAGAATGCTGAGGAATATACACTGGCTCAGGAAATCAAAGCAGACATCTTTGAAGCAGGCGACAAAGTCGATGCAACAGCTGTCTCAAAAGGTAAAGGATTTCAGGGTGCTATTAAGCGTCACAATCAAAGCCGTGGACCAATGACACATGGTTCTAAATTCCATCGTCATGCAGGTTCGAATGGTTCTGCATCAGATCCAAGTAAAGTATTCAAAGGCAAGAAGATGCCGGGACACATGGGAAGCAAACAAATCACAGTTCAGAATCTTGAAATTGTTCGAGTAGATGCTGACAAGAACTTACTCTTAGTTAAGGGTGCAGTACCTGGACCTAAGAAATCTTTAGTAACAATTAAAGAAACAGTAAAGGCAATCTAGTCTTACTAAGAAAGGAGGAACACACAGATGGCAAATGTATCTGTTTACAATATCGAAGGTAAAGAAGTTGGAAGCATGGAATTAAATGATGCAATCTTTGGCGTAGAAGTCAACGATCATTTAGTACACATGGCAGTAGTAAACCAGCTTGCAAATAATCGTCAGGGAACACAGAAAGCGAAGACTCGCTCAGAAGTATCCGGCGGTGGAAGAAAGCCATGGAGACAGAAAGGAACCGGACATGCAAGACAGGGTTCTACAAGATCTCCTCAGTGGACAGGCGGTGGAGTTGTATTCGCTCCAACACCGAGAGACTATTCTTTCAAATTAAACAAAAAAGAGAAAAGAGCTGCTCTCAAATCAGTTCTCACTTCTAAAGTAGAAGAGAAGAAGTTCATCGTAATTGACGAAATCAAATTTGATGAAATCAAAACAAAGAACTTCCAGAATGTATTAAACAACTTAGAGGTATCTAAAGCACTGGTAGTATTAGAAAACGACAACAAGAATGCAGAGATTTCTGCAAGAAACATCGCTGATGTGAAAGTTGCTAAATCAAATACAATCAACGTATACGATATCTTAAAATACAACACAGTTATTACAACAAAGGCTGCTGTTGCAAATATTGAGGAGGTGTACGCATAATGGCAAATATACAGTATTATGATGTAATCCTTAAACCAGTCGTAACAGAAAAGACTATGGAGCTTATGGCAGACAAGAAATACACTTTCTTAGTTCACACAGAAGCTACAAAGAATCAGATCAAAGAAGCTGTTGAGAAAATGTTCGAAGGAACAAAGGTAAAAGGTGTTAATACAATGAATCTTGAGGGTAAAAACAAGAGACGTGGAATGACAACCGGTAAGACAGCTAAGACAAAGAAAGCTATCGTTCAGTTAACGGAAGACAGCAAAGAAATCGAAATCTTTGAAGGATTGTAAACCTAGAATACTTAGCGAGGTATTATCGAGCTTAGTATGAAGGTTGTTCGAAGAAACTTGATGAGGTATTTTACGAATCTAGTGAATCGAACTTCCTTAGTAACTATAATAATACGGAATGAAACCGTGAGAATAAACAATAACGAAAGGAGTGATCATAATGGGAATTAAAACATATCGCCCATATACACCTTCCAGAAGACAGATGACAGGTTCTGATTTTTCAGAAATCACTAAAACTACTCCAGAGAAATCTTTATTAGATTCTAAGAGCAGAACAGCCGGTCGTAATAATCAAGGTAAAATCACTGTAAGACACCGCGGAGGCGGAGCAAAGAGAAAATATAGAATTATCGACTTTAAGAGAAAGAAAGATGGTGTTCCGGCAACTGTAATCGGTATCGAGTACGATCCAAACAGAACAGCCAACATCGCACTTATCGCATATGCTGATGGTGAAAAGGCATATATCCTTGCACCAGAAGGATTAACAGACGGAATGACAGTTATGAACGGTTCCGGAGCTGAAGTTAAAGTAGGTAACTGCTTACCTTTATCTGAGATTCCAGTAGGTACTCAGATCCATAATATTGAGTTATATCCTGGAAAAGGCGGACAGATGGTTCGTTCAGCAGGTAACAGTGCTCAGTTAATGGCGAAAGAAGGAAAATACGCAACACTTAGATTACCATCAGGAGAAATGAGAATGGTTCCAATCATCTGTAGAGCATCTATCGGTGTAGTTGGAAATGGAGATCACAACCTGATCAACATCGGTAAAGCTGGTCGTACACGTCACATGGGATTCAGACCTACAGTACGTGGTTCTGTAATGAATCCAAACGATCATCCACACGGTGGTGGAGAAGGTAAGACTGGTATTGGCCGTCCGGGTCCATGTACACCTTGGGGCAAACCGGCACTTGGTCTTAAGACTCGTAAGAAACATAAACAGTCTAATAAGATGATCGTTAGAAGAAGAGATGGTAAGGGTATCAAATAAATCAGTATACAAGGAGGTTAGAACCTATGGCTCGCTCACTTAAAAAAGGACCATTTGCAGATGAAAGCTTACTGAAAAAAGTAGACGCTATGAATGCTGCAGATGATAAATCAGTTATTAAGACATGGTCTCGTCGTTCTACAATCTTCCCTAGTTTCGTTGGACACACAATTGCTGTCCACGACGGAAGAAAACATGTACCTGTATATGTTACAGAGGACATGGTTGGACACAAACTCGGAGAGTTTGTTGCAACAAGAACTTACAGAGGACATGGAAAAGACGAAAAGAAATCAAAGGTTAGATAATACAATATTTGAAAGGAGGATTCATCCATGGCAAAAGGACATAGATCCCAAATCAAGAGAGAAAGAAATGCTGTTAAAGATACAAGACCATCAGCAAAGATTTCTTATGCTAGAATCTCAGTACAGAAAGCATGCTTCGTATTAGATGCTATCAGAGGTAAGGATGTACAGACAGCACTTGGTATTTTAGCTTATAATCCAAGATATGCTTCAAGTGTAATAGAGAAATTATTAAAATCAGCAATTGCAAATGCTGAGAACAACAACGGTATGAATGTTGAGAACCTTTATATTGAAGAGTGTTACGCAAATAAGGGACCAACAATGAAGAGAATTAAACCAAGAGCACAGGGTAGAGCTTACAGAATCGAAAAGAGAATGAGCCATATCACTGTAGTGCTTAATGAAAGATAAGGAGGGACATAATGGGACAGAAAGTTAATCCTCATGGAATAAGAGTCGGCATTATTAAAGACTGGGATTCTAAATGGTATGCTGAGAAAGACTTTGCAGACTACTTAGTAGAAGACCATGAAATCAGAACATTTCTTAAAAAGAAATTATACAGCGCCGGTGTTTCAAAGATTGAAATCGAAAGAGCATCAGATCGCGTTAAAATTATCATTTACACAGCAAAACCTGGTGTTGTAATTGGTAAGGGTGGTTCAGAGATCGAGAAAGTGAAAGCTGAACTTGCACAGTACACAGATAAGAAATTAGTTGTAGATATCAAAGAAATCAAACGTCCAGACAAAGATGCTCAGTTAGTGGCTGAAAACATCGCAACACAGCTGGAAAACCGTATTTCTTTCAGACGTGCAATGAAATCCTGCATGTCAAGAACAATGAAATCAGGAGCACTTGGTGTTAAGACACAGGTTTCCGGACGTGTAGGCGGGGCTGATATGGCTCGTACAGAGTTCTACAGCGAAGGAACCATTCCACTTCAGACATTAAGAGCTGACATCGATTATGGATTCGCTGAAGCTAACACAACTTACGGTAAAGTTGGTGTTAAGGTATGGATTTATAAAGGCGAAGTTCTTCCAACTAAAGCAACTAAGGAAGGGAGCGATAGATAATTATGTTAATGCCAAAAAGAGTAAAACGTAGAAAGCAATTCCGTGGATCTATGAAGGGAAAAGCCCTCAGAGGAAACACGATTTCAAATGGTGAATATGGTATCGTTGCAACAGAACCTTGTTGGATTCGTTCAAACCAGATTGAAGCAGCCCGTGTTGCCATGACTCGTTACATTAAGCGTGGTGGCCAGGTTTGGATTAAAATATTCCCAGATAAACCAGTAACACACAAACCTCTTGAAACTCGAATGGGTAAAGGAAAAGGTGCTTTGGAATATTGGGTAGCAGTAGTGAAACCGGGACGTGTGATGTTCGAAATCGCAGGCGTTCCAGAAGAGATTGCTAAAGAAGCCTTACGTCTTGCGATGCACAAGTTACCTTGTAAGTGCAAGATCGTTTCTAAAGCTCAGTTAGAAGGCGGTGATAACAGTGAAAATTAAGGAATTTAACCAGGAAATAAAAGGGAAATCTGTTGAAGAATTAAATGAAGAATTAGTAGCTGCTAAGAAGGAACTTTTTAATTTAAGATTCCAGAACGCGACTAATCAGTTAGATAATACAAGCAGAATCAAAGTAGTTAGAAAGAATATCGCAAGAATTCAGACAGCAATTACAGAAGCTGGGAAGGAGAACTAATCGTGGAAAGAAATTTAAGAAAAACGCGTACAGGTAAGGTTGTTAGTAATAAAATGGACAAAACAATCGTTGTTGCAGTCGTAGACCACGTAAAGCATCCTCTTTATAAGAAAATCATGAAAAGAACTTATAAATTGAAAGCTCACGATGAAGCTAACGTATGCAACATTGGAGATACAGTAAAAGTTATGGAAACAAGACCTTTATCAAAAGATAAAAGATGGAGACTTGTAGAAGTTATGGAGAAAGCAAAATAATATTTTGCAATTCGGAATTTATGAAGGAGGTTTATCTGCATGATACAACAAGAAAGTAGACTTAAAGTAGCAGACAATACAGGTGCTAAAGAATTACTTTGTATCCGTGTTTTGGGTGGCTCTACAAGAAGATACGCCACAATCGGAGACGTAATTGTTGCAACGGTCAAAGATGCAACACCAGGCGGCGTTGTTAAAAAAGGTGACGTTGTTAAAGCTGTAGTTGTACGTACTGTAAAAGGTGCTCGTCGTAAAGATGGTTCATACATTCGATTCGATGAAAATGCTGCTGTAATTATAAAAGATGACAATAACCCAAAAGGAACTCGTATTTTTGGACCAGTAGCAAGAGAGCTTCGTGAGAAATCATTTATGAAAATCGTTTCTTTAGCTCCAGAAGTACTTTAAGGAGGTGCCGTAAATGTCAACTATGAAAATCAAAAAAGGTGATATGGTTAAAGTAATCGCCGGTAAAGACAAAGATAAAGAAGGCAAAGTCATTGCTGTAGATATGAAAAACGGTAAAGTTCTTGTTGAAGGAGTCAACATGCTGACAAAGCACACAAAACCAAGTGCTGCAAATCAGAATGGTGGAATCGTTCATCAGGAAGGTCTGATTGATATTTCAAACGTTATGTACATTCACAAAGGAACAGCTACTCGCGTAGGGTTCAAGATGGATGGAGACAAAAAAGTACGTTTCGCAAAATCAACAGGCGACGTGATTGATTAATTTGGGAAGGAGGATCCAAAACTTTGAGTAGATTAAAAGATACTTACCAGAATGAGATCGTGGATGCATTGATCAAAAAATTCGGTTATAAGAATATTATGGAAGTGCCAAAACTTGATAAGATTGTTATCAACATGGGTGTTGGCGAAGCAAAAGAAAACAAAAAAGTATTAGAGTCAGCAGTAGCTGATCTTGAGAAAATCTCAGGACAGAAAGCGGTTCTTACAAAAGCTAAGAATTCTGTAGCGAACTTCAAACTTAGAGAAGGTATGGAAATCGGATGTAAAGTTACATTACGTGGAGAGAGAATGTATGAATTCCTTGATCGTCTTGTAAATCTTGCTTTGCCTCGTGTACGTGACTTTAGAGGTGTAAATCCTAACGCATTTGACGGAAGAGGAAATTATGCACTTGGAATCAAGGAGCAGTTAATCTTCCCTGAAATCGAATACGATAAGATTGATAAAGTAAGAGGTATGGATGTAATTTTCGTTACAACAGCTAACACAGATGAAGAGGCTCGCGAACTGTTAGCACAGTTCAACATGCCGTTCACAAAATAATAAGGAGGTAAATTATGGCTAAAACATCTATGAAAATCAAGCAGCAGAAAGAACCTAAGTTCTCTACAAGAGCTTATACACGTTGCACAATTTGCGGACGTCCACATTCTGTATTAAGAAAATATGGTATCTGTCGTATTTGCTTCCGTGAGTTAGCATATAAAGGACAAATCCCAGGCGTTAAAAAAGCAAGCTGGTAAGAAGGAGGTAAATGACAAATGACTATGAGCGATCCAATCGCAGATATGCTTACAAGAATCCGTAATGCAAATACTGCTAAACATGACACAGTCGATGTACCATCATCAAAGATGAAATTAGCAATCGCTAATATCTTATTAGATGAAGGATACATTCAGAAATATGATATCGTAGAAGATGGTGCTTTTAAGACAATTAAAATCACATTAAAATACGGTGCAGATAAGAATGAAAAAGTTATTTCAGGTCTTAAGAGAATCTCTAAGCCAGGACTTCGTGTATACGCAAGCAACGAAGATCTCCCTAAAGTATTAGGTGGACTTGGAACAGCAATCATTTCTACAAATGCTGGTGTAATCACTGACAAAGAAGCTAGAAAGCTGAACGTAGGTGGAGAAGTACTTTGCTTTGTATGGTAGGCACTGAACACTTAGCAAAGCCGAACGTGAGTGAAGGCTGAGCTTAGTGAGAAGGCCGTTCTTTGACCTTGGCGAGGTATTATCGAGCTTAGGGAAAAGAATCTCCTTAGATATAAAGCACAAAATGCAACTGAAAACAGAGGAGCCACACAGAGCTCTTCCGAAAATTTAAGTTAGGAGGTATGGTATGTCACGTATAGGAAGACTGCCAATCACAGTTCCTGCAGGAGTTACTGTAGAAATTGCTGAGAACAATGTTGCGACTGTAAAAGGTCCAAAGGGAACTCTTGTAAAAGAGCTCGCTCCAGAGATGGAAATCAAAATGGAAGGTACTGAAATCACAGTATCAAGACCGAATGATTTAAAGAGAATGAAATCATTACATGGTTTAACAAGAACACTGCTTAACAATATGATCATCGGTGTTACTGACGGATATGAAAAAGTCCTTGAAGTAAATGGTGTTGGTTACAGAGCAGCAAAATCAGGAAACAAATTAACATTAAGCTTAGGATACTCTCATCCAGTTGAAATGATCGACCCAGAAGGACTTGAAGCAGTTCTTGAAGGACAGAACAAGATCACTGTTAAGGGTATTGATAAAGAAAAAGTAGGCCAATACGCAGCTGAAATCAGAGACAAGAGAAGACCTGAACCTTACAAAGGAAAAGGTATTAAGTATGCTGATGAAGTTATTAGACGTAAAGTTGGTAAGACTGGTAAAAAATAATTAAGGAGAGTGCAAAGATGGTTAGCAAAAAATCAAGAACTAAAGTTCGTATTAACAAGCATAGAAAATTACGTAACCGTTTCAGCGGTACTGCTGAGAGACCACGTTTAGCTGTGTTTAGAAGTAATAATCATATGTATGCTCAAATTATTGACGATACAGTTGGAAATACACTGGTTTCTGCTTCTACACTTGAAAAAAGCGTAAAAGCTGAATTAGAAAAGACTAACAACGTTGATGCAGCAGCATATTTAGGAAAAGTTATTGCTGAAAAAGCAAAAGAAAAAGGTATTACAGATGTTGTCTTCGATAGAGGCGGCTTTATATACCAGGGTAAGATTAAAGCATTAGCAGACGCAGCCCGTACGGCTGGGTTGAATTTCTAGAAGGGAGACAGAACATGAGACAAGATCGTATTGATGCCAGCCAGTTAGAGCTGGAAGAAAGAGTAGTATCCATCAAGCGAGTTACTAAAGTTGTTAAAGGTGGACGTAACATGCGTTTTACCGCTTTAGTAGTAGTTGGTGATGGAAATGGCCATGTTGGTGCAGGCTTAGGCAAAGCAACTGAGATCCCGGAAGCAATTCGCAAGGGGAAAGAAGATGCTGCTAAAAGACTTATCACAGTAGCTTTAGATGAAAATGATAGTGTTCAGCATGATACAACGGGTAAATTTGGAGGAGCTTCTGTATTATTAAAGAAAGCCCCAGACGGTACCGGAGTAATCGCTGGAGGACCTGCCCGTGCAGTTATCGAGCTTGCAGGAATTAAGAATATCCGTACAAAATCATTGGGATCTAACAACAAACAGAACGTAGTTCTTGCTGCAATCGCTGGTTTATCAGGCATTAAATCACCAGAAGAAGTAGCAAAGCTTCGTGGCAAATCAGTAGAAGAAATTTTAGGATAGGAGGACTTAAAAAAATGGCAAATTTAAAAGTTACATTAGTAAAGTCTACTATCGGAGCGATACCTAAGCATATAAGAACTGTTGAAGCTCTTGGACTTAAGAAGATGCATCAGACAGTCGTGTTGCCAGATAATGCTGCAACAAAAGGCATGGTACAGCAGGTTAGACATTTAGTAAAAGTAGAAGAAGCATAAAAAATAGAGTAAGGAGGTAGTATCATGGACTTATCAAACTTACGTCCGGCAGACGGCGCAAAACATAGTGATAATTTCAGAAGAGGCCGTGGTCACGGTTCTGGAAATGGTAAGACAGCTGGTAAAGGTCACAAAGGACAGAGAGCTCGCTCAGGCCCTACAAGACCGGGTTTTGAAGGTGGTCAGATGCCATTATACAGACGAATTCCTAAAAGAGGATTTACTTGTATCAACTCAAAGAATATCGTTGGTATCAATTTAAGTGCACTTGAAGGATTCGAAGACGGATCAGTAATTTCTGTTGAGACTTTAATCGAAAGTGGAATCGTTAAGAATCCACGTGATGGAGTGAAAATTCTTGGAAATGGAGAATTAACTAAGAAGCTTACAGTTCAGGCAAACGCATTTAGCGCTTCTGCAGCTGAAAAGATTGAAGCTCTTGGTGGAAAAGCAGAGGTGATCTAATGTTTCAGACAATTAAGAAAGCATTTCAGATCGAAGATATTCGTAAAAGATTATTTTATACGCTCTTGATGCTTGTAGTTGTTAGACTTGGCTCGCAGTTGCCGACACCAGGTGTAGATCCAACATACATTCAGGACTTTTTCGCGAATCAGACCGGTGAGGCAATGAATTTCTTCGATGCCTTTACCGGAGGTTCGTTTACATCGATGTCAGTGTTTGCACTTAGCATTACACCATACATCACATCTTCTATCATCATGCAGCTCCTCACAATTGCAATTCCAAAACTGGAAGAGATGCAAAAAGAAGGCGAAGATGGAAGAAAGAAAATCGCAGCTATTACCCGTTATGTTACAGTAGCGCTTGCACTGATTGAATCGACTGCTATGGCAGTTGGATTTGGACGTCAGGGATTACTTGTAGAATACACATGGTATAATGCAGCAATTGTTGTTCTGACTTTGACTGCAGGTTCTGCATTCCTGATGTGGATCGGTGAGAGAATTACAGAAAAAGGTGTGGGAAACGGTATTTCAATCGTATTGTTGATCAATATTATATCACGTGTACCAGATGATTTTGTAACACTCTATACACAATTTGTTAAGGGAAAAACGATTGCAAAAGGAGCTCTTGCAGCTTTGATTATCGTTGCCGTAGTTGTGCTTGTAGTGGTATTTGTTATCATTTTACAGGACGGTGAAAGAAGAATTGCAGTTCAGTACTCAAAGAAGGTACAGGGACGCAAGACTTACGGTGGACAATCCACACACATTCCGTTGAAAGTAAATACAGCAGGTGTTATTCCGATTATCTTTGCATCATCATTGATGCAGTTCCCGATTGTTATTGCTTCATTTATGAACAAAGGCAACGGTACAGGAATCGGAAGCCAGATTCTGAAAGGAATGAATTCAGGTAACTGGTGTGATCCGACACAGCCGGTTTATTCCATTGGATTAATCGTATATATCGCTTTAACGGTATTCTTTGCATATTTCTATACATCGATTACATTCAATCCGTTGGAAATTGCAAACAACATGAAAAAGAGCGGAGGATTTATCCCGGGTATTCGCCCCGGTAAACCAACCGTAGAGTATTTACAGAAGATTTTAAGCTACATTATCTTTATCGGTGCATGCGGACTGATTATTGTTCAGGTTATTCCATTCTTCTTTAATGGAGTATTCGGAGCAAATGTATCCTTCGGTGGAACATCTATCATCATTATCGTAGGTGTTGTACTTGAGACATTAAAGCAGATCGAATCACAGATGCTTGTACGTAATTACAAAGGATTTTTGAATAGTGATAAATCATTCTCAGTAAGCGGTAACAGCTTCTTGGGATATTAGAAAATGTTAGTCATTAGCTCGTAGAATTTATACTACATATTTCAGTATAAAGACTACGAGTTAAAGTGCTATCTAAATACCTTTTTCGAAAATAGGAGGAAATGGATATGAAGATTATTATGTTAGGTGCGCCTGGAGCAGGCAAAGGAACACAGGCAAAAAAAATTGCAGCGAAGTATGACATTCCACACATTTCTACCGGTGATATATTCAGAGCCAACATCAAAAACGGTACAGAATTAGGAAAGAAAGCAAAAACATTTATGGATCAGGGTCTTTTAGTTCCGGATGAACTGGTTGTTGATTTAGTTGTAGACAGAGTAAATCAGGAGGACTGCAGCAAGGGATATGTGCTGGATGGTTTTCCGAGAACAATCCCGCAGGCGGAAGCACTGGATGCAGCGCTTGCAAAGATGAATCAGAAAATGGATTATGCAATCAACGTTGAAGTACCGGATGAGAATATTGTACAGCGTATGTCGGGAAGACGCGCATGTGTAGATTGTGGCACTACATACCATATCGTGTATGCTCCTACAAAACAGGAAGGTATCTGTGATAATTGTGGAGGAAATCTGATTTTAAGAGATGATGATAAACCAGAAACAGTTCAAAAACGTCTGGGCGTATATCATGACCAGACACAACCATTAATCGAGTATTATACAGACAAGAATATTCTTGTGGAAGTTGATGGAACAATTGACATCAATGATGTATTTGCTGAAATTGTGAAAGTTCTAGGAGAGTAATAGGAGGAAGTAAAAGCATGTCAAAGGCTGACGTTATCGAGATTGAGGGAACGGTTGTAGAGAAATTACCAAATGCGTTTTTTAAAGTAGAATTAGAGAACGGACATCAGGTATTGGCAACAATCAGCGGAAAGCTTCGTATGAATTACATTAAAATTTTGCCGGGTGATAAGGTTACATTGGAATTGTCACCATACGATCTTTCAAAGGGAAGAATCATTTGGAGAGATAAGTAAATTTACTATTGACTTATCTATTTTGGTAGTGCTATAATATTTAAGCACTGTCTGAGGGGTTAGTGTGCCCAAAAACAGTGGAAACGTAGTAACAGCAAAGGATGGAAGGAGGATTTACCATGAAGGTTAGATCATCAGTTAAACCAATTTGCGAAAAATGCAAAATCATCAAAAGAAAAGGATCTGTCAGAGTAATCTGCGAAAATCCGAAACACAAACAGCGTCAAGGCTAGAATACTTAATGAAAACAAGCTGCAAGCGCAGTTTGAGTTTAGTATGAAGCCTGTTCGAAGGCAACTTAGCGAGGTCTTTCCGAGCTTAGTGACATGGCGTATCTTAGTGATTTATCACTTAGAGACGGCGGTACCCTTGGGGTAATCGAACATTCATATGTTTGTGACAAATTTAGGCGGCTGACAGCATGACACGCTAGGAAGTGTGGAGAGCTGTTTAATATATATTGGGAGAATACATGCTCCGATGTATATTGCTTATAATACCCGGTCAGTCATTAACGGTATATCCGTGGTCGGGAAAGGGTACTATCTATATGAATGGTACCTGGGAGCCTTAAAGGCCAGACTCCCCAATTAGGGACAATATTAACCAAGATTCAGATTTATGGAGGAAAAACACATGGCTCGTATTTCAGGTGTAGACTTACCAAGAGACAAACGTGTAGAAATTGGGTTGACTTATATCTACGGAATCGGTAGAACAAGCGCAACTCGTATCTTAGCAGCAGCAGGAGTTAATCCTGACACTCGTTGCAGAGATTTAACACAGGATGATGTAAAGAAAATCAGTGAAGTAATCGATGAGACTCAGACAGTAGAAGGTGATCTTCGCAGAGAGATTCAGCTGAACATCAAGAGATTGAAAGAAATCGGATGTTACAGAGGAATCCGTCACAGAAGAGGACTTCCTTGCCGTGGTCAGAAGACTAAGACAAATGCAAGAACATGTAAGGGTCCAAAGAGAACAGTAGCAAACAAGAAAAAATAAAGCTAGAGCACTTAGTGAATGCAAGCTGCTAAGCGCAGCATGAACTTAGTACGAAGCTTGTTCGAAGCAACTTGGCGAGGTGTTATCGAGCCTGATGCATCGAACTTCCTTATTAATCAATTAAAAACAAAGAAAGTAGGTTAGTTTAAATGGCTAAGAAAGTTACCAAAAAAGTGACAAAGAAACGTGTCAAGAA
>JAQUUC010000020.1 GCA_028694105.1 Hespellia sp.
GACCCTTATCTGGTCGTGCTGAACAGCCTTCCGAAATCCGCACTTGCCCCGCTTCTGATTGTCTGGCTCGGTGCAAATCAGACCACAATTATTGTTGCCGGGATGTCCGTTGCGATTTTTGGCAGTATTTTGAGTCTGTATACCAGCTTTATTAATGTTGATCCGGATGAGTTAAAGCTAATCTATACCCTGCACGGAAACCGGTTTCATGCTCTGACAAAAGTGATTCTTCCGAGCAGTGTTCCATCCATGATTAGTACCATGAAAATCAATATCGGATTGTGTCTGGTGGGCGTTGTGATTGGAGAGTTTCTGGCTGCGAGAAACGGACTTGGATACCTGATTATCTACTCAAGTCAGGTCTTTAAGATGGATTGGCTCCTTATGAGCATCTGCCTGTTATGCATCATGGCAATTGGGCTGTATGCAGTGATTGGATTATTTGAAAAGAAGTTTCAGAGGTAAAAAATGTTCTTGCATCAGAAAGGAGAAAACCGGAATATCCTCCGGCTCTCTCCTTTTTCAACTGCATATTTACATATTGCATTTCTTAAGCAAATCTTCCCATCTTCTGTCAACCTCAGCCTGATACTGCACAATCAGTTCTTCATTGCCCGGTTTGAAGAGATGTTTGAATCTTCCCTGTGATTTCAGGAACTCTTCAATCGGCAGCTTTTTCTTTGGCTCATAAGATAAAATCCATTTGCCTTCCACAATCTCGAACATCGGCCAGTAGCAGGTCTCTACCGCCATCTTACAGATTTCAATAATCTCCGGTGCATTATATCTCCAGCCACGCGGACACGGTGCCATCACATTCAAAAATGCAGGTCCCGGTGTGTAGATTGCTTTTTCAGACTTCGTATACAAATCCTTCATGTTGCCGATAAATGTAGTCTGTGCCACATAAGGAATATTGTGAGCGGCCATGATTGCCGCTAAATCCTTGCGGTACTGCGGTTTTCCGTTCGATACCTTTCCTGCCGGTGTCGTTGTTGTATCTGCGTACATCGGTGTTGCTGATGAACGTTGTATACCAGTATTCATGTATGCACCATTATCATAACATACATAAACCATGTCGTGTCCACGTTCCATTGCCCCGGAAAGGGATTGCAGACCAATATCATAGGTACCGCCGTCTCCACCAAATGTAATGAATTTGTAAGTATCATCCAGCTTTCCTTTTTTCTTTAATGCATGGAACGCCGTCTCCACACCACTCATGGTCGCACCTGCATTTTCAAAGGCTGTATGGATGTAGCTGTCCTCGTAAGCCGTATATGGATAGATAAAGGTAGACACCTCCAGATATCCGGTTGCATTTCCGACAACGGCCCTGTCTCCCGGATGAATGGCTTTTAATACATTTCTTGCAGCGATGGTTCCGCCACAGCCTGCACACATACGGTGTCCCGGTGCTAAGCGGTCTGCTCTCTCCTGCATTTCTTTAAAATTAAATTGATTCTCCATCTCTTAACACCTCCTATTCTCTTAGTCCTAAATACCAGTATGTATCATCGGTTCCGTGTTCTGCAATATCAGCAAGATCTTCAAAAATCTGCTCCACATCTTCCACGCGGATATCCCGTCCGGATAAACCGTAAACGATGTTGATTACTTCCGCAGTTGCCTTGCCTCTGTATAACGCTGCCATCAGCTCTGCGCCGAGAGGTCCGCCCTGTGAGCTGTAGCTTTCACAGCGATCCATGATCGCGATTGCTTTGCAGTTTTTCAGCGCAGCCACCATCTCCTCTGCCGGGAATGGACGGAAGACTCTGACCTTCAACAGTCCGGCCTTTACGCCCTGCGCTCTTAAGGCATCAATCGCATCCTTGGCAGTTCCGCAGGCAGAACCGATTGCTACGATTGCGTAATCTGCATCGTCTAATCTATATGCTTCAAACAGTCCGTATTCTCTTCCGGAAATCTCTTGAAACTCTTTCGCGACATCCAGTATCACCTGCTTTGCATTTTTCATTGCTTCCGCATGAGCCTTCTTTGCTTCCATGCAATAATTGGATACAGCATAAGCTCCGACTGCCATCGGCTCGTTCGGATTCAAGAGGTAATGCTCCGGATTGTATTCTCCGACGAATGGTTTCACCTTTTCATCTTCAATCAGTTCGATATTTTCTACTGCGTGACTGGTAATGAAGCCGTCCTGACAGATCATGATCGGAAGCATGACATCCTTATGCTCCGCAATGCGGTATGCCTGCAGGAAATTGTCATAGACTTCCTGATTGTTCTCAGCATAGATCTGCAGCCAGCCGGAATCTCGCGCGCCCATACTGTCAGAATGCTCGCAGTTGATATTCAGGGGTCCTGTCAGTGCACGGTTGACCACTGCCATGGCAATCGGCACTCTGGTGGATGCTGCCACATAGATGACTTCCCACATCAGTGCAAGACCTGCGGAAGAGGTCGCTGTCATTGTTCTCGCTCCGGCTGCGGATGCTCCGATTGCCGCACTCATCGCACTGTGCTCACTCTCTACCGGAATAAACTCTGTATCCATCTCTCCATTTGCAATATAGTTCGCTACAAACTGTGGTAACTCCGTGGAAGGAGTAATTGGAAATGCCGGCATAACATCCGGATTGACCTGCTTCATTGCGTATGCAACAGCTTCATTTCCTGACATTCTCTCTTTGATTGCCATCTTATTTTCCCTCCTTCATCGTAATCGCACCGAACGGACAGGCACTCACACAGATGCCGCACCCCTTACAGTGGTCTAAGTCAAAATCCAGACGCTTTCCGTCTTTGACCGGAATACTGCTGTCCGGGCAATATGGCACACAGAGTAAGCACTGTTTGCATTTATCCAAATCAAGTACCGGCGTGTTGGTCCTCCACTCCCCCGTCTCAAATGCTTTTGAAGTTGCAGGCTCATACACATGCAGTCCCATGTGAAGGTCCTGCCATCTTGTCTGTTCGTTGATATCTTTTGCTTTTAAACTCATCTAGCGTACCTCCTCTAGCGCAAGTGCCAGCGCTTTCATATTTCCTTCGAGCACTTCCGGTTTCTTGGCAAACTTGTGCTTCAGGGATGCTTCCATTTCTTTTAAAAATACATCGGTATCCATCACGCCGGATACCTTAACGATAGCTGCAAGCATCGGAGTGTTCGGAAAATATTTTCCCAGAGTCCTCATGCAGACATCATGTGCGTCAATCGTATAAATCTCACCTTCGTATCCGCGTAACAGCGGGCGTATCTCCTCTTTGGAAAGGGATGTGTTAATCAGGATTCCGCCCTCCTTTTTTAATCCGTTTGTCACATCGACACCGTGCAATAGCGTCTCGTCGACTACCACCACATAATCCGGATCGTAAATGTTCGAGTGAACGCGAATCTGCGTGTCACTGATTCGGTTGAAGGCGGTAATTGGCGCCCCCATTCTCTCCGGGCCATATTCCGGGAAGCCCTGCACATGTTTTCCTATACTAAATGCAACATCCGCAAGCAAAAGGGCTGCTGTCTTCGCGCCTTGTCCACCACGGCCGTGCCAGCGTATTTCTGTTAAACTGCTCATGATTTTCCTCCTTTTTGTACTTAGATACGTGTCCGTGATGCGTATATTTTTACGGACTTTTTTCTTTTTATCATATCATAAGTTCTACGGCATTGCACTACTTCTTTACAAGATAAAAGTCCACGGAACCTTTTCGGCTGTTCTAATATTCTTTTTTGATCAGTATCCGCTCACTGATATACACAGATAACGCAAATAACAGTAATATAATGATGGCAGTCAGTACCACCACGAATGATACATGCCCTTTTACAAATTGAATCAGACCGCTCACATCCACATCTGTTTTTTTCGCAATGCTGTTCATAACATAGCCGATGCCGCCAATTGTAAAGCAGATTATGATAATCATTACATTTACTTTTTCTCCAAACTTTATCCGGAGTGGCATAAAAAGTGAAATGATCAGTATTGCCATCACAAACGCGACAAGGTATACTGCTCCGACGGCTTTCCATTCAATATCTGCCTGTTTTATCAGGATACCCACAGCGATAACCACAAAACCTGCCAGACTGCTCCCGACAATCGTTAGAATGCTGAAAAGATATTTTTCGATTACATACTGTTTTCTTTGAAACGGAAGTGCCATCAAAAATGTCATTCCGTGATTATCCTCATCATATGCGACCAGATTGCACGGAATCATGGCACTCATCATCGCTACATAAAAGATGATAAATGCCAGACTTTGTGTCGTGACATGACTATTTCCAAAAAACATAAATAACGCCACAAGCACAATAACAAGAAAAAACTTTTTAAATTCCCTGACCAGACAGAGATCTTTCACAAACAAGCCTTTCATAATTTTTCCCCCTTTACGGTCATATAAATTACTTCATCAATACCGGTTTTTTCTATCACTGTATCCGGATAATTTTCCATATAAAACTGTTTCTGGTTTGTCAGACAGCTGTAGCCGTAGCTTTCTTTCTTGATGCTCAGAATATGTCTCTTATCAAGATTCTTATAGGTATCTTCCCCAGCCTTAATTAATCCGTATTCATTCAAAAGTACATCTGTATCTTCATGAAGTATAATATTTCCATCATCAATCAGATAAATATCATCACACAATCCTTCCAGATCTGTCGCAATGTGTGAGCTGATCAGAATCCCCCGGTTCTCCACCAGCATGTATTCCCGCAGGATATCTAGGATTCCATCTCTTGCGACCACATCCAGTCCTGCCGTCGGTTCATCCAAAATCAGCAAATCAGCATCGTGACTGATGGCAACCAGAATCTTTAGCTTTGCTTTCATGCCGGTTGAAAATGTTTTGATTTTATCCTTCATCGGCAGACGGAATTTCTCGCATCTTTGTATAAATCCGGCCTCATCAAACCGGCGGTATGTGCTTTTCATTATCTTAACTACATCATTGATACAGAGATAATTACTAAATCCACTCTCTGAAAGTACAATTCCAATATTCTCCCTGTCATCTCTTGACAGGTTCTTATAATCTTTTCCAAATACCTGAATTGCTCCGGCATCGACAGAAATCAAATTCAGAATCGCTTTAAAAGTTGTGCTCTTGCCGGCACCATTCTGTCCGATCAGTCCGGTGATACCATTTTCCTTTACCTGTAAATTGCACTTCAGGTGAAACTTTGTATAAACTTTTTCGATGTTATTCATATCCACCAACATGTCTATTCCTCCAATATCAATTCGAATAATTCTTTCAGTTCTTCTTCGCTCATGCCGCAGCTTCGTCCCTTTCGGATGGCCATCTCCAGATCTGCTTCTACTTCTTTCCGCTGTTCCTCACCCAAAAGCTCCTGATTCGTGCTGGCCACAAAGCTTCCTTTTCCGTGAACTGTAATGATAAACCCCTGCGTCTCGAGATTATCATATGCCTTCTTCACCGTCAGTGCGCTGATCTTCAGTTCCTTTGCCAGAGCACGAACGGACGGAAGGATGTCATGCTCTTTTAAATCACTGCTCACAATCTGTGACTTAATCTGCATGGTAATCTGCTCGTAAATCGGCTGTTCTGACGAGTTATTAATTATGATTTTCACAATTTCCCCTCCTGTTCTATAAACACTATATAACAGTATAGAACACTTGTCAATATATAATCGAATAAAAGCAAAAAAAAGCGCTGATTTCTTTCTATCAGCACCCTTCTTTATTCGCCTCAAAACGCTCTGCAACATTTTTTAAATATTCAATAATCGACAAATGCTGCGGACAGACATCCTCACATTGTCCGCATGCAATGCAATCACTCGCTTTCCCGAAGGTCTTGGTCAGATTATCGTAATATCCGCCCTGCGGTGTCCATCCCTTACCTTCCATTTCCTGAAGTTCTGCATTATAAAGTGAGAAATATTTTGGAATCTGAATGTTCATCGGACATCCATCGGTACAGTAAGAACATCCCGTACATGGAATCGCAATCGTTGAATTAATCGCAACAACCGCTTTTTTGATGCAATCCAGTTCCTCTTCCTTAACCGGCTCAAAATGATTCATATAGTCTGTATTATCCAATAACTGTTCCATATCTGACATTCCCGATAACACCAGCTTCACATTATCAAGACTTGCTGCAAAACGAACTGCCCATGACGGAATTGATTTGTCCGGTGCATATGCTTTGAACATGTGCTCCACCTTCTCTGGCACATTCGCCAGTGTTCCACCTTTCACCGGCTCCATTACGATAACGGGAATGTGATGCTTCGCTGCCACCTCATAGCATTCGCGAGAGCGGACACCGACACTGTCCCAGTCAAGATAATTGATCTGAAGCTGTACAAACTCAAACTCCGGATGTTCCGTCAATACCCGATCAAGAAGCTCCGGACCGTCATGGAACGAAAATCCCATGTGTTTTACCAGCCCCTGCTCTTTTTTATCCATCAGCCAGCTAAAGCACTCCATCTTATTATAAGTTTCAATGCTGTTTGAATTGATATCATGCAATAGATAAAAATCAAAATAGTCTACACCGGTCTTTTCTCTCTGCTCATTAAAAATACGGTCCCGGTCTTCCATTTTTTCAATAAATGCTGCATGCAATTTGGTTGCCAGTGTAAAACTTTCTCTTGGATGACGGCTTACCAATGCTTCCTTTGCTGCATTCTCGCTTTGAAATCCACAGTACATCCATGCCGTATCAAAGTATGTAAATCCTCTTTCAAGAAATGTATCCACCATCTGTTTGACCTGCTCTATGTCTATTTTCGCCGGATCATCCTTGTCCAGTAATGGCAGTCTCATAAGGCCAAACCCTAATTTTTTCTCACTTAATATCATGTGTCCACTCCTTTTTCATCGTATCGTGATCCGCACGGAACAAGCTGCGCCTGCTCCTGCTCACTACCACTTATCATATCATAAGTTCTGCAGCATTGCACCACTTCTTTACAAGATAAAAGAACACATCATTGTCTCTTCCCGAATGTCATGATACAGATAACATTCCTCATCCCACACAGCATATACACGCAGGATATCCCCGATTTTTTCAATATCAGAAGCAGGCAGGATATCTCCCAGTATATTTTGGTACCCTCTCAACATCTCCGGCTGATAAGTGATTGTGGTTTCATTCTGAAAGATTGCACCATATAAAATACCTGCCTCTACAAGATCCTGAAAGATATGACTTCCGTAGGACAGCTCCGGCATGTAGCCTGCCGCCACCTCTGAGACCTCACAAATCATTTTAAATTCACTGATATCTGCAAATGTTGTCGGCACCCCAAGTTCTGGTGAGGAGGTTCCGATTCTCCCCGGTGTAAAAAGTATCAGATTTTTATTTTGATTTTGGAAATACCAGTTGATTGCCCCCACTGCTTTTGCAATCTCATATTTTGACTTATATTCCATGTTATAATAGCCCACTGGGTCGACTACGACGATTGCATCTATTTTCATTGCTGTGGACAGTCCCATCGAGGCTTTTCTTATTTTCAGAAGAATCTTTGACGAATCTGTTTCCTCCGGCATCGTCACTTCTTCCGTATTGTGCGCAATCTGTAAAGGCCTGCATTGCAGCAGATGTTTCATATTTTTCTCCTTTTCCGTGATAGAATCATTATGATACTATTCATGCAGTCGCTTAATTATCTTAAATACAATCTCATGTTCCGTCACTAGCGGTTTTTCATGCGAAAAGAATATAATTCCGTCACAGGGTGACAGGATGGTAACAATCACATTTCCCTCATAGGGATGTGTAATCTCCGCAAGCGGATCGCCCATGCATACCTCTTCCCCCGCAAAGCGGAGTCTGCGATAGATACCACTTGTACCGGTTCTCACCACCGCAAGGTCCGACTCTTCAATAATTGTTGCAATATATCCGCTATGGCTGTTATACCGTATCACTCCCATCCGCATCAGGAACCGGAGCACAGCGGCAACAGCCTGCTTTGCGGAAATCTCATCAATCTTATCCGTTTTGCTCGTATAGAGCGAAAATGCATTACAGTCCCACATCTGCCAATTGTAATTTAATGTTGTTGTATCAATCGGCCTTACTTTTCTTAAAACGACATACGGCAGACCAAATAAATTTGCAAGACTTGTATTTTGCTTTCCGGTCTCCATCATACGCACATGTGGAATAAAATCTCCTGGCATATAAAAGCTTGCAAACTGAATCCCATAGCTGTAATCCTTGATTTGCTCAAAAACTCCGCCTGCGATACGCTGTGTTGTCTCTCCTTCATCGTATCCCGGAAACATCCGATTAATATCGGTATTGTCCACTGACCAGAACCGCTTCCCAATATTGGTGGAATGATGGCCGATAGAAGGTACCACCATAATCTCATGTTCTGACACAATTGCGCCCTTCTCTTCCAGCTCCGTCAGCTTTTTTATCAGCTGGGAACATACATAAAGCTGCTGGATTTCATTTCCACGGATTGCTCCCACGATACATGCCGATTTCTTACCGCTTCCGAAACGATATCCGGTTACTTTCAAATCATCTCGGTACGGGGATGGAAGGGAGTAAATCACTTCTTTTCTCATGATGTCTCACCTCCCAGTACACGTCCCAAAAGAGAGCCCCCGTAGACCACCGGGTACTCCCTTCTTGTGAAAACCATTCCATCAATCGGGGATTTGATTTTTTCAGCAATTTCACCAGACAGAGGATCCAGCACATTTCCCAGCACGTCGCCTTCCTTTACAATATCACCGTTCTGACACTCCGGGACATAGATTCCAGAAGTATTTGAATTCATATATCCCACAGCACGGTCTGAAGAAATAATCGGCATCTTCACCTCGCCCACGGGGCCGTCCCACAGACCTTCGTGTTTCATAAGATTCAGGATGCCCTCTACCAGCTGATAGCCGTATTTTCTTGTAATTCGCATGCCGACGCCCATCTCAACGACCAGAGTGGGAACTCCGATGCTGTTCAGGCTGTATGCCAATGTGGACTCCAGCACAGTTGCAGAAGCATGTACCCATACCAGATCGATATTGGTCAGCTTTGCAAGCGGTACCAGTGTTTTCTCCGAAATCTCATTAATCCGGATCTGAGGCATTTCATCCAGAAAAATATTGCTCGCATGAATATCAAAGCAATAATCAGAGCCGCTTAAATCATCGATGATTTCTTTTGCCAGACTTTCAATCATCGGACCCTCCTCATCCCCCGGAAATACACGGTTCATATCCAGATCGAACATCGGAATTCCCCTTGAAATCGAATCCACTCCTAATGGATTCAATGCCGGATATACATCTACAATTCCTTTTAAACATTCTATATTTTCATTGATTCTTCGAAGCAGCTCATAGCATACGAACTGCCCCTCCAGCTCATCCCCATGTGTTCCTGTCACAATGGAAATGCGTTTTTCATTTCCAGTTACTGCAAGTGGGAGAACGCGCTGCTTTTTTATCCGCAGCTTTTCATCCACCGGCAGCTTCATGGCTACCACCGTTTCAACCATCTTCTCAACGCTCCTCTATTTCATCAAATTTCTTCTACATTTACCAGAATATCCTGCGTCTGATTTAAAGGCGTTCCCACGAACACCCCTTTATCAAGTACACAGTCCTCATAATCCCTGCCGTGGGCAAGCTTGATATAATAATCATCCACATGCAGATTATTGGTCGGATCCAGACCATACCAGCCTTCTCCCGTATACACTTCCACCCATGCGTGAGTGTAGCCTTCCCCAATCATAAATCCATTGACATAACGTGCCGGAATACCGCACATTTTGCATAATGCAATTAGAATGTGTGCATAATCCTGACACACACCGCGCCCGGCGGCCATTGCTTCTTCCGCTGTCGTCGTAATGTCCGTGCTGTCCTTCACATAAGTGAAATGATGATACAGATACATTTCCAGCTGTATTGCCTTTTCCAATGCATTTCCCTGCAGGGCTCCACAGTCCTCTAATGCCGCTTTCAGCGCCGGGCCCGGCATTGTGAACTTTGATGGAAATTTATACATACTGTGGAGCGCTTCTTTTCGCTCCTTCATGCCTTCTACCTTCGCCGTTCCCACCAGTTGTACCTCAAATTGCTTATGCTTATTAACATAATGCCCTACATATTTATGATTTCAAAATCCATCCACGACTTCATTCAGGCAGTCGGTCGGATTGATATACCTGCTCTGTATCTGAATTTTCTGCACATCATCCGATACCGGTACGCAGCGAAGTGCAAAATAATGATCGTATACCGGCTCGTCAAAACGCAGCTTCATTTCATATGTAAAACGTAAGTTTTTCATTTATTTCACCTCGATTATCCCGTCCAGACAGTTGAGTGCTTCCTGATATCCCGCACTCGCTTCGCTCTTCTCGTTGATGACATCTGCCAGTTTATCCAGTTTTTCAATGTTGTAGTACATGTGTGTCTTATGAATCCGGTTTGCCAGCTTATTGAATTCTTTTTCAATATCTCTGATGTGATAATCGAGACGAATATACAGATCCATTCGTTCCACATATTTTCCGCATTTCATAATATTACGGCAGTCCTCATCCTCCACATAATCATCCACGCAGCCCCAGAACGCCAATAGATAATCAATCACCGACTGCAATTCCAAAAGTGGTGCGCGCGAAGTCATATTTGTCTCAAAGGTATCTAGTGCAAGCTGCACATATGCAAGTACATTACTACTCAGTTCTTCACGCAGTACAATTGCATTATCATAAGCTCTGCTCATGTTGGAATACAGTGAGTCCGGATTCTCCTTCGAAAAAATGTAAGAAGTCAGAAACTCTGTATTTCCACTGTAAATATCCGGAATATTCAGTTTTTCACAGTAGATTTTATATTCACCTTCCGGTGCTTCTATCATAGAATCATAGATTCTGTAAAATTTTCGGATGGAAGTATATACACGCTCCGTATATCTTCCTAACCAGTATAAATTGTCCAATTTATTTATCGAGATAATACCCATGTGTCTTTAAAACCTCCTCCTTGTGATGAATTAACAATGAATGAATCCGGATTTCTTGTGAATCTGGTCAGGCCGCTTGCCCATACCTTTGTCTCTTTTCCTGATAAGACAAATGCTCGAAGATCTGCTTTTCTGGCAACCTTCTCACCCTGATCCATAATATCGATGTCCAGAAAGTCAATCACTTCCTGTGCAATAAATCTTCTGGATTCTTTGATAATCAGCTGTTTCATATTTTCCAGCTCTTCTTTTGATAATTTATCGCCAAATACAACGCCGTAGCCGCCTGCTTCCGCAACATCCTTGATTACAAGCTTCTCCAGATTATCAAGCACATATTTGCGGTCCTCTTCATAAAATGGAAGGTAAGTCGGTGCGTTTTTCAGAATCGGCATTTCATGCAGATAATATTCAATCATTTTGGGAACAAAATAGTAGATTCCCTTATCGTCCGCGACACCATTTCCCGGTGCATTGATGATTGCTACATTCCCCGCCCGATAGACATCCATGATATTCGGAATTCCAATCAGCGACTCTGCCTCAAATGTCATCGGATCCAGATATTCATCCGAAATTCTCCGGTAGATGACTCCGACCTTCTGCTTATTTCCCATGTAATCTTTGTGATACAGATAATTCTTCTCCACAAAGAGATCCGTATTCATTGCAAGCTCGCTGTCTGTCTTTTCTGCAAGGTAGGAATGTTCGAAGTAAGCTGCATTATAGCGCCCCGGTGTCATAATGACCTTGATTCCGCCTACGTTCACGTTGTCCATGACCTCTTTCAATAGTCTTCCATAATCACGGTTGTCAATTACCGGCGTATTACGAAATGTCAGTGGTGACGCTCTCCGGCACAGCTCCCGTGCAATCAGCGGATAAGATGCACCCGATGGAATTCTCAGGTTATCCTCTAAGATATACCACTCGCCATCCTTCTCCTGAACCAGATCAATTCCGGAAATATGGCTGTAAATGCCTTTTGGAGGACAGATTCCTTCACACTGTGGCAGATATCCAGATGATACAAATACAAATTCTTCCGGTACGACCCCATCCTTAATGATTTGTTTGTCGCTGTAAATATCTTTTAAAAACAGATTCAGGGCATCCACTCTCTGGATCAGTCCTTTTTCAAGATACTGAAAATCTTCATGTGTAATCACTCTCGGTATTGCATCAAACGGAAATAACTGTTCATGGAATTCATTATTCTTATATATTCCAAACTTTACCCCATATCGCGCCAATAATCGGTTGATACTCTCTGCGTGTTCTACTAATCCATTCATAATAAGCGCCTCACTTTCTTCTCCCTGCGTCGATTGTTCAGCCAAATCCTTCTTCAACAAAAAAAGAGCAAGAAAACCAAACTTGGCTTCCTTGCTCATGTGAATATGCTACTATAAAATCCGAATTATGTCAAACAGAAAATAATGACAAGGGGACGGTTTCTCTGTCCAATATATCATCGGACAGAGGAACCGTCCCCTTGTCTTACTCTATAAAGCTGAACACCGGATTTGAACCGGTGACCCCTTCATTACGAGTGAAGTGCTCTACCAACTGAGCTAGTTCAGCCTGCTGCATATCCTGCAACTAGGCTATTATATCAATTTCCAGACATAATTTCAAGCCATTTTTACTTTTTTTCCAGATTTATTCCTTGCGTTGCTCTAGTGCCAAGCCAATTAACCGGTCCGCTTGATCCGCCATAAACAAAGGAATATTCAACATATCACCGTCCATTTTGAGATTATCCAAAGAAAATCTAACTCGAAGTTTAACTTGATTTGGAAATATTTCTTTGAATTTTTTCAGGCTCTTGCTGGCAGTATTAGCTTCGGCTTTAACCTCCACTGGAAAAATATCATTTTCACGCTGAATCAGAAAGTCCACTTCATAAGGCGGATTATTCCTGCTCCAATACCGAGGCAAAACTTCAAACTGTGTAAGCAAAGTCTGAAGTACATAATTTTCGGTTAATGCACCCTTGAACTCAGTGAAGAGTCGGTTGCCTTCGCCAAAAGCTGTTGGTGCCAGCTGTGCCAGACGGCGAAGCAGACCTACATCCACCAAATATATTTTAAATGCTGACAAATCATCATAAGCTGCCATTGGTAAACCGGGGGCGGTACTGCGATAAACCTTATGCACTAATCGGGCATCCACTAACCATTGCAAAGCATCCTCGTATTCTCTAGCTCTTGCACCTTCTTTGACAACCTTGTATATAAACTTTTTATTTTCTCTTGCCAATTGAGAAGGAACCGACTTCCAAATCATAGAAATCTTTGGGAACTCACTGATATTCGGATGCTTTGCAAAGTCTCTCTCATAAGCGCCGATGATTCCTGACAAAGCTTCCTGCATAGCAGATACATCCCTCGCTTCTGTCCACATCAACACAGATTCCGGCATACCTCCAGTTACATAGTACATTTTTAGTTTTTCATAAAGTGGGTTGAAAAAAGCATCCGGAATCGGCTCAATGGTATTCACACTTTCCAAATACTTTACAAGATTCTCATCTCCATTAGCGAGAAGAAACTCTGTGAAAGTCATTGGGTCAATCTGCATAAAGTTAACCTTCCCTACTGGAAATGACGATGGTTTCGCCAATGCAATGCCAAGCAGTGAACCGGCACAGACAATGTGATACTGCGGAGCATTCTCACAAAAATACTTCATGGAGTTAATGACCTTAGGACAATCTTGCACTTCATCAAAAATAATCAATGTATTCTCTGATGTGATTTTTTGACCACTAGCCAATATCAGATTTTGCAGAATTCGATCAACATCTTTCGTAGTCTCAAAAAATTGCTTATATTCCTCGTTCTCATCAAAGTTAAAATAAGCTATATTTTCATAATAACGTCTGCCAAATTCCTTTAGAATCCATGTCTTACCAACCTGACGAACTCCTTTTAGTATAAGCGGCTTACGGTAAAGAGAGTTTTTCCATTCAAGTAGTTTATTTAAAATCAATCGCTCCATAATTATCAGTCTCCTCACACTTTTATACGTGTTTTAGTGTTTCATATTCACATTTTTATTATATGTTACTTCATTCAAAATTACAACTCTATTTTGTTACTTTTTAATTTGAAGAGTTCTCATTCACCTTTTAACGATAAATTTCAAAAAAGACACGACCAAATGTACTTCGGCATGTCTTTTTAGTTAAACTTAATTATTAAACACATTTATTTTAGTAATGATAGACAATCATTGGTATTAGGAATTTGTCATGTCCCGAATATCCTGCTGTGGCAGATGTACCGTCAATTGATTATATGGAATCTCTATCTCATGTTCATCCAGCGTGAGCTTGATATTCTCCAGAACTCTCCATCTCGTTGTCCAGTATTCTTCCGTCTTGACCCAGGATCTGGTCCCAATGATGACCGCACTGTCCTCTAACGCACTGACATACACCAGAATTTCTTCGTCCTTCAAGATACATGCATCTTCCTGCAGCAGATTTTCAATGAGCTGCTTTGCCTTCTTTAAATCCGCCTGATAGGAAATGCCTATTTCAAGATCCAGTCTTCTCTCATCCTTAGCCGTTACATTGGTGAGACTGCTGTTTGCAAGTATTCCGTTTGGAATCACAATCGTCTTATTATCAACTGTGGCAAGCTTTGTATAAAAAATCTGAATCTCCTTTACCGTGCCTTCGTTTCCATGTGTATCCTCGATAATATAATCGCCGACACAAAACGGCTTTAACAGAAGGATTAAAACACCTCCTGCAAAGTTTGATAAACTTCCCTGCAGCGCAAGACCGATAGCAACACCACCGGATGCTAAAAGAGCTGCGGCAGAAGCCGATTCCACACCTAATTTCGTTGCGATTCCAAAGACAAGAATGATATACAATCCAAATTTGAGCAGTGAATCCACAAACTGCACAACACCGATATCTGCAGAAGAACGCTGCATCGCTCTTTTCACGATACTGCGAACCCATTTAATCACGCATTTTCCAATAATAAATGCAATGATCGCAAGCACAACACGGATACCGAAATTCAAAAGCTTCGGCCATGTCTCCTGCATATACGCTGCCATGCCGGTTAATTCTTTTGTCACATCTACTGCTTCGATGTCTGATGTATTCATATTCTGTTCCTCCTGTCAGCTATTTTTTTAAAGCAAGGAATGCGCAGAGGCTTCCTCTTTCATTTCCCATGGCACGGTGTGAATATAGCACCTCATGATTGCAGTGCGTGCATACATTCGAGACTGCCATATGCTCCGGCAGAATTCCAGATTCCAAAAAAACGATTTCATTTGCACGCCATAGATTCAGCTGGTAATGTCCGTTCTCTTTTTTGTAAAACAGACTTTCCCAGTATGTTTCGTCATAATGTGTCCGGAATTGTTCAATGACATCTTCACTGACTTCATAACAGTCTTGGCAGACCGATGGCCCGATTGTCGCAAGAATATCTGACGGATTGCAGCCGTAGGTCTGAACCATCTGCTCAACCGTAATTTTTCCAATCTTTCCAACACTGCCTCGCCATCCCGAATGGGACAGACCGATGGCCTTTCGGACCGGGTCCACAAAGTAGAGCGGCACACAGTCCGCATAAAAGGTAACCAGACAGAGTCCCGGCACATTGGTAATCATACCGTCCACATCGGAAAACGCCTGCGGTACGGTTAATCCATTTCCACGGTCAGCCTCTGTAATTATCCTGACATTTGTTGTGTGTGTCTGCTTTGAGAGCACCATATCCTCTACTTCCACTCCGATTGCAGCTCCAAATCTTCTGTAATTTTCTCTGACATTTTCTTCGGCATCACCACGGTTAAATCCAAGATTCATGGATGCATAGCATCCTTCACTCACACCTCCGAGCTTTGTCGAAAAACCATGATTTACAATTCCTGTCTCAGACAGAAGCGGATAGCTTAAGTAAGGTACGCTGTCTCCCGTCTTCTCCAGAGGATACTGTACCTCATCGTAAATATGCTGCTGGTTTTTATAATGAATTCCAATGCTCATATGTTTCCTCACTATCTTGTTAAAATCATCCTGCATACTCAAATGCATTCTGAATCAATGTAATATCATCATCTAAAACCCCCACCACATCAAACCGGCAGGGCTGGTGTTCCAGATGATGTGTCACAATATAATAAAGTGCACATTGCGAAATGATCTTTTGCTTTCTGACAGTCACCGCTTCCAATGGATTACCTGCCGTTGTCTGCTTCCTGTATTTCACCTCACAGAATACGAGGTACGCTCCGTCTCTGGCAATAATATCGATCTCGCCTCTTCGGCATCTGTAATTATATTCCAGAATCTGATATCCCTGACTTTCCAGATATTCTCCCGCCTTTTGTTCATAAAAGGTGCCGATCTTGCGGTTGTTTTGTCTCATATATTCTCTGAATCCTGCCGCGCCACACATTTCTAAGTAAAGTTCTTGATAAATGTACTTCTGTGAATCGGAGTCGGACCTAATTTCTTCAGTGCATCAATATGCACTGTGGCACCATACCCTTTATTGCTTGCAAAGCCATAGCCCGGAAGAATCTTGTCATACTCCTCCATCATATGGTCTCTGGTTACCTTTGCAATGATACTCGCCGCTGCAATAGACATGCTCTTGGCATCACCCTTGATAATCGGAACCTGCTCCATCGTCACACCCGGAATCGTCACCGCATCATTGAGCAGCAGATCCGGCCGAACCTGAAGCTTTCCGATTGCCATCCGCATGGCTTCATAGGTAGCCTGCAGGATATTGATTTCATCGATTCTTGCAGGACTGATGATACCGATGCCTGTAGCAACTGCCTTATCCATAATCTCGATATACAGCGCTTCTCTCATCTTCTCTGAAAGCTTTTTGGAGTCATTGATATATGGAATCCTGCAGTCCTTTGGCAATATGACCGCACCGGCCACGACCGGACCAGCCAGTGGTCCGCGGCCGACCTCATCGATTCCGCAGATAAAATCATAAGCGCTGTATTTTCGTTCATACTCACTCATGACCTCCAGCCGTTTCATTTCCTGCTCATATTTTTCTTCTTTTTTCTTATATTTTGCAATCAGGCTGACAACACCTGCCCGCGCATCATCCGCATATTCTGCATATAATTGCGTTAACAGCTCCCTGTCAGCCCCCTCGAATTTTTTCTTTATTTCACTGATACTAAGACTCATGTTTGATCACTCCAAATTTGTTGAATGGATAAATTCGTATCCACGCCCTTCCCATCAGGTCACTGCGTTTTAATACACCGACCGATTCCTGTCGGCTGTCCGCACTGTGATTTCGGTTGTCCCCAAGCACAAAGTATTCATCGTCCCCTAATGTAATCGGTTCCTGTGCAATACCCGGATCCTGCATCGGCTCATTTCCGTAATGCTCGTCAAGCGGCTCGCCATTGATATAGACAGCTCCGTCAATCACCTGCACCGTCTCCCCCGGCAGACCGATGATACGCTTGATGTAGTATGTATCTTTCTCATACTTATATGGAAATACAATAATCTCAAACCGCTTTGGATCCCGGAAACGGAACGAAATCTTATCCACAATCAGATTGTCCCCGTGCTGCAGAGTCGTTTCCATGGAATGTCCATCCACCCTTGTTCTCTGTCCGACAAATGTAATGATCAAAAAACTAAGACCTACAATGACCACAATATAAATAATCCAGCTCAATAATTCTCCAGCCACACTTACTGCGGCTTTTCCTGCATTTTTCATCTATATTCCCCTTTTCTAATGCTATAATTCTATCTTAATTGTAATCCTGCGGGAATTCAAGCGTAATTTTGCCCAAACGTCCGTTTCTAAAATCATCCACCAAAATCTTCGCAGCCTTTTCTAAATCCAGCTCGCTTCCGCGTACCAGACAGTGTCGGCTCTCTGCGATTCTCTGAAGACAAACCACAGTGTCCTGATCTTCTTCCATTGCATAGTGCTTCGCAAGAAGTCCCGGCTGATTGGCGAGAAGAAATTTAATTACTTCCAGAGACAGCTCCTCTGTCTGAAGCACTTCATCCTTGATGGAACCGATGAATGCGAGACGAAGTCCCACTGTCTGGTCCTCGAATTTCGGCCAGAGAATTCCCGGTGTATCCAGAAGTTCAACGTTCTTGTTCAGACGAATCCACTGTTTTCCCTTTGTGACACCCGGCTTATTGCCTGTTTTTGCACATGCTTTACCCGCCAATGCATTGATAAATGTGGATTTGCCCACATTTGGGATCCCAACCACCATCGCACGGATCGGACGATTTAAAATCCCGCGTTTTCTGTCGCGTTCAATCTTTTCTTTACATGCCTCTAAAATCACACCTTGAATCGACTTGACTCCACCGCCTTTTTTGGAATTCACCTTCATAACAGAAAACCCTTTTTCTTTAAAATATTCTGCCCAGGCATCGTTCCACTTATCTTCCGCCAAGTCTGACTTATTCAGTAAAATCAGTCTCGCCTTATTCTTGCCCAGCTCATCAATGTCCGGATTTCGGCTGCTCATTGGAATTCTGGCGTCCACCAGTTCAATGACCAGATCGATTAATTTGATATTCTCCTGCATCATACGTTTTGCTTTCGTCATATGACCCGGATACCACTGAAAATGCATATTACCTCCTTATTGCTGATTATTTCAAAAAGCCAAAGTTTTTATTCCTGGACTTTATGATAAACCAGACTTTTCCATATATTTCACTTCGTTTTACATTACCGATATTGGCCTGTCGGCTGTCATCGCCGGAGCTTCTGTTGTCACCCAGCACAAAGTACTCATTTCCTTCGAGTGTGATTTCTTCACCCGCAATCCCGACATCATCGATAACTGTTGTCTTATAGTTCTCTTTTAACTGTTTCCCATTGATGTACACGACACCATCCTTTAGCTGGACAGTCTCTCCCGGAAGTCCGATAATTCGCTTAATCCGGTAACTGGCATTGTCATTGCCGTTCGGCTTAAATGCGATGATATCTCCTCGTTTTGGCTGGCCTGCATCATAAATGATGCGATTCGTCAGCACAACATCTCCGTTTTTTAATACAGGAGTCATGGAATCCCCCATATTGTTCACTCTCTGTCCGAAATATAATACAAGCACCGCTGCGATTATGATAATGATGACAGTCTGAACGATCCAGCTCACAAGATTTCTTTTATTTTCCACCTGATATTTTGTCTTTTCTTTTCGAAAATGCAGTTCCCGGATTGGTTCTCGTTCAAATGTACGTTTTCTTTTACCGCGTGATCTGCTAAAACCGATCTTTTTTCTCACAATATTTCCCGCCCATCTCTGATTTTCATTTCCAATATCAAAAAAGGGACACATACAATCTGTACTTGTCCCTCTTCCATGCTTACTTATTTTACGTCAATTATTTTACTAATTCTCTTACTTTAGCTTTCTTACCAACGCGTCCTCTTAAGTAGTTTAATTTCGCTCTTCTAGCTTTACCTCTGCGGATAACTTCTACTTTTTCAACATGTGGTGAGTGTAATGGCCAAGTCTTCTCAACACCGATTCCGTTAGAGTTCTTTCTAACTGTAAATGTTGCTCTTGCTGTGTCTCCACCCTGTTTCTTAAGTACAGTTCCTTCGAAAACCTGAATTCTTTCGCGGTTACCCTCTTTAATCTTAGCGTATACTTTTACAGTATCACCAGTGTTAAACTCTGGTACGTTTTCTTTTTTCTGACCTGCTTCAATTTCTCTGATAATATCGTTCATTTTGTGTGACCTCCTTATAATTTGGACGTTCTTAACGCGGATTCGCGACAGAGGACCATCTCTCTTCTTTTCACAACGTTATTCATTCTAACATAAATCCCTTATTCTTGCAAGGAATTTTGCAGATTTTCTAATTGTTTTCTCAGATTTTCCAATTCTTTGTCTGACAGCTCTGCTTTCTCCAGTAAATCCGGTCTTCGAAGGGCGGTTCTTAATATGGACTGCTCTCTTCTCCACTTCTCCACGTTCGCGTGATGTCCGGATAATAAAATCGGCGGAACCTTTTTGCCGTGCCATTCTTCGGGTCTTGAGTACTGCGGATATTCCAGCAGATGATCCTGAAAACTCTCAAATTCAGCCGACACATCATTATGAAGCACGCCCGGCACCAGTCTTGAGATGGCATCAACCATGACCATTGCCGGCAGTTCACCTCCGGTCAGGACATAATCCCCGATTGAAACGTAATCTGTGACAATCTCTTCCAATACACGTTCATCAATGCCTTCATAATGCCCGCACAAAAGCACTAGCTCCGATTCCTTTGCAAAATCCTCCGCCATTGCCTGCGTAAAGGTACTGCCCTGAGGCGAAAGATATATGACCCTCGGCTTCTTTCCTTCCGGGAGGTCCATCTTGCTGCGCAGGGCTTCATAAGCCTGATAAATCGGCTCTGCCTGCATCAGCATGCCTGCACCGCCGCCATATGGATAATCGTCCACACTGTTGTGTTTATTAAATGCATAATCCCGGATGTTGATTGCTTTGATGGATAACAGTTCTTTCTCCATCGCACGTCCTGTAATACTGGTTCCCAGACCGTCCATCACCATTTCCGGAAATAAAGTAAGTATATGAAAGTTCATAAATATCCTCTCAGCCTAAATGAGTCCATCCAACAAATGGATCTTCATTTTTCGTTCCTCTGTATCAATATTTAAAATACACTGTTTGATTGCCGGTACAAGGACTTCCCCGTGTTCTGCACTCTGAATAACATAGACCTCATTTGCACCAGTCTCAAGTACATCCGTCACCGTTCCAAATTCAGCACCGTCCTCGGTATACACCTTCATGTCAATCAGATCCGCAATAAAATACTCGTCCTCGTCTAACGCAATTGCATCTTCCCGTTCCACATAGAGACTCATGCCTTTGTATTTTTCAATATCATTTATATCATCAATTCCTTTGAATTTTACAATGACGAACTGTTTGAAAAACTTCACGCCCTGTACTTCCAGATTCAATTGTTCTTTTCCTGTATCAAGTGTTACTTTTTTTAATGTCCGAAACCGGTTCACGTCATCTGTCGTTGGAAATACTTTTACTTCCCCGCGAATTCCATGTGTAGAGGAAATGACACCAACCTGCAGTCTGTTCTCCATACAAATCTCCTTTAGAAAAGATAGACATCGTTCTTATTGAACGATGTCTACGATTACTTTTTTGTCTTCTTTTGCCGCTGCTGCTTTTACAACAGAACGAATTGCTTTCGCAATACGGCCTTGCTTACCGATTACTTTGCCCATGTCACCATCTGCAACATGTACTTCTAATACATTTGTCTTCCCCTCAGCCTTCTCGGTTACAACAACGCTGTCAGGATCATCAACCAATGCTTTTGCGATTACTTCTACTAATTCTTTCATGTAAGCACACCTCCGTGAATTGATTATTTTTCAATTCCTGCTGCTTTAAAAATCTTACCAACTACGTCTGTAGGCTGAGCACCATTGTTTAACCATTTTTTAGCTGCTTCTTCGTCTACTTTACATACGCTTGGTTCTTGGTTAGGATCGTATGTTCCGATTTCCTCGATAAACTTACCATCTCTAGGAGCTCTTGCATCTGCTACTACGATTCTATAGAAAGGAGCCTTTTTCTGTCCCATTCTTTTTAATCTGATTTTTACTGCCATGTTCTTCACCTCATATTCTTTCTTTAAATTATTTTTTGTTATCTATGTGTTAAAAAGGAAGTTTAAACTTACCTTTCTTACCACCTTTGCCACCCATCATTCCAGGAAATTTCTTCATCATCTTCTTGGATTCATTGAACTGCTTCACCATACGGTTCACTTCAGCAATATCAACACCTGCACCTCGTGCGATTCGGTGTTTTCTTGATGGATTCAGTAAATCGGGATTGCGTCTCTCTTCCACTGTCATGGAATAGATCATCGCTTCCATGCGAGCCATTTTCTTCTCGCTCTCTTCTGAGTCAATCTCGGGCATCTTACCGCCGCCCATGCCGGAAAGTCCCGGAATCATGCTCATGATACTTGACAGACCGCCCATATTCTTCATCTGTTTCATACTTTCCAAGTAATCTTCATAATCAAACTGAGCTTTTTTGAGCTTCTCTGTCATCTGTATTGCTTTGGCTTCATCCATCTCGGCTCCGGCTTTTTCAATCAGAGTCAGGACATCGCCCATCCCTAAGATACGGGATGCCATACGGTCCGGATAAAACTGTTCGAGGTCTGAGAGCTTCTCTCCCATACCTGCATAGAGAATCGGACAGCCGGTGACAGCTTTGATGGATAATGCTGCTCCGCCTCGGGTATCACCGTCCAGCTTTGTGACGATTACCCCGTCAATTCCAATCTTCTCATTGAAACTGCCGGCTACATTGACTGCATCCTGACCGGTCATTGCATCGACAACGAGAATTGTCTGATGAACGGTCACAGTTTCCTTTATCTCCTGAAGCTCTGCCATCATATCTTCATCGACGTGAAGACGTCCGGCAGTATCTAAGATTACGATATGGTTGCCATTCTTCTTTGCATGCTCAACGGCCGCTTTCGCGATATTCGCAGGCTTATTCTGATCTCCCATGGAAAATACTTCCACGCCCTGCTTCTCGCCGTTAATCTGCAACTGCCTGATTGCTGCCGGACGATACACATCACAGGCAGCCAGCAATGGATTCTTGCCTTTTTGTTTAAACTTACCGGCAAGCTTCGCAGTCGTTGTTGTTTTACCTGCTCCCTGAAGACCTGCCATCATAATAACGGTAATTGCGCTTCCCGGCTGCAGCTGAATCTCGGTTGTATCGGAGCCCATTAATTTCACAAGCTCTTCATTTACGATCTTGATTACCATCTGACCGGGATTGAGTCCGCTCATAACATCCTGACCGATTGCACGTTCCTGTACGTCCTTAACGAATCTCTTTACAACCTTAAAGTTTACATCGGCCTCAAGCAGCGCCATCTTTACTTCTTTTAAAGCTGCTTTGACATCATCCTCTGTCAGACGGCCCTTGCTTCGCAGGTTCTTAAACACATTTTGAAGTTTTTCTGATAAGCTGTCAAACGCCATATTTTACCCCTTTGGTTTATAACTCTTCTAATATTTTCTGTGTGATGCTTAAGATCTCATCCGCATTCTTACCTTCATATCCCTGCAGCAGTTCTTCAATCTGATGGACATTCTTCCTGATTGCAAGAAATTTATCTACAAGATGCAGCTTCTCTTCATATCCTGTCAGAATCTTCTGACACCGCTTCACTAAATCGTGAACTCCCTGCCGGCTGATGCCCTCTTCTGCGGCGATCTCGCTCAGGGAATAATCTTCTAATACATATTGTTCGTAGATTGACTTCTGGTGTTCTGTGAGTAATTCACCATAAAAATCGTATAAAAGTGCTTCTTCTAAAATTTCATTCATTTTTATCACCTGTGTAATCATATACCAAAGCGTTCCATGTGTCAAGTGTTTTTTCTTGACAAGTGTGTTTTTCGTTTTAATTTTTTACAGTGCCTGATTCAACAGCTTTTCTACATTCACACGGCGGCTTTCATCCATCGTCTGTCTGAGAAGGAGCTTCACCTCCACATTGCTCATTTCCGGATGCTTTGCCAAAAGCAGCGCCACCGCACCCGACACCACCGGCGTTGCCATTGATGTTCCGCTTTTTGTGCCATACCATTTATCCTGACAGGAAATAATTTTCGAACCCGGTGCAAGAATATCCGGTTTGATCACACATTCTTCTGTCGGTCCGCGGCTGGAAGACGATAGCAGCTGATCCTTTTCCAAGGCTCCGACCGTAATGATTTTTTTACAGGTTCCCGGAATGGCGATGCTGTTCTCCTTCGGTCCATAGTTTCCTGCTGAAGCGACAACTACCATGCCCGCATCCCATAATTTTTCAACCCTCTGAATCAGTTTTTCGGAACTTTTTTTCGGAACATCCGGTTTTGTTCCCACCGAAATATTGACAATCCGAATCTGGTATCTCTGCTGATTGCGAAGCACCCACTCAATTCCACGCACGACATCACCGATACTTCCATCCCCGTTCTCATCCAAGACCTTCACGATCACCAGTCCCGCCTTTGGCGCCATTCCGGCATATACACCGCCCGAGAGCATTCCATTTCCGGCAAGAATCCCTGCAACATGTGTCCCATGGCCGGAATCATCATATGGAACCCTTCTTTTATGCAGCACATCCTCAAATGCAATAATCCGCTTCCCGAAATCCGGATGCATCGAAATGCCGGTATCCAGAATTGCCGCACAGACTCCCTTCCCCATACAGCTGCGTGATTTGGTATCCCTGCACCAATAATGAATACTGTCTTTTACATTTTTCATAAAACACCTTTTTTATTAAGGTATTCGGCAGGCATGAAAAAAGCATCCTTCCCGCCTGAAATTCAAACACGAAGCATGCCTTTTTTCTATTTACTCAGTTCAGAGACTACCTGATTGATTACTTTTCCGTCCGCTTTTCCTTTTAACTCACCCATAACAGCCTTCATGATCTGTCCTTTATTGCCCGTAGCAATAACATCGGCAAATTTCTCTGTCAGACACGCTCTGACTTCTTCCTCTGTCATCAGCTTTGGTGCGTAGGAAGAGACTATATCATAACGGTACTGATATTCTTCCAGCAAATCTGTTCTGTCTGCCGGACACGTATCAATCTGCTCTTTTACGGATTTTAATTCTTTCAGGATGACACGGTCAGCCATCGCCTCCGGAATATCGTCTCTGCATCCCTCATCAATTGCAGCCTTCTTGATTGCAGAAATCAGAGATGAGACTGCTTCCTTGCGAGGCTTGTCCTTTGCCTTCATCGCTGTTACCATATCTTTTCTCAATGCTTCTACTGTCATTTTATATTCCTCATTTCTTTTTATTATATGAAATCAAATTCAAAGAGTATTATACACCTATTCCACCGCACCGACAACCGCTTACGTTTTAAATAACTAAAATTTCAAATTCTTTTGAAACACTTTCCATGTAAGCTGCATATTATGGAACTGTAAACAAACATATTAGTAATATGGAGGATTTTAACATGAGCGATTTAAGTGCTACAAACTGCGGATGCGGCTGTGATTCAGGCAACGGATTATTTGGTGGTTCTAACTCTTGTCTGTGGATTATCATTTTGTTATTCTGCTGCGGCGGATGCGGTGGAAATGGATTTGGAAAAGGTGGGGATTGTGGTGGAAACGACAGTTGTTTGTGGATTATCCTTCTTCTCCTTTTCTGTGGCGGAAATGATTGTGGCTGCGGCTGCTAATCATAATGTTTCAAAAGGATGCAGCCGGGAACTTCCGGCTGCATCCTTTTGTTTGTCATAACGTATGCTCTAGCTGCTTTTTTCCTTCTCCTGTTCTTTCTTCTGGTCCGTTTCTTTGGTTTTGTCTTCTGTCATTCGTTTTCTCCTCTTTTGCATACATACTTCATCTATTTCATAAACTGCATTACCATCAATAATAAAACGAGTCATCTTCCTTTCTCCTTCCATTCATTTTATATTATATTATATGCAGCTGCTGGTCTTTTTTTATGGGGAAACTCATATATATTTACAACGTTTCAGGAAAAGGAGGATATATGGACGAGAAACCGGTTACTCTCTTTGATGAATTAATTACGCCACCGTCTCTGCAGATTTTAAAGCTTTTTATTCCGTATGTTCCTCCCGAACAGCAGAAAACACTTGCCATCTACGAAAAGTATTTAGAATTCCAATCCACCATCGAATTCTTTCAGAAAAAGCAGAATTCGATCCATATACAGTCAGAGACTTCTGAGGAATTAACTTTTTCTACAATTTTTGAAAAAATGAAGCCCTATCTGAGTGGTCACGAAAAGGAAATGGTTGATTCCATTTCAAATGCAATGAATATGATGGAAATGATGAAACAATTTCAGGAAATGGAGAATGATGCAGATGAACGAATGGATGAACAATCCCCTGCTAAAGAATATGGATCCGAAGAAACTGAAGCTGATCAGGACTGCTTCTGAGAAAGCCGAAGGCAAAACGGGAAAAGAACTCGGAAATATCATGATGGCTCTGATTGTGAATGCAAAAAAGCAGGGAATCTCCTTTACGACCGACGAGTTTTCCTGTATCTTATGTCTCTTAAAAGAAGGAAAAACCAAGAAAGAACAGGCTGAAATTGACCACATGATTGATTTTGCACGTTCTGTTATGAAAAAAAATATGCTATAATGTACGCAATGGCAATAAGCAGTGCTTATTGCCAACGGAAAAGATGTATCACATAAAAAGGAGTATCACATGAAAAACTATAAATTAGAAATAGAATACGACGGAAGCCGCTATCAGGGCTGGCAGCGGCTTGGAAAAGGAGAATCAGGCAATACCATTTCGAATAAATTACTCGAAGTCATTGAAAAAATGACAGATGAAAAGGCAGAGCTTTTTTGCGGCGCACGAACTGAGGTCGGTGTACACGCACATCTTCAGGTCGCAAACTTTAAAACCAGCAAAAACCTCACGCCACTTGAAGTAAAACGTTACTTAAACCGCTATCTTCCAATGGATATCGCAGTTTTAAGCGCAGAACTTGTGCCGGAGCGTTTCCATGCCGCATTAAATGCCGTATCCAGAACCTATCTCTACCGTATCTCTACCGCCGATGTTCCAAATGTATTCGAGCGCAAGTATACCTATTATAATTTCCGCAGGCTAGATCTGGATTCCATGAAAAAAGCAGCCCTTCTGCTTGTCGGGAAGCATGACTTCAAGAATTTTTCAACGGCAAAACGCGCCAAATCCAGTGAACGGGATATCAAAGATATTGACATCTATGATGACGGAGACGAAATCCAGATTACAATTACTGCAAATGATTTTCTGCACAACATGGCGCGTCTGATAATCGGAACGCTGATCGATATCGGAAATGGAAATCGAAAAGCGGATACGATTGATTCCATCTTCTTTGGAAGCGAATCTCCTGCAGCGCCTTGCGATGCCAAAGGATTATATCTGGAATCCGTAGCCTACCCGAAAGAATCTTAAACTTTATCTGGTCAGATATTTCATCAGGTTATCGTACTCTTTTTCCATGAGCTGATAACCATGATTATAAAAATTCATCAGCGTATCTGTATTACGCTCCAGTCTCGAGACCACCGGAATTTGTGGGCGAAGCACGAATATCTTCCCTTCCTGCTCCAGCTCATGGATTCTTTTGATTGTCTCATTGTACACGAAACTTCTTCTTAGAATTGTGCGCACGAGCTGCGGCCTTGTCTTATATGCATGTCGAAACAGATGCTCCATTGGTTTGGACGGTCTGGATTTGCGGTATCCCGGATTCTGTGTCAGAATCACAACCACCTTTTCATTTCCATATTCCATCGCACGTCCAATAGGGATCGAATCTGCCAGTCCGCCGTCCAAATAAGGGATTCCGTCAATCTCCACCATCGGACAGATGAGCGGCATACTCGATGACGCTCTGGTCATCTTCAGCAGCTTCGCGCCATCCTCATATTCTGACATATACTCTGCTTTTCCATTATCGCAGTTCGTTGTTACAATTTCACATCGGCTCTCTGACGCAAAAAAAGTATCGTAATCAAACGGAATCAGTTCATTTGGATATTTGTCAAACACCATATCCATATTCATCAGACTTTTTTCTTTTAACCCTTTTCGAATTCCGTAATAATAATTCAGCTCTTTCTCTGAATGAATCATACAGTCTCTCGTTCTTCCAATCTGCTTCGAAACATAATCCACTGCATTACACGCCCCCGCAGAAACACCTATCACATCAGAAAAAAATACATCCTTTTCCATTAAATAATCTAAAGCTCCCGCTGTGAAGACGCCTCTTGTCGCTCCGCCTTCCAGCACAATTGTTGCTTTTTCCATATATGTTTTACTTCCCTTCTTCTTTTTAACTATCCACAATTATAACGGTATTTTTTCTGTTTGTAAAATTAAATTCCGGTAAGTTTTTATAAATTTTATAATATAAGAAGAAACATATTTAAGAATCCTTGCTATTGTCAGATTCTCATGTTATTATAACAAAGTATGCAAACATGCGGATTTGCTCAGCATTTCCCCGTATGTATAACTTAAAATTTATAGTATGATCAAGGAGAAAACAATGATTAGTGCAAGTAATATTACACTTCGTGTCGGTAAGAAGGCTTTATTCGAAGATGTAAACATTAAATTTACAGAGGGTAACTGCTACGGTATGATCGGTGCGAACGGTGCCGGTAAATCCACATTTTTAAAAATATTATCAGGAAATTTAGAACCCACCAACGGTGACATCATCATCACACCGGGCGAACGTCTCTCTTTCCTGCAGCAGGACCATTTCAAATATGACGAATTTCTGGTTCTCGATACCGTCATTATGGGAAATGCCAGACTTTACGAAATCATGAAGGAAAAAGAAGCGATTTATGCAAAAGAAGATTTCACCGATGAAGATGGTATGAAAGCCAGTGAATTAGAAGGTGAATTCGCTACCATGAACGGATGGGAAGCGGAATCCGATGCCGCCACCCTTTTAAACGGTCTTGGAATCGACACCGACCTTCATTACAAATACCTGAAAGATTTAACCGGCGCTGAGAAGGTCAAAGTACTTCTTGCACAGGCTTTATTCGGCAATCCGGATATTCTGCTTCTCGATGAGCCGACCAACCATTTGGACTTGGATGCAATTGCCTGGTTAGAGGAATTCTTAATTAACTTTGAAAACACGGTTATCGTGGTATCCCATGACCGTTACTTCTTAAATAAGGTCTGCACGCAGATTGCGGATATCGACTACGGCAAGATTCAGTTATATGCCGGTAACTATGATTTCTGGTACGAGTCCAGCCAGCTGATGCTCCGCCAGATGAAGGAAGCCAACAAGAAAAAAGAAGAAAAGATCAAGGAATTACAGGACTTTATCTCACGATTCAGTGCCAACGCTTCCAAATCAAAGCAGGCAACCTCACGTAAGAAAGCGCTCGAGAAGATCGAGCTGGATGATATTCGTCCTTCCAGCCGTAAATACCCTTACATCGATTTCAGACCGGAGCGCGAGATTGGAAATGAAGTACTTGCCGTAGAAGGTCTCTCTAAGACCATCGATGGTGTAAAAATCTTAGATAATCTTGAATTCACGATCAACCGTGAAGATAAGGTTGCATTCGTCGGCGGCAATGAGTTAGCCAAGACCGTATTATTCAAAATCTTAATCGGCGAGATGGAGCCGGATGAAGGAACTTATAAATGGGGCGTAACAACTTCACAGGGATACTTCCCGAAAGACTTTGGGAAAGAATTTGATAACGATTATACCATTACCGAATGGCTGACACAGTTCTCCGAGAACAAGGATGCCACCTATGTCCGTGGTTTCCTCGGAAGAATGCTTTTTGCAGGTGATGACGGTGTCAAGAAGTTAAAGGTATTATCCGGTGGCGAGAAGGTGCGCTGTCTTCTTTCAAAAATGATGATTTCCGCAGCAAATGTTCTCATTTTAGATGAGCCGACCAACCACTTAGATATGGAATCCATCACTGCACTGAACAACGGCATGATTAAGTTCCCGGGCGTTCTGCTCTTCTCTTCACGAGATCATCAGATTGTTGAGACAACGGCCAACCGTATCATGGAGATTGTTCCGGGCGGTAAATTGATCGACAAGATCAGTACTTATGACGAATACCTTGAAAACGATGAGATGGCAAGAAAACGCCAGACTTACACCATGGATGAAGAAGACAATTAAGAAAGAGGGAATATTCTCATGGAAAAGATTACAAGTTTTACAATCAATCATTTATCTCTGCAGCCGGGCATCTATGTCTCGAGAAAAGATCCTGTCGGAGATCAGGTAATTACTACCTTTGATTTAAGAATGACAAGTCCCAATGAAGAACCTGTCATGAATACAGCCGAGATGCATACAATTGAGCATCTCGCTGCTACTTTTTTGAGAAATCATGAGGTATATGGCAGCAAAACAATTTACTTCGGTCCCATGGGATGCCGCACAGGATTCTATCTGCTGCTTTCCGGAGATTATGAGTCCCGTGATATCGTCCCACTTATGAAGGAGATGTATGAGTTCATTGCTTCCTTCGAAGGAGACGTACCGGGAGCCTCCGCCAGAGACTGTGGAAATTATCTGGACATGAATCTTCCAATGGCGAGATATTTAGCAGCGAAATATTTAGATGAGGTCCTAAACCATATAGACGATTCGCGCCTTGTATATCCTTTCTAAAGATAGCTTTTTACGCCTTCTTTAGAATTCTTTTTCGGATATAAGCAAATGTCCGGCGTTCTCCGTGGTCTGCAAGCATGCGCAGCATTCCCTCGAGAAGTCTCTCGGTGTCCGGATGAATCACATAATAGCCTCTGCCCCGCTCGAAATATGCCAGAGGTGCTTTGTCTGTATAGCTTTCGCCCATATAAACCTTGCTGGCCGCGATTCGGTCCATAACCATCTCCACCACATACTTCGTCGGCATCTTCATTCCGGCAAGAATCTTATCGTCCTCCATGCTGTAATCAATCCAGTACTCGTAATGATGCTTATTCCTTCCTTTATGATGCAGCCATGCCGACGAATATCCCAGAGCCTCACGCTCGGCATTATTCGGGCTGCGTGTACCCTGATAATATTTGCAGCCCACATGAAATTCTGTCCATGTATATTTCGACAAGTCATGTAAAAGTCCCTGTCTGTATAATCCTACCTGAAAGCACCCGTCCATCACCAAAAGTTTATGTCTCGTAATCGTGCAAAAATGCTGCCAAACTTTCATCTCTTCCGCTCACTTTCTATTATTTTCCAATTAAAAACGCAATGGTGCGTTCTGAAACTTCCAGCTCTTTCTGATTTTTCAAAAGCTTCAGCTTCGGGAAAAATCCTGCGTTGGTATCCATGACCTGATACCATTTCTGGCCATTGCTCAGAGCCGGAAGTGCAAACGTATGCTCCACCCAGTGCATATTATATGCCACAAAACAGTCATTATCCTTTAATTCCGCCCCGCTGTATAAAATTCCAAGCTGTCTGCTTGCCACCTCATACGGAACCCTCCATGCATTCTCTCCATGGTAGGACACATCCGGTATGCCGCAGGAAGTCTGATCCAGCCCCTGAAGCTGATCCACCTTATGAAGCACCGGATGCTTTTTGCGAAGTACAATCAGTGCCTTTACATACTGTAGTAATTCAGAGTCTTCTTTACATTTATTCCAGTTCAGCCATGCGGTCTCATTATCCTGACAATAGACATTATTATTTCCCTTCTGCGTGTTGCCAAACTCATCTCCTGCGAGAATACACGGAGTTCCCTGCGCCATCAGCAGTAAGAAAAATGCATTCCGCACCTGATTCTTTCGCAGCTGCATGACCACTTTTTTGCGGCTCGGTCCCTCTGCTCCGCAGTTCCAGCTGTAATTATAGTCCGGACCATCCTGATTCTTTTCTCCGTTCAGCTCATTGTGCTTGCCATCATAAGACACCAGATCCTGCAGTGTGAATCCGGTATGGTCGGTGATATAATTGAACGCACCGTCTTCTTTGGAGTTATGTTTCAGCGCCCATGTCACATCCGAAACCATGCCCTCATCTCCCTTTAGGAAACGGCGCATCGTATTCTGAAAGAATTCTTCCTTTCTCATAATCTTTGTGCCTGTAAGCAGAGCATTCTGCTGAATACTCTGTATCGGTACATTGTAAGGATTCAAAATAAATCCATCCACATGATACTCCGTCACATAATACTCCAGACACCGCTCAGCCAGCTGTGCGTGAACCCCTTCTTCAAATGGAAAATAGAGTACCACCTCAATGCCCGACTGATGGCAGTTTTTAATCATATCTTTTAGTTCATCCATCGCCGAAGGTCCCGCGGCATACGCGGCTTTCGGCGCAAAATAAAATCCACCGCCATAGCCCCAGTAATTGATATAATTTCGTTTGCAGTCTTCAAATTCATACACAGGCATACATTGAATCTGATTGATTCCCAGTGATTTCAGATATGGAATCTTTTCGCTGACTCCCGCAAATGTGCCCTTATGTTTTACTTTTGAAGAAGAATACTTTGTAAACCCTCTTACATGCAGACTATAGGCAACCACCTCATGATAAGGAATCTTCAGTGGCTTATCACCTTCCCAGTCGTATGTATCCGGAGCAATTCGAGCACGGAGCTGTGTTGCTTTTCCTTCTTCTTTTTTGCCAAATGGATGTCCCCCGCAAACCTCTTTTGCATAAGGATCCATCAGTATCTCGTCCGCCACCTTGTAATGATACCGATAGGAGGAATAGTCAAAATCCTGCAGTTCCAAAAATCGAACCGAACCGACTGCATCCGCCTCCGGCATCTGATATGTCAGGGCAGGCGTTTCATTTCCATCTTTGTATAATAACAATTCACATTCTTTTCCTTCTGGAACACAAACCGCGAAATTGACATTACGTCCATTCACTGTTGTTCCCAGAGGCATTGCATATCCCTGTCCTCTTTTCATATTCTGTTCCTTCCTACTGCCAGCCGTCTGTTCCATATAATTCCACATTGGAGCGATTAATCAAAAATGTCTCTTCATAGGTCATCTTTTCAAATTCATCACCATTCAAAATTGCGAGTGCCGTGTCAACGGCAGTTTTGCCTATATTAATTGGTGACTGCGCACCGGTGCCGATCACCGGGCTGGTTCCCTTGGCAATCTCAGCCTTAATCTCCGGTGAACCGTCCACACCATAAATCAGGATATCACTGCGGTCTGCAGCCGTAACTGCCTCTAATGCACCGAGTGCCATCTGGTCATTCCCGCACATGATCGCGTCAATCACATCATTGGCTGCCAAAATGCGTTCCACTTCTGTTCTGGCGCGTTCTTTCTCTCCCATTGCATCCACACGTTCAACCACTTCAAATCCGCCTCCGGCGATTGCTTCCTCAAATCCTGTAATACGGTCAATCACAGAATTCATATTTTTACTTTCGAGAACAACAATCCTTCCACCGTTTCGCTTTCGAATGAGCAGATCTTCTCCGCATACGTAACCGGCATTCTTGTTATCCGATCCGACATATGCAGTTACATGGTCAATATCCTTCACCTCGGTATCAATGTTGATGATTGGAATATCTGCCTCCCTCAGCGCATCGATTCCCGGCTGAATCGCCTCCCAGTCCACTGGACACACAAAGGCGGCATCCACGCCCTCCTCGATCATCTGATTGATCTGTTCAAGCTGCTGCGCAGAATCTCCTGCCGGATCATACACAGTCAGCGTCGAGCCCGACTCCCTTACAGCAGTCTCAATGGATAATTTCAATGATTCAAAATAAGGGTTGTCCATATTGATACAGGTATAACCAAAATGATATGCCGGCATCTCGCCTGCATCCTCTTTGTCTTTATTTGTATTGTCATCTTCTACAGCACCATCCGGCATTCCGGAAGTCTTTTTGCACGCCCAGAGCATACCGATGCTTAAAACCAGTGTAAGAAATACACATAATATTCTTTTCGTCATAAATCATCCTCCACCCATATATTTTATCGTGTTTTGAGGGATTGTCAATAGCATTAGCAAGATAAAGATGCACCAGTTCTTTACGTGCCGGCTTGGCAAAAAAAATCAACCGCCCGTCAGACGATTGATTTTCATCTATTCTTATTCTTCTAATACTGTCTCCAGCATCTCAAGACCATACTTCGCCGTTTCGTGATCTTCCTCGCCTGTTCCACCACTGACACCGAGTCCTCCTATGATCTTTCCATGATATGTAAGTGGTATTCCACCGCCAAAAATCACAATTCTGCCGTTGTCGGTATTCTCAACACCGTAAAACGTCTGTCCCGGCTGTGCCAATTTGGATAATTCCATCGTAGACATCTTAACAGCAACCGACGTGTATGCCTTCTTCATCGAAATCTCAAAGCTTGCAATAAACGCATGGTCCATTGCATGGACTGCTATCATATTTCCATCCGGACCACATACACTGATGACTGATTTTCTGCCATGCTGCTCGGAATACGTCTCTAATAACTCAATTAATTTCTTTGCAGAGTCAAGCGAAATCCGACTAACTGCATCGATTTCTTTCAGAACCTTCTGTACGACTTTTTCCTCCGAAAACTTGAACTCCGTCGCTACATCCTGCTTTTTCTGAATATCAGGAACCGCACCGGACGTATGCAGATAATCCACATATCTTGCATTTACATACAGATAATCGGATAAACGATTCATATACTGCTTCGTCATCAGATCAACGGAATGTCTCTTTGCGACATCTACCATGCATCTCTCCGCCCGTCTGGCAACGGTTCTTGCCACATCAAGCTGTGCCGACGCACGGCATCCGCCCGGAAGAATGAATGTCTTCTCTCTTGGAAATGATGCTTCCAAACGGTCGATCTCATGTTCCAGCTCTTCTACATCACTCTGTGAAAGACGATACTTCTGGTTGTAAGAATCTGCGATCGCTGCCATAACCGTAATCAGTCTGCTTTGGATCTGTTCGAGTACCGGAATCATATACGCGCACACTTCTTCGCTTTTTACAACGCCCAAATGGCTCGTCAATTCATCAATCGCACCTAATAACTGAATGCGGTCATCTGACTTTGAAACACTCTGAGCGCCTTTTAAGGAGGTCATCCCCTTATCACCGCTTTTTGTATAAATGTTCATCTTCTTTTCGTCCATCCTGCTGTCCTTCCGGTTTCCATTAATACAACTATAATCAGTATACTAAATCCAAACAAAAACATCAAGTATTTATTCCAAAATTCACACAAATCCACACAATTCTTTCTTGCATTTCTATGCTATACTTGTTAGAGTATATTTAAGATAAAAAGGAGGTCATACTATGAGTGCACAAGAATTTGATACCGTGGTTTTAACACTGGATGATGATGATGAATTAGAATGCGCCATTCTTAATATTTTTAATTGTGACAATAAGCAGTATATCGCTCTGTTTCCACAGGGTGATAACCAATATGCCAAAAATGCTCAGGTATTTTTGTACCGCTATATCACTTCAGACGATTCCATTGAGCCGGAGCTCGAGAATATTCTGGATGACGAAGAATATGAACGTGTCGCGACGGAGTACGATCATATTGTTGCAATGGAAGAACACGAAGCAGAGCAGTCAGACCTGCTCCAGTAATTCATCTACGAAACGGGAAGGCTCACAATCCTTTCCGTTTTTTGTTTTTACATATGAAATAATCAGCTCTTCCTTGGCTCTTGTCATCGCGACATAGAACAATCTTCTTTCCTCTTCAATCTCTTTGTCCAGTTTTGCTTTTTTGTATGGCATATTTCCTTCGTTTGCACCAATCACAAATACATTGGTGAATTCCAGCCCTTTGGCACTGTGCATCGTCATTAGATGGATTCCACGTTGCTGCTCCTGTCTGTGCTGCATCTGTTTTTTGATTTCCACCGCGTATTCACTGATATGCTCCAGCCATTCCTCCAGCGACTGATAGCTTTTTGCCCGCTCCTCGATTTCTGTCAGGACCTCAAATAATTCCTCTTTTCTAATGTTTCGATAAGCTGCATATTCCTTTAGAAATTCATCATATCCCATTCGTTTGCGGATATATTGGATTGCCGCGTATGGAGCCATTTTACGGATTAACCGAAGATCCAGTTCCAGCTGTTCCACCCGGTCTATCATCCATTTCTTGTCACAATAAAAACTCTTGATTTTTTCAAATGAGATAACGGAATCCTCCGCCGAATCCCGGCTCAGATAACGATTTGGCCGGTTCATGATTCCCAGATAATCCCTCCGGCTGCGCTCTCCGGCCGCAAGCCGGAAATACGAGACCATGTTTTCACCGATAAAATGCTCATAGATATTTTTCATGTGTTCCCGCATCTGAAATTCAACATGATTTTCTAATAGTGTCTCCACCATGACACCTGCACACATTGCGGTTCGAAACAGAATTGCAATTTCCTCCGGTTCAGTCCCCCGGCTGATACACTCCTGTATTTTCTCCAGCACATATTCACTCTCTTCTACCGAATCTTTTACCTCCTGCACATGAACTGTTTTTCCAACTTCCTTCTTCGCGGTAATGTCCTTCGAGAACCGTACCTGATTTCTTCCAATCACACGAAGTGCATTCTTTGTGATATTTGCAGTGGATCTGTAATTGATATTAAGAATCAGTTCTTTTGCCTGTGGATAATCTTTTTTAAATGCAAACATAATTTCCGGTTTCGCACCCCGGAACGCATAAATGGACTGATCATCATCACCTACAACAAACAGGTTGTCCTGCGGTTTTGCAAGCATTTTAATCACATCATACTGGATCTGGTTGATATCCTGAAATTCATCAATCAGGATGTATCTAAACCTGTCCTGCCACTTTTCAAGAATGTCCGGCCGTGTGACAAACAACTGATGACACAGCACCAGCATGTCATCAAAATCTATTTTCCGCTGTTTCTTCCTGCGCTGTTCGTACTCCAGATATATTTCCCGGAATTCATCCTTCCTGCAGCATCTTGCCTCGTATTGCTCCACGTCTTCGCAATTGTTCTTTACTATTCCGATCTCTGTGGCAATATTCTGAATAAAGTCTTTTTCCTCCTCAATATCCTCCATTGTGATTTCTGTCTGATGAATCACTTCGCTCAGGAGCTGATATTTTGCTTCTTCCGACAGCAGATTCTGTGGTCCGAACCCATACGCCCATTTCAGAATTCCATAATAGATTCCGTGAAAGGTTCCAAATGTAACCGGGAAATTTCCCCCTCTCATCTGACGGAAAAATCTTTGTTTCATTTCTTTTGCTGCATACTTTGTAAAAGTAATAACCAGAATTTCTTCTGGTTTTACTTTTTGTTTTTGTATTAGATATTCAATTCGTTTCACAATTGTGAGTGTCTTTCCCGAACCGGGACCTGCAAGAACAAGGCACGGCCCACAATTGTGGGCAACGGCCTCATATTGAGATTGATTTAAACTCATGAATCTCCTCCCAAGTGTATCTAAAACTAGCTTAACTTTTCAATTCCAATGCGAATACGTGCCAGAGATTCCTCTTTTCCAATAATTTCCATAATTTCGGTCGCACCGCCCGGTGTATTCTGTTTTCCGGAAACAGCAGTACGTACCGGCCACATTGCATAGCCATTCTTACATTCTTTCTTTGCAACATATTCCTTTAATACTGCAAATAAAGCATCATTGCTGTAATCTTCCTGTGCTTCAAAAATCGGAAGCAGCTCCTTTAAAACCTCCAAAGAAGTTTCCGCATTTGTTTTCATCTTTTTATGTGTGTACATTTCAATATCATAATCCGGCAGTGCCTCAAAGAAGTCAATGTGTTCTTTGATTTCCGGAATGGTTTCGATTCTTGACTGCACTAATTTCGCAATCTTTTTCAAATCGTAATCCTTGGTGATTACCTCTTTGATCGTAGGCTCTGCCATCTCATAGAAGGTATGAAAGTCCATCGCCTTGATGTATTCACCGTTCATCCATTTCAACTTCACAAAGTCAAATACCGCCGGTGATTTGTTCATGCGGTGATAGTCAAAAACCTCTACCAGTTCCTGCAGTGAGAAAATCTCACGGTTATCGGAAGGACTCCATCCAAGCAGCGCAACATAATTTACGACCGCTTCTGTTAAAAATCCCTGCTCAATCAGGTCCTCGTAAGAAGAGTGACCGCATCGTTTGCTCAGCTTTTTATGATTCTCATCTGTGATCAGCGGACAGTGTACATATACCGGAACCTCCCATCCAAACGCCTCATATAAACGGTTATATTTTGGTGCGGAAGAAAGATATTCATTTCCACGGACCACGTGTGTAATCCCCATGAGATGATCGTCAATTACATTTGCAAAATTGTAGGTTGGATATCCGTCTGACTTAATTAAAATCATGTCATCTAACTCTGCGTTCGGAACCGTGATATCTCCGTAAATCTCATCATGGAAGGTAGTCGTACCTTCTGTCGGCATATTAATGCGGATGACCCATGGCATACCGCTTGCAAGATTTGCTTCTACCTCTTCTTTGCTCAGTCCCAGACAGTGTTTGTCGTATACGACGATTTCCGTACCATTCTCGGATACAGAAGATTTCAGAGAGTCCAGTCTCTCTTTGTCGCAGAAACAATAATAGGCATCTCCCTGCTCTACTAACTGTTTTGCATATTTAAGATATAAACCGGATGCCTGTCTTTCACTCTGTACATACGGACCGACTCCACCGTCCTTATCCGGTCCTTCATCATGAATAAGACCTGTCTTTTCCAGTGTTCTGTAGATAATCTCTAAGGCACCGTCCACAAAACGTTCCTGGTCCGTATCCTCGATACGAAGCATAAAGGTTCCCTTCTCATGCTTCGCAATTAAATAGGCATAAAGTGCTGTTCTTAAGTTACCTACATGCATTCTTCCTGTCGGGCTTGGTGCAAATCTTGTTCTTACTGTACTCATTGTTATTTCTCTCCAATTCTTTCACTAATTTATAAAAACTGCTTTAATCCATCTGCAATGGAACTGTGAATTACCATATTAGCATCATATTCGGAAAAATGCTCATCCGGCGTAATCACAATCAGTTTGTTACCTTTATAATACGGTCTCATCTTTGATACCAGAGTCGAATTCATATTCGCTCCTAATACCAGCAGTACATCCGCTTTTTCAACTTCTTCCACAGCTTCTGTCATAACTGCATTATCTACCATCTCACCGAAAAGTACAACCCCCGGACGGATCATAACGTTGCATTTCGGACATAACGGCACAATCTTTTTTGACTTCAGAATATCTTCTACTGTAAATTTCTGACCACAATGCGAACACTTATAATCATAAACGGAGCCATACAGATTAATTACATTCTTACAGCCTGCACGTTCTGCAAGCTTAAACACCCGTCTTGTGATAATAGAATCCACCATACCTTTTTGCTGCATCTGAGCCAGATAATAAAAGGCTGCTCCCGGTCCGGTCTCGATTCTCTTCAGGAACGTTTCTCTGTAAAACCGATAGAATAATTCAGGCCGTGTATTATATACCACGCTGCTGTATAGCTCATCCACCGAATAGCCGTAGGCCTCTTCGATATCATAGGATTCGTCATCATCACGAAATGCAGGATAACCACTTTCCACAGCCATTGCCAGCCCGGATAATACCACCGTGTATTTACTCTCTTTTAATGTGTCAGCTAATCCCTTCTCTAACATTACATGCCCTCCTTTACTGATGTCTGAAAACAAGCTGATAATCAATCTTCTGATCGTTATCATTCTTTCCTATACTTTCAATAATATCTTCAAAGTCTGCATCTTTTGTGTTGCTCAGAAAAACAATTCTGCTCTGTCTGCTGTTCTTGTTTTTTCTTCCGGTTACATCATATAAATAGTCATATGTATAATCATATTTCTCCGGATCGCTGGAAATGATTAACCGGTATCTGCTTCCGTCAAAATACAAATCACGGTAGAAAGGCTCTGCCGCTCCAGCCTTCTGTTTGATTCGAATAGAACAAGGCGTCCCAGCTTCTGTCTGTTCCATAAAACTCTGCCAGTGATCCATTCCAATTGTCACCTTTGCCATATCACAGACAAGTCCACCACCTGAAACAACTGCCTGATCACTGCCCTTTTCCTCTAAATTGTCAAATCCTGTATACAGGCTCTGCCCCGCTGTCTTGGTCGGATCCACGACCTCCTGCACCATCAGTGCTTTGCATCCTGACAGAAGGACTGCCATCATCAGTGTCAGAACTGTCAGAACGATCTTTTTCTTTGTAACTCTCATATAAACTCCTTTTATCTTCCTATCCAGATTCGTCTGAGCGGAGGAAGCTGTTTCGAAACATAACGTTCAAATTGCTTCAATATCTCACGCATCTCATGCTGTTCCCGCTCTGATAACAGCCTTTCATTAAAACAGACCTCATCTGTATAGTGTATGAAACGGATATATGCCAGATACAGTTCTCTGCCGTATCGCTCCTGAATCTTGCCCTGATATGCATATGGTCTCCGTATATCTATTATTAGATTATCATATTTCAGCAGTTTTTCCAAGCGAATGCACTGGAAAGAGGTAAATTCCATCATATTCTTGGAATATAATCGCTTTTTCTTTTTGATTTTCAGATAGATTACCCAAAGGATGATTAGTATAAACGGAGCAGTTATAATCAGAGACAGATTCCATTTCTCTTTTCTGTTTGGACTGCCTGTTACTGTATCTTTCTCCTCTGCCTGCAGCGCAGCAGGTCCATTCTCTTCCTTTACAGCATCAGTCGCGCCTGCAAAATAGGCAGGATCGGTTTCGAATGTTGCAAAACCGACACCATCTATATACACTTCCGCCCACTGATGTCTGTCCCGTCCGGTCACAATTTGTTTGGAACCGGGCTGTGTATATTCCACCCGGTAACCTTCCACGTAACGGGCCGGTATGTTGCAATACCGAAGTAAAAGAACCGCCTTCGTTGCATAAGCCTCCGAATTCAGGTCCTCTTCATTCTTAAGATATGATCTCACCGAATGAAGTACTTCCAATTGTGAAGTTCCGCCAACCATTTCCAGTGGTGCACGATCAAATGCTTTCCTCACATCGTCCGGAATGTTAAGGTAATACTGATAGACATAGGAGCGGTAAATCTCTTCGCATTTCTGTTCTTCTGCGGTCATTTGTTCCTCTGGGGCAAGCTCGTATTCGTCCCTTCCCTGCAGTCCAAGTGCTGTGAACTGATAGGTCTCATCTCCGCGAAAGGAAGCGGGAAGCAGTCTGTCCGGATCCAGCAGTTGATGGGAGTCCGATTGCATTTCCTCCAAGCCGACAGCTTCCGGAATATACATATATTTCCGAGAGAGGTTCCGGTTCTGAATCGTTATTTCATTTGCTTCATATTCTGCACTCCGGATAGCTGATGCAATTTGATTTTGCGGATAAAAGTGATGTGCCGTCAGATATTCTATCATGCCATCGTATGCTTTATCCGTCTCAGGCAGTGTTTCGCTCCACTTCGAATCCTGATATGCGACACCGACCCTCCCTCTCAGGTACAGTGTTGCAGCTTTCTCAGCACGAAGACAAAGCATTCCACCCTCTGAATCCGCACCATAGCGAAGTCTCTCGATGGCCTGATGCAATTCGGTCCTGACAGACTCGACCAGTTTGTTCTTTTGGTAAAATGAACCGGTGAGCAGACAGAATGCAAAAACAAAACATGCCCCGAGCACAAGTCTTCGCACGGAATTTCCCGAAACATTTTTCTGCTTCACACTATGAATCCAGCAGACAAATACAGAGATCATCATCAACATTGCAAGAATAATCCGAATGATCAGCATTGGTGATTTCATTCTCCCACTCCTATAATCTGAACAGCATAACCGGACAGCGCTGTTCGGTAATCATTTTCATACTTCTTTGGAACGCGAATGGTGAGACCGGCACCGGCATTCGGACCAAAGACATCTTTTCCAAATGTAACGTATACACTTCCCAGCAGGTCCAGCTGCACAAGGCTCGTATGATAGAATGCCGCATCCGAGATGGCTGTCACTGATTCCGGAACACTGAAATTTCCGACCCTCGCCGGAGGAAAAGCGAGCAGTTCACTTTTAGATGCGCGATATACCACGCCATCTTCACTTGAAACACTGGGATTTTCATGATCTGTCTCCAGCCATTCCAGTGTCGGTAATCCTGCAAATGCACCCGCTTCAATCTCAGTTACACTGGATGGAATATAGATCTCCGTAATAGAGCCGGAGTAATCCAGAAATGCTCCGGAGCAGATGCCGATACAGCCCTCCGACGGAAGTGCCAGATATCCGTTGTCCACGCTTTGATCTCCATCGCGGAAATGTTCCAGCATCCCATTTGCATTAATATCAAAGCCCGTTTTTTCTTCTTTTGGCAAAGTTGTCGGCGTCTCCACACTCCCGCTGTTTTCCGGCTTGGAAGTATCCGGATGTTCTGCCGGATACTTGAGATCTGGTATAATCTCTGTATTCACATTACTTTCAGATTTCAATATACTATCGGTCATGATTTTGTTCGTTCCGTTTACTATGTCTGTATGGTTCTGTTCAACCGCAGCTGCTGAGGCTGGTACTCCGGTCTCTTCTGAATCGGCCACTTCTTTTTCTTTCAGTGAAGCCTGCACTGCTGTTATATTATCCGGATTGAATTGAATCTGTTCCAGTTTTCTTCCCGCAAGCCCAACAACGATAAAAAGAACAATTGTTGTAATTGCAATGATATAATCTGTATATTTCTTCATGGTTTCATTCCTCATCTGTATGAAAGTAAAACAGAGTGCTGCACACCTGCAACACCCCGTCTTAAATATATTACCAGCTTCCGCCGCCTCCGCCGCCAAAGCCGCCTCCCGAAAAGCCACCTCCGCCGGAAAAACCGCCGCCTAATCCACTGCTTCCACTTGATGTGCTTGGCTTTGGAATCGTCAGAGTTGTAACCGTATGACTCAGGCTTTGATTCATACAGCGGCTGAAAAGATAATAGTCAAAAAACGAATACTGTCTATATGGCTGATACCATTCCGGTGCTGCCAGTGATAATCCTTTTAATTTTTCTGCAAATACATCAGAAAGCCCGAACACATATGCATATGGAATGATATGATAAAACCACTCCGGATTTCCTTGTGCAAGTTCATTCATGCGGTCTAATTCTGCTGTCTCAATAAAGTCACGCAGTCCCGTCAGTCTTCCCATCCACTCTACGCACTGGGATGTTCTCTTTTTCATGAATCCGGTTAGAACCACCATAATAACTGTCATCACAACAACTACGGCCATAACCCAGATATAATTAAAAATCTCATGCTGCAGTACCCGCATCACATACATTCCCGCAAAAATTGCCGTAGAGATAAAACACATGGTCAGTGATGCCACCGCTTTTGCTCTTCTCTTTGCCGCACTCACCGCGTACCACTTGTCTATCGTATGCGCAAAGACAATCGTTCCAATCAAAAGAGCCAGCCATAAAACAAGCTGTAAAATCAGGCGTGCTGTGCTTGTCGCGGATAGTATGCTTGTATACAATATGAACCATAACATCGGAAGTGTACATAATATCATAGAAATCACTCTTGCAAGCTTTGAGGTACCGGTATAAATCATATCTTTGTTGTCTTTTGTAAAGAACCGGTGCAGCTGATCTTTTGCCTTTGTAAGTGTACCTTCGAATTTATACTTCAGCTTATCAATACTTCGTTCCGTGGATTTTCCAAAAATTCCATGGAAGATTGTCTGCTGATAATTCGGCGCATCAAAAGGAAGCTCCTTTCTCTTATGAAGAACAAGACCTTCTCCCTCTGAAGTTTCCGACATCGTCAGATATCCCTGATCCGCCCAGTATATAATAAGTGAAATCAAATCCTTATCTTCGATAGAACCATCGATCACATATCCTACCGATGCACTGTCAAGATCTGCCGGCGGCTGATACTGAATTGATGGAATCATCTGCTCGTCTTTTCCAAAAAGCAAAAACAGAACAAGAATCAAAATAAAAATGAGGATTGCAGGTATCAGAAGTATAAATTCTGTGCCCTGCACCTGATGTACACCGACAAAATATCCAGCCTCCATCGGCGCATAGAATGTTATGCCTTCCCCGAGCTTTAATGCTTCATTCAGTGTTCCGGTAAGCGTATTGCCATCCCATGTGCAGGAAATCAGCTCTTCTGCATTCTTTTCTTCTCCGTATGCCCCATAATAAAATCGCAAAATATCATGGTTAAAATCTTTTGGGAACCGGATGGTAAAACTGCTCCCTGCCGGGATCTCATTCTGCCACTGTGTTGGAAATACGTTGTAATATGCAGTCTGATAATCTGTATTCTGAAATGCAGGAGTAATCTTATAGGAAAGTGAGTACGAATTTTCTCCGTATGATGTCACATCCGCATCTCCCATTCGAAATACGGTATTGCCATTCTCTTCCTCTTCACTGACCGGTACACTGGATTGTAAAAGCTCCACCTCCGCTGTATAAGGTATCTTCTCGAACTCGTTTTTACCATTTAGAGACATCGCAATCCCTTTTTCGGGAATATAGCGATAGATTCCATGTCTGGGACTGGTGAAGTTCACACAAATTTCCTCATCCACCGTATACGACTGGTCTTCTCCAACTGTAATCTGGGTTTCCATATAGGTCGTCTGCATATTGTAATCTCTTGACACGGTGTTCTGGTCGCCACTTGCAAAAATGGACAGTCCTCCGCCCAGAGCCTCGAATATGCTTCCGCCAAAAATCATGACAATCCAGATCAATATCGGAAGCAGTCTTCTTTTTCGTTCCATAAATTCCTCACATTTCCGGCTAGAAAGACACCTTTACATTTTCTCTCTCTGCCGTATCATTCACTTCGTATAACGGTTTTCTCTTAAATCCGAAAATTCCGGCAATCAGATTGCCCGGAAACATCTCGATTCCCGTGTTGAACTTGTTGATCACACCATTGTAATACCGTCTGGAACCTGCGATTTCTTCCTCAATACGGGACAACTGGTTCTGCAAATCAAGAAAGTTCTGGTTTGCTTTTAAGTCCGGATACGCTTCGGATACCGCAAACAAAGACTTTAATGTTCCGGACAGTATATTATCATTTGCAATCCGGTCCTCTGCTGTCGTCGAATTCATCGCAGCATTCCTGGCCGCAATGACGTTCTCGAGAGTTTCTGACTCATGTTTTGCATACCCTTTGACAGTCTCAACAAAATTCGGAATCAGATCATACCGCTTCTTCAGTGATACGTCCATCGCTGAAAATGCTTCCTCACATTTGTTGCGAAGCTTCACAAATCCATTGTAGGAACTTACCAGCCAAGCTGCTATGATGACAATAATTACTAAAATTATAATACCTGCTACCATGATCCACACCTCCGTGGGAATAATATCCCGGTTCAATTTTAAACGTTGATTTCAGCTTTCATACCAAGCAGTTCTTTATTTTCTTCCAGCATCGGTCCTACGACATTCTTAAGGAACGCATCCACCTGTACCTCTGCTCTTCCTGTGTATTTCGCCGGATCCATTGTCTTTTGCAATTCTTCTAATGACATATTAAATGCAGGGTCAGCCGCAATCAGCTCAAGGAGATTATTATCCAGACCCTTTTCTTTTACATTTTTTCCTGCTTCCATGGAAAGTTCACGAATGCGCTCATGGAGCTCCTGTCTGTCGCCACCGGCTTTCACCGCATCCATCATAATATTCTCTGTTGCCATGAACGGAAGTTCTGAGCGAAGACGTTTCTCAATAACCTTCGGATATACAACCAGTCCGTCTACCACATTCAGGCAAAGGTCTAAAATACCGTCAATTGCAAGGAAACCTTCCGGAACGGAGAGACGCTTGTTGGCCGAATCGTCCAAAGTTCTCTCAAACCACTGCGTTGCAGATGTGATTGCAGGATTCAGTGCGTCTACCATCACATAACGGGAAAGTGATGCAATTCTCTCACTTCTCATTGGATTTCTCTTATATGCCATCGCAGAAGAACCAATCTGTGATTTTTCAAATGGTTCTTCGACTTCTTTTAAATGCTGAAGCAGACGGATATCATTTGAAAATTTGTGTGCACTTGCCGCAATCCCCGCAAGAACATTGACAACTCTTGTATCTACTTTTCTGGAATAGGTCTGTCCGGACACCGGATAGCATTCTTTAAATCCCATCTTCTGTGCGATCATCGGATCGATCTTATCAATTGTTTCCTGATCTCCGTCAAATAATTCAAGGAAGCTTGCCTGTGTTCCGGTCGTTCCTTTCGATCCTAATAACTTCAGGCTGCCAAGGACATAATTTACATCCTCTAAATCCAGCATAAATTCCTGCATCCAGAGAGTCGCTCTCTTCCCTACCGTAGTCGGCTGTGCCGGCTGGAAATGTGTGAACGCAAGGGTTGGAAGTGCTTTGTTGGAATCAGCAAATTTCGCCAGCTCATCGATGACATTCACTAATTTTTTCTTTACCAGCGTCAGAGCCTCTGCCATCACGATCATATCTGTATTATCACCTACATAGCAGGAAGTTGCTCCAAGATGGATGATTCCCTTTGCTTTCGGGCACTGCACGCCATATGCATATACATGCGACATAACATCATGACGAACCTGTTTTTCACGCTCTTTTGCAACATCATAATTGATATCATCTGCGTGTTCCTTTAACTCATCAATCTGCTCCTGTGTGATATTCAATCCTAATTCTTTTTCAGTCTCTGCAAGTGCAATCCAGAGTTTTCTCCATGTGCGGAATTTCATATCCGGTGAGAAAATATACTGCATTTCTTTGCTTGCATATCGCTCAGAAAGCGGACTGACATATTTATCTGTATTTGACATAATTATTCTCCTCTATCTTTTATCAAAAGGTAACAGCCGAACCGGCCACTCTACTCAAACGCATGACTGATATCCTCATTCGGCACTTCCATTGGATAATTGCCTGTAAAACATGAATCACAGTATTTCAAATCTCCAACCATGTTTTTCAATTTTTCAATTTCCATATAGCCGAGTGAATCAGCTCCAATCATCTCCTGAATCTGCTGCGTTGTATGAGAATGTGCAATCAGCTGCTCATCCGATGGGACATCCGTACCAAAATAACATGGATACAAAAACGGAGGCGAACTGATCCTTACATGAACCTCTGTTGCTCCTGCCTTTTTGAGCATCTTGATGATATTTGCACAGGTAGTTCCACGCACGATGGAATCATCCACCATAACAATACGTTTTCCTTTTACTACTTCTTCTATTACATTCAGTTTAATCTTAACGCTGGACTCTCTGGCACTCTGTGTTGGCTTGATGAATGTTCTTCCGACATAGCTGTTCTTATGAAATGCCATGCCATAAGGAATGCCCGACTGCTCCGAATATCCTTTTGCAGCAACTAACCCGGAATCAGGAACTCCCACGACAAGATCAGCTTCAACCGGATAAGACTCTGCAAGTGCTTTTCCGGCGATAATGCGGGAATGATATACGTTCACCTTATCGATGGTACTGTCTGTACGTGCAAAATAAATGTATTCAAAAATACATCTTGCCTGTTTTTCTGCCGGAATTGCCATACTCATATCCGATGAGATGCCATACTTCGTAAAGCTGACGATCTCTCCCGGCTCTACATCACGCACAAATTCTCCGCCGACAGCCGCGATTGCGCAGCTCTCGGAAGCCAGAATATACATGTTGTCACGTTTGCCGATACAGAGCGGTTTCAGGCCGAACGGATCTCTTGCTCCAATCATTTTCCGCGGACTGCTGACAACAAGCGCATATGCACCTTTAATCTTCATCATAGCATTTTTGACTGCATCTTCTGCCTTGTTTACTTTCAGACGTTCTCTTGCAATGTGATATGCAATGACCTCTGAATCGATGGTTGTCTGAAAGATTGCGCCCGTATACTCCAGCTCTTTGCGGAGCTCAATCGCATTGACCAGATTGCCGTTATGCGCGATTGCAAGTGTACCTTTCACATAGTTGATAACAAGAGGCTGCGCATTCTCTGCACATGAGCCTCCGGCGGTTGAATATCTCACATGTCCAACGCCAAGGTTTCCTTTGAGTTTTGACAAAGTGTTTTCATCGAATACTTCATTAATCAGTCCCAGCCCCTTATGTGACAGAACCTTTCTCTGACCATACGTATCCGTGACTGCGATGCCGCAGCTTTCCTGTCCTCTGTGCTGCAGGGCAAACAATCCATAATATACCGAGGCAGCCACATCCTTGCCCGTCATATCATATGCACCAAATACACCACATTCTTCCCCTAATCCGGTTATTACTTTTTCAAAATCACTCATTCATGATACTCCTTATGCAAGACCCATTCTCTTAAATACTTCGTTGTAAGCATCTTCTACGTTGCCAAGGTCTCTGCGGAAACGGTCTTTGTCTAATTTTTCGTTCGTGTGAACATCCCATAATCTGCAGGTATCCGGTGACACTTCATCTGCAAGGATGATAGTTCCGGTTGAATCCTTACCAAATTCAATCTTGAAATCAATCAGCTTCATGTCAGCCTGTAAGAAATATGCCTTCATGATCTCATTGATCTTCTTTGTGTAATTCTTGATTGTATCAATCTCTTCCTGTGTTGCAAGTCCAAGGGCCAGTGCATAATCATCATTGATAAATGGATCGCCGAGAGCGTCGTCTTTATAGCTGAATTCAAGGATAGGACAAAGTAATTCTCTTCCCTCTTCAACTCCCATTCTCTTGGAAAAGCTTCCTGCCGCAACATTACGCACGATTACTTCCAGCGGTACGATTTTCACTTTTTTAACTGCGGTTTCTCTATCACTCAATTCTTCGATGAAATGTGTTGGAATTCCTTCTTTTTCAAACAATTTGAAAACATGATTTGTCATACGATTGTTGATAACACCTTTTCCGACGATTGTACCCTTTTTTTCACCGTTAAATGCTGTTGCATCATCTTTGTAATCTACGATTACAACATCCGGATCATCTGTTGCATATACTTTCTTTGCTTTTCCTTCGTAAAGTTGTTCTAATTTTTTCATACGTTTGCACCTGTCCTTTTCATCCTATTATTTTGCTTTCACAGCTCTCACTGCAACAAAAGCCTACTTTGTTAAGTATAATACAAGGCCACTTGAAAAGCAAGATTTCAAGTGGCCTTGTATTACATTTTATGCAATATGACTGATTACACATATTCTGATTAATTTTCTTGCGATAATTTACCAAGAAATTCTTTCATTCGCGTATGCTCGGAGCTAAATACCGCCTCCGGACTTCCCTGAACTGCTATGACACCCTTGTCCATAAAAATAATATGATCTGCGACATTCTTCGCGAAATTCATCTCATGCGTGACGATAACCATCGTCATATGCTCTGCCGCCAGATTTTTGATTACCTTTAAGATTTCCCCCGTGAGCTCCGGGTCCAGTGCCGAGGTCGGTTCGTCGAAAAACAGAATCTGAGGATTCATCGCAAGTGCCCTCGCGATGGAAACTCTCTGCTGCTGGCCTCCGGACAGCTGGTACGGATATGCATTTTCTTTATCCTCCAGTCCCATTTTTTTCAGCAGCTCTTTCGCTTCTCTGTATACCACTTCTTTTTTTCTTTTCTGCACCTTGATTGGTGCGTCCGTGATATTCTTCATAACCGAATAATGTGGGAACAGATTGAAATTCTGAAAAACCAGCCCGAACTTTCCGGTATAATGAATCTCACCGGCATCCTGCGTCTCAAGATTCGTCGCACACCTCAGCAGTGTTGACTTGCCACTTCCAGACGGTCCGATGATTGCAAGGACCTCTCCTTCGTCAACAGTAAGAGAAATGTCCTTCAGCACTTCTACCCCATCAAAACTTTTTTTGATGTTTTTCATTTCTAATAAGCTCATGACAACTCCTCCTACTTGTAATAATTCATCTTTTCTTCCATCTTTTCCATAATCATCGCAACTATGAAGTTAAAGATGTAATAGATGATAAACGCAGCTATGTACGGAACCATGGATGTCTGCGCCGCCGCAATCTGCTTGGCAAGTGTGAACATCTCGGCAACTGCGAGCACAAAGGCAAGAGATGTGTCTTTTACCAGCGTAATGACTTCGTTTGTAACCGATGGCAGAATGCGTTTGATAACCTGTGGAAAAATAATATAGAAAAAGGTCTGCACCTTATTATATCCCAGCAGTTTAGCCGCTTCATACTGTCCTACTCCGATGGATTCAATTCCGCCCCGGTAGATTTCCGCAAAATATGCAGCATAATTAATCGCAAATCCAATCAGAACCGCAACCATCTGATAGCTTCGGGAAATACGGATCCCAAATACATAGTACGGTCCGAAATATACCATCATCAGCTGCAGCATGAGGGGCGTTCCTCTCATGATTGAAATGTAGAACTTTGCAATCCATCTGAGCGGTGCAATTTTTGACATACGCGCAAAAGCCACGAGTAACCCAAGTGGCAGTGAAAACACAAGTGTCAGCACAAATATTTCCAGCGAAATCAGCATTCCGCCTCCCAATTGTTGTAATAGTGTCGCAAAATCCATCTCAGTTCCTCCACGTCTTAAAAGGTCAGGCTTATGTTGAGAGCCTGACCGCTTTTCCTAATTATTTTTCTTTTTTATTTACCAAGACATAATGCTTCTGGAATGTGATCATCCTCATAGTTTGCTGCAATCTTTTCAACCGTTTTGTCCTCTACCATCTCGTCCAGGGTCTTCTGAACCTGATCGCGGAGTGCTGTGTTTCCAAGCTTGAAACCAATTGCATACTGTTCTTTTGAAATCTCGCCTTCCAGTGCTCTTACCTTGCCGTCTTTGATGTATCCGTAAGAAATCGCTTTGTCAATTGCTACTGCATCAGCTGCGCCTGACTCTACATCCATAACTGCTGTATTGTAATCCGGTACTTTTGTCAGATTTGCAAAAATATCAACCAGTCCCTGCTGATCTTCCAATGCTGTAAGTGCCGCTGAGCCGGCCTGAACATCGACATTCTTACCACTTAAATCTTCCGGTGTATAAATGTCAGAATCAACACTTACAAGGAAAATCTGTGAGTTATCGATATAAGGATCAGACCATGTATAGTCATCCTCACGTCCTGTCATTGTAAATCCATTCCAGATACAGTCGATTGTTCCTGACTCTAATTCCATATCCTTCGAATCCCAGTCGATTGGTTTCTTTACCAGTTCCCAGCTATTTCTGTCGCATACTTCCTGTGCGAGATCAAGATCGAATCCAACATACTCACCGTTATCATCCATATATCCATATGGAGGGTACTCAGCATCAAATCCAACCGTAAATGTATCGCCCTTTGCCTTCTCTGCATTGTCTGCAGCAGCTGCTGTATTTGTGTCGGAGCCGCTGTCTGCTTTCTTGGATGGGCTGCCGCAGCCGGCTGCCAAAGTTGTAACAGTCATAAC
>JAQUUC010000064.1 GCA_028694105.1 Hespellia sp.
CCCCCTGTAGCTGCCAGTTACCGAACTGCCAACCGAAGTCGTGTCCATTCTGTTCTGATCCACCGACCACCTTGAGCTGTTTGTCGCTGGTGTAGTTTTTGTGAATCAACGCAAACGGCAACAGAAACACGAGCGCCGTGCCGATCCACTTGGTCAGTGAATTGTTTTTCACTTTGGTTTCGAGATAAGCCATCAGTAGGAGCAGACCGTACCCGATCCAAATGGCATAGACGGCGTGCGACTGAATGTATTGAACGCGCGCAATAAACAGCGTCTGAATGTCGAGTTTCGGATTTTGCAGTACGATAAAAACAAGACCGACGCCGATAAACGCCGCCACTGTGGAAAACAACCAGTCGCGGTTTTTACGGCCGATCCGTGCAATAAAGGCAAATGGAAGAATCGCCAGCAGAGCCACCGGGCCGTAGAACTGCGCGCGTAGATCTCGCAAAAAAGCGCCAACCTGTTCAACAAACATCGGGGAAAGAACGTCGGTCAGTGTGACTTTTTCATACTGCCCGCGAGTGATGGCGTGCATGAAGCCTTCCCATGTGCGCGGATAGCCCCAGTTGATCGGCGGGTTCTGGTCGGAAGAAATCGGCATGTAGAGATAAAACGACAGCCCCATGAACATCAGCAGATAGGTGGCGCACACGGTTTTCCCGTTCGGCAAAAAGAGACCGAGTACCGGGATCACCAACGCATAAATCGTCCAGAACCAGAAACCGATATGTGCCGGCCCGGTTGTCCAGCACCAGTTTGAATATTGAGGATCATCAACCATCACCTTATTAAGGCCAATCATGAGGATATAAAAGACGCCGACAATGGCGAAGTCGCGGAAAAGCCGGATGTTTCGCAACAGGATAGCAAGAGCAACGCCCGCGCCCATGAACAAAAGCGTTTGGTGATTGGTGAGGCCGAGTCCAAAGGTGAAGACCATGAGAAAAAGCGGCTTGGGATTTTCGGATAGCTGCCATTATTCGGACGATTGCCCTGATAATTGCTGCCTCCATTATTCGGACGGTTGCCCTGATAGCTGCTGCCTCCGTTGATCGGACGGTTGCCCTGATAGTTGCTGCCTCCGTTATTCGGACGGTTGCCCTGATAATTGCTGCCTCCGTTATTCGGACGGTTACCCTGATAATTGCTGCCTCCGTTATTCGGACGATTGCCCTGATAGTTGCTGCTTCCGTTATTCGGACGGTTGCCCTGATAATTGCTGCTCGGACGATTGCCCTGATAATTGTTTGTACGCTGCTGACCTTCCGGTCTCGCAGAGCTTGTAGGTCTTGCAGAGCTTTCCGGTCTTGCCGAGCTTGTAGGTCTCGCAGAACTTTCAGGTCTTGCAGAGCTTGTAGGTCTCGCTGAGCTTGTAGGTCTTGCAGAGCTTGCAGGTCTCGCAGAACTGGTAGGTCTTGCCGAACTTGTAGGTCTCGCAGAACTGGTAGGTCTTGCTGAGCTTGTAGGTCTTGCTGGGCTTTCAGCTCTCGCTGAGCTGGTAGGACGCTGCCCCTGTCTGGTTCCCTGCGGTCTTCCGCCGTTTCTTGTGTTCTGTGGATGGAATACCTGCACAATATTTTTCTTCTTTGGAGCTTCTTCTGTTTTCGGCTCTTCTTTCTTCCCAATCGAAGACTTCACCTTCATAACATCTTCATCCGAAAGTGAACTCATGTGGCTCTTCACCTCGATTTTTTGTTTTTCCAAAACAGAAAGTAATTCTTTATTATCCATTTTGAGTTCTTTTGCTAACTCGTGTACTCTTATTTTTGTCATATTTTATCTACCTCCTATATGCAATTGCCAATATTTTCATTGTCCAAATGTTTCCTGATTCCTTTTGCAAATCCTGCATCCAGGACTGCTAAAGACGCCCGGAATTCTTTTCCCATTGCATGCCCCAAGGTATCTTTATCTTTGTAAAAATAAATCGGAACTTTATAGAAATCGCACATGTTTTTAAATTTCTTTTTCGTGTTGTCTGATGCATCGCCTGCAACGAGCACAAGCGCTGCTTTGCCTGATTTAACTTCTTTCTCCGTCGAGAATTCACCACTCGCAGTTTTCCCTGCTTTCGTGGCAAGACTGATCAGAGATAACGCTTTATTTTGAATCAAGTGTATCCATCTCCTTCTGCATTGCCTCATATACTTCAGCCGGAATTGCCTGTTTGAAAGAACGTTCCAGACCTTTTGATTTGATTGCCTGATTCAGACAATCTTTTGAAAAGCAGACATATGCTCCACGACCATTTTTCTTACCGGTTGTATCCAGCAGGAAATGCTGATCATCTGTCTTTAAAACACGCATCATTTCTTTTTTGCTTTTCATTTCTCCACATCCTATGCATTTGCGCATAGGGATTTTTTTATTACCCAAATATCTTCACCCCACAATAAGGATTATTCTTCAATTTCCCCATCTTCATACTGTATTTCATCATCGTAGTCTGTTTCAGTCATCCCCATCTGCTCTAAATAATCTTCTGGGAGATCTCCTGCCTCAATTGCCTGTGTCTCACTCTTGATGTCAATTTTATATCCGGTAAGACGCGCTGCAAGTCTTGCATTCTGACCTTCTTTACCGATTGCAAGTGACAGCTGGTAATCAGGAACGATAACGCTCGCCATCTTCTCATCCGGATCAGCCATAACAGAAATAACTTTCGCAGGACTGAGTGCATTTTCAATTAAGATTGCCGGGTTGTCACTCCAGTTTATGATATCAATCTTCTCTCCGCGCAGCTCATTCACAATCGCGTTGACTCTGGCACCGTTCATACCGACACATGCGCCAACTGGATCTACATTTTCATCGTTCGACCATACTGCAATCTTCGTACGGGAACCTGCTTCTCTTGAGATTGCCTTAATCTCAACGGTTCCGTCTTTTACCTCTGCAACTTCAGCCTCGAATAACCGCTTCACCAGTTCGGGATGTGTACGGGACACTAGAATCTTAGGCCCTTTTGGTGTGCTCTTCACTTCAACAACATACAATTTGATACGTTCTGTAGGCTGGAAGGTCTCGCCTTTCACCTGCTCGTTCTCCGTCAGGATTGCATCGGCTTTGCCAAGATTAATGCTGACATTCTTACCGATATAACGCTGAACGGTTCCTGTTACGATATCACGTTCTTTTTCAAAATACTGATCGTAAACGACTTTGCGCTCTTCCTCGCGGATTTTCTGTAAAATCAGGTTCTTTGCATTCTGTGTTGCGATACGTCCAAATGCTTTCGACTCTACCGGAATCTGTGCGATATCTCCCATCGCAAGCCTGCTGTCTATCTCGTGTGCATCTTCCAGTGTAATTTCAATAGCAGGATCAAATACTTCTTCTACGACTTCCTTTTCAGCGATAACGCTGTAATCACAAGTTTCTTTATCCATAATTACCTTGATGTTATCTGATGTTCCAAAATGATTCTTGCATGCATTGATCAGTGAATTCTCAATTGCATCCATCATGACATCTTTGCTGATGTTCTTTTCCTCTTCAAGAATATTTAACGCTTCTAATAATTCTGTATTCATGTTCCATTTTCCTCCTATTTTAGAAATCAAAACTCAAGCGAATAAGCGCGATATCGCTTCGGTTAAAAGTTTGTGTTGTTTCATCTTCATATTCAATCGTTACTGTATCTTTATCATAATCCTTCAGGATTCCAATAAACTCTTTTTGTCTTTCGATTGCCCGGTAAGTACGAACCTCGACTTCTTCACCGATACTTCTGGCAAAATCCTTCTCTTTTTTCAGTGGCCGCCCAAGTCCGGGTGAACTCACTTCAAAAATATATGCTTCCTCAATATAATCCTCTTTGTCGAGAATCTCTGAAAATTCACGGCTCACCAGTGCACAGTCGTTGACTGAGATTCCGCCCGGCTTATCAACATAAGCACGCAGATACCATGTGCCGCCTTCTTTTACATATTCTACATCCACCAGTTCAAATTCATACTTTTCAACAATCGGTGTCAGCAGTTCTTCTGTCTTTGCTTCGTAGCTTTCTTTCTTTGACAATCGTTAAACCTCCATTTCAGCCAGTCTGACAGGTTTTCCCTTATGACAGGCATTCGTAACTTTGGCAATAAAGAAGAGTGGACATCTGCTGTCCACTCTTTTCGCCGGTTCCTATGTAATACTTTGTTATGATAACACACAATCCTTGGAAATGCAAGGGATTCTGGGAATCTTCTCAGAAACTTTCTTATCCCCTGCTTTTCACGCCTTTTCCATCTCGTTTTCCGAGCTTTAAGCGGTTTAAGGTTACTTCTTTGTCACCGAACAGGACTTTACGCTCCGTTCCTTCTTCAAATAAATAGGCATGTTCCACTTCATCGTCCTTGGACAGCTTCATCCCGCGGACACCGACTGCCCCCTTCTTCTTCTCGGATACTTCTTCCGCCAGAAAGCGCAGGAAGAATCCGCCCTTCGTCTGAAGTACCACATTCTGATTATCCGTGATCACATAAATCATGATAACGGCATCGCCATCCTGAAGCTTTGTTGCCGCAATGGTCTTTTTCACAACCTGAAATTCGGTTCCTTCTACCTTCTTGATCATTCCCATCTTCGTAACAAACAACAGTTTCGCAAAACGCATCTGTTCGGAATCACACACAAAGATAATCTGCTCATCGTTGCTGGTAAAGTTGCTGACATTATCAATCGGTGTTCCCTTGTCCCTGAATTTGCCGTAAGGAAGATCTAAGACCTTCACCTGATGCATCTGTCCTTTGTCGGTAAAGAAGCAGATTTTACCTGTATTCATACAATGAACCACGAATTTATTCTCAGCATCGGCAGCTTCCTTATTCCGTTCATAGACAGCTACATCAATGGTCTTGGAATATCCAAAACGGTCCATCACAAATACGACTTCCTGCTCTTCGATTTTCTTTTCTTCAAAGACTGCCTCCTCTGCGTTCTCAATCTGTGTGCGGCGTTTGCGTCCGAAGTCTTTTTTATAGCCCTCTAATTCTTCTATGATGACATTTGCCATAGAATCATAATGATTCAGAATATCTTCATAGTGTGCAATATTTTTTAAAGTCTCTTCATGCTCTTTCTGGAGAGCTTCAATCTCCAGCCCAATCAGTCGGTAGAGACGCATCTCAAGAATCGCAGTTGCCTGACGCTCTGTAAAGCGCAGCATCGCAGCCATTTTTTTGGAAATGTTGGATTTGAATCTGATGTTTTCTGTCACACCCTTTGTCAGGCAGGCCTTGGCGTCACTCACATTTTTACTTCCGCGAAGAATCTCGATGATCAGATCAATCACATCACAGGCTTTGATCAAACCTTCCTGAATTTCTTTTTTGTCATTTTCCTTCTGGAGCAGGGTGTTATATTTTCTGGTTGCAAGATCAAATTGGAAATCCACATGGTGCTCGATGATGGCTTTCAGTCCCATTGTCTCCGGCTTGCCATCTGCGACCGCAAGCATATTGACACCGAAGGTATCCTCCAAACGGGTCTTTTTATAAAGCATGTTCTTCAGATTCTCCACATCTGCGCCACGCTTTAATTCTATAACGATACGGATTCCATCCTTGGAGGACTGGTTGGAAATGTCCACAATATCGCTGGTCTTCTTCGTCTCGACCAGATTTCCGACATCGTTTAAGAATTTAGCGATTCCACTTCCAATCATAGTATATGGAATTTCAGAGATGACAAGCAGTTTCTTGCCACCCTTCATTTCCTCGACATCGACTTTCCCCCGGATTTTGATTTTACCCTGACCGGAGGTGTAAATATCTAAAAGATCATCCTTGTTGACCACGAGGCCCCCGGTCGGAAAATCAGGTCCCTTTAAATATTTCATCAGTCCTTTTGTGGTAATCTCGTTATTTTTCATGTATGCCTTTACGGCATCTACGACTTCGCCCAAGTTGTGGGTTGGAATGCTCGTTGCCATACCGACGGCGATTCCCTCGGCACCGTTTACAAGCAGATTTGGAATCTTAACTGGTAATACCAGCGGCTCTTTTTCTGTCTCGTCAAAGTTTGGGCCGAAATCAACGACGTTTTTGTCTAAATCTGATAAAAAGACCTCCTGTGACAGCTTCGACAATCTTGCTTCGGTGTAACGCATGGCGGCAGCTCCGTCCCCTTCAATTGAGCCAAAATTGCCGTGTCCGTCAACGAGAATGCTTCCTTTTTTGAAGTCCTGCGCCATTACTACAAGTGCATCATAGATAGAAGAATCTCCGTGCGGATGATATTTACCCATGGTATCGCCAACGATACGGGCGCATTTCCGATAGGGTTTGTCGTATTTGATGCCAAGCTCGTGCATATCGTAAAGGGTACGTCTCTGAACCGGTTTTAGTCCATCTCGGACATCCGGAAGCGCACGCGCGACAATGACGCTCATTGCATAATCAATATACGATTTTTTCATGACATCCGAATATTCGGTTCTGATAATTTGCTGTGAATCACTCATCTTTTCTGTCTCCTTCTCATTAGATATCCAGTTCGGCATCGGTTGCATTTTCGTAGATAAATGCTTTTCTCGGCGGTACTTCCGAACCCATCAGCATCTCTGTGACACTGGATGCCATACGCGCATCTTCGATCTCTACCAGTTTTAATTTCCGTGTCTTCGGATCAAGGGTTGTTTCCCATAATTGCTGGGCATCCATCTCGCCAAGACCTTTATATCTTTGCAGCGTAAACGGACCGTCATGTGCCTTACGGTATTTTTCTAACGCTTTATCATCATACAGATACTCTTCCTCGCCTTTTCGCGGCATTACTTTATAAAGTGGCGGCATCGCAATATAAACATGTCCCTCATAGATCAGTTCCGGCATGAACCGGTAGAATAAGGTTAAAAGTAAGGTGGCAATATGTGCACCGTCGACATCGGCATCGGCCATAATGACAATCTTGTCATAGCGGAGCTTTGTGATATCGAAATCATTGCCATACCCTTCAGAGAATCCGCAGCCAAAGGCATTGATCATGGTCTTGATCTCTGCATTAGCAAGCACCTTATCGATGGTTGCCTTCTCGACATTCAGAATTTTACCACGGATTGGAAGAATCGCCTGATACATACGGTTTCTGGCGGTCTTTGACGATCCGCCGGCAGAATCTCCCTCAACGATAAAGATTTCACATTTGGAAGGATCGCGGCTCTCACAGTTTGCGAGCTTTCCGTTGCTGTCAAAAGAAAACTTCTGTCTGCTCAGAAGATTAGTCTTTGCCTTCTCTTCTGTCTTACGGATTTTAGCCGCTTTCTCTGCGCAGCTTAAGACCTTCTTGAGGGTCTCTAAATTGCGGTCAAAATATAACACGATCTCATCACCGGTCACTTTGCCGGTAGCCTTTGACGCATCGGGATTGTCCAGCTTTGTCTTGGTCTGTCCCTCAAAGCGAGGGTCCGGATGTTTGATGGATACGATTGCTGTCATACCGTTACGAATATCTGCACCAGTAAAGTTGGCATCCTTCTCTTTGAGGATTCCCAGCTCTCTTGCATACTGGTTCATGACGGTCGTAAAGGTGGTCTTAAATCCGGTCAAATGTGTGCCGCCCTCCGCATTATAGATGTTATTGCAGAATCCGAGTACATTTTCGTGAAATTCATTGATAAACTGAAAGGCGATTTCGACCTCAATCCCTTCCGCCGTGCCTTTGAAATAGACCGGTTCATGGACCACCTCTGATTTCTCATTGAGTTCTTTGATGAATCCGATGATTCCGTCCGGCTCATGATATACGATATGTTCCGGTGAATCCAGCCGCTTATCATCAAAACAAATCGTCAGATTCGGATTTAGATAAGTTGTCTCGTGCAGACGGCTCTTTACCTCCTCTGCCCGGAATTTTGTCTTTTCAAATATAGTATCATCGGGGAGGAAATTAACGGTCGTTCCGGTTTTTCTTGTTTTTCCGATGATCGGAAGTAATCCGTTTTCCAGCTCGATGACTGGTACACCTCTCTCGTACCGGTCGTGATGGATTCCTCCGTCCTTTGCGACCTGAACGTCCATATAAGCAGACAGTGCATTTACAACGGAAGAACCTACACCATGAAGACCTCCGCTGGTTTTGTAAGCGGAGTCATCGAATTTGCCGCCGGCATGAAGTGTTGTATATACCACTCGTTCCGCAGAAATTCCCGTCGCATGCAAATCAACCGGTACACCACGCCCGTTATCTGATATAGTGGCTGAGCCGTCTTTTTCCAATGTGACATGAATCTCACTGCAGAATCCGGCGAGATGCTCATCCACCGCATTATCTACAATTTCATAAATCAAATGATTGAGGCCCTTCGTGGAAACGCTGCCGATATACATACCGGGTCTTTTGCGAACCGCTTCCAGTCCTTCCAATATCGTAATGCTTCCAGCATCATATGTATTTTTCTTTGCCATAAATATTCCCCTTGCTTTTTATCGTGACTGCCACAATTTGGCAGACTTTCTCATACTTGGATATCATAGCACAATATCTTGCACTTTTCAAACTATTTTCACCCTGTCAGAACACTATATAGAGTGTCTGCCAGTAATTCCATCGCATTTCTCATTTCCTCCACGGTATTTGTCTGCGCACCGGCTTCAATGAGCAGGTCTTTTGGCATCAGATGCAGATTATACCGGTAGGCTCTTAAGTAGATCCGCCGCGCCCATCCGGGATACTTCTGTTCACACGCAAGCTGCATCTGAAAGGAAAATGACAGATTATCCTGAATATACGGATTATAGAGGTATTCGATGTCACCGTTCGTCGTTGTCCGGCTAAGTCCGTTAAAGAACATGATTCTCGCCGTGGGTTTTCCGCCGACATCTGTAACCAGATGCGTATCTTCGCTCACCCCGTCCCGGTGCAGATCAATGACGACCTCGATTGAAGGATTCTCAGCGAGAATCGCTGTGATATTGTCCTTTGCATAATCATACGCCATACTGCGGTCCAGTCTGCCGTCAATCACATCGTAGACGCCCTCATCGTGAATGGCCGCAATTCCTTTTGCATTTAACAGCTCGGTCAGGTACGAACCGATTCCGACGATGCTGGTTCCCGGATCGCCCGGAGCGGAATCGGCAAACGCTTCCTGGGAATGTGTATGATAAATCAATATTTTCGGACCTTCCGTGTCCGGACTGAGTTTCATACTCCGGCTCATCAGGTCCTGATAATTCAGCTGCGCAGCATCGATGGTCGTTGTACTGTCCACCACATAAAAATGGCTGAGCAGATAATCAAAATCCTGAAGGTTCTCCGCATTCAGATTTTCGTTGACAGCGGCCTCGTTGGGAGCAATCTCCACCTGCTCTGTATCGTTTGGAATCAGATTTCCGTTTTCGTCGACTGCATGTTCCTCATTTGCCTGCTCCTTTAAAATCATGGCAATTGTCTCCTCATCTTCAATATATTTCGGTGTCTCTCTGTTGGTTCTCATATAATGAAGAATCGGCTGCGAATCGATTGCAATCTGAAGAATTTTTTCTGCCGGTGACGGAGATATTAAGCGATTGTGATAATAAAAGACACCGGGCATATACATTTTCTCTGCCGTTTGAATCAGGCAGTCCTGAATCCGGAGACGCTGGCTGGCCCACAGATATCTTCCGGCAGCGGCAAACCCTCCCAGCAGAGCAAATGCCAGAATGAGCACCATCATTTTTCTTTTCTTCAAGCAGCATCTCCAAAGACAGGTTTATTATAATTATATCGGCGGAATCACGATTTATGTTCGATTTTCATTGGTAAATACCATATTCAGACTTTCTGAAAGCGTGTAGCTGACCTGTTTCATGGTCTCATCTATGTCTTTCGGCGTGACATACATTCCGTTCAGATGAGGCGCAATCAGCTCCCGGATGAGATCATGTTTTTCTGTTTCTGTATAAGATTTCAGGATACTTCCCATATTGCGGAGTGTTTTGGATGCCTCCAGGGCATGCACCAGATTTTCCATGGTGTCATTGACGATTGTTACGGCATCGACCACGGTTGGAATCCCGATTGCAATGACCGGAATTCCGAGACTTTCTATATTTAGTCCGTTGCGATGATTACCAACTCCGGATCCGGGACTGATTCCGGTATCCGTAATCTGAATTGTCCGGTTTAACCGCCGGCTGTTTCGGGCTGCTAACGCATCGATGGCAATGACAGCATCGGGGTGAGTCTCCTCCACAACTCCTCTTACGATTTCAAGCGTCTCCATTCCGGTCTGCCCCATAACACCCGGCACAAGTGCACTGATACTGTTTGCGGAAGACAGATTCATGGCATATTTTCCGTATTCTCTGATGATGTGCCGGTTCACAGCCAGATTGTCAATCACAAATGGACCAAGCGCGTCCGGTGTCACCTGCCGGTTTCCCAGTCCTACAATCAGCACGGAAATATCTTCTTTTTTTTCTTTCTGTCTGATATGCTCCACCAGTTCGTCCAGACACTTTGCAATACGAATTGATATTTCCCGGTGATAGTCCTCATCCGGCTCGGGCAGGTTTGCCGCCTCCAGTGTCAGATAGATACCAACCGGCTTGCCCATACTTTTCGCGCCTTTTTCTGTCTGAATTTCGACCCGTGTGATTCGGATTTCTGATTTCTCGTCATAGTCCTCTTCCAGAATCACCCCTTTTACTTCGACCTGATCCGAGTCAAATTTTTCTTTTTCCTCTAATGCTAAATCCGTTCGCACATTTTGCTTTGAAATCATCTCAATTGTGTCCTTTCACCCTTTATTTTCTTATAGTTTTTGCAAATAAATGGGAAATATGTATTGACAAGGCCTGCTACTTGTCATAAAATGAATGAGTATGTTTCATTGGAACGTCCGTGTCCGGATCTAATGAGATAAAAGTAAATATTAAATTGAAAATATCACATATTTGGAGGTGTACAGATTGGCTAACATTAAATCTGCTAAAAAAAGAGTATTAGTAAACGAAACAAAGGCAATGAGAAACAAAGCAATCAAGTCTAAGGTTAAGACAGTAGTAAAAGCTGTTGAGACTGCTGTTGATAAGAAAGATGCTGCTGCAGCTGCAGACGCTCTTAAGACTGCAATCGTAGAGATCAACAAGGCTGGAACAAAAGGTATCTACCACAAGAACACAGTTGCAAGAAAGATTTCTCGTTTAACAAAAGCTGTTAACGGAATTGCTTAATTTATAAGATACAGGATACATCAGCATCAGGCTGATGATAAAAAAAACAACCTCACCGTCATGACAATGTCATTTAGATAAGGACATTGAAATAAAGGTTGGTCTCTAATAGCTGGTAAACATTTTTGTTTATCAGCTATTTTTCTGCCTTTTTATAAAAAATTTGCATTACAATAAGACAGACGGTTACA
>JAQUUC010000065.1 GCA_028694105.1 Hespellia sp.
TGATACTAAAATCTTGCTTAGAGATTTTAGCGGGTGTCAGATCTTTCAATCTGACTGTTCTTTAAAAATTTTCTCTTATAGAAATTTTCAAGGTTGTTTGTCTATTGTTTAATTATCAAGGTTCTGTTTTCGCTGCTCCTCATTGGGTCAGCTCGATAATAATATCACTTCTTGCACCTATATGTCAAGACTTTTCTAAAGTTTTTTTAACTTTTTTTCAAAGCCCGTTCTTCGGTACAATATCTAGTATCTTTTTGACTCGGAATCACAATTTCTCCACTTCTATTATAGAAGAAAAGATTCATCGTTTTTCGCAAAAGAATATCGGGACCGCCATTATACTACCGGCAACTCCCGATACCCAAAATCAAAACGGAGAAAGAGGGATTTGAACCCTCGCGCCGGTTCCCCGACCTACACCCTTAGCAGGGGCGCCTCTTCAGCCTCTTGAGTATTTCTCCAAATTCTGAAATTATACCTACTTCATAGTAGGACAATATGAAATTAGCGCTTTAGCGCAAGTGTTATTATACAAGACACTTGCGCTAATGTCAACGTATTTCTTGAAATATTTTTTCCTGAATTCGTTCCTCTACCAATTTCGCAATTTCGCCGGTTTTCATATTCTTATATTCTTCATACTGCAGCGGTTCCAGAAAATGAACCTGAACAGTTACATCGGACACCGAGCTCGTATCAAACGGTTTAAATGAATCTACGAGTGCAACCGGGACAATCGGACACATTGCTTTGGTTGCAGCTTTAAAACTGCCCGCTTTGAACTCACCGACCGTATTTCCCTTCTTCGACCGGGTACCTTCTGCAAAGATACAGAAATTATGTCCGTTCTTTACATCCTTTGTAACATTCATGATTACCTGCATTGACTGACGCACATCATCGCGGTCCATCAGATATGCTTTCATACATGCAAAAACCTGTTTTAAAAATGGAATTTTTCCGACCTCTTTTTTCGCCACCACGGAAAACGGCTTTGGACATGCCGCAACAATGGCAAGTACATCATAATATCCCTGATGATTGGGATAGAACATGAATCCATCCTCTTTTGGAATATTCTCCTGACCGGTCACCCGCATCTTTACATTTCCACCTTTATTGGCACGTTCTACAATCTTTGAAAGCATTTTATAATGCTGTGCCTCCGTATATTTATCCACATGTGAAGCATAATAGCAGAGCTTGCACCACATATACGGCACCATGAAAAAATTACGGAAAACCATCATCAAAATTCGTTTCATCTCGCATACTCCTTTATTGCTGTCTCATAAAGGTTATTCCCTTCACAGTCAGCCACAACAATCACCGGGAAATTTTTAACGGTCAGCTTCCGAATTGCCTCCGTTCCCAGATCGTCATACGCAACAATCTCTGAATCAGTAATACATTTGGACAGAAGCGCCCCCGCTCCTCCAACCGCTGCCAGATACACTGCATCATTTCGCATAACTGCATCCAGCACTTCCCGGGAACGTTTTCCTTTTCCAATCATTCCACCCAGACCAAGATCTAACAGCTGTGGCGCATATTTATCCATGCGGCTGGCCGTTGTCGGACCTGCAGAACCGATCGGTCTGCCTTCTCTTGCAGGTGACGGTCCCATATAGTAAATCAGCTGCTCTTTTATATTAATAGGAAGAGACTCACCCCTCTGCAGGATTTCATACATCCGTTTATGTGCGGCATCCCGCGCAGTATACAGCGTTCCCGTGATGTAGACGTAATCCCCGGCATGAAGTGTCCTTGCAACTTCCTTTGTAATTGGTGCTGTAATATATTTCTCCATCTTCTCCCCCTCCTATATTTCCCGAATCACATGTCGATTCACATGACAGCAGATGTTAATTCCAACCGGAAGTCCGGCAATATGTGTCGGGTATGTATTTACATGAACCGCCAGTGCAGTCGTTGTGCCACCCAGACCACCCGGTCCGATTCCCAGATTATTAATCTTCTTAAGGAGCTCTTCTTCTAATTCTTTTACATATGGAATCTCAGAATGGCATCCGGTTTCACGTGTCAGTGCTTCTTTTGCCATCAGTGCGCATTTCTCAAATGTACCGCCGATGCCGACGCCGACCACCATCGGAGGACATGCATTCGGACCTGCATCCGCGACTGCTTTCAATACCGCCTCTTTTACACCTTCTATTCCCTGTGCCGGCTTGAGCATAAAGACGCGACTCATATTTTCACTTCCGAACCCTTTTGGTGCCACCTTGATTCTCATGCAATTTCCCGCAACGATCTTTGTATGCAGGACTGCAGGCGTGTTGTCATTTGTATTGTCACGGATAATCGGATCACTCACAACCGATTTACGTAAGAAACCTTCTACATATCCCTGACGCACCCCCTCATTTACCGCATCTTCCAGAAGTCCTCCTTCCAGATGCACGTCCTGACCGATTTCCAGAAAGACCACCGCCATCCCGGTATCCTGACAAATTGGAATCATATCTTCTGCAGCAATCCTCAGATTCTCCTGCAGTTGTCCTAAAATCTGTCTGCCGAGCGGTGCTTCTTCTGACTTTTCCGCATCCTTCATTGCTTTATCCATATCAGGTGACAGAAAATGATTCGCCTCTATACACATCTCTTTTACATTTCTCGTAATCTCTTCCACATTGATTGTACGCATTATAACCTCCAATGAACCAGAGGGACAGTTCCTATGGTCCCCTCTTTCCCTATTATTTCACTATAATACTTAGTATACCCGAAAAATATCTCCCAGACAAGCACGCTATGTCGAAAAAGAAGCTCAAAAAAGGAGAGTGCTTAACTCTCCTCTTACAATCCATTTCTTTTCCTAATATATTCTTTTACATCTTGGTAATATTTCCTGCTTACCGGTATGATTTCATTTGTCTTCATTTTAAATTTTTTATTTCCAAAAGAAACTGCATAATTACAATTAACAAAGAAGCTCATATGACAACGCACCAATGCCGGATAATTTGCCAGAATTTCCTCTAACTCACTCAGTTTTCTCCTGATATAGTAGCAGTTATTTTTCGTAAATATTTTCGTTGTATGCATTTCTCTTTCAATATAAATGATATCATCAAAATAAATCTTTAATGTCTGATGATTCGATTTACATATCAGATAATCGTTTTCTAAAAGCTTCAGATTCTTAACCGCTAAATCCAGTGCTTTTGGCAAATCTGTTTCTAATTGAGTCTGATATAAATAGTATATCAGATTCATTTCGAATAATTCCGGATAATAATCCCGTTCCTCTTCCTGACTGCTGATTCCTATGAGCTGAAAATTCGGGACGTTCGCTTTTATCTCTGTTATCAGCGTAAGCGTGTTCCCAAATCGTTCCGGTACAATCGCTATGATCAACACATCACAAAAATATAGTTTCTTTTTTAATTTCAGACTCAACTCTTCCTCTGACAAAAAAGTCAAATTAATTTTGTGAAGTGAAACAAAATAATCTGTCACATGATTCACAAGACTATCCATCAGTTCTTCATCATTGCAGCATATTGTTATCTCCAAAAAAGCTCCTCCAAATCTATGCACTTTATTCTGTTTTGTGCAAATACATTCTACCCCCCCCCGATTTTTTCAGACATTTTTTCATCTTTTATCGAGTTGTCAGACATTTACAGTTCCTACATTTTCCACACATTCTATGTTCTTTATTATAGCATAAAATAAGTCACTAAAATAACATTTTGTGACTTATTTCGTGCTGATTCGTAATATGTTGATCAAACATCTTAATCCTCATTCTTTTTATAATATTTACTGTATCGTTTTCCATAGTATTTCCCGTAATATTTTCCATCCTTCTTATGGTCAACCTTGTTCAATACTATCCCCAGAAGCGGTGTACCTGTCCGGTCTAACTTTGCCTTAGAAGAAGCAGCAAATTTCCTTTTGATAATTCCCGATTCTATAATCAGAATTGTTCCATCACATACCGGTGCTACAATTGCTGCATCCACGACCATTCCAATCGGTGCACAGTCAATAATCACATAGTCAAAGCCTTCTCGCAGTGATTCGATCATTTTCTTAAAACGCTCTCCCGAAAGAAGTTCTGTCGGGTTCGGAGGAACAACTCCGGCAAACATCACTGCAAGTCTCGGAACATTCGTTGCATATAACGCATCTGCAAACTTGCATTGTCCTGCCAAAAAATGAGACAAACCAGATTCAACGGTACCCTCTTCTACCTGACTAATCAAAATTGATTTTCTAAGGTCACAGTCAATCAGAGCTACCTTCTTATTCAATTCCGACAAAGACATCGCAACCTGAAGCGCCGTTGTGGATTTTCCTTCCCCGGAAATACAGCTTGTAAACATAATTACCTTTTTATCTTCACCGCAAAACTGAATATTTGTACGAAGCGTTTTTATCTCTTCTTCAATCTCATATGGTAATTCTCTTTTAATAAAACTAATTCGATTCATGTCATTCTCCTACTTTCTTCTTTATCACCTTCATCGGATTCTCGAAAAAAATCCTTCTTGCATATCTTCTGCCCATTTTATGCTCCACGTATGTCGCGCATTTCCCGATATTCGTCTTTCTTGTTGTGCAGTTATGAACATCTGAACCCACAAAATCAATCTCGTCCTGTTTCATTAACTGCTGACAGAATTTTTTAGCTACGCGCCCATCGATTCCAAGGATGCTATCCGCATTTACCTGAATCGATGCCCCTAAATCTCTCAGCGTCCGGACCAGCTCCGGCTTTTCGACAATGCAGGGATAACGTTCGATATGCGCTATAATTGGTTTATATCCCAGATTAATCATATCATAGATATATCCTCGAATCTTTGCATAATTATCCGAGGATGAAAATTCTATCAGAACATAATCCCCCTTTGCCATGGTGAGGCAGAAGCCACTTTTTAGATGCTCTCCTATTTTTTCATGACAATGACACTCACATCCGAGATGAATATGAATGTTTAAGCCCATCTCTTTTATGAGCTGTTTAACCTCATAATACCGACCAATCAAAAGACTGCGGTTCGTCTCAAAATATCGTTCTCTATAATGGGGTGTAAAAATAATACGGCGGACCCCCTGCTCATACTCCATCCGAAGAATCTCTTTGGAAATATAAAGATCAGCCGCTCCATCATCTACCCCCGGTAAAATATGACAATGCATATCTACGATTTCTATCATAATATCACTCTATACCTTTTAACAACGAAAAATCTCTTCCGAAATGAACTTTCATCCATCTAAGAAGAGATTTCAATCGTTTAGCCTTTGTTACCAGTTCTTATTATGCTCTTTTTTTAGATGCTGCAACAGCAACTCCACAAGCTAATAATGCTACTAAGCTAACTACCGCTACTGTAGAAACTTCACCAGTTTTTGGTGATGATGCTGATATTGTAGTCTTATCAACAACAATTGCAAATGGTGACAATTCTTTCAGACCTTTAATTGTGATCGTCCCATTTCCCGCAACAGCTTCTTCTTTCTGCCATTCTCCGGTCGATTCCGGCTTATGCAGTACAGCTAACTTCGTTGATGGAGTAATACCTGCGTAATTAAGTACAACGGTTCCATCTGCTGGAAGCGTTCCTGTTATCTCAAAAGATGCAAGAACCTGTGCGTTCTCCATAGAGATACCGGCTGCTGTAATCACTTGCTCTACTTTCGTATCTGTAAGTGATGGCGCCTCTGCTGTCGATGCTAATGGTGCGACAGTAATACCTGCTGTCACAGCGGTAACTCCGGCAACTGGACTTGGTGCAGCAAAAGCTGTAAGGCCCATAGCTAATGTTAATACGGCTACAGAAGCCAATGCTACGATTTTTTTAGCCAAATTTTTCATCGGTTTCCCCTCCTATACATTTATTGACTATATTGCGCAATACATTGGTCGTCAATGTATCTGACTCTAATAGTAGCACATCTATTTTTCTTTGTAAAACAATTTCATTACCAAATCGTGTGTTTTTTCAGAATCAACCCAATATTCGTCATGTTCTGCACCTGCTTTTACCTCACCCGGCACAATTTCGACATCTTCAATCACATCATAAGAAGCTAATCCTTTTAAATCATCGCCACTCAAATCCGTTGTCATATAAGAACTGGCTGCATCCATCAATCGGGAATATGCAGTAGAATCTCCATTCGATACCGACTTTGCCTTTGCAACCATAGCCGGAATAAATTGATTCTGTCTTTCCATACGGTCTGTATTGCTTCCCGATACAGTGATATCACGGTAACGCACATATCGCTCTGCCTGCTGTCCGTTTAGAGTGATTGTTGCACCTTCTGCAAATTCCGGTTCAATATAGGTATAATCTTTTGGAACAGTAAGCTCCACGCCCCCAAGTGCATCTGTAATATTGACAATACCATCAATATTCAATGCGATACACGAGTTAATCCTGATCCCGCCAAGCAGATTCGATACTGCTTTTTTCATTAACCAGCTGCTTTTATTATCACCATCTCCATATGCATACTGAAGAGCAATCTGTGCCTGCTCTGTTGCAAAATACTCCCCATCCTGCGCATAAATATCAACATCGACCATGGATTCTCTTGAAATCTCCAACAATGTTGTTTTTTTCGTTTTCTTGTTCATCAGCATCAGAATAATACAGTCTGCCTGACCATTATTCCCGGCACCATTTGCATTTTCTATTTTTTCTCTTGTATCGACTCCCAGAAAAAGGACCGTCCGGATATCCTTATTTAATTCGTATTCTTTTCCATTATATATGATCGTATCGGATTCTTCCTCATCCTCTGTCACCCCGCTGTCAGACACCGTTTCTGCCGGCTTCTGATACAGAGCAAAAAACAACGCACCTCCGATTGCAATTACAAAAATCAGAATCACAAGAATCAATGTCATTGTTTTGCTTTTTCTATTTCCACTATTGTTCATCTATTAATACCGCCTCAATCAAAAACCTGCTGCTTGGCTGTTCCGAAATGCATGTACTAAGTGTAAGAAGCCGGTCTCCTGCATTCACAGTAATGTCATTCAGTACATGATTCTCACCCTCATTCAAGCTGGTAATCGAAGTAATATAGCTTAGCTTATCTGCATCCTGCTCAAAATTGAAATTGGTCAAAATATGTCTGTCATCATATGTCACTGCAGCAAAAATCTGATATGTAAAAATATGTTCCGGTGTGTAAATAATAATCTGTCTATGATTATTTAAGAAATCTAAATCTTTATAATCTTTTAAAGAACCAAACATCGATCCGTCTTTCATATTATGACCATAAATGATTGTATCGAAATCCTGAAAATCTTTTGAATTATAATTTTCTGTATAAATAGATCCCGGGTATCCATATTCTCCGTCGATCGTATAATTTAAATAATACGTATTGTCATATTCTCTCTGCATAATTGGATAAGACAGCCCATCAATTCCCGGTATCTCAATCCACGCATAAAGATCTGGATACTGTGTCTGAAGCGCTGCAAAATCAATCGGTATCTCTACCGGTGTGTCTTCTGTCGGTGCTTCCGGTTCTTCGACAGGTTCTGTTTTTGTAACAGTCTGGTCCTGCAGCTTATCATATACCTTTGCCCTCTGCGCCTTTCCCACAAAATAATATACTAAATATCCAACGCATAATGCTAATACAATAATCGCAATCCAGAAAATCACTTTTCTTTTCTTACTCATTAATTATGCACTCTTCTTTCCCGTTCCTTCTGTGTGTTTGCGTCTCCTCTTTAATTCTCTCTCCTGACCGCGCTCAATCGGAATCGCAGCCAGTGTATTGATGCCCAGATACTTCTCAACATCTTCTTCATTCTTCAATGTATCATCCATGAAATAACGAAGCAAAATAATAGCCATTGTCAGTATCAAGAAGAGTAATCCTCCGATTGCTCCATTTTTTTTCACATTCGGACTGGATGGATTCTTCGCTATAACTGCCTTTTCAACCATTGTCGGTTTATCCGTTGTCATAATCTCGGCTACCTTCTCCGCAGTTACATTTGACATCGTATTTGAAATTTCTTTTGCAAGTTTCGGATCCGCATTCTCAACGGTTGTTTGTAAAAAATGTGTATCTGTTGGATTTGTAATCGTGATAGTTCCAAGTAATTCTTCGTAAGTCATATTGAGATCTAATTCTTCAATTACTTCCTCCAGAACGGTTCTTGTTGTTGCGAGGCTCTGGAAATCCGCAGTTAACGCCGAGCCCATCTGGATATCCGCCAATGATGTCACGCTTGTTGTCTTGGTTAAAATGTAGATAGTTGAAGTTGCCGAATACATCGGTGTGATAAATAACTTCGTTGCTCCGCCTACAAGAACGACTCCCAATACCAGACTCATGATCAATATTAATATTTTACCTTTTAAAATTTGAAATATTTCGATCAGATCAATTTCAATCTCATCATCTCTTATTTGTTCATTCATATCTTATCTCCCGTATCTTTGTTTACATAATCTTCTATATTATAACATAAGGAAATGGAAATGCATATTCACAATTTCAAAGATACAAAAAAATAACCAATTATGAAACAATTTTGGCAGGGAGCTTTCTGCTGCATACATTTTCTGTCACGTTTTTGTAATAAACTGTCAGATATCTTTCTCTTTCATATTTCACCTGTCTCTGGAAAACAAAAATGCGCCAGGTTTCCCTGACGCATTTCCAATAAATCATATTATTCTATTCTTCTGTCTCTGAATCATCTTCCAGCATCTCATCGATTTCTTCATCAATTTCATTCAGACTTTCAGCTTCTTCCGCCGCAATCTGCTCCGCGACATCTTCCGCTGTCTCCACCGGCACAGCTACATCTTCGTCATCCTCATCTTCTTCACCGGGTCTTACCTTCGCGATACTTGCAACCGTATCCCCGTCCTTCAGATTAATAAGTTTCACACCCGACGTTACTCTTCCGAGTATTGAAATATCGGCGCATCTCATACGAATGACGATACCTTCGGTGTTGATCATCATAATCTCGTCTTCGGTGTTGACTGCTTTCATGCCGACTACATTACCGGTCTTCTCAGTGATCTTGTAGCACTTCACACCTTTACCGCCACGGTTCTGACGTGTAAATTCATTCAGATCTGTTAATTTACCCATACCCTTTTCAGAGGTAATGAGTAAGTAATCTCCCTGAACATCGACCTGCATTGCGATAACCTTATCACCGTCATGTAAGTTCATTCCGCGAACTCCCATAGAGGTTCTTCCGGTTGCACGGACATCTGTTTCATTGAATCGGATACACTGGCCATCTTTTGTAACTAAAATGACATCGCGTTCTCCGTCTGTGATCTTTACTTCAATCAGCTTATCATCTTCTTTTAATGTAATCGCTGCAAGACCTTTCTTGCGAACATTTGCATATTCAGCAATGGCTGTCTTCTTAATGATTCCCTTCTCGGTTGCCATCAGTAAGTACTTTCTGTCATCGACCGGCAGAAGTGCTGTAATCTTCTCATCCGGCATCAGCTGCAGGAGGTTGATAATTGCAGTTCCACGGGCGGTTCTTGACGCCTCCGGAATTTCGTATCCCTTCATGCGGTATACACGGCCGGTATTGGTAAAGAACATAATATGCTGATGTGTATTTGACATGAAGAGCTCTTCAATGTAATCATCATCAATGGTCTGCATACCCTTGATTCCCTTGCCGCCGCGGTGCTGACTCTTAAAGGTATCCATAGACATACGCTTGATATATCCAAGCTTTGTCATGGTGATTACGACATCTTCCTGAGGAATCATATCTTCCATGGAAATGTCATACTCGTCAAATCCGATGGATGTTCTTCTGTCATCGCCGTATTTGTCACAAATTAATGTGATTTCTTCACGGATGACTCCGAGTAATAATTTGCGGTCTGCTAAAATAGCTTTCAGTCCTTCGATTTTTTCCATCAGATCTTTGAATTCTGCCTCTAACTTGTCTCTTTCCAGACCGGTCAGTGCACGAAGACGCATATCGACGATTGCCTGTGCCTGCACATCGGATAAAGCGAAACGTTCACACAGTTCTGCTTTGGCAATCTGCACATTTGCGCTTCCGCGAATAATTTTGATAACTTCATCAATGTTATCGAGGGCAATCAATAAACCTTCTAAGATATGAGCGCGCTCTTCTGCTTTGTTGAGCTCATATTTTGTTCTTCTTGTTACGACTTCTTCCTGATGCTTTAAGTAATACTTCAGCATATCTAAGAGATTCAGGACTCTCGGCTCGTTGTTTACAAGCGCAAGCATGATAACACCAAATGTATCCTGAAGCTGTGTATGTTTGTATAACTGATTTAAGATGACGTTTGGATTCACATCTCTTCGAAGCTCGATGCAGATACGCATACCCTCACGGTTTGACTGATCCGCAAGGTCTGTGATTCCGTCGATTCGTTTATCACGAACCATCTCTGCGATTTTCTCGATGAGACGGGCTTTGTTTACCATATATGGAAGCTCTGTTACAACGATTCTGTTCTTACCGTTATTCATAGGTTCAATGTTGGTGATCGCACGCACACGGATTTTACCGCGTCCGGTACGGTAAGCTTCATCGATTCCTCTGGTTCCGAGAATCTCTGCTCCGGTCGGAAAATCAGGACCCTTTACAATCGTTAAAAGATCTTCTAATACAGTCAGCGAAGCTTCCGGATCTATCTCATGTGCAATCTCATCATCAATAATTTTCACAACTGCTCCAATGATTTCACGCAGATTGTGAGGCGGAATATTGGTTGCCATACCTACGGCAATACCGGAAGTACCATTGACCAAAAGGTTCGGATATCTTGCAGGGAGAACAGAAGGTTCTTTCTCTGTCTCATCAAAGTTCGGTGCGAAATCTACCGTATCTTTTCCGATATCGGCTGTCATTTCCATGGAAATTTTGCTTAAACGTGCCTCTGTATAACGCATGGCAGCGGCGCCATCACCATCAACGGAACCAAAGTTACCATGTCCGTCAACGAGAGGATATCTGGTGGACCATTCCTGTGCCAGGTTAACCAAAGCACCGTAAATGGAACTGTCACCATGTGGATGATATTTACCCATCGTATCACCGACGATACGCGCACATTTACGATGCGGTTTGTCAGGTCCGTTATTTAACTCAATCATTGAGTACAGAATTCTTCTCTGTACCGGTTATAGTCCATCTCTTACATCTGGGAGAGCACGGGAAGCAATAACGCTCATCGCATAATCGA
>JAQUUC010000066.1 GCA_028694105.1 Hespellia sp.
TATCAACTGTAACACTTAATTCTATTTTTATAAATAGAAAATGTAGCATTTACCCTATTCTGTAAGAGTAAATGCTACTTATTTTTTAGTATCTTTCAAAGTGGAAATTAACTTTTCACTTCAGCCTATTCTGTAAGAGTAAATGCTACTTATTTTTTAGTATCTTTCAAAGTGGAAATTAACTTTTCACTTCAGCTTCTTAATAAACGACTGAAGTTTCATGTATAAAAGCGGATAGTCGTTCCCCTGCTCGTCATGATCTGTTCTTTTGTAAACCTGAAACCCCATATGTTCATAGAATCCTTTGGCCTGAGGGTTCTGCTCATTAACAGTCAGTTTTTTGACCGCATATTTTTCAATCCCGTACTGAAGCAGAGATCTCCCCAGACCTTTTCCTCTTTCTTCTGACGTAACGAACAGCATTTCCAGTGTATCGTCCTCTATTCCCATGAAAGCAACCGGACAGTCTCTGTCATCTTCTACAATGACCAGATGAGCAATTCCGCTTAATGCCTGTGGCACATACTCTTTGATATTCTTTATCTCGTCATCCGATAAGAACAGATGCGTTGCCCTGACAGATTTTTCCCACACTTCCAACAATTGCTGTATCAATAATGGTGTTTTCTCATTTACTTCACTAATCCTCATCTCTCGCCTCTTCTTATCCAGTACCTTACGCATATCCGCAGTTGTCATTTCGCCGCTTTTTCCTTTATAATATAGCATATTCACGTGTAAATATCCATTGGAACGTTTGAATATATAGAAGCTACGCAAACATCCTGCTGAGACAAAAAATATCCCCCGCTTCGCTTAGAAGCAGGGGACATCTTTTGTAGCTTATCTTCTTATTCTTCTTATCTTATTCTTCTTTGTTTTTCGTTGAACAGAAAGCAGCATTACTACGCCTCCTGAAACCACCAGAAGCAGCAGCCAAATTGTCAGATGACTGTTATCTCCGGTCTGAGTTGCCTTGCTGCCTTGAATCTTCGGAACCGTAGTAGTACCCGGCTTCGTTGTAGCACCCGGCTTTGTGGTGTCTCCCGGTTTCGTGATATCGCCCGGCTTTGTGGTATCGCCCGGCTTCTCCTCCTCTGACTGAGCCGCAATTGTGAACTGAGTAGAAGCAGTACCAGTAGCGGAAACAATATCGAGTGTATGCGTTCCAACGGCAAGTGTCGCAAGATACTCCGGTTTCAGTGTTACGACAATACTGCCCGGTGCCGTGTGATACGACGCTTCCTCAAGTACATTTCCATCCACGGAAACGCTCAGGAAATCTTCATATGCCGCATCCGATTTCACGGTCAGTCCATCTTTACTTCCTTGTATATAAGTTCCATTTCCACCTTCAATCACAGTTGGGCTAATCTTATCAATCAGCTCCGTATAAGATTCATCACAATACTTACAGGTATAGGTTCGAATACCCTGATCGGCTGCGGTTGCCGGTTTTGTGATTATGCCTTCGTTCCATGTGTGTTCCTGATTTACAGTAATAGCAGCAGTCGTCTCGTTTCCGGCTTTATCAACCGCAACAATTGTCTGAGCACCTTCCTTCGAAGATACCGTAAACTTGCCGCCATCCAGTGTGACTTCTGCGCCATCCAGTGTGACCTTGACAAGGTTCTCATCTGTCACCGTTACATCGACGCTCTTACAATATGTCTTGCCATTTGCTGCCGACACTTGCGGTGCAGTTCCATCAAGAACCAGACCATTCGAGTTAATAATCACAGAATTCGATACTTTATCCGTGATCTTAACATAGACCACATACTTCTTATCCGGATTTATGTCAAATGATTTTTCATACGCTGTCCATGCCCGAACTGCATCCGCCTCATCCTCGCTAAGCTCTTTATCGGAAAGATAGTAATAAGTCTGATCCACGCCGCTTTCAGCATCCGCCGAAGTTACGGTAACCGTCTGGGTCTCCTTGAAAAACAGCCCAAATGTTATATTATTCAGGAATGTATTCCACTCATTCTTACCAACGGTAATGGTTCCGGTCGGTGCGGTACTGTCGACTAATTTCGAGCCTGACGCTGTACGTGTATCCTTCTCCTGACATCCGGCATGATCACACGATGCTGTTTCCGTGCCATCCTCGAAATAGGTTGCATCACCATTCGACACATACTTGGTAAAGCTGTGACCGGTTTTCGTCAGAACAAAGCTTTTGGTATCGTCATAAGCTGTGCTTGTATCAATCGCTCCGTTTTGATCTGCGAAATATTTGCCGCAGACATCACAGTACCAATATGCCGCTCTGCCATCTTCTGTACAGGTTGGCTCTACCTTCGCATTGAGAACAGCTTCCGTATGATAATGTGTAGAATCCGTAATGGAGATTACTGCTGTCGCTGTGGATGTCGTATCGCCTGTAACTCCCATCGGGTTGAATACAAAGGTCAGGGTCTGTTTCGTATCTTTTTCAAATTGTTTTAAATAATCTTTGGAAATGGTAACATTCTCTCCGTCCACCGTATAATCCGTACCCACGGTCAGAGTCGTTTCCCCATTTTTAATCTCGCGAAGTGTGTTACCATTCAGTTTCATCGTAACCTTAATAGCTGCCTGCTTCTCTGTTTCAAGATTAAATTCAGCCGTTGCCGGAGATATACTGCTGTCAGAGTAACATACAACACCCTTCGAATTAATAATGGTCTGATTGCCCGCATGATCTGTCACCTTAGCATACACAATGAACTTTTCATTATCGTTTACGGATAAACGATCTTCGGCTGTCCAAGTTCCATCCGGATCATATGCACTTTCATCCGCAACCTTCTGATACTCAATCGTGTTCACACCACTTATCGAATCACTTCCTGTAATGTCCACATCAACTGTATTCTTAAAGAACAGTCCGAAAGAAAGCTTGTTAATCAGTGACTTAATACTGTTTTCGGCAACTTTGATATCTGCCTCCGGAGCAGTCTGATCCAGCTTGTAGGTGATCGTTTTGCTTTCCGTTACAGTACCATCCTCTTTCTTAAGATAAAAGGTCTGTTCGCTGTCCTTACTGGCACTGCTCTCCTTAGAAAGTGTGAGCGATTCTGCCCAGTTTGTTCCATCTGCTGAGATCAGTGTGTAATCGTTTTTCGGTGTCAAAATCAACGCATCTTTCTGCCATTGCGTGTTGTCCGGACTTACCCCATAATCCTCGGCTCCAACCTCCACCGTTTCGATGGTGATGTTAGCGGTCGAAGTATAATTAAACTTATAATTTCCAGTCGCATTACCTCCTGTATAGGATACGTTAAAAGTGGTCAGTTTCGTATCCAGGGTGTCAACGGTTCCATTTGGTTTTGCTGTTGGCAGAGAAAATCCCTCTAAATTCTCTGGACTGTCAGTACCAACAAAACCGCCTGCCGCAACCACAACTTCAAGATTCGGAAGGTTCTGACCTTTCTTGATTGTCACATCCGAAACGGATATCTTCAATGGTTTTTTATTAATATAGATATTATATACTCCCAACTTCTCTGCAGCATCGTAAACATTATTTTCCGCAACATCCACTGCCACGTGATAAGTTCCTACATTTACTGGAATATCTTTTGACCATACGGGTGAGCCTGAGCTCGAAACTGCATACCATATCTGGGTAATATTACCACAGTTAACTCCCTCGTTAGGTTCAACTGTTGCAGGCTTCTCTTTTCCGTCATAGGTGAAACTTCCAACCTGATATTTGAAATCACTACTCTTCAATGTTAGGTATTTGTTTTTTCGATAGACCTTGTAATCAGTCTCGTTAAATTCAATCGTATATCTCTCAGTATCAGCTACCGTAAATTTTGTAAAGTCACTTTTAGTCATCGTATAACCATCGGAACCGATTACAACCGGCCCCGGTGGAAGGTCTGTTGAAAAACCAATTTTACCGGAAGTGGTGAGCTTGTCTACAACGCATACAGCGGTATCCTTCGTATACAAATCTCCCGTCCTTCCCGAAGCGCATGTATTATTTTGAATGGTCGGCCCGCCCGACAGATTGACTCTACCTGAATTACAATAAACTCCACCGCCTTCAGTCGCTGTATTCTTCTTCATGCTGCCGCCCGACATCGCGAAGACATCAGAACGTTCAACATATACTCCGCCGCCCATGGCTGCCCGATTCGCATTTATAGAACCGCCTGACATAACAAATTCACCTGCTGAATACTCTGGATTATTATAAACACCGCCTCCGCCCGAGTTCGTCGCTGTCGCTGTGTTGTTACTGATGGTGCCGCCTGACATTTTCAGGTAACTACGGTTGAAAATACCGCCTCCGCTGCCAGTAACACTGTTGCTGTCAATGGTGCCGCCCGACAGATTGACGGTACTTTTCAAGTTATATATTCCTCCGCCAAATCCGGCAGAATTGTTCTTGATGTTGGTTTTATATAGATTGACGGTACCATTCACGCTATATATCCCGCCACCCGAATCATTCGCAGAGTTAGTCTCGATACTTCCGCCGCATAGATTGGTCGTAGTGTATGTGTTATAGCCGCTATATATACCAGCTCCGTTATTTCCTCCGCTCTTGTTCCCTGTAATGCTGCCTCCATACATATGGAATATACCGTAATTACACACGCCGCGAGCGGTTACGCCTTCCGCAGAGGTGATTTTCCCCGGTGCGGTGCTCGATGCACAATCTGTAAGCGTAAATGTATTATTAGAGGACACCTCAATCACGGAAGCCCATTTGCTTCCCGTATACGTTATGGAATGCCCATTCAAACACAGCACCGTACCACTTGCAGGCTTCCATCCCGTCGTGATTTGCACATCATTGGCCAGATAATAATTCCCCGCCGCAGTTGGCAGAGAGGTGGTTGATGTCCACTCTGTAAATTCCACACTGTTATAAGACGTATGCTCACCCACACTGGCATGCTCAGTCCCACACACACAGTGTGCATGTGCACTTCTAGACGCTGCGGAAAATACAGACACCGGTTCGCTGTCAGTCTCTGCCGGAAGTTTTGTCTCCTCGGGCTCGCCCAGCTCCTTGTTGTCGCTGTCCGAAGCATCCGAATCATTTTTCGGATCATTCATCCATGTGCCATCCACAACAAACTGGTAGTCATAATCACCACTTGGAATCATTTTCGTAAGAGTCCAGATTCCCTGACTATCCTTTTTCATTTCCCAATCTGCTGCATCGGATACATAACCGTTAAAATCTCCTGCTACATAAACGCTTTGCGCATTCTCGTTGGTGTATGTGAAAGTCACCTCCTGCGTGTCAGCATTCTCCTCGGCGAATGACGTAAACGACATCGCCGGTATCATAGACAAAATCATCGCAAGACTCAGTATCATTGCTGTGATCTTGTCACGTAATCCTCTGGATTTTCCCATTCCATTTTCCTCCTTGCACTTGTCTGGATGCGGTATGTATTCAAAACGCGGCTCCCTCTCTGGTTTCAAAAAGAAACTCACAATCCGTACTTTAACAGAATTATTATACAATAATTTCTACACTCCTTTCGTCTTTGGTGCGAGATGCAGTTTTTTGGGTGTGAAATACACGCTCCTTTTATTGAAAAGCCACACGGGTTCATGTACAATAAAAGTATCACTTTTGCTGGAGGATAACGTATGCTGCGAATTGCTGTATGTGACGATGAGAAGGAATACCTGGAGAAAATAGAAGCTTCCATCTTGAACTGGATGGAAGGCGGAGACCTCCCGGTTCGAATATACTGTTTTGAGAACGGAGATGATCTTCTCTCTGCGCTGAATGGTATCACGTTTGACATTATATTTCTTGATATTGTTATGCCGTTATTGGATGGAATGGATACTGCCCGGGAAATCCGAAACAAGGACCAGAATGTCAAGATTATTTTCCTTACCTCTTCGCCGGAGTTTGCTTTGGATTCCTATGAGGTTAAGGCGTACAATTATCTGCTGAAGCCGATTTCAGATCTTAAACTGTCCGCGATTCTGGATGAATGCAGCCTTGCGTCTTCCCAAGAGCCCAAGAACATCACCCTGAAAACAGCTCTGGGTTACCAGAAGTTATATTTTCAAAATATTGAATATATAGAAGCACAGAACAAGAAGGTTCTGATTTTCCTTCGTGACAACAGTATTTTAGAAGTATCACAGCCTCTTCGTTCTTTTGAGGACCAGCTGACCAGAAACAACGGTTTTTGCAAATGTCATCGCAGTTATCTTGTGTACCTTCCAAATGTGAATCACTTTAGCAATAACGAGATCATCACGCGGTCCGGACGCAGCATTCCGATATCGAGAGGCTATGGAAAAGCTTTTCAGGAAGCTTATTTTACAACGATGTTTCAGGATGAAACGATCAACTGATTCTCTGAAACCAGCAGAAAGGGGGACTGTGCTTTGCTTGAAAGTATTCTTGGATATGTTCATAATGGAACCACACTTTTGTTCGGCGTATACATCTCCGCTTCTTTTCTCGGAATACGTATGAACCGCAGAAATATCCCCATTCTTTTCGGATTTTCCTGCATGACCGGCCTATTATATATCTCCTGCTTCGCGCTGTTTGGATCACATGTTACAGAGCAGGTTTACCCGTTGATCATTCATCTTCCGCTCATCCTGTTCCTTACACTTTTTTACAAATATAAAGTGCTGCTTTCTTCGCTGTCTGTTCTGACTGCTTATCTTTGCTGCCAGATCAGTAACTGGCTTGGTCTGGTTGCGTTACATCTTTCGCACTTACAGTGGGTCTATTACAGTGTGCGAATTGCCGTAACCATCGCCGTCTTTCTTATCTTGATACGCTATATCGCCGATGCAGCTGCACAGCTTCTTCCAAAGTCAACAAAAGCCCTTCTTATCTTCGGGCTGGTGCCTTTTGTATACTATCTTTTCGATTATGCGGCCGGAGTTTATACTGCGCTTTTATATTCCGGACTGGAGGTTGTGGTTGAATTTCTGGGACTGATACTCTGTATCGCCTATCTTTTGTTTTTACTGTGTTATTTTAAGCAATACGAAGAGAAGCAGGAAGCCGAACAGCGAGGCCACCTGATGGAGATGCAGTACGCACACACGCAAAAAGAAGTGGAAACCATGAGACGTTCCGAAAAGACTCTCGCTCTTCTGCGGCATGATATGCGGCATTTCCTGCTGAATATTTCTTCCTATGCCGAGAATGGGGAGAATGACAAAATACTTTCCTATATCAGTGAGCTGATTGCGATTGCAGATGAAACCGCCACACAACGGTATTGCCGAAATGAACTGATTAATATGATTCTCTCCTCCCATAAGGAAGAGATCGAACACGCACACATTGATTTTCAATACAACATTCAGCTTCCTGCGCATCTGCCGATATCCGACATTGACCTGACCTCACTTCTTTCCAATGGACTGGAGAATGCGATACACGCCGCATCGAATGCCCCCCCCCGAAAATCGGCGCATTCGGCTTGACATGCACATATCTGATACGAAGCTTCTCATCTCCATCCAGAACACCTACGGCGAGGAACCCGTGTTGATTGACGGTGTTCCGCAAAGCAGAATATTAGGACATGGTTATGGGACCCAGAGTATCCTCCACGTCACCGAAAAGCTCCACGGAAATTGTCAGTTTTATGTACAGGATGGCTGGTTTTCCCTGCGAATCATATTGTAGACCACGGACTAATATTCGTCCAAAAAGTGATGCCTCACCCCATCCTTTTTGTAAGCAATTACCGTGCTGAGATTCACATTCTCCACACTCTTGAAAATGTTGCCCTCCACAAATGGATTTGTCTTCTTCAGTTCTGCAATGAGTTTTTTCACTTCCAGCCGCTTTGAATTGCTTGTTCCATCCTCTTCGCAGGACGAACACGTTTCCGTGAATTTGCATGCGCACTGCAGAAAATACAAATCGTTCTCATCCCGCCATGCCTTGATGTCATCCTCACGCACCAAATAAAGAGGACGGATTAATTCCATCCCCTCGAAATTCGTACTGTGGAGCTTCGGCATCATCGTCTGCATCTGTGCGCCATAAAGCATTCCCATCAGAATCGTCTCGATGACATCATCATAATGGTGCCCCAGTGCGATTTTATTGCAGCCCAATTCTTTTGCCTTGCTATAGAGATGTCCCCTTCGCATTCTCGCGCAGAGGTAGCACGGAGATTTCTCTACATGAAGAACAGATTCAAAGATATCAGACTCAAAGATGGTAATCGGAATCTCTAACCGCTCTGCATTTTTTTCGATCACCTGCCGGTTTGCCAGACTGTAGCCCGGGTCCATAACAAGAAATTCCACTTCAAAGTCAAACTTATTGTGACGTTTTAATTCCTGAAAAAGTTTTGCCATCAGCATCGAATCTTTGCCGCCGGAAATGCAGACTGCAATCTTATCTCCCGGTTTCACAAGCTCATATGTGTTAATCGCTTTTGTGAACTTGCTGAAGATTTTCTTGCGGAAACGTTTGCGAATACTCTCTTCCACGGTTAATGCAAATGACTTGGCTTTGCGGTTCATCGCATCAATCAGCCACACGAGATAACCGCCCTTGAGACTGACTGCATCGATCCCTGTCTGCTGCAGCTCTTTTGCCAGTTCCAGACTTGCCTCACCTTTTTGACAGTAGATTATGAGCTTTTCATTTCTATAATCTTCTATATTTTGCAGCAGCACTTTTTGGGGTGCATGAATACTGTCCGGAATATAGCCGTACTGGCGCAGCACCTCATCACGCATATCTATTATTTTATAGCCGTTCGCCTGATATTGCGGCAATTCATTTAGGTCAATCTCATACTGGTTCATTTCACGCTATCCTCTTTCTTGTTGTTTCGTTACATTTTCCCAACATATTACCATGTTTTCCATAAACAATCAACAATGCAACAGCAAGTGAAATCCTCCCCGCTCTCCCTACGCGAATACGCATAGCAGTCTCTACATTATTCTGTCTTTCCACCTTCTACAACTAACTCTTCTTCGTAATCTGCACCATATGTATCAACTAACGTTTCTTCATAATCTTTATGGAAGAACTGGTCATTTCCCAGTGTTTGAATTTCTTTGTTGATCCAGTCAAGGAGTGTGGTATTTCCTTTTGTGACTGCCGGTGCGATTGTATCGTTGCTGCCAAGTGTTGGAATTCCTACTTTGAATCCAGTGTTGTCTTTTGCAAATGCAATGACTTCTGTATTATCGTTAACCCATGCTACACCATTTCCATTTTCCAATGCATTTTTTGCGTTTGCGTAGGTATCATATTTCTGAAGTGTCAGGTCCGGATAATTTTCGATCAGATAAGTCTCTGCCGTTGTGCCGGAGATGACAATGACCGGATCATCACTTGTCAAATCGTCTAAGCTTGTTACGACTGCTGCTGCCGGTGATACGACACCGAGAGATACATTCATGTATGGAAGTGCGAAATCTACTTCTTCTTTTCGCTCATCTGTCACTGTAAAGTTGGCTAAGATGACGTCAACTTTTCCAGTCTGAAGGTACTCAATACGGTTGGCAGCCTCCGTCGATATGTAATTTGCTTTGACACCGAGATCTTCTGCCAGTTTGTCCGCAAAATATACATCGTATCCCTGATAATCACCATTCTCGTCCACATATCCAAACGGGCTTTTATCTGAAAATACTCCGATATTAATTTCTCCGCTTTCTTTGATTTCATCTAAAGTCCGATAGGCCGCATCGCCTGCTGAACCGTTCGTAGATGCTGCGCTCGCTCCTGAGCATGCCGTCAGTCCGAGTGTTAATGTAAGTGCTAAACCAATTGCTACGATTCTGTTTAAATTCTTCATAATACAGTTCTCCTTCTCCATGGGCAGTCTCGCTGCCACTACTTTTCATAATGAAATATATTCAAAAATTGTTTTGTTCTTTCTGTTTTTGGGTGTTCCAATAATTCCGCCGGTGTTCCCTGTTCCATGATTTTTCCTTCATCGATAAACAGCACCCGGTCAGCTACCGCCTGTGCAAATTGCATCTCATGGGTCACGATAACCATGGTTCTTTTCTGCCTTGCAAGTTCTAGCATAACCTCCAGAACCTCCCGTACCATTTCCGGGTCAAGCGCCGCTGTAACTTCGTCAAAAAGCAGGATTTCAGGGTTCATACAGAGTGCCCGCACAATCGCAACTCTCTGCTTTTGACCGCCTGATAATTGTCTCGGATAACTCTCCGCCTTATCTTTTAGCCCTACTCTCTCAAGAAGTTTCACGGCTTCTTCTCTTACTTCCTTTTTCTCCCGTTTCTGCACCTTGACTGGTGCGAGAAGAATATTCTCTATCACGGTAAGATGTGGAAATAATTCGTAATTCTGAAATACCATTCCTATCTTCTCTCTGATTTTTGCAAGGTTCTTTGCGCCAGCTTCAATGACTTCATCCTGCAGTCGAATGGTTCCGCTCTGAATGTTCTCCAGAGCGTTGATACATCGCAGTAATGTGCTCTTTCCGCATCCGCTTGGACCGATAATGACCACAACTTCCCCTCTTTTCACGGACAGATTCACATCATCCAGAATCACATTTCCTTCGTATTCTTTTCTCAAATGCTCCACTGTCAGGATATTTTCTTCCACGTCTCTCACCTCCACTTTCTTTCCAGATATTTTGCCAGCAGGCTAATTGGCCAGCAGGCTAGAAAATATAATAAAAACACAACCAGATACACGCCGAATGCTGCGGTGGGGCTTGAGCTTCGATTTGCCTCAATGATCTGCTGCGCAACTTTCATGATTTCTACCACACCAATCATTAGAATCAGACTGGTCGTCTTAATCATTCGCGTGATCAGATTGATTGACAGCGGAATCAGCCGGCGCAGCGTCTGCGGTATGATAATATACCAATAGGTCTGTGTCTTAGAAAGGCCCAATGCTTCACTGCTTTCATACTGGTGAAGCGGAATACTGATCAGTGCACCTCT
>JAQUUC010000021.1 GCA_028694105.1 Hespellia sp.
AATATCAACTGTAACACTTAATTCTATTTTTATAAATAGAAAATGTAGCATTTACCCTATTCTGTAAGAGTAAATGCTACTTATTTTTTAGTATCTTTCAAAGTGGAAATTAACTTTTCACTTCAGCTTTTTTTTATTTCTTACAATTCTTAAGAATTTTTAATAAATGTATTAGAGATTGTAAAGAAAGCAGAAGATGTAGTATAATAGAGCTGTATACAATACAAGTGATAGGATTGGGGAGAGGGAACATGGAACAGAAGAAGCGTATGAGCCGGCGAAGAAGACAGGCAATCCGAAAACGCCGTATATTAATAGGCGTAATTGTTCTTGTGGTTGCTGCGGTGATTGTGGGAGCAGTTCTGCTTTTGAAACAGGCAAAAAAGAAAACCACAACAAAGGAAGCATCATCGAAAACGGTTCAAAATCTGAATATAGACAATGCAGAGCAGCAGACGAAGGCAGAAGGAACAGATAACGCGGATGCGAAAAAGGAAGATGCTCCGGACCGCTCTGGCTTTGCAGTGGATCCCAATGTACCGGCAGGAAGTGATAAAGCGAATGAGGAGAAGACGGTATATATGACTTTTGATGACGGTCCTTCATATAATACACAGGCGGTTCTGGATATTCTGGATAAATATGATGCAAAAGCGACCTTCTTTGTGACGGGTATTAATCCAGACTATTTTGATATGATAAAGACAGCATACGACAAAGGGCATACCATTGGTCTCCATACGTATTCGCACGATTATGCGAACGTCTACGCTTCACAGGATGCGTATTTCAGTGATCTTGACCAGATCGGACAGGTTGTAAAGGATCAGATTGGATATGTACCGTGTTTCATTCGTTTTCCGGGCGGATCATCGAATACTATTTCCGCGAACTATACTCAGGGAATCATGACAGCGCTTTCGCAGGAGGTACAGGCGAGAGGGTATCAGTATTATGATTGGAATATCAGTTGTGGGGATGGAGGCGACAATCCGGCTGACGTATTACGGGATCAGGCAATTTCGGTAGATTATTCGAATATTGTTTTATTGATGCATGATGCGAATAATAAAGAGACAACAGTACAGGCACTGCCGGAGATCATCGAGCACTATAAGAATTTGGGATATCAGTTCAAAGCAATTGATCGCGATACATTTGATGCGCACCATGGTATTGGTAATTAAATGAAAGTGGTGGTGGGTAAGACTGGATATTGAGGGAAAAGAAATGACAGAAGAGGAAGAAAAAAGAATACATCGTTACGAGAAGAGACAAAAGAGACGGCGCAGGGAACTGATGAAACGGCTGGTGTGCCTTGTTGGAGTGATATTGCTCGCTGCTGCAGTCATAGGAGGCATTTCATATTCTGTTTCAAAGGCAAAGAAAAATCAGGCGCGGGAAGCGGCGGCAAAGGCAAAGCAGGAAGCCGTGCTGAAGAAAGAAAAAGAAGAGAAAGAAGCAGAGATCAAAAAGCAAAAAGAGGAAGAGAAAAGGGCGGCTGACAACACGCTTACTCCGGGAGTACCGGTGGGAAGTGATACGGCATCAACAGAGAAAACGGTATATCTGACATTTGATGATGGACCATCGCAGAATACGCAGCCTATTTTAGACATTCTGGACCAATACAATGCAAAGGCTACATTTTTCGTGACTGGAATTAATCAGGACTATGGGGATCTGATAAAGACGGCATACGATAAGGGACATACGATTGGTCTGCATACATTTTCACACAGTTATCAGCAGCTTTATGCTTCGACAGATGCCTATTTTGATGATTTGAATCAGATTGGCGAATACGTAAAACAGAAGATCGGTTTTGTGCCATGCTTTATTCGTTTTCCGGGGGGATCGTCCAACACGGTGTCTGCTTCATATTCTCAGGGAATCATGACAACACTGTCTCAGGCGGTGCAGGAAAAGGGATATCAGTATTATGACTGGAATGCTTCATCGGGCGATGCGACCGGCAGTAATGTGCCGAAGGATACAATCGTGGCCGAAGGAACATCCTGCGAGTATACGAATATTGTCATGCTGCTGCACGATGCGATAGGAAAAGAGACAACGGTGGAAGCACTTCCTGCGATTATTGAGCATTATCAGAGTCTGGGGTATGCATTTAAAGCATTAGACAGGCAGAGCTTTGATGCGCATCACGGGATTTGGAATTAAGCAGATAGAATTTTTATAAGGATATAGAAGACAGATGAGGTTCAAAGTGAATTTCATCTGTTTTTTGTTCCCTTTTTTTACATGGATTTGACTTGTTATTTATGCAAAATTACCATATAATGAAAAGTGATTGACAAAAAATTAACCATATTCACAAGGAGGAACAACATGTTAGATCAGACCTACTATGATAAAACAGATGAAATCATAGCATCGCATGGAGCCGAGTCGGCATCTCTGATTCCCATCATTCAGGATATTCAGAATGAATACCGCTATCTGGCACCGGAGCTTCTGGCTTATGTAGCGGACAAGCTTGGTATCAGTGAAGCTAAGGCATACAGTGTAGCAACTTTCTATGAGAATTTTTCATTTGAGCCAAAAGGAAAATACGTAATCAAGGTATGTGACGGAACCGCCTGTCATGTCCGCAAATCGATTCCGATTTTAGAGCGGCTGTACAGTGAGCTTGGGTTGTCAAAGGAAAAGGTAACAACGGACGATATGCTTTTTACTCTGGAGACGGTATCCTGTCTCGGTGCCTGTGGACTTGCACCGGTTCTGACTGTGAATGATAAGGTATATCCAAAGATGACACCGGATGATGCGTCAGCACTTATTGTGGAATTGAGAGGAGAAGCATAATATGGAGAGAATTATAAATACAGAAGTTCTCGACCGTATTCGGGAAGCTTCAAAAAGGATAATAGAAGAGAGCAAGTGCAGAATTCTGATTTGTGCCGGTACCGGATGTCTTGCCGGCGGCTCAGGAGAAATCTATGAGAAAATGTGTGAGCTTGTGAAGGATCATCCGAATGTCGAGGTAGAATTCGGGGCTGAGATTGCACACGGAAACGGTGAAATCGGTGTGAAGAAAAGCGGATGTCATGGATTCTGTGAGATGGGGCCGCTGATGCGGATTGAACCACTTGGAGTATTATATACCAAGGTTCAGCTGGAGGACTGTGAAGCCATTTTCCACAGAACCATTGAAAAGGGTGATATCATCCGTCATCTGCTGTATAAGCAGAACGGGCTGGAATATCAGAAGCAGGAAGAGATTCCGTTTTACAAAAAGCAGACCAGACTGGTCCTTAAGAACTGTGGTCATATTGATGCGGAGAATATCAATGAATATATTTCCACGGGCGGATACACGGCGCTGGAGAAAGCACTGTTTCAGATGACACCGGAAGAGGTTGTAAATGAGATTTCCGAGTCGAATCTGCGCGGACGTGGCGGCGGTGGTTTCCCGACCGGATATAAGTGGTCTCAGGTAGCGCGTCAGGCGGAGCCGGTTCACTATGTGGTCTGTAATGGTGATGAGGGAGATCCGGGCGCATTTATGGATCGAAGCGTTATGGAAGGCGATCCGCATAAGATGATCGAGGGTATGATGATTGCCGGATATGCGGTGGGCGCAAAAGAAGGGTATATTTATGTGCGTGCGGAATATCCGCTGGCAATCAGCCGTTTGAAACTTGCAATTGCGCAGGCGGAGGAATGCGGGCTTCTGGGTGAACATATCTTAGGAACAGATTTTTCCTTTAAATTACATATCAACCGTGGAGCCGGAGCATTTGTCTGCGGAGAGGGCAGTGCGCTGACCGCATCGATTGAAGGCAACAGAGGTATGCCGAGAGTCAAACCGCCTCGTACGGTAGAGCAGGGGTTGTTTGGCAAACCGACGGTCTTGAATAATGTTGAGACCTTCGCAAATGTTTCAATGATCATCAGTAATGGTGCAGCGTGGTACAAGACCATCGGGCCGGAGAACAGCCCGGGAACAAAAGCATTTGCACTGACCGGCAGTGTGATGAACACAGGACTGATTGAGGTCCCGATGGGAACAACGCTTCGGGAGGTTATCTTCGATATTGGAGGCGGCATCAAAAATGATGGAAAATTCAAGGCGGTTCAGATCGGAGGACCTTCGGGCGGATGTCTGATCACGCCACATCTGGAAATTAATCTTGATTTTGATTCACTCAAAAAGATGGGCGCGATGATCGGTTCCGGCGGTCTGGTGGTCATGGATGATTCTACTTGTATGGTTGAGGTTGCCCGGTTCTTCATGAACTTCACACAGAATGAATCCTGCGGGAAATGTGTCCCTTGCCGTGAAGGTACGAAGCGGATGCTGGAGATTCTGGAACGCATCGTTGCTGGCAAAGGAAAGATAGAAGATTTAGACATGCTCGAGGAGCTGGCAAACACGATTACAGAGACAGCGCTCTGCGGACTCGGTAAGAGTGCAGCGCTTCCGGTTGTCAGCACATTGAAGCTGTTCCGCGATGAATATGTTGAGCATATTGTGGAGAAGAAATGTGCATCACATACCTGCAGTGCACTTCGCAGATATATCATCAGTCCGCAGCTTTGCAAGGGATGTTCGAAATGTGCACGAAATTGTCCGGTCGGGGCAATCAGCGGCAAAATCAAGGAACCATTTACCATCGACACAGAGAAATGTATCAAATGTGGTGCGTGTGAGAGCGCCTGTGCGTTCCATGCAATCCATGTGGAAGCGTAAGGAGGGATAAGAACATGGGATATATGATAATAAACAACAGACGATATGAATTTACCGACGAGAAAAATGTTCTTTCCGTCATTCGAAAAGCAGGAATCGATCTGCCGACCTTCTGCTATCATTCAGAACTTTCGACATACGGCGCCTGTCGTATGTGCGTGGTGGAAGATGAGAGAGGGAAAGTATTTGCATCCTGTTCAGAAACGCCCCGTGACGGCATGAAAATATATACCAATACACCGAGGCTCCAGCATCACAGAAAGATGATCTTAGAGCTTCTTCTGGCGGCGCATTGCAGAGACTGTACGACCTGCCGCAAGAATGGTGTCTGTACACTGCAGAAGCTGGCACTGCAGCTTGGAATTCACGAAATACGGTTTGAGAATAATAAGCCGATGCTTCCACTCGATACTTCTTCGGACTGTATCGTGCGGGATCCGAACAAATGTATTCTCTGCGGAGACTGTGTGCGTACCTGCGACGAGATTCAGGGAATCGGGATTTTGGATTTTGCATTCCGAGGTTCTAAGATGCAGGTGACACCGGCATTTAATAAGAATTTAAGTGAGACCGACTGTGTCGGATGCGGACAGTGCCGCGTAGTATGTCCGACCGGAGCTATTACGATTCAGGAAAATGTAACGCAGGTGTGGAATCTGCTGGCAGACAAAAATGTGCGTGTGGTTGCGGAAATCGCGCCGGCGGTGCGTGTGGCAATCGGCGATAAATTCAACATCCCTAAGGGTGAGAATACCATTGGCAAGCTGGTTGCGGCACTTCGGAGGATTGGATTTGATGAAATTTATGACACGAACTTCGGAGCCGATTTAACGGTGATGGAAGAGTCAAAGGAATTGGTGGAGCGGATTGAGTCCGGTGAGAATCTGCCGCTCTTTACCTCCTGCTGTCCGGGCTGGGTGAAATTCTGTGAAAACAAATACCCGGATCTTGCGGGACACATTTCCACCTGCCGTTCGCCGCAGCAGATGTTTGGAGCTGTGCTGAAGGAAGAGGCGAGAGAGAATCGGGAAGATACCAGAAAGACCGTTCTTGTATCCATTATGCCTTGTACGGCGAAGAAGGGCGAAATCAAGAGGCCGGAGCATTTCACGGACGGCGAGCAGGACGTGGATTACGTATTGACGACAAACGAAGTGACCAGAATGATCAAAGAAGAGGGCATTGACCTGAAGATGGTAGAGCCGGAGGCGATGGACATGCCGTTTGGTATTTCATCCGGAGCCGGAGCAATCTTCGGTGTAACCGGTGGTGTGACGGAGGCGGTGCTGAGAAGACTGCTGAACAGCAATAAGGCCGATGTACTGCAGGATATCAGCTTTACCGGCATCCGCGGAGCAGAGGGCATCAAGGAAGCGTCTGTGATGCTCGGAGAGCGTGAAGTGAAGATCGCAGTTGTCAATGGTCTTGCAAATGCGGGAAGAGTCATGGACCGGATTCGCGCAGGGAAAGCAGATTATGATTTTGTTGAGGTGATGGCTTGTAAACGCGGATGTATCGCGGGCGGCGGACAGCCGGTTCCGATTGGACCACGCACGAAAAAAGCCAGAATGGATGGTATTTACAAGGTCGACCGCACCGCGCAGATTAAGCTTTCCAACGAAAATCCGATTATTATGACATTGTACGATGGATTGCTCAAAGGCAGAGAACATAAGCTTTTGCACAATCAGAAATAAATGCAAACCAAAATTTGGCATGTCTAAATTGTGAAATTAAATGTAAATCTCTTGTAAAATGATTCAAGTGAGGTTATAATAATATCAAACCTGAGATGTGCGACAACTCTTACATTTTGAACCTACAATACTTTAAACGGGATTCTTAAATTTCTGTAATATGTCAGGCCTCCGATTGCAGTGGAAGACAGAAAAACAGATGCGGTTGCCCACCTAGCTGTGGCTAGGAGTCAAAATGTGGAGACCGGCACCTTGGGCATAACAAAAGATGAAAGGCAGTTGCCATCGCGGTAACTGCCTTGACTTTTGCTTCTTTGTATATTTTGTGGTATGATGCTTTTAAATATATGAAGCGAGATACGCTGACAGGAGAATTTCATGAAACGAAAACTATCAAAAGTCATGAATGAAGTCAATAGTTTCATTGTAAATTGTGGCTTGCATCACAACGGCGCATATGCCGCGCAGGCCTCTTATTTCTTTATGTTATCTTTGATTCCAATCATGATTTTGCTATTAACGATGATTCAATTCACACCGGTCACACGGGAGATGGTCATGACTGCAGTTGTGAATGTATTTCCAACCACCGTGAACGGACTGATTGTCTCAATCGTGAATCAGGTATATAACCAGTCCAACACAATCATTCCATTTACGATACTCATGGCACTCTGGTCAGCCGGGAAGGGTGTTCTCTCGGTGACGACAGGTCTGAACTGTACTTATGACTGTGTTGAGACACGTAATTACTTTTTCCTGCGGTTTCGGGCTACCTTTTATACGGTGCTATTTATCGTAGCAATTATTTTCACACTGCTGCTATCTGTTTTTGGTAACGGAATCAGTGTAGTTGTTATCCGCCACATTCCGTTCCTTGAGCCGGTCGTGGATTTTCTGATGCGGATGCGTACACTTTTTTCACTGTCATTTTTATTTGTGCTGTGGGTACTGGTGTACAAGTTCCTGCCAAACCGTAAGAATGCGCTGCGCAAACAGATTCCGGGAGCGGTGTTCACTGCGTTTGGATGGCTGTTGATGTCGTTCTTCTTTTCGGTTTATCTGGATGTGTTTACTGGATTTACCAGTATGTACGGCAGTCTGACAACGATTATCCTGATCATGCTCTGGATGTACTTCTGTATGTATATTACGCTGCTCGGCGGAGAACTTAATGTTCTGATTGAGAAGAAGATCGAGAAGAAGATCGAGAAGAAGATATGCGCTAAAAAATCTTGACTTTCAGGATTGATATGTTACAATAGAAAAAGTATTTAAATTATAATAAATAAAAGCAATGACCGTGTTCAGTAGAGAATCACCTTCTAACAGAGAGAGGAAATCAAAGGCTGCAAGTTTCCTTTAGTTCAGATGAGAATCGAAATTCCCGCGAGAGCTGTGTTTTTGAAATGTGTTTTCAGAGTAGGAAGCAACGTATAATGCGCGTTACGCATACTTGAGTGCTCACAGATGTCTGGTGAGAATTAGGGTGGTACCGCGATTTAGCCTCGTCCCTTTGTTGGGAGGGGCTTTTTTTAATGTAATTTTCTGACGGGTAAAAGTCAATTTTCTGACGGGTAAAAATCAATTCAGGACGTAGTATTTTTGAAAAATACTACGTCCCCAACGAAAGGAGATATTATGAAAGAAAGATTAGAAAAGATCGCTGAAGAAGTGAGAAAACAAATCGAAGCAGCGGATGCTCCGGAAAAATTAAATGATGTGCGTGTCAAGTTCCTTGGCAAAAAAGGTGAACTTACCGCTGTATTAAAAGGAATGAAAGATGTCGCACCGGAGGAGAGACCGAAGGTCGGACAGCTTGTCAATGAGACGCGAGAAGCTATCGAGGCGATGCTTGAAGATACCAAAAAACGTATGGATGCTGCCATCCGTGAAGAGAAGTTAAAACAGGAAGTAATTGATGTGACACTTCCATCCAAGAAGAATACAGTGGGACACCGTCATCCAAATACCATCGCATTGGAAGAAGTCGAGAACATTTTCGTCGGCATGGGTTATGAGGTCATGGAAGGTCCAGAAATTGAATATGATGAATATAACTTTGAGAAATTAAATATTCCGGCAGACCATCCGGCAAAGGACGAACAGGATACATTTTACATCAACAAAGAAATCGTCCTGCGTACCCAGACATCACCGGTGCAGGCGCGTGTCATGGAAAGTGGTAAGCTCCCAATCCGTATGCTCTCACCGGGACGTGTGTTCCGTGCAGACGAAGTGGATGCAACCCATTCACCATCCTTCCATCAGGTAGAAGGGCTGGTCATTGACAAAAATATTTCATTTGCCGATCTAAAAGGTACATTGGAGGTATTTGCAAAAGAGTTGTTTGGCGAAGATACCAAGACAAAATTCAGACCGCATCATTTCCCATTCACAGAGCCAAGTGCCGAGATGGATGTAAGCTGCTTCAAATGCGGCGGATCAGGATGCCGCTTCTGTAAAGGTGAGGGATGGATTGAAATTCTTGGCTGTGGAATGGTTCACCCACACGTACTTGAAATGTGTGGAATCGATCCGGAAGAATATACAGGCTTTGCCTTCGGAGTTGGCTTAGAGCGTATTGCACTCCTCAAATATGAAATCGATGACATGAGATTATTATACGAAAACGATATCAGATTCTTGAAACAGTTCTAAGAAGGAGGACAGGAAATGAATACATCATTATCATGGATTAAAGCGTATGTACCATCTCTGGATGTAACAGCGCAGGAATATATGGATGCGATGACACTGACCGGAACAAAGGTAGAAGGATATACTGCACTCGATGCAGATCTGGAAAAAATTGTCATCGGGCAGATTGAAAAAATAGAGAGACATCCGGACGCAGACAAGCTTATTATCTGTCAGGTCAATGTCGGAACAAATGTGAACGCAGAAGGCGTATCAGAAGAAGGAAAAGTTCAGATTGTAACAGGAGCTCCGAATGTAAAAGAAGGGGACAAGGTCCCGGTCGTTCTTGACGGCGGACGTGTTGCAGGCGGACATGATGGAAATATGACACCGGGGGGAATTAAAATCAAAAAAGGAAAACTCCGTGGTGTTGAGAGTTTTGGAATGATGTGCTCCATCGAAGAACTCGGATCGAACACAGACATGTATCCGGAATCACCGGAAAACGGCATCTATATTTTCCCGGAAGATGCTGAAGTTGGAAGCAGTGCAGTCAGCGCACTCGGATTAGATGATGTGGTATTTGAGTATGAGATTACATCCAACCGTGTAGACTGCTACAGCGTCATCGGCATTGCGAGAGAGGCTGCCGCGACATTCGGACAGGAGTTTAGACCACCGGTTGTAACTGCAGCAGGAAATGAAGAAGACGTCAATGATTACATCAGAGTATCCGTAGAAAATGCAGACCTCTGCCCACGTTACTGCGCGAGAATTGTTAAGAATATCAAGATTGCACCATCTCCAAAATGGATGCAGAGAAGACTGGCTTCTGTGGGAATCCGTCCAATCAATAATCTGGTCGATATTACGAACTATGTCATGGCAGAATACGGACAGCCAATGCATGCCTATGATCTCGCAAATATCGCGGGAAATCAGATTGTGGTAAAGACCGCAGAAAAAGACCAGAAATTTGTTACATTAGACGGAGAAGAGAGAACACTTGACGATACAGTACTGACAATCTGTGACGGCGAAAAGGCAGTCGGAATCGCAGGAGTCATGGGTGGAGAAAACTCTATGATTACTGACAGTGTTGAGACGATGTTATTCGAAGCTGCATGCTTTAATGGAACGAACATCCGTAAGTCCAGCAAGAAGATCGGACTTCGTACAGATGCTTCCGGCATCTTCGAAAAAGGATTGGATCCAAACAATGCAGAAGAGGCAATCAACCGTGCATGCCAGCTTGTAGAAGAGATGGGAGCCGGAGAAGTAGTCGGCGGTATGGTAGATGTATACCTGAAGAAAAAAGAACCGGTCAGAGTTCCATTTGATGCAGCCCAGATTAACAAACTTCTTGGAACCGATGTGCCGGAAGAAGATATGATTCGATACTTCAAGACCATTGACTTAGAGTATGATGCAGAGACAAAAGAAGTCATCGCACCGACCTTCAGACACGATTTATTCCGTCTTGCAGATCTTGCGGAAGAAGTAGCGCGTTTCTTCGGATATGAGAATATTCCGACAACGCTTCCAAGCGGAGAAGCAACCACAGGAAAATTACCGTTCAAGCTGCGCATCGAGCAGGTGGCAAAGGATATCGCAGAATTCTGCGGATTCAGTCAGGGTATGAACTATTCCTTTGAGAGTCCAAAGGTATTTGATAAGTTATTGCTGCCGGAGGGGGATGAACTTCGAAATGCGATTGAGATCATGAATCCATTGGGTGAAGATTTCAGTATTATGAGAACGACATCTCTGAACGGAATCCTGACATCGCTTGCTACGAACTATAATCGCCGAAATAAGGGCGTAAAGTTATATGAACTGGGAAATATCTATCTGCCGAAGGAACTTCCTTTAAAAGAGCTTCCAAACGAGCGTATGCAGTTCACACTGGGAATGTATGGGGACGGCGATTTCTTCAATATGAAGGGAGTCGTGGAAGAGTTCTTTGAAAAAGTCGGCATGAAGAAAAAAGAAACCTATGACCCAAACGCCGGAAAGGCATTTTTACATCCGGGACGTCAGGCAAACATCATCTATGATGGAAATGTCATCGGATTTCTGGGCGAGGTTCATCCGCAGGTTGCGGACAACTACGGAATCGGCGAAAGAGCTTATGTCGCAGTGATTGATATGCCGCAGATCGTAGCGCTCGCCACATTTGACAGAAAATACGAAGGAATTGCAAAATACCCTGCAGTTTCCCGTGATATCAGTATGGTAATGCCAAAAGAAATTTTAGTGGGACAGGTAGAGGAAATCATCGCACAGCGCGGCGGTAAGATATTAGAGAGCTATTCTCTGTTTGATCTTTATGAAGGCGCACAGATTAAGCAGGGACATAAATCAGTTGCCTACTCTGTGGTATTCAGAGCAAAAGACCGCACCTTGGAAGAGGCGGATGTAAGCGCTGCAATGAAGAAAATCTTAAATGGCTTAGAAGGCCTTGGAATTGAGTTGAGACAATAATGAGAACAGAAGATTTTAATTTTGAGCTGCCGGAAGAGCTGATTGCCCAAGATCCACTCGAGGACCGTTCGGGCTCCAGACTTCTGGTGCTGAATAAAAACACAGGTGAAGTGCAGCACCACGGATTTAAAGAAATTGTAAATTATTTAAATCCGGGTGACTGTCTGGTCATCAATGATACAAAGGTCATTCCGGCAAGACTGATTGGCTCGAAAGTGGGAACGGAAGCAAAAATCGAGGTTTTACTGCTGAAAAGAAACGAAAATGATATCTGGGAAACTTTAGTGAAGCCCGGAAAGAAAATGAAGCCGGGTGCAAAGGTAAGCTTTGGCGATGGTCTTCTGACCGGAGAAGTGCTGGAAGTCGTGGAGGAAGGCAATCGTCTGATTCAGTTCCACTATGAAGGAATCTTTGAGGAAATCTTAGACCAGCTGGGACAGATGCCTCTGCCACCGTATATTACACATCAGCTTCAGGACAAGAACCGTTACCAGACGGTCTATGCAAAGCATACCGGATCGGCAGCAGCTCCGACAGCGGGACTTCATTTCACGCAGGAGATTTTAAAAGAAGTGGAAGCGAAGGGAATTGATATTGCCAGAGTCACTCTTCACGTTGGTCTGGGAACCTTCCGTCCGGTCAAAGTAGATGATATCTTAGATCATCACATGCATTCGGAATTTTATCAGATTGACCGGGAGGCGGCCGACAAGATTAATCAGGCAAAAGAAAGTGGACACAGAGTCATCTGCGTTGGAACGACAAGCTGCCGTACCATCGAATCAGCGGCAGCGGCAGATGGACACATGGAACCGTCCAGCGGATGGACGGAGATTTTTATCTATCCCGGTTATCAGTTCAAAGTGTTGGACTGTCTGCTGACAAACTTTCATTTACCGGAGTCTACACTGATTATGCTCGTGTCAGCACTTGCGGGCAGAGAACATGTATTAGCGGCTTACGAAGAAGCTGTAAAAGAAAGGTATCGCTTCTTCTCGTTTGGGGATGCGATGTTAATTACGGATTTTATGTAGAGCTGGAGGGCGTGGAACACTCGTTTGGGGCAAATCAGACGTGCTTTCGTCTGTCTGCTATTGGAACAGCGACCTGCGTGATGTAGTCAGCACTGTTTGTTCCGCGAGTGGGTGGCTCCTCTAAATAGATGGAGCGGAAATCGCCGTCTGCAGAGATATTATGTTCTTTCGCATACTGCTGCAGTACGCGTATGGTATCGCCGATCCCTTCATAAGAACCTCGGTGGTAGATACAAAGAGCAAGCGTTTCCGGAAATTCACGACGTTCCGGTCCATCAAAACTGTCTTCGACGGGAATGGAACACAGAAGCTGAAGCGTATCTGGATCGGCAGTCTGACGAACCGTAAACATGCGGCGAATCATGGACATATGCCCTGTGCGGGCGGCAGCAATGTAAGTGTTCCGCAAATGAATCGCGGCTTCGGCAGCATCTGCGCAGGTATACTCGCGGCAGAAGCAGATTTGTCTGGGCAGAGTCACGGAGTGTACCGTAGAATCCCCGGATTTCACAGAACGGACTCGCAGCATCTCAATATTTTTGTCCAGTAAGTCCCGCATTTCCATTAATCGCTGCAGGTGTATGTCGATGTTTGTTATATCATAGTAATATTCGGCTACTTCTTTCAGCGACAGCCCGAGAGACTGCAGAGTACGGATTGAACGAAGCTGCGTTATATTATCAGCGGTGTAGTAGCGATAGCCATTGACCTCATCTTTGACAGCGGGAATCACCAGCCCGTGTTCCTCATAATTCAATATCATCCTTCGGCTGATGCCGAGTATTTTTGTCACTTCTCCAATCTGGAAAAGGCATTCATCATATTTTCTCATCACTTTCCCTCCAATTTTAGAAAATAAATCAACTTGTACATCGATGTACGGTGTAGATTTATTATAGCAAACGGTTCTGCAGGATGCAAGCGTGAAAGCTGCCGGTGAAATGCGGATGCAGATAACAAAATCCAATTGTCAGTTGAAATACACCCAAAGTATGTTATAATTATATTACACTAAACGTAATAGATGGACGTGATGATAATGAGAGAATGTGGAAATGAAGTCCTCACGGAAGTTACCTATCTGATTCTGCTGGCATTTTGCACGCCGAATCATGGATATGGTGTACTGAGGTTCTTGGAGGAGAATACAGATGGCAGGGTAAAGCCGGGCGCGGGCACCTTATATGGTGCTGTAAATGCGTTAATCAAAAAGGGATGGATACAGCTCTGCGAGCAGGAAAGCAGGAAAAAAATCTATCTGATCACCGAATCAGGAAGAGTTGTCCTTGAAAAAGAGACCGAAAGACTGGAACAGAATTACCAGCTGGGAATTCAGATATTAGGAGGAAATGCGGATGGAGATCACAAAGATGTTTCTGGACATTGACAAAGAACAGCGATGGTTAAATGAAATGGCAGATTCCGGATACCGGCTTGTAAAAAGGAATCTGTTTTCTTATCAATTTGAAGTATGTGAAAAATCAGCATATAGATATCTGATTGATCAGCGGGCATTTGAAAAAGATAATCGTGAATTTTTATCCTTTGCGGAAGAGATGAAGATGAATTTCGTTGCGAGACAGCTTGGATTGTATTATTTTGAGGTGGACAGAGAGGAAGCGGCAGAGGCGTTATATACGGATGGCAAATCGCGGATTCGCTTTTATTTACGATGTATGTTTTGGCTTCTCATTCTTGGACTTTTGAATGTTTCGATCATACATGGAGCCAGGGGACCGTATTTTTTCAACATATCCATACCACTTGTGTGCAATTCAGTGATGCTCGGTGGCGTTTTACTGGTTATGGTTCAATATTTTCGAAACATTGTAAGCATATTGCAAAGAAGATGAGCTGTATGGAATAGAAATTGTAACAAAAGAATATTGATGCATGAAAATATCCTCGAAAAATTGATTTCGAGGATATTTTTAATGGTATTTTAATTGACAAATTCCAACTGGAAAGTTACGCTTAGGTTACATGTTTTATTCAAAACATATTTTCACGGGCAATTCGCCTATTTACTCCAAAAGTTGCAGGAAAAGAGAAAAAAAGTATTGACGATATGGCATATATGCCATAAAATGAAGGGAGAATACATGAGAGAGTTTGAAGTACGGTTGTATGAAGATGAAATCGGGAATTGTCCGGTGGAGGTTTTTATTCATAATTTAGATGCGAAGATGCAGGCAAAATTGATAGGACTTCTTGATGTGTTGAAGGAAAAGGGAAATAATTTAAGAGAACCATATAGCAAATATTTGGAAGATGGTATTTTTGAATTGCGATGTAAGGTTGGAAATAATATTACGAGAGTGTTGTATTTCTTTTATTATGATGAAAAGATAATATTGACGAACGGATTTGTAAAAAAAACAAGAAAGACACCGCGAAAAGAAATTAAACTTGCTAAGAAAAGAAGAGATGTTTTTGTAGAAAGGGTGAGAATACAATGAAATCTTTAGATAATGTAAAAAAAGAATTAATGAAGAATCCTGAATTTGTAAAGGAATATGAAGCGATTCAACCGGAGATGGACATTATACGAGCAATTATTGATGCGAGAATTTCACAGAATATGACACAGAAAGAGCTGGCAGAAAAAACCGGAATGAATCAGGCAGATATTAGTAAGCTGGAAAATGGAACAAGAAATCCATCTATTAAACTGCTGAAAAAATTAGCAGATGGAATGGGGATGGTGCTAAGAATTCAATTTGTTCCCAAATAAACGAATGGAATCCAATAAAAAGAGAAACGGGAGCTTAAAAGCCCTCCGCTTCTCTTCATGCAACTATTTCATTTTCATTTCAATTAGAAATCGATTTCTTTGTCATAGTATACAGCTGTCAGTAATTTTTCCATCTCTTCCTGTGAAGGCTGACGTGGGTTAGATCCTGTACAGGCATCTGAGATTGCAAGAGCAGCAACATCAGAAAGCTTGTCGTTGAATTCTTTCTCGTCGATGATTCCGCCTTCGTATTCTTTGATGCAGGTAGGAATGTTGAGTGCTTTGTTCATCTCTAAGATACGAGCGATTAAAGCGTCAACTAATTCGTCTGTTGTCTCACCTTTTAAGTGGATGAAACGAGCGATATCTGCGTAACGTTTTGCAGCTGTCTCGTCTTTTGCATTGTATTTGATAACCTTTGGAAGGTACATTGCATTTGCACAGCCATGTACAATATGTCCACCTGAGTAAGCAGCACCTGTCTTGTGAGCCATTGAGTGAACGATACCGAGTAATGCGTTAGAGAATGCCATACCTGCAAGACACTGAGCGTTGTGCATACGGTCTCTTGCTTCCATATCTCCGTTGTATGAAGCAATTAAGAACTCATCAACCATCTTGATTGCGTGAAGTGCTAATGGATCTGTGTAATCACAGTTTAATGTAGAAACATAAGCTTCAATGGCATGTGTCATAGCGTCCATACCTGTGTGAGCTGTCAGCTTCTGTGGCATCTTCTCAGCAAGGTCAGGATCAACGATTGCAACATCAGGTGTGATGTTAAAGTCAGCCATTGGATACTTGATACCTTTTGCGTAGTCTGTGATTACTGCAAATGCTGTAACCTCTGTAGCGGTTCCTGATGTTGAAGGAATTGCACAGAAATGAGCTTTTGTACGAAGTGTAGGGAAGTTAAATGGTACAATCAGATCTTCAAATGTTACATCCGGGTACTCATAGAATGCCCACATTGCCTTTGCAGCATCGATTGGTGATCCGCCGCCCATTGCAACGATCCAGTCCGGCTGGAAATCCTGCATAGCTTTTGCACCCTTCATAACTGTCTCAACAGATGGATCTGGCTCAACACCTTCAAATAACTGAACTTCCATACCAGCTTTCTTCAGATTCTCAACAACAGCATCTAAGAATCCGAATCTTTTCATTGAACCGCCACCAACAACAACGATCGCTTTCTTTCCTGTAAGGTTTGCTAATTCTGCAATTGAACCTTTGCCGTGATACAGGTCACGTGGTAATGTAAAACGTCCCATGATAAAACCCTCCTAAGTTTGAATTATTGAATAATTTCTCTTTCGTTAATATTTTAACACTTGGGGGATGAAAGTCAATAGAAAATCAGGAGAAAGAAAAAATATGTGACAATCGTTATATGTTTGGTACTTATCGTAAGATAAAGAGCCATGCGTTTTCTTTGTCCATAATTTCCCATTCTTTTATTATATGGTAATTCTGTCCTTTGGAAAGGCTGCGCACATATTCCGGATTACGGGAATACATGATGATGGTACCGTCCTCGGTCAGAAGATTGCCGGCCATGTCAAAGAATTTACGGTAAATCTCATAAATTTCTTCATCGGATTTATGCCCGGTTTCAAATGGCATATCTGTGAAAATCTCATCAAAAAGATAGTCGTGTGTAAACTCAAAACAATCTTTGTTAACAAAATGAATAATCTGTCCGGCGGCATCCATGTTAATCTTCGCTTTGTCAATTGCATCGGGATAAGCATCAATTCCATAAGAGGTGTTGCCCTTTACGACCATCTGACGTTCGATTAAGAGAGTCGCAACACCGCAGAATGGGTCTAAAATCTGGGCATCCGGGACCATATAGTCCTTTGCGAGTTCTACGAGAAGTGCTGCATTTACCGGTTTCATACTGGCAGCAACAGATTCCCTGCGGTACGAAAAACGTTCATCGGGAATCGTATTAAGCTTTACCATGACATTAAAGGTATGTGACTTATTTTCAATCAGCCGGATTTCTAATTCATAATCCGATGCAGTGTTTAACAGGTCACGTTTGGTTAAACGTTCCAGTTCGGAAGAAAGTGATTTTACAAACGTACTTTTTTTATCCAGAGGCATGGAACTTTTGACCCCAATGCGGAAGTAGAACGGTGCCGGTTCTCTGTGGATTTTCTTTAACAGTGAAAGAAGGCTGGAAGAGGCTAACTGTACCGCGGCTTCCTGAGGATTTGCGGAGCAGGTGGTAACGCCCGGTATTGCAAACAACAACTCACTGTAGGTACGGAGGTACAGAAGCTCTTCGAGGTCTTCAGTTGTAACAAGCAGGCCGGCAGGAAATTCTTCGACCGTTCCGTGCTGAATCTGATCTGCCGTCACATTTTTGTGCAGGCGGTTTGTCAGAAGAATGCAGTGAAATTTCTCGTGATATCCGGTAAATGTGTGTTTTTTTGCGCCTTCAACAGAAAGAATGATGCTGCCTAGTGCACGCATTTCCGCTTCTGTGTGTTTTTTGATGTCCGGAGTCAGTTCCAATTTAGAAAGTTCGTTTAATCTGTTTTTTAGCTCGTTTAGATACGGTGAGCAGTCAAATGCGGAGAGTGCAGTCAGATACGATTCTTTCACAAAAAGTGTAGTCTCTTCTGTATATTTTTGGAAAAGATGGTCACGAAATTCCGGCAGGGCAAGTTCGCCCATGAGCAGTGCAGCGTTCTTGCGCGTCTTGGCATCATCGGAATCCAGCAGACAGATGAGGGCAGCAGGCTGCGTACCCACAAGCGATTCGAGCTGTCTGCGCCGGTCAGGATCTTTGATTTCTTTTCGCAATGCACTCAGGTTCTGCCGGATGTCCTTTCCGTCTAATATATTTTGAAATAATTTTTCCATAAAGTCTCCCTTTTCTTGAACCATTTTCTATGTCACAGTATACCATATTTATGATATGATAATAGAGAATATTTTCAATTATAATTCACAGGAGGAGACTGAGATGAATAATATGGCAATTGGATTATTGATTCCATTACTCGGAACGGTGCTTGGTTCCGCTATGGTTTTCTTTTTAAAAAAGGATATGGGCGCATTGACACAGAAAGCATTACTGGGGTTTGCATCTGGAGTGATGATTGCGGCAGGTGTGTGGTCACTGATTATGCCATCGATTGAGATGGCGGAGGAACAGGGCGTGATTCCATGGGTTCCGGCAGCCGCCGGCTTCCTTCTCGGAATGGCATTCTTACTTTTGCTGGATACACTGATTCCACATTTACATATGAATGAAGATGAACCGGAAGGAATCAAATCGAATTTGAAGAAAAGCACGATGCTTGTTCTTGCAGTTACACTGCATAACATTCCGGAAGGGATGGCGGTCGGTGTTGTATTTGCCGGAGCAATGATGGAAAATTCCGGTGTTTCCATGACTGGTGCGATTGCTCTTGCAATTGGAATTGCAATTCAGAACTTCCCGGAGGGCGCGATTATTTCGATGCCTTTAAAATCACAGGGGATGTCAAAAGGAAAGGCGTTTGTCTACGGCGGATTATCCGGTGTGGTGGAACCGATTGCAGCGATACTCACCATTTTGCTTGCAGACCTTGTGGTGCCGGTGCTGCCGTATCTGCTTTCATTTGCGGCCGGGGCAATGATTTATGTGGTTGTGGAAGAACTGATTCCGGAATCACAGAACGGAGAACACTCGAATATCGGAACGATTGGTGTTGCACTTGGATTTGTTATTATGATGATTCTGGATGTGGCACTTGGATGATTTTAAGGACAATAGAAGACAGGAGAAATACAGATATGAAACTTACAATATTAGGAACTGGAAATGCGACTGTTACAGAATGTTACAATACTTGCTTTGCACTGACAGAGAACGGACAGCATTTTCTCGTAGACTGCGGCGGAGGCAACCGCATCTTAAAAGTCCTGAAGGACACGGGCATAGATCTGACAGACCTTCATGACATTTTTATCACACATGAGCATGCGGACCATATTTTGGGGATTGTCTGGATGATTCGGTTAATCGGAACGAAGATGAATCAGGGGAAATACGAGGGCGATTTACGAATCTATTGTCATTCGGATCTGGTAAATACAATTCGTACACTTTCCGAGCTTACCACACAGAAGAAAGTGTGCATACATTTTGGTGAGAGAATTATATTTGTTCCGCTGGAGCATGGAGATCAAAAACAGATTCTCGGAAAAGAGGTCACGTTCTTTGACATTATGTCAACAAAGGCAAAACAATATGGCTTCACCATGAATATAGATGGAACGAAATTCACCTGTGTGGGCGATGAGCCTTATAATGAGGCAGATTATGAGTTTGTGAAAGGCAGTGACTGGCTGATGCACGAGGCATTCTGTCTGTTCGGCGAAGCGGATAAATTCAAACCCTACGAGAAGCATCACAGTACGGTGAAAGAAGCCTGCCTGCTGGCAGAAGAGCTGGGGGTTTCGAATCTGATTCTGTATCATACGGAAGAGACACATTTGAAACAGCGGAAGGAAATGTATACGGCGGAAGGCACGGCTTATTATCATGGAAATCTGTATGTTCCGGATGATTTGGAAGTATTTGAGGTGTAAATGAGAATAGAAAGCAGAGAAAAGCAGGTATGAAAATATCTGCTTTTTTGCTGCGCATGTAAGATTAAAGAACAGTGGACCTTTACTTGCCATATGTTATAGTGAATTCTTTAAAATAAACATAAACATCTGTGATAAATGATTAAAACAAAGAAAATGAGCTGGAAAAACAAATAAGAAATCTTCAACAGAAACAAAAATACAAAAAAATGCACAAAAACCAAAAAATAAAGTGTGATTAATTGGTTATCAAGTTGTGAAATGCTCACAAAAATGTTTAAAACAAAGATTTTTAGTTGACTATTTCCGCTGTTTGAAGTAGTATGTAGACATAAACAAATGGTTCCGAACGGGATGAGGAGTCAAATGTTTTTCGGCCGAAACTGTAAAAATATAATGTAACGTTTTATCATGAAAATGGAGGAAAGAAAATGAAAGCATTAGCAAGATATGGCAAAGAATTTGGTGGATATCGGATGATCGATGTTCCGGAACCTGAGTGTGGACCAGAGGATATTATTATTGAGGTGAAAGCAGCGGCAATCTGCGGAGCAGACATGAAACATTTCAAAGTAGAGAACGGATCAGATGAATTCAACTCTATCCGTGGACATGAGTTCGCTGGAGAAATCGTAAAAGTTGGTACAGAAGTTAAGGACTGGAAGATTGGACAGAGAATCGTATCAGACAACAGTGCTCATGTATGTGGCGTTTGCCCGGCTTGTGAAGCAGGAGATTTCCTTTGCTGCGAACATAAAGTGAATCTTGGATTAGACAACAATACATGGGGCGGCGGCTTCTCAAAATATTGTAAGATTCCGGGAGAAATCCTTCGCATCCACAAACATGCAATCTGGGAAATTCCAGAGGAAGTTGCATACGAAGAGGCAGCACTGATGGACCCGATCTGCAACTCTTATAAAGCAATTGCACAGCAGGCACATTTACTTCCGGGACAGGACGTGGTTGTATTCGGAACAGGCCCGATCGGATTATTTGCAGTACAGGTTGCACGTATCATGGGAGCGGTGAACATTGTCATGGTAGGACTTCAGGATGACACAAAGGTTCGTTTTGGTGTTGCAAAAGAACTGGGTGCGACACACTGTGTCAACGGATCGACAGAAGATGTGGTTGCACGCTGTCAGGAAATCTGCGGAAAAGACAATCTTGGATTAGTGGTAGAGTGTTCCGGTGCGAACATCGCATTAAAACAGGCAATTGAAATGACAAGACCAAACGCTGAGATCGTTCGTGTCGGTATGGGATTCAAACCATTGGAATTCTCTATCAATGACATCACAGCATGGAACAAGAGCATCATCGGACATATGGCATATGATTCTACCACATGGAGAAATGCAATGCGTCTTCTTAAGTCGGGAGCAATCAATGTACAGCCTATGATTACACACAGAATCGGTCTTTCACAGTGGGAAGAAGGCTTTCAGGCTATGGCAGACAAAGAAGCAATCAAAGTCATCATGACTTATGATTATGAGGACTAATCACATGGAGAGAAAATTAATGGTCGCACCGTCTGTTGGGTGCTGTGATTTATTCCATGTAGAAGAACAGATGAAGATTATCAACGAGAAGTCGGACTATTTACATATGGACATCAAGGATGGAGTCTATGTGCCAAGCTATGGAATCGGACCGGATTATCTCGATTATCTGAATAAACATGTAGCAAATTTAAAGCCGATGGATGCGCATCTTATGGTGGCACATCCACAGCAGTATCTTGAAACCTTTGCAAATGCCGGTGCAGCGTATATCACGCCGCACACGGACTGCATCGAGGGCGATGCATTTGTGACAATCCACAGAATCAAGGAGCTGGGATGTAAGGCAGGTGTTGCCTTAAGCCCATCCGTTCCACTGGAGACGATAGAATACTATCTTCCGTTGCTGGATAAAGTCACAATCATGATCGTGGACCCGGGGATCTCAGGGCAGCCGGTCGATCCTCAGATGTATGTGAAAATCAGGCGTCTGGCAAAAATCAGAAAAGAAAGAAACTTAAATTTCCTGATCGAGGCGGACGGCTCAATGAACAAAGACCTCTACCGACCACTTTATGAGGCGGGTGCGGATATCGTAATCATGGGACCGCCTGCACTTTGGAACAAAGATAAAGATTTTACAAAGGCATGGGCTATGATGGAAGAGGATCTTGAGACAGAGTTAAAGGGAGCTGTGAGAGACAGCGAGATATAAAACAACCGAATACAAATTCAAAAGAAATGGTAATGAGGAAAGGGTAAAAAAATGAATAATAAATCAAATGCAAATATCGGAGCAAGACTGGATCGTCTGCCAAATTCAAGCTGGCATATTAAAATGTGGCTGGTAACAGCGTTCGCACTTCTCGTTTGCTGGTCAAACGGTATCGGTGGTGCAGTACAGAACATCTTATTAAATGAAATTCACTGGTTAGAGCCGGGAAGCAAGCTTCTCGCAATGTGGGGAACTACATACACAGCAGGTCAGTTATTTGGAGCACTGATTGGCGGACCGATCGGAGATAAGATTGGCCGTAAGAAATCAATCCTTTTATATGAAGCAATCCATATTGTAGCGATGATCGGCGGCGCACTTTCACCGAACATCTATGTACTGTATGTCTTCCGACTGATTCAGGGTCTTGGACTTGGTGCTTTATTAGTTGTACTTTTTGCAGGATTTACAGAGTATGTTCCGGGAAGAAACCGTGGTACATGGTCAAGCCGTACTTCATTTATCGGTAACTGGGCTCATCCGGTATGTAATGGTATCGCACTTTTAATCGGATCTTGTGTAGCAAGCTATGCGTTAAACTGGAGAATCCAGTTCATGATTCCTTCTGTATTATCAATCATCGCCTGCGTCTTTATTATTAAGAAGTTCCCAGAGTCGCCAAGATGGTTAGAATCTCAGGGAAGAGTCGAAGAAGCAGATAAGATCATGACACAGATTGAAAAAGAAATCGAAAGCTCTACCGGCAAAAAACTTCCAGAAGTAACAGAAGAGCCAAAAGCAGTAAAACAGCTTCCATATTCTGCATTATTCAGAGGAAAACTGCTCAGAAGAACAATCGTAGGATCACTTGTATTAATCGGTATGAACACAATTCAGTATACACTGATGAACTGGATGCCTTCTATGCTTTCATCTATGGGATACAGCACATCAGACTCACAGTTCATGACAATGTTCGGTCTCTTCGGAGCTCCGTTCGGAATCTTTATTGCATCCTTAATTATGGATAAGATTCCACGTAAAGCAATGGGCGTTGGACTTCTGGCATTGATGGCGGTACTTGGAATCATCACAGGACAGCAGACAACGATGACATCACTGATTGTATGCACCTTCCTGTTGAACACAGTCATTTATATGTACGTATGCTATGCATCTGCTGTCTACGTTCCAGAGATGTGGCCAACCTCAGCAAAACTTTCTGGTTCCGGCTTCAGTAACGCAATGGGTCGTGTGAGCAACATTTTCTTCCCATTCCTTGTAACATCTGTTGCAGCTTCTTCCATGGGAGCAAACGGAGTATTTATCCTGATTTCTATCGTAGCTGTGATCATCGCAGTCGGTATCTTATTCTTAGGTGTTGAGACACGTGGAGAATCGGTAGAGAACATTGGAGATGTAGAATAATTGATTCGAACATTTTAACACGCGGTGTCCGGACAGTCCGGGCACCGGGATACAACATAAGGAGGTCTTAATTTTGAACAACTCAGAAGCAATTTTAGTAACACCCGGACAATTTGAAATTCAGGAATGTGAAGTTCCACAGCCAAAAGACAATGAAATCTTAATGAAGGTAGAATACGTAGGAATGTGTGGATCTGATATCCACGGATTTGAATTCGGACCATTTATTCCGCCAAAAGATCCAAATCAGAAAATCGGACTTGGACATGAAGTGGCAGGCGAGGTTGTTGGAATCGGAGCCAGGGTCACAAAATTTAAAGTCGGTGATAAGGTTTTGATCGAGCCAAGTGTTCCGGATGAATCTACAGAATACAGCAAGCACGGTCATTACAATATTTGCCCAAGTGTGGACATGTTAGCAACACAGCCGCATTATAAAGGCGCATTGACACAGTACATGACACATCCAGAAGCATGGACCTATCACATTCCAGAAGGAATGTCTACATTAGAGGGTGCTTTGGTCGAGCCGGCAGCAGTCGGAATGCATGCAGCAGTTCTCGGCGGCGCAATGCTCGGTAAGAGCATCGTGATCTTAGGCGGCGGAACGATCGGTCTTATGACACTTCAGGCATGTGTAAGCCTTGGAGCAACAGATATCACGGTGGTTGATGTTCTTCAGAAGCGTCTGGACCTTGCTCTGAAATTAGGTGCAAAAAGAGTCATTAACGGAAAAGAAGAAGATACGGTAGCAGTTCTTCGTTCACCAGAACTTTATGGGGATCAGGGCGTGGATCTTATATTTGAATGTGCGGGATCTGCATTTACAACCAATCAGGCAATTCAGGCAGTTGCACGTGGTGGAAAAATCATGATGGTTGGCACACAGTCGAAACCGGTACCAATTGATTTCCTTAAGATCAATCGTGAAGTAACGATTCAGACATCCTTCCGATACTGCAACAACTTCCCACAGACAATCGAAGCGATTGCGACCGGAAAGTTTAATGTCAAAGATATGGTTACAAATATCTATGATTACAAAGATGTTCAGAAAGCATTTACAGAAGCAATTGATCCGGTGAAAAAAGCCGATATGATCAAAGGTGTTGTAAAAGTAGCTGAGTAAAAGGAACAAACAAATAGAGTGGTTTAAGAAAAGGAGATAATTATGATTTCAGATATCAGATATTGGGAAAAGAAAGCAAGCGAAGGACATTACGCAATTCCACATTTTAACGTATGGAACGCGGAAATGTTAATGGGAGTTATGGATGCGGCAGAAGAATTACGCGCACCGGTCATCATCTCATTTGGTACAGGATTTACAGGAAACACTTCATTTGAAGATTACTGCTACATGATGGAATCTATGGCAAAAAAAGCAACCGTTCCGGTAATTCTTCACTGGGATCATGGCCGCAACATGACAATCCTTCAGAACGCAGTAGATCACTGTATGAATTCCGTTATGCGTGATGCTTCTGCATTGCCATACGAGCAGAATGTTGCAGAAATCAAGAGATGCGTCGATTATTTCCACGCATACAATATCCCGGTTGAAGCAGAGCTCGGACATGTAGGAAATGAAACCGTATACGAAGAAGCTTTAGCAGATTATGAGTACACAGACCCTAAGACAGCAAAAGACTTTGTAGACAGAACAGGCTGTGATTCGTTAGCAATCGCAATCGGAAATGTTCATGGTGTATATTCTTCAGAGCCAAAACTTGCATTTGACATTTTAGAAGAAGTTGCAAATGCAGTCGACGTTCCAATCGTACTGCACGGAGCTTCCGGCATCGGTGACGAGGACATTAAGAAAGCAATCTCACTCGGTGTTGCAAAAATCAACATCCATACAGAACTTACACTGGCTGCACTGGATGCAATCAAAGAGAACATTGACGAACCATACCTTGCAATGCAGAGAAAAGTAAGAACAGCAGTAAAAGAACGTGCAATGTACAAAATCAAATTATTCGGAGATGACGGAAGGGCTGATGAGTAAAGTGGATAAGAAATTAGATATCATCATTATTGGTGCGGCAATTGTAGACCTGCCGCTCCGTCCGGTAAGCAAGGAAGTCTTTGATGTTGTATCTTATCCGGTGGATGGCATTGCGATGACCATCGGCGGGGACGCTTTAAATGAATCGACCATTATCACTCGTCTGGGTCATAAGGTTGGCCTGATGAGTGCCATCGGAGTTGATGTGGCAGGCTCATTTGTTCTGAGCCACTGCCATAACAACGGAATTGATACAACCTATATCAAACAGGACCCGGAAAAAACGACGTCCATTAATGTGGGACTGGTACAGGCGGACGGTGAGCGTACTTTTATAACGAACCGTCAGGGCAGCTTATGGAAATTCTGTGCGGATGACCTGGATTTGTCGGCACTCAGGAATGCGAAGATTCTCTCTTTTGCAAGTATTTTTAACAATCCGTTATTTGATAATGATGCGATGGTGAAAGTGTTTAAAAAAGCAAAAGAAGAAGGCATGATTATCTGTGCGGATATGGTTTCGCCGAGACTGAATGAAAAGCTTTCGGACATCAAAGAAGCATTAAGTTATGTGGATTATTTCTTCCCGAATTTTGAAGAAGCTTCTGAGATGGCCGGCGAGACAGAGGAATCAAAAGTTGCTGATATCTTATATCACTGCGGCGTGAAGAATGTCATCATGAAGATTGGCAAGCGTGGATGCTATATCCGCAATGCAGAAGGCGCAATGATCGTTCCTGCCTGCAAGGGTGTGACAGCAATCGATACCATCGGAGCCGGAGATAACTTTGCATCCGGATTTATCACAGCCCTTTTAGATGGCAAGGAGCTGAAAGAATGCGCCATCTACGCCAACTGTACGGCAGCAGTTTCCGTTCAGTATGTAGGAGCAACCGGTGGAGTACAGAATAAGCAAATGGTAGAAGATATGCTCACAAAATACCGTGAGGACTATAAGTAACTTCTTTTAAGTGGATATAAGAAAGGGATAGAACAATATGAAAACAATGAAACTTGGTAAGACTGGAATGGATGTTTCAAGAATTGGTCTTGGAACATGGTCCATCGGTGGAGGTTCTGCATGGGGCGGAGATCACGATCTTCAGCAGGTAGTTGACACGATCAGACAGGCACCAAAAGCCGGTGTGAACTTAATTGATACAGCACCGGGATACAATTTTGGCAACAGTGAGAAAATTCTTGGAAAAGCATTAGAAGGAATGAATCGCGAGGACGTGAAGATCATCACAAAATGTGGTGTAACATGGGATCAGGAACTGAAGGGCGATCTCTTCAACGTGGTCAATGATATCCAGTTATACAAGAATTTAAATACGGCTTCCGTAAAGAAAGAAATCGAAGAGTCGTTAGAGCGTCTTGGTGTCGATTATGTGGATGTCTATATGACACACTGGCAGGCTATTGAAGGAACAGAATATTTTGTCCCGATTCAGAAGACAATGGAACTGATGAATGAATTAAAGGCAGAGGGAAAAATCCGAGCAATCGGAGCTGCTAATGTAGATATTCACCACATTGAAGAATATTTGAAATGGGGAGATCTTGACATTGTTCAGGTGAAATACTCCATCTTAGACCGTGGCATTGAGGATGAAATCATCCCTTGCTGCCGTGAAAATGGTGTTACAATTCAGTGTTATTCACCGCTTGAAATGGGCTTATTGTCAGGAACAATGCCAAGAGATTACAAACCGGTAGGCGCACAGATTCCTAAGAAATGGTTCCAGCCGGAGAATATGCAGGCAGCGATGGACATGATGGACAGCTGGAAGCCACTCTGCGAGAAATACGACTGCACAACTGCAAATCTTTCACTTGGATGGATTCTTGCGCAGGGAGATTTCCTCAATCTGTTAAGCGGAGCAACAACAGTAGAGCAGATTAAAGAAAATGTAAAATCTTCTGAACTGGAATTGGATCCTGCTGATGTACAGATGATGAGAGAGATGGCAGAAGCAATCGACAAGTAGAATTTGCGCACATAAAAAAACGCTCCGAAATGTTGGGAATAAAAATAAAATGTTGGAAATACAGAAAAATCACTTTAAAACAACATTTAAATATGTTACTATAAGTAAGGATATATTGAAAAGCAGGAATTGAGTACTGAATATAGAATTACAGAGTAAAGATGAGGAGCGGATTAAAATGGCAGCAAAAGAGCGATTATTATTAATTCAACAAAAGTTAAAAAGAGAAAACAAAGTAGTGGTTTCTGAATTGAGCAATCAATTTCAAGTAACGGAAGAGACGATTCGACGTGATTTAGACAGACTGGAGAAGGAAGGGGTTCTGACCAGAACATTTGGCGGAGCAGTTCTGAATGAAGCACCTCAAAAGGATGGGATTCATTTCTATCAGAGAGCGGCAATTCATCTGGCGGAGAAAAGGAGGATGGCAGAAGCATTTTCTGACATCTTATCAACAAAAATCACAATCGCAGCGGATGCAAGCAGTACGGTCATGGAAGCGCTAAAATTGCTCCGTGACAGCAGTGATATCACAGTGCTGACGACATCAACCGAAGTATTTCGGGAACTGGCACATACCAATATTAACGTAATTTCCACAGGCGGAACATTTAATAAAAGCTCACTTTCACTGAGAGGACAGATTGCGAAAGACAATATCAGAAAATACCATGTAGATATTCTTTTGATCAGCTGTAAGGGCGTTGACCTTGAAAAAGGTGTCACAGATTCGAATGAAGGTGAAGCAATCGTTAAGAAGGTTATGGTGCAGCAGGCGTCAGAGGTCGCATTGTTTGCAGATCATTATAAGCTGAACAAGACCGCTTTTACCCATTTACTTGATTTGGACGACATAGATTACCTGATTACAGACCAGAAACCCGATGAAAATTGGATCCGTTTCTGTGGAGAAAACCACATAAAGCTTGTTTACTAAATTGTTTTACAAGACAAAGCTCTTGCGGATGAATACTTTGAAAGAAAGTATGGCATGGCAGGAGCTTTTTTAAAGGAGAATGGATGAGCGTGGAAAAAAAGAAAATGTCAATTGTGACAAAAATGATGATTTCGGTGTTTGGCGGAATGGTTTGTGGAGTCTTATTAATTCTGTTAAGACAGGCCTTGTTAGGTGGAGGAGCTGAGAACGTATGGGAAATCGTCAATAAATTATTGTTTCAGGATGTAACGGCAGATACCGGGTTTAATTCGATCGGTCTGTTTTACATCATCGGTCAGTTATTCATGCATGGCCTGCAGCTCGCGATCGTACCACTGGTTCTGGTTTCACTCAGTCTTGCAATCTGCAGTCTTGCCGATCCGGAACGACTTGGAAAAATTGCAGGAAAAACATTTGTCTGCTATATCTGCTTTTATGTGGTATGTGCCGCACTGGCCTGCGCTGCAGCGTATTTTGTGAAATCGATGGGCTGGTTTAATGTCAATCTTCCGGCGGATATCGCGACAGATACAGTGGCAACTATGGAGGGCTACAATGTTCTGTCAACAATTGTAAATGCGGTTCCTTCTAACATTACAGCTGTATTCTCAACCAATACATCGATTCTTGCAGTCTGTGTGGTTGCGGTCATCATCGGACTGTGCATGACCAGACTGCCGGAGAAGACAGCACCACTGAAGGCAGTACTTGAGAGTGTCAATGAAATCGTATTATATTTCCTGAATTTCCTGATTAACAAATGTTCACCGATCGCGATTTTCTGCATGATCACAAGAGCATTTGCTGTCTATGGAGTGGAGTATATTGCACCAACTCTGGTGTGGATGGTATCAACGATTGTGGTGTCACTTGTGCTGGTATGTACGGTATATCCGATCGGTATTCTTGTAACGACCGGGCTGAATCCAATCCCGTTTATGAAGAAGTCATTCAAGATCGGTCTGTTTGCAGCTGCGACCAATTCATCAGCAGCAACACTGCCGTTAAATACCGAGACCTGCATCAATGAGCTTGGATGTTCAGAGGAGATCAGTTCCTTCATACTTCCGACGGGTATGACGATCAACATGAATGGAACCACAGCGATGCATATGATGGCGGTTACATTTATTGCAACGGCAGCAGGCATCAATATTACACCTGCGAATCTGGCACTGGCAGCATTCCTGTCCATCTGTACCGCGATGGGAACCCCTGCAATTCCGGTTGCAGGAACAACGATGGTTTACGTTGTCATGATGGGGCTGGGCTTTAGCTCAGAGCTCTGTATGGTTGGATATGCACTGGTGCTTGCAATGAACTATCTGCCGGGTATGGCGGTGATTACCCTGAATGTAATCGGCGATGCGGCCACCAATGTTATCGTGAACTTTAAAGAAGGCGTATTGAATAAGGATAAATATAATAGTTGAAATTTTTGTATGTTATGGCGAATTCTTTAAATCAATGGTTTTTCGCTAATAATTATAGAAAAACGTTCGAAAAGTTCATGAAAAACGGACATAAAATTGAGAATTCTATAAAATGACAGGATTTCCTATCACATTTACAGCGGAATGATAGGAAAGTGTCTGTAAAAATGAAAGTGAAATAGCATATTTAAAGAAATAAGATGTAAAGAGTGCAGCTTTTTGCAATCGACACCGATATTGGAAAGTTTCATTTTAGAAATTTAATCTTGTCGTGTCGGCTCGGTTGCAAAATCCTTAAATGTGTGATAGAGTAATTCCCACAGATGATAGTAAACAAGGGGATTTTCTATCCCACATTTATATTACATTTAAACGGAAAAGCTTTCTATGCTTTTCCAATCAGATCAACCATTTCTGGTAAAATTTCAAATCAAAACATAAGAATAAAGTTTCAATGAATCAAGAGAGTCTATTGTCTGTATTATTTTCGTGTGAAAAAGATAGAAAAATCCGCCAAACTCGTATGGAAAGGAAGGTTATATGGCGTACGAAGAGAAAAGAAAGGTGCCAGAGCCGCGGGAAGACGCGGCTCTAAAAGAGGCGATGACCTATTTCGGGGAAGTGTTGCTTCCACTTTTCGGGATTAGGGAAAGGGTCACGGTAATACTGCCGACAGAGGAAATCCGATTGGAGATGCAGCGGCTTTATGAGGATTTTAATTATGGAACGGAAGATGGAAAAATTCTGCATTTTGAATTCCAAAGTAAAAACGAAGGTCTTGCGGGGTTAAAACGTTTTCGGGTATACGAAGCGGTGACAAGCAGGAAGTATAAGAAAGAAGTTGTCACATATGTGCTATATTCCGGAAAGATCAAAAACCCCATGACTGAGTTTACGGAAGGTGTTAACACGTATCGCGTTATACCGATTATCATGAGGGAAAAGAATGCGGATGAGATTATCGAAAAGGTAGAGCGGAAGGAAAAATTGTTAAAAGAAGATTTGATTTCATTATTGCTTACCCCGCTGATGTCAGGTACAATAACAATAGCAGAACGAGTGAAAACATCTTTTTCCATTATGCAGAGAGAAGAAAAGATGTTAGAGCAAGACGAAAGACAAAAGATGGAAGCGGTATTATATGCGCTTGCGAGTAAATTTCTGAACGGGCAGGAGTTAAGCGAAGTGAAGGAGGTAATAAGAATGACTGAATTGGGAAGAATGCTGAAAGAGGAAGGAAAAGCAGAGGGAAAATCGCTAGCTGTATTGGAGCTTCTTGAAGAGTACGGCGAGATTCCGGGGGATCTGCAGGAGCTTATTATGTCTCAGAAAGACAGCGCAATCTTAAGCAAATGGCATAAACTTGCGGCAAAGGTTGAGAGCGTTGAAGAGTTTACCCATAAAATGTAATAGTAATTTCATGGAGGAATTATGACCTCTTACCCCAGAAAAATGACCTCTTATTGAAAAAGCATTTACACTTTGAAATATTCTGTTAAAATGCAAAGCATGGAGAGGGAACAATGAAAATACGAATGGAAATCGACGAAAACATAACAGAAGATGAAGTGATTATCCGGTGCAGCCAGCTGAGCGAGGATGTACTCAGTGTACAAAAATTGATTGCAGAGGCGGCAGCATCAGGAAAACAGATGACCGTGTACCGGGGTGAAACAGAATATTTTATCTCACCGAAGGAGATCCTGTTTTTTGAGACAGACGCAGAAGGCGTATGTGCACATACGAGAGACGAAGTCTATCTTGTCAGGTATAAGTTGTATGAACTGGAAGAATTACTTCCGGGGTTCTTTGCAAGAGTTTCAAAATCAACGATTTTAAATCTGAATGAGATTTATTCCGTTGAGAAAAAGATTTCCACATCGAGCATTGTTCAGTTCCAGAACACGCATAAGCAGGTATATGTCTCGAGGCATTATTTGAAAGCTCTGCGGGACCGATTAGAAGAAAAGAGGATGAGAAAAGAAAATATATTCTGGGGATTATTTTTTATCGTAGCGGCAGTATTACTTATAGTTGGAAGGTTTGGGATTTTTCAGAACATTAACGTCTGGAGTATTCTGATCTCAGTTTTCTTTGTGGCATGGCTTGTACGAAGTGTCGTGCGCATGGATGTTGGGGGCATTCTGTTCTCCGCAGCCTTCCTGTGCATTGTATATGCAAAGCCACTGGGCATTACTGCAATTACGCCATGGCCGGTGCTTGGTGCAGCATTGCTTGGAAGTATTGGTTTTTCTTTTATATTTCCACATCACCATTCGCACAAGCATCACATCGAGAACTTTGACAGTACGGAGGAAGTGCGTGGTAATACCGTAGATTGTGCGACAACGTTCGGTTCCAGCGTTAAATATATTAATTCGGATGATTTGAGCGGTGTCAATGTAGACTGTAATTTTGGTGCGATGAAGATCTACTTCGATAACGCGATGATTCAGTCCGGCCGCGCTGTACTCGATATAAAAATTTCATTTGCAGGAATCGAGCTGTATGTACCAAAGACATGGAACATTGAGAACAATGTGAACTTCTCATTTGGAGGAATGGAAGAGAAGAACCGAAGTGAGAGCAGTGGAGCGCCGACACTCGTGCTGCAGGGAAGCGCAAGTTTTGCAGGGGTGACGGTTCTGTATGTGTAGATAGAAGAAACCATTCGTTTTTTAGGCGAGGATGAATAAACTGCAGGTGTCAATATTGACATTCCTGCAAAAAGAAAGTAAGATAAGTAAGTATATATTGGTTCCGGTTTTGCCGGATGAAAAGGGAATACGGTGTGAATCCGTAGCAGCTCACTCTACTGTATGGAATGACGAATCCCGGGAAGCCACTGTGAAAAAATCACCAAGTATCATGTTTGAATTCTTTGTGGGAATATCATGGGAAGGCTGGGAAGTAGGTTTTAGTTCTAAGTCAGGATATCTGCCAATATAGAAATATAAATCTTTCGGTGAGGGCAAGATGATACACAAAATATTACAAAAGCCTGTGACATAAAAGCAGGTTTGCTTTTCATGTGTATTAGGGACGCCTTTTGGGTGTCCCTTTTTTAGTCTCCCAAAGTAGAAAACAGGAGAAGAGAGATGGGGAAAAGAAATAGTTGGAAATGCCGACTGCTGAGCGTAGTCTTAGCACTGACCTTTGTTCTGGCAAATGTGGTGCCGGCAGGAAATGTCTATGCGGAGGATTTGAAGGTCTCACAAGAGGAGATATCGAATCCGGAGCAAAATGCAGATTCCACTGAAGCTGCATCAGACAACAATCAGCCAGATGGCAGTCAGTCGGACATCAATCAGTCAGACAACAATCAGCCAGATGGCAGTCAGTCGGACATCAATCAGTCAGACAACAATCAGCCAGATGGCAGTCAGTCGGACATCAATCAGCCAGATGACAATCAGCCAGATGACAGTCAGTCAGACAGCAATCAGCCGGACAGCAATCAGGTACTGTCGACACAGCAGGAGATTGCGGATGTCAATGAAGAGGGCGAAGTAAAAGCACAGGCTCAAAACAATGGAATTACTGTGACGGTCGAACTTTGCGGTTACAATGAACACATAGCAACTGTGCAGGTCACAATGCCGGAGGAATATTATAAGCTGTCTGATTACGGCTTTGAAATTCCGGAGGAGAAGGATCCGGGACAATACACGATGCTCCATGCACTCGCGGAATATGAATATCAGAAAAACATAGAAGAGGGGATTGCAAGAAGTGATGTTTCTGGATTCATTGATGCAGGCAGTACCGGGTATATTTCCGATATTGAAGGATATATGGACTTATCGGGTGCCAGCGCAGGGAATGCGGGATGGAACACATGGAAAAACGGCGTGGCATTGTATGATTCAACCTCTGACACCGTTATTTCCCAAGGGGATAAGCTGACCTTTGCAATGGGATGGTATCATTATAATCCGGCAACATACGAATTTTTAGGGAATCATTATACCAATTTCACATCCATTCCGAATGATGCAAAAGCGAACCAGAAATTCGCAGTGACATTATCAGCAATCAGTTCAAGCAATGAAAATCATCCGGCGGGAATTACCGTATCAGCGATAGATGGAAATGGAGAGGTGGCCGCAACAGGCAAAACTGACAGCAGTGGAACTGCCAGCCTTCGCATTACGACAGCCGGAACATATCATCTGACAGCCATTCGAAGAACTGATTATTATGACTGGAACAATGAGGCCGCGATAGATATCACGATTCCATCGGGTGAGATTGTGGTAGCGGACGGTGATGAAATAACCGATGAAGCTGCGGTTCAAAAGGCGGCAGACGAGTTAGCTGTCTCAAAGCAGTTGACGGAGAATGTAACACTTTCGACGGAAGCGGATTATGGTGTGAGCGTTGCGTGGACGACCAGCGACGCGGCTGTTATTACCGCAGATGGTGTGATTAAGCGGACGGTGATGGCTGATAAGCAGGTAACATTGACAGCTGTTATTACACGGGGAAGTGTGAGCCGGGAAAAGACATTTCCTATTACAGTAAAAGGGTATGAACTGTTAGAATCACTGAGCGTGACACCGGGAGCTATTGAAAAGACAGAGGTATACCAGTCCCAGTATACATATTATGTGAAAAATGATGTGAAGGCTGTAACGTTAAAGGTGCTGCCGTCTCAGGATGCAACTCTGATGATGGGGGATATTACGGCATTTATCAGTGGAGACAGAATTGCGGAACAAGAGAAAGTAATCAGTCTGTCCGATGTGGAACCGGGGAACAGTAAAAACATCAGTCTCAAAGTGTTTTTGGGAAGCAAAGGAAATGGTACAGTAACTGTTCAGATAAAAAAATACGGAACACCGGGTGATACACTTACGGATCTTTCCGCAGCGTGGCCGCAGCATTTTGGAAATGACAGCAACAATGCGGTGTCTGCAGCAGATACCGCCAAAGAAAATGCGTCACTTCTATGGGAAAGCTTTGCCGGTGGTGATGCAGCTTATGGAACAAATGGCGGCGCACCGATTCTGGTGAACGGGAAGATTTATGTGGCACGAAACGGACAGCTTCAGATCCTGAATGCGGGCACCGGAACGGTAGAAAAATCCTCACCGTTAAAATCCGGTCTTTACTGGTTCAGCAGCTATATTACTTACGGTGGCGGTAAGATATTTGTTCCACTTGCAGATGGAACGATTCAATGCTTTGATGCAGTGACATTAAAATCACTTTTTGTGACACAGGTGCCCGGGAATGGGTTTGCACCTATCAGCTCCTTATATTATAAGGATGGTATGCTCTATACGGGCTTCACGGATTATCAGGCAGGACAATTTGCCGCATATGAGACAACGGATTTCGATCAGGAGAATGAATATGAAGTGATCGAACCTGCATGGACCTACGGAAGTAACAGCTATTATGGTATGGGAGCAGTTTCGAGTAATGGCTATCTGGTGTTTGCGGGGGACGCGGATGCTGGTGGAAACAGTACGGTCGCTGTGGTGGATGCAGTGACAGGCGAAGAAAAGAGTACATTAACACTTTCCGGAAATGTACGGTGTTCTCTCGTGGAAGCGGAGGGAAGTATCTGGCTGACTACGCAGGCAGCCCAGATATACAGGCTGGCGGTTGGAACGGATGGAAGAATTGTGCAGCAGGCATCAGCGGCACTTCCGGCAACCACGAATGCATCACCGGTTGTTACCGGCGGAAAAGTATATATTACCGGTGGAACGTGGAGCGGCGGTTACGTATCGGTCTTTGATATGAATTTGAACGCGCTTTGCACAGCCGGTACAACGGGTCAGGCCAACACACCGACAGTTTCCGTATCAGACGGAACGGCATATGTATATTTCACACAGAATGCAGAGCCGGGGGGTGTGTATGTGGCAAAGGTTACAGCGGATAACAAAATTACAGTCAATACACTATACACACCGGCGCACACACAATACTGCATGTCAAATGTACTGATTGGTGATGACGGAACGATTTATTATGTCAATGATTCGGGATATATGTTTGCCCTGAAGGCAGAACAAACGCAGAATCCACCGGCGGTCATACAGCCGGTTAAACCAACAGAAACGATAAAAAACGACAATAAAAACAAAGTAATAGAAACAAAAAAAGCAACTACGAAACTATTAAAAGCAAATGTTAAATCAGCGGAGAACGATACAGAGACAGACACGATTGTGGAGGAAATCCAATCGGAGACAGCGGCAGGAAAGAAGAGCCTTACCATCAAGAACGTGCCGGAGGTGCTGGAAGCAGAGGTGTTTGCAGAACTTAAAAAGCATGAGGATTTCCAATTGATTCTTGACTGTGGAACGTATACAATGAGTATCAGGGGTTCGGAGGTAAAGAATGAAAAAGCTTCTTTGAGCGCAAGGCTGATCGAAGAGGAAAGCAGTCTGAGTAAAGAGCAGGAAGCAAAGCTTGGCAAATTTCAGCAATTGAAATTTGAGCAGGATGGAGAGCTTCCGGGAACTATGACAATCGTATATCAGCTTCCGAAGCAGATGAGCGAGATAAAAGAAGGACTGTTATATAAAAAAGACAATCTGAAAAATGGCGAAGAAGTTGTGGTAAGCAGTCCATATGCTATGTTTACTTTAAGCAAAAGCGGAACCTACATTTTGGCGGAGAAGAGCGAAGAAGATCTCGTCACTGTGACAGAGAAAAAAGAAGGTACAACGAAAAATAATACCAGGACTGCTGACGAGTCGGCGAAGGGATATGCCGTGATTTGGACTGTACTTGGTGTGATCGCAGTGATCGTGCTTGGCGGAATTGGAGTGGCTGTTAAAGCGCGCCGCAGAAAGGAACGTACATGGGAAGAATAAGCCGGAAAAATAATAGAAGTAAATATTTCAGTCTGATGCTGCTCATACTGGCACTTGTCATGACCGGCTGTGGAAATCAATCGGCTGATAAGGGCAGTGCAGGCTCGGCTTCGGTAACAGCAAAGTCTCAGGCCAAGGCTCAGAGTACAGATACTGATACAGTCAGGAAAGAAGAGACCAGTGGAGAGACGAGAGCAGAGATTCCGGAGGAACTCCTGCCGTCAGCTTCCGGAACCGGAGCAGATGCAGCGGGAGACAGTCGTTCGACATCATCTGGTGATGCCACAGATACGTCTGACAATGCAGTTTTTGATGCCGGAGGCGGCTCCTCCAGCCATTCCACCGGCAATTCTTCCGGAACAGATTCAGGTGGCGGATCTGGCAGCAGCACTGGAAACGGAAGTTCTGCAAATGACAGCAGTTCCAATCAGGGAACGATTCAGGTTACGATGAGTATTGATGGCTCTGCAGCAAATTCATACGGATACGGCGTGTCTATGGATGCAGTAGCTATTACGTTGAAGGCCGGCAGTTCTGTATATGATGCGCTTGTTTCATCCGGCGTATCCTTCTCCGGCAATTCCGGATATGTGAGCGGCATTGGTGGCTTGTACGAAAAAGACTGCGGGTCTCAAAGCGGCTGGAAATATTATGTGAATGGTGTGACGCCAAATAAGGGCTGTGGTAACTATCAATGTAGCAATGGAGATTCAATCGTATGGACTTATGTATTAGCGCCATAATTTTAATTGTGATACTTGCACTGTTCTTTCGAAGCTTCGAGAGGCAGAAACCAAGACCAAGAGATATCGTTCCGATCGCGGTTATGAGCGCGATCGGTGCTCTTGGTCGTGTTTTATTTGCAGCAATTCCAAGCTTCAAGCCAACCAGTGCAGTGGTTATTATCACGGGGATACAGTTCGGACCGCTTGCCGGTTTTCTCACGGGTGCATTATCCGCGCTTGCGAGTAATATGTTCTTGGGGCAGGGACCGTGGACCCCGTGGCAGATGGTCGCATGGGGACTCATAGGTTTTTTTGCCGGAATGTTTCAAAGAAAAAACTGGTTCCGGTACCGGGGCGTGCTATATGGATTTGGGATGCTTTCGGGCATCCTGTTTGGATGGCTGATGAACGCATGGTATCTGGTGGGATATGTGAATCCGATTACTTGGCAGGCAATTGTGGTATCCTATTCAGCAAGTGCGGTGATGGATGTGACACATGGACTTGCGACGGTGATATTTCTGTTTGCGCTGGAAAAGCCATGGGGGAGAAAACTGCACAGACTGAAGATTAAGTACGGAATATTTGATGGGAGAGGATGAAATATGTACACAAGAAAACATACAATATTTGAAACGCTGCATCCGGCATTGCTTCTGGCTTATGCCTCCGGTGCGCCGATTCTTGCAATGCTGACGAATCATCCCCTTTTTCTTGCCATATCATTTCTCGCAGCTTTTTGTGTTCAAACCTTTTATTCCGGAATACGGGAAACTGCGAAAAACACTCTTTTCATGCTGCCTTTTGTTCTGGTGGTTGCGCTCATCAATCTTTTTACAAATCAGCGCGGCATGACAATTCTTTTCCGGGCTGGTCATTATGCTTATACGTGTGAGAGCCTTTGCTATGGAATTGCAAATGGAATGATGCTTCTTACCGTACTGGTCTGGTTCCGCTCTTTTTCTGCAATATTGTCCAATGAAAAATTTTTATATTTATTCGGCAGACATCTGCCGGCAACCGCACTGTTGCTCTCAATGATTCTCAAATTATTTCCGGAGACCAGACATAAGATCCAAAGTATTCAGTTTGCTCAGGGAGGATTTTCAAATAATCCCAAATGCGGAATAAAAGAGCGATTAAAACATAGTATGCGACAGATTTCCAGCCTGCTGGAATGGTCCATGGAAGACAGCATCGAAACCGCTGACTCCATGAAGGCACGAGCCTATGGAAAAGCGGAACGGACAAGTTACAGAAGTTACAAAATGACGGCGAAAGACCGGCGAATGGCAGCGTTTTTTGCCATAGCGTTTCTGGCGGTGTGCTATAGCATTTTTGGCGGCAGCGGCAGATATACTTATTTCCCGGTCATGAGAATGGATCATGGAAACATATTGGAACTTACCGTTTCAGCAGTCATATATCTAGGGTTCTTATTTACACCATTATGGATGGAATTACAGCTTCAGAAAGGAGGCATGCGCACATGGGAGTCATCGAAGTAAACGAGTATTCATTTACATATCCAGCCAGTGAAAAGGTGGTTTTAAATCATGTTTCTATTTCTGCGGACATGGGCGAATTCTTACTTCTCTGTGGAAAATCCGGTTGTGGAAAAACAACACTTCTTCGCTGTATGAAGCCGGAAATTGCGCCGGTCGGAAGCGCGGAAGGAACGATTACAAGACTCTCGGCAGAAGAGGTTGGCTTTGTGTTCCAGAATCCGGACAATCAGATTGTGACGGATACGGTGCGGCATGAGCTGGCGTTTGGTCTGGAAAATATCGGAATGCCAACCGGACAGATCCGGGCCCGGGTCGCTGAGACGGCACTCTTTTTTGGAATTGATGAATGGATTGATAAATCGGTGCATGAGATCAGCGGCGGTGAAAAGCAGCTGCTGAATCTGGCGGCAGTCATTGCCATGCAGCCGAAAATCCTGATTTTGGATGAACCGACCTCACAGCTTGATCCCGTTGCAAGAAAGAATTTCCTCGACATGCTGGTGCGTGTCAATCGTGAGCTGGGAATCACGGTCATTTTAAGTGAGCATCGTCTGGAAGAGATTCTCCCTCTTGCCGACCGCGTTCTTTTTATGAAGGAAGGCAGAATTGTATATAGTGGAAATGTGTCAGAGTTCGCGGCATATATTTTTGAAGAACATAAAGAGTATGTAAAGGCACTTCCGGCAGCAGCGCGGATTGCAAAGCAGGCGGAAATCCATATGAGTCTGAATCCCGTTTTTACATTTCCAATGACCGTGCGTGAGGGGCAGGAATTCCTGATGAAATGCGACAGAAAGGCGACGGATTTACTTGCGAAAAGTATAGTGCCAAACAGCTCTGGGACGGGCTCGACAGCGAAAGAGGAAGATGCTCGGGAAAGTCTGTGCCTTGATGTACGTGATATCTGGTTTCAATATGCGAAGCAGACGCCGTTCGTAATGAAAGGGCTGAATCTGCAGATTCATTGGGGACAGATGCACATGCTTCTTGGCGGAAATGGAAGTGGTAAGTCAACACTGCTTGGAATTTTATCAAAACGTTTTTTTGCGGACCGGGGAAAAATCAAGCTTGGAAAAGACCGAAAAATGCCGCGGACGGCTCTTCTCCCACAGAATTCGAAGGCGATGTTTTCCAGAGATACGGTATTGGAGGAGTTAGAATCAGGTGGAGGCACAGATCAAAGGCTGATTCGTCAGCTGCATTTAGATGCGTTATTACATCAGCATCCGTATGATTTGAGTGGTGGTGAGCAGCAGCGTCTTGCGCTTGCGATGGTATTGCGGGAGGCTCCGGAGCTTCTTCTGTTAGATGAGCCGACCAAGGGGCTGGATCCATTCTTAAAAGAAGAACTTGCGGCTTATTTAAAAGAATTTACGGCACGTGGGAACACGATTCTCTGTGTGACCCATGATGTGGAGTTTGCGGCCGAATACGGGGAGGTCTGCAGTCTGCTCTTCGAGGGGGAAGTACTGTCAACGGAGAAAGCAGCAGTATTTTTCCGGAACAACCTGTTCTATACGACAGATCAAAACCGGATCCTGACCTCTTATCTCGCAGATAATTGAGAATACTTATCACTAACCCCAAAATCATTGACAGCAAATTATAAGTGTTCTAAACTGATAATTGAATTATCGATAAGTCAATTATCTATAGGAGGAAGAAAATGGCAAAACCGGATAAATCGATCGATCCAAGAATTCTTGATTGCGCAAAGCGGGAATTTTTAGAAAAAGGATTTGAAAAAGCATCGTTACAAAACATTTGTAAAAATGCAGAGGTAACAACTGGAGCACTATATAAAAGATACAAAGGGAAAGAAGCGTTGTTCTGTGCAATTGTGGAACCGACCATTGCAGCGATTTACGAGATGGTCGAGGGAAGGGCAGAGGCTCATCTCAGTCAGCTCAGCGATGAAGAATTAATCGATAGCTGGGTCATGAAGGCTGAGAATATCATGTGTTACTTTCAGTTTTTTTACCAGTGTAAAGAGGAGTTCGTTCTGCTGCTGAAGCATTCAGCGGGCACAAGGCATCAGGACTTTCACCACGAACTGGTGTCGCGGATGAACGCTCATACAATTCGATACTATCAGGAAGGATATCAGCGTGGATTGTTCCAGAGAAAAATCAGGGATGAGGAATTCCATGTGTTATTGTCAGGATTCTGGGAGACGATTTACGAGCCATTCATTCATAATATGTCATGGCCTGAGATTGAAAACCATGCGAATCTGATTTGCAAATATTTTGACTGGATTAGGGTGCTGGATATTAAAAAATAGAGTACAAAATATCTGGGAAATACATGTCTGGTAAGCAGACATTATTTTTTGGATAAGGGTTAGATAAAACTAACTAGAACCAACTAAAAAAGGGAAGGAGTTTATATGTTTAAGAAGGCATTTGAATATGTAGGAGAATATAAAGCATACACGTATCGTGCAATTGCGTATATTCTGCTGGGGATTGCGTTTAGCATCATCCCGTATTTCTGCATTTACCGCATTGTAAATGCATTGTTGAAAAATCAGGTAATTACAACGCCGCAGCTGGTGGCAGCGATTGGAACGGCACTGATATCGCTGCTGTTATATACAGTATTGAATATAAAGGGATTACAGCAGTCCCACATTGCGGCATATCATACCTTGAAGAACCTGAGAATATCTCTTCAGGGAAAACTGGAAAAACTGCCAATGGGAAGCATCGAGGAGGTCGGAACCGGGGCAGTCAAAAAGATGTTCATTGATGATATCGAAACGATAGAGCTGCTTTTAGCTCACGCAATTCCGGAAGGAATCGGCAATCTGTGTATTCCAGTCGTAATCTATGCGGTATTATTTGCAGTCGACTGGAAGCTGGCACTGCTCTCACTGGTGACGCTCCCATTTGGAATGTTCGCTATGATGGTCATGTTCAAAATCGGGGCGAAGGATATGGAGAATTACTACATGTCTGCCCAGAAGATGAACAACACGATTATTGAATACATCAATGGAATGGAGGTCGTGAAGGTCTTCAACCGCGATGGAGAATCTTATAAAAAATATGAGAAAAGAGTAACAGACTATCGCGATTTCACGCTGGCATGGTACAAGAAATCCTGGCCGTGGATGGCACTCTACAGCAGCCTGATTCCCTGCATTTCATTTTTGACATTGCCGGTGGGCGCATATTTCGTCTTGCAGGGATATTCGACACTCAGTCATCTGGTGCTTGTGCTGTGTATGAGCTTTGCAGTCGGGGGACCGATTCTGAGGGCATTGTCTTTTGTGGGAAAATTTCCACAGCTAAGCTATAAGATTGAGGAACTCGAAAAAATGATGAGTGTACCGCCACTGGTGCAGACAGAGAAGAATTTTCAGGGAAGCGACTATTCCATCGATTTTGAAGACGTATCCTTCGCGTATCAAGAGGAGGAGGTCTTACACGGGATTTCCTTACATATTGAGCCGGGAACTCTGAATGCTTTTGTAGGGGAGTCAGGCTCAGGAAAGTCAACGCTGGCAAAGCTTTTAGTTCATTTTTACGACCTGAAGCAGGGGCACATCCGCATTGGAAATCAAGATATTGCGAAGATGAGCATTGAGGAGCTGAACAATCAGATTTCCTATGTGTCACAGGAACAGTTCTTATTTAACACAAGTCTGATGGAAAATATACGGTTAGGAAAAAAGAACGCCAGTGACGCAGAAGTAATCGAAGCAGCACATAAGGCGCAGTGTGATGAATTTCTGAATCGAATCGAGGGCGGCATCATGGCTATGGCGGGTGACAGCGGAAAACAGCTGTCTGGGGGAGAACGTCAACGCGTTTCGCTTGCAAGAGCAATCCTGAAGGATGCGCCGATCATCGTGCTGGATGAGGCAACTGCATTTATGGACCCCGAGAATGAAGAAAAAATGAATCAGGCGATTGCTGAGGTGATCAGAGATAAGACCGTCATTGTCATCGCGCACAGACTGCATTCGATTATAAATGCGGACTGCATCTTCGTCCTGAAGGAAGGGAAACTTACAGCCTCCGGAAGACACCAAAAATTATTTAAGACATCAAAGGAATATGAAAAATTATGGAATATTGCGGAGAACAGTGCAAACTGGCATGTAAGTGCAGGGGGTGAAAAGAATGTTTCAATTAATGAATAAAATTATTTCTCTGTCCGGAAAATACAAATGGAGAATCTATGCTGCATTTATATTCTCATTTTTCAAATCTATGCTGCTAAAAGCTCCGGTGTACCTGTCATTTCTGGCATTGAACCGATTTATAGAAGGAAATATGAACCTCGGATACTGTGTGACATTATTTGGATTTATGGTGGTATCTGTCATCCTGCAGGTGATTTTTCAGAATATTGCGGACCGGTTCCAGAGTGGAGCGGGATATCTGATGTTTGCAGAGCTGAGAAACAGTCTGGGTGCACATTTGCGCAGGATGCCTATGGGGTATTTCACAGAAGGAAATATCGGGAAAATCAGTTCCGTACTTTCTACCGATATGGTGTTTGTGGAAGAAAACTGTATGATGGCCATTGCAGATCTGATGAGTGACGTGTTCGCGGAAATCATCATGGTGCTGTTTATGTACTATATTCATCCGGTGCTGGGCGTGACTGCAACTGTGATTGCAATTGGACTGCTGCTTGTGGGAAGGGCAATGGAAAAGGAGACGATAGAGAATTCCGTGATCCGTCAGGAGCAGAGCGAGAACCTGACAGAGGCAGTTCTGGATTTTACAGAAGGAATGGGAATTATCAAGTCCTATAACCTGCTTGGCAAAGAATCGAAAGAATTGACCCATAACTTTGAAAAAAGCTGTGCCACCAATATTGACTTTGAGGAAAATCACGCGCCATGGCAGCGCAGAATGGGGATTGCTTATGGAATCGGAACAATACTGACGCTTGTGACTGGATATGGTCTCTTTCAGAATCATATCATTCCATTGGGATATTTTATCGGTGTGCTCTTATTTATTTTTGATCTCTATAACCCGGTGCGTATCCTGTATTCACAGCTGGCAAGGCTGACCGTTATGAGCAGCTGCGTCGACCGTATGAAGTCTGTGTTTGAGGAGACAGAGCTGCCAGATCAGGGAACAAGTCATCTGCCAAAAAGTGCAGAATACGATGGAAATGAAATCGAATTCCATAAGGTGGATTTCGCCTATGGGAAAACGCAGGTATTAAGGCAGGTGGATTTCGTGGTTCCAAGAAATACCATGACAGCACTCGTCGGACCATCGGGCGGCGGAAAAAGTACTGTTGCCAGCCTGATAACAAGATTCTGGGATGTGAAGAGTGGAAATGTGAAAGTCAGAGGCGTGGACATACGGGACATTCCTTTGGCAGAGCTGATGAGTCAGATCAGTATGGTATTTCAGAGGGTATATCTGTTTGAAGATACCATATACAATAACATTAGTATGGGCCGACCGGATGCAACGGAGGCAGAAGTGATGGCGGCGGCGAAAAAAGCCAGATGTTATGATTTCATCATGGCATTGCCGGATGGATTTCAGACCGTTGTGGGCGAGGGCGGTTCTTCCCTTTCCGGTGGTGAGAAGCAGAGAATCTCCATTGCGCGTTGTATACTGAAGGACGCTCCAATCGTAATATTAGATGAGGCGACTGCCAGCGTGGACGTGGATAATGAAAGCTACATTCAGGAGGCCATTTCCGAATTATGTAAGGGGAAGACATTACTTGTCATTGCACATCGGTTAAATACAATTGCAAATGCGGACAATATTCTGGTGGTGGAGAATGGAAAAATTGTTCAGCGGGGAACCCACGAGGAACTGGCAAGGCAGAACGGAGTTTATCAGAACTTTGTGAATGCGCGGAAAAATATGAAAGGGTGGGAAATATGATTATAATGAAAGGTGTTCATCATTGAGTTGTGAAATTTTTTGAAAAAATACATTGACTTTTTTCTATGTAAGGGATATAATGCCACATAGAAAGAAATCAATGTGAGGTGAGAAAGTGGAAGAAGACTATATCAGATATGCTAAAATTTTAAAAGTGCTGGCTGATTCAAAGAGACTTAAAATTGTTGCTATGCTGGCTGATAAAGAATTATGTGCCTGTGACATTCTGGAGGAGTTCCAAATAACACAACCAACACTTTCCCATGACATGAAATTATTATGCGATATAGGTATTGTAAATGTTAGAAAAGAAGGAAAGTGGAGTTATTATTCTGCAAACCAAGAAATGCTATCGAGCTTTAATGCGGATATTGGGAAAATTCTAATAGGACAACGCAGATAAAAATACCGATGTGAGGAGCATCGGTAAAAAAATAAAGCTTACATAGAAGTATTTCTATATTTCTATGTAAGAAGATATGGAGGAACCGCTATGTGTTTTTGTAAAAGAATGTATCATTGTCGCTCGGTGTGAGCGGCAATGATAGGCGATAGAGGCAAGGCAAACAAGAACGTAAAAAACGAGGAGGCTATTGGACAATGAAAAAATTACAGATTTTTGAACCAGCCATGTGCTGTAACACAGGATTCAGTGGTGTGGAAGTAGATACAGAATTAATTCGTATCTCAGCAGTAATAAAAGCTCTTGCAAAAAGAGAGGTCAAACTGGACAGATTTAATCTATCCAAAGAACCGGAGGAATTTATCAACAATGCAGAAGTAAACAACTATGTAAATACGATTGGCATAGACAAACTTCCAGTTACTACATTGGATGGGAAAATCGTTTTAGAAGGTAGATATCCAAGCAACGAGGAAATTGCGGAGTATCTGGAATTGCCAATCGAAGCATTAGGTGAAAAGCCAAAGATTTTAGGGGTATCAATTGAAAACTAATTAAAAAAATCAGGAGGAAAACAATATGCAGACATTTAATCCAAGAGAAATTGAACTGACAAAATATTTATTTTTTACAGGAAAGGGAGGAGTTGGCAAAACATCAACGGCATGTGCTACTGCAGTTACCCTGGCAGATCAGGGCAAAAAGGTATTGCTGATAAGCACAGATCCCGCATCGAATTTGCAGGATGTGTTCAAAAAAGAGTTGACGAATCAAGGCGTTCCAATTGAGGAAGTACCCGGACTTGTAGTGGCAAATCTTGATCCAATGCAGGCAATGGAAGAATATAAAGAAAGCATTATTGCACCATATCGGGGAAAACTTCCGGATGCAGTGATTGCCAATATGGAGGAGCAGCTCTCTGGCTCATGCACTGTAGAAATTGCAGCATTTAATCAGTTTGCAAATTTTTTGACGGACGAAAAAGATGAGAAGGAATATGACTATATTATTTTTGATACTGCACCTACGGGACATACGCTTCGATTTCTTTCACTTCCATCAGCCTGGAATGATTTCATTGAGGAGCAGGATGGCGGAGCCGCAAAGGTAGGGCAGCTCTCCGGCATGGCGGAAAGAAAAGAAGTTTACCAGAAAGCGGTGGATACACTTTCAGATGCTGGTAAAACGACATTAATTTTAGTCTCAAGACCAGAGGGTGCACCATTACGTGAAGTAGAGAGAGCTTCCAAAGAACTTTCTGAAATGGGATTAAAAAATCAGGCATTGGTGATTAATGGGGTTCTGACCAGTCACGATGATAAGATTTCAGAAAGTCTGTATCAGAAACAGCAGAAGGCACTGGAAAATGCACCGGCAAGTTTGAAGGATTTTGACCAATATATGATTCCGCTGCGTTCTTACAATGTAACAGGTCTTGATAATGTGAGAAATCTTTTAGTGACTGACAATCAGAATTATGAGAAGACAATTCTTCATGCAAATGAAGTGCCAAGCTTAAAAAATATGATTGATGAGCTGTATACAAGCAATAAGAAAGTTATTTTTACTATGGGCAAGGGCGGAGTAGGAAAGACAACTATGGCAGCAGCGATTGCTTTAGGGCTTGCAGAAAAGGGCAGAAAAGTACATTTGACTACAACAGATCCGGCGGCTCATTTGAAATACGTCATTCAGGAAACAGATCGGATTACGATGAGCCACATTGATGAAAAGGCAGAGCTGGAAAAGTACAAAGAGGAAGTTTTGACAAAGGCAAGGAAAAATATGTCGGAGGAAGATATCGCATATGTGGAAGAAGATCTGCGCTCTCCATGTACGCAGGAAATTGCAGTATTTCGTGCCTTTGCAGATATTGTAGAAAAGGCAGAGGAGCAGGTTGTTGTAATTGATACCGCACCGACGGGACATACACTATTGCTGTTAGATTCATCTGAGAGCTACCATCGCGAAATTGCACATACAGCAGGAGATATTCCGGAGTCAGTAAAACAATTATTGCCAAGGCTGCATAATGGTGAGGAAACAGAAGTTATCATAGTTACGCTTGCTGAAACCACCCCGGTTTATGAAGCAATGAGGTTAGAGCAGGATTTAAAGCGTGCAGGTATCCGTACAAAATGGTGGATTATCAATTCTTCACTTTATGCTACCGAACCATCCAATGCCACTTTGAAAGCAAAAGCGAATCATGAGGTTGAGTGGATTAATAAAGTCGACGAAATTTCGCAGGGGAATTTCGTGGCGGTTAAATGGCAGGCAGATGAGATTAAGGGTGAAAAATTAAAGGAATTAATTGATTAAAGAAGGGAGCTATAAAATGGTACAGTTTACAGAAAGTGCAAAAAAGCTAATACAAGATACATTAGCTTCAGAGGAGTGCGATACTTTGAAAATGTTTCTGCATAAATCCTGCTGTGGCACCGCATTACAGATTGATATGGTAAATGCAGAAGATGGCATTCAGACTATGATGGTGGACGGCATTCAGGTATCCATGGACAAAGAGACAGAAAGATGGACAGAAAATAAGATATTTGATGCAGAGAGAGGTCGCTTAACGATTCGAAATGCGGGAGGCTGCTGTTGCTGCTAATTATCTACTTATAAAATCGTAACAGTTTAGAACCCCAGGGTTCTGAACTGTTACATAAAATCTATGAAAAGAATGGAGTAATTAAATATGAAAAAAAATAATACACAAAGTTTAGGCATCCTTGAAAAATATCTTAGTGTCTGGGTCGTCCTTTGCATGGTGGCAGGTGTTCTGATCTCAAAATATCTGCCTGCAATACCCGAATATCTGGGTAAGCTGCAATATGCACAAATATCTCTGCCTATAGCGATACTTATCTGGGTTATGGTTTATCCAATGATGATTAAGATTGACTTTGCAAGTGTGAAAAATGTTGGAAAGCATCCGAAGGGATTGATTGTTACATGGGTAGCAAACTGGTTAATTAAGCCATTCACCATGTATGGCATCGTAGCATTTTTCCTTTACGTTATATATAAAGGAATTATCCCTGCTGATTTATCAAAAAATTATCTTGCGGGTGCAGTATTGCTGGGAGGTGCACCTTGTACAGCAATGGTATTTGTATGGAGTCATTTAACAAAGGGTGATGCGGCTCATACGTTGGTTCAGGTAGCAAGTAATGATCTTATTCTTTTAGTTGCGTATGCTCCTACCATGGTATTTCTACTGGGTACAGGCGGTTTTTCTGTCCCTTGGGATACATTGATCCTGTCAATTGTTTTGTTTGTGGTTATTCCGCTTGTTGCAGGTATCTTAACAAACTTAAATGAAAAACTAAATTTCAGTTACTCGTTACCGCGGTAAATCTGCAGAACTTAATTCTACTTTGCACCTTAACAATTTCATATATTTGTCGTATAATGAACCCAGAAGCACCCAAAATATGAGTTTTACTGCATGCTAAATGGGCATCTGAAAATAGTGTGCGAGACTAAATTCCACATGCCTTTGTGTAGGACTAAATTCTGGTGCAGTGAAATCTGCCTGTGCTTGTACTATTTTATTTTAATAAGTTTGGACAAAGCATAACGTCGTCAGGTGCGACTGCCGTTAATCCTAGTGCTTCGTGAAGCGTATTGTCCAAGCGTAAAAGAGAGAGTTCATATGGGCTATGTCCATTTAAGCTGTCTCTTTTTTCAT
>JAQUUC010000022.1 GCA_028694105.1 Hespellia sp.
CAATGGACAGCTGGCTGTAGAGAAATTTGAAAAATCACCTCTTTACTACTATGATATGATTCTCATGGATATCCGCATGCCGGTCATGGATGGACATCAGGCAACAGAGCAGATCCGCAGACTGGACAGAGCAGATTCACAGCTGCCGATCATTGCCATGAGTGCGAATGCTTTTGCCGAGGATGTCAGCGAATCACTCGCACATGGAATGAATGAGCATGTGACAAAGCCGATTGCCGCAGCAGTTTTGTATGAGGTACTGCAGAAATATCTGGGAAAAACAAAATGACAAGGGGCCGGGACCTGAACAATGTGCTGACTTTATTGCCGGATTGGCCAGCCGGGAATATTACCATTTAGGATAGCGGTAAACATCCGGTCCTTCGCACCTTGATTCTCGTGGTTTAGCTTGCGAACAAGCTCTTTTGCATATTGCCGCTTCGTGTGTCCATCGACGGGACATTTATTCGGAACAATTGGGAGATTATATTTATTCTTGAATCCGATGACATCCATTTCACTTAGAAACATGATTGGGCGGATGACGGTTAATTCCGTCCGATCGAGATAAGTTTTCGGTGAGAAAGCATAGAATCGACCTTCAAATAACAGAGAGAGAAGCATGGTCTCTACGATATCGTCTTTGTGGTGCGCATAAGCAATCTTGTTACATCCCATTTCCTTTGCAGCATCGTTTAAAGCCCCTTTTCGCATCTTTGCGCAGAGGGAGCAGGGATTTGTTTCCTTTCGCTCATCAAAGAGAATATGAGCGATATCTGAATGTACAATGCGATAGGAAATATCTAGTTCTTCACATAACTTCTTGATTGGATCCAGATTGAATTCCTCGTAACCTAAATCTACGGTAATAGCACTGAGTTCAAAATGTTTTGGATAGAATCGCTTCAATCCATGTAATGCATAGAGCAGTGTTAAACTGTCTTTCCCGCCGGAGATGCCAACTGCGATATGATCGCCTTCTTCAATCATCTGATATTCTTCTACAGCTTTGCGTGTATAGCTGAGAACTCGTTGTAATTTCATAATCAATTCCTTCCGAAAATATTTTTCTATGCTAGTAAATCTTATCTAAGATTACATGATATTTTGTTGAAGTGCAACAAGAATTCACTGGTATTTTTATTAACTGTACGGATATAAGTAGCGAGCCGTAAGAATATATGCTATATTTGTTCTAAGATTAAAAGGAAAGAGAGACCAGCATTATGAAATTTGTAATACAGCGAGTCAAAGAAGCATCTGTAACGGTGGAAGAAAAAGTGATAGGAGAAATCGGTCAGGGCTACATGGTTTTGATAGGCGTAGCGGAAGAGGACACGAAAGAGACTGCTGATAAGCTGATTAAGAAGATGATTGGTCTTCGCATTTTCGAAGATGAGAATGGAAAGACGAACATTTCCTTAGCTGATGTTAATGGCTCATTATTACTGATTTCTCAATTTACATTATACGCAAATTGTAAAAAAGGAAATCGCCCAAGTTTCATTGAAGCCGGTTCACCTGATAAAGCGGAGATGTTATATGAGTATATCATCGATGAATGCAAGAAACAGGTCTCAACCGTTGAGAAGGGATCCTTCGGCGCAGACATGAAAGTCGCGCTGGTAAATGACGGACCATTTACAATTATATTGGACTCAGAGAAACTGTAAAACATTTGTATGATGGAGGTTACTGATTGTGAAATTGAAAAATGTATTGATTGTTGTGAAAGACATCGAAAAATCAAAGCAGTTTTATCATGATTTATTTGGATTGGAATTGATTCTCGACAATGAAGGCAATATGATTCTGACAGAAGGGCTTGTACTTCAGGATGAGAAAATCTGGAAGAAATTTCTTGGACAAAGTGTGATTCCAAAGAACAATTCCTGCGAATTATATTTTGAAGAAAATGATATTGAGGCATTTGCCAGGAAGCTTGAAAAACTGTATCCATCAGTTCAATACGTGAATCGGCTTATGACACACAGTTGGGGCCAGAAGGTTCTCAGATTTTATGATTTTGACGGAAATCTGATTGAAGTTGGAACACCGACGTAAGATTACCGAAAGTGATTCTCAAAAAGGATGTTGACCTGTGTTTCATATTCTTTGAAATGCTGTGATTTGTTTAAGGCTTTGTAAGGCTTTTTGGCGTCTTTGAAATTAAAAATCCAGTAGGACCAGAGTTCTTTCATCTTGTGAAGAACTGGGATTTCGCCACTCAGTAACTCCTGATATCCATGAAAGATCGTATCATGGAAGGTGAGGAATTCTTTTTTTGTGAGTGTATTCTGCATTGCAGCAGGTTCAGTATAATTAATTTCATGTGACGAAAGTTCACGCGATAATGCTGGATTACGGATCAGACCGCGCCCAAGCATCAGTGTGTGTTCGTCTGGAAAGCGTTTAGACAGCGCAGCCACATCGGAAACGGTGTTCAAATCACCATTATAAACCAGTGGAATATGGCTTTCTTTTTGGATAAATGCAAAGGAGTCTAAGTCTGGTGTGTTTCGATAGTAATCAGTCTGTACACGCGGGTGGATAATCAGCTCATGCAGCGGAAATGCGTTATAAATTGCTATAAGCGTATGCATTTCCTCCGGAGATTCCATTCCCAGCCTTGTCTTGACGGATAATTTCATGTCTTTGGAAGCAAAAGAAGAGTCTTCATAAACATTTTGAAAAAATTGTTTTAAAGTCTCTGGATTACTTAGAAATCCGGCACCGCGGTTCTTTCGCACGACAGTGAGAGAGGGGCATCCGAGATTCAGATTCAGCTCATGGTATCCAATTTCTTCCAATTGCTTTGCGGTCGCTAAAAAGGCCTCCGAGTCATTCGTCATAATCTGGGGAATGAGAGAGAGGTTTTGATTGTTCTCAGGAAGCAGATCGTGAAGTTCTCTGCTTTTCAAAGGCCGGTTGATTCGTGCATCAATAAATGGTGCAAAATACTTCGTGATGTTGCCAAAGACCTGCTGGTGCGCATTTCGATAAATATATTTTGTGATTCCTTCCAAGGGAGCCATGTAGATTTGTTTTTTGTGTGTATGAGTCATAATAAACCTTTTCCATTATTTGTGTAATTAATTTTCTCGTAATTTAACCGCAGATGCCGCCATGCGCCGGCGGTTCTCATCCAAAGCAGCATAATGCTTTTTGGTAGTATTCACATCTTTATGGCCAAGAACATCGGCTACTAGATAAATGTCACCGGTTTCTTTATATAAAGCGGTACCGTAGGTGCTGCGCAGCTTATGAGGCGTAATTTTCTTATTAGGTGTGACGATTCGCGCATATTTCTTGACCATATTCTCAACGGCCTGCACACCCATTCGTTTGCGCTGTGTGGAGTAAAAGAAAGCATTTTCGTGACCTGCAATTGGTGTGATTCCCTCCCGGGTGTATTTAATATAATGCTCAAGAGCTTTACGAACTTCTTCGCCGAAATACACAACCATCTGATTACCACCTTTACGAGTAATCGTGATACCATTATTCTTGAAATCCACATCGTTTATGTCTAAACCGACACATTCCGACACACGGATGCCTGTACCTAGCAATAAGGTTAAAATGGCTAAATCGCGGTACTTGGTCTTTTCATAATATGTTTTACGCTGTCCGGTCAACTCATCGCCACAGTGTTCGACATAATCGAGTAACTCAGCTACTTCATCGGTGTCAAGTCTTATAATGGCTTTTTCGTGTAGTTTTGGCATGTCCACAATTACAGTTGGGTTCTGTGAGATAACCTGATGCTTATACAGATAAGTATACATGCTGCGGATCGCCGACATTTTGCGTGCCTGACCGCGTTCTGTATTGGTTACGGTAGCCTCATCGTCGTTCTGATACACCTTTAAATAACTCATATATTCTTCAAAATCAACAGGATCAAGGCATTCCAAATCATGTAAATCAAATTGATCTGTTGTACGTTCCATATAGATTGGATTGTTTTCAATTAGAAAACGAAAAAAGATACGAATATCATAGGCATAGGATAAACGCGTTTTTGCTGAGGTGCGCGGTTCAATCGCACGAAAATAATCTTTACAGAATGGAGGCAGCGTCTTTAATAATTCACGTATGCGGATGGTATAATCAATCTGTAATTGTTCGTGATAAGTTCTTGTGTTAGATACAGTTGCCATGAAAGAAAACCCCTTTCTTAATCTGTGATTCATTCTTAAAAACCCCTATAAACCCTTGATTTAAGGCTATTGTAGCATATTCTTAATCAAAAGTCCATATCTTTTGGAAAAATTGGTATTTGTCGTATAGATTCGTCTCTCCTGAATTGAATACACTACCTTAACTTTTATCTGTCGAGTATCATATTTTTTTCCATACAGTCATCTAACGCTCACGCGCCTCTTTTTTTACCAAGCTAAAAAAAGAAATGGCTGCTTCTGACAGCCACTTCCTTGGGATTTGGGTAGTAAGGCAATGCGTTGGGTGTTGCATTGCCTTAGGTGAGTATATCATAAATATAATAAAATATTATGACCGGATCTGATGACACTACATAAGTGTCGTTTCATAGCATGCAACTGTTAAATATTGATCTGCATGAATGTCTTCGGATGTTAAACCATTTAAACGGATCAGTTCGCTGATGTATTCATTCGTTGACTGGCTGACCGGTTTGTATTCTTCTGCGATGCTCCAGAGGGAATCTCCGGACTCGATCTGGATACTGATATAGGAAGTCTCTGTAGGGATACTGTTCTGTTTATCATGTGCAGAAGTCATAATTCCTGAGAAAGCAAAGCTACAGCCCACAATCATTGCAAATGCAATAACCGATAATAGAAATCGCTGCTTCCATACATGCACTCTTCTTTTTCTTCTTAAAGCTAATCTCTTCTCGCTCATTCTGAACACCCCCGAAATAAATGATAAATCCAACAAACATCTGTTCTATATTTGTTATTATAAAACACGAACAAACGTTTGTCAACAGATAAAACGAAAAAAACCGAACATATTTTCGCAACAAGTGTTTGCTTTTCTGATTATGCTGTGCTACAATTTAAATAGTTCATATCGTTCGGATATTTAAGGAGGATTTTATGTCACAAGGAAAGATAACGAAAAAGCAACAAGAGATTCTTGAGTTTATCAAGGATCAGATACTGGAGAGAGGCTTCCCACCCGCTGTTCGTGAGATTTGTGAAGCGGTTAATCTGAAGTCGACATCGTCTGTACACTCGCATTTGGAGACTTTGGAGAAGAATGGGTATATTAGACGGGATCCGACGAAGCCACGTGCAATTGAGATTTTGGATGATACATTTAACCTTACACGCCGAGAGGTAGTGAATGTGCCGTTGATTGGTGAGGTTGCAGCCGGCGAGCCGCTTCTGGCGCAGGAGCATATTGAGAACTACTTCCCTATTCCGATGGAGTTCATGCCGAACAAGCAGACTTTCATGCTTAAGGTACGTGGAGAAAGTATGATTAATGTCGGAATTTTCGATGGAGATCTGGTACTGGTAGAGGAAGACAACACCGCGAGAAATGGAGATTTGGTTGTAGCGCTGGTTGAAGATGGTGCTACGGTAAAGACCTTTTACAAGGAAGAAGGAATCTATCGACTGCAGCCTGAGAATGATAATATGGATCCAATTATTGTAGAGAAAGTATCTATTCTCGGTAAAGTCATCGGAGTATTCCGTTTCTTATAACCGGGAAGGAATAAAGTGTAATCGAAAAACCTGTCATAGGCAGGTTTTTCGTACGCTATAGCATAAAAAAGCACCAGAGTGATGAGACACCTTGGTGCTTTTCTTGTCAGATTTTCTTTACATCAATACTTTCTTTTAAAGTGACATACTGTTCAATTGCCTTTACTGTACCGTCAATTCCTAATTCTGAGCTTGAGATGCACAGTTCATAACTCTCAGCGTCAGACCAGCGCTTATTTGAATAGTAATTGTAATAGCTTGCTCTCTTCTTATCCGCTTTGATAATCATATCCTTTGCCTTTGCATCGGTTAAATCATGGATTCGGGCAATTCTGCGGATACGTGCATCTAAATCAGCGTGAATGAAGATGTTAAGGACATTCTCATAATTTTCCAGAGCATAATCTGCGCAGCGTCCGACTAGGATACATGGACCTTTATCAGCAATCTTTTTGATCGCATCAAACTGGGCAAGGAAGACCTTATGATTGATAGGCATGTCTGAATACGCATTTCCGGAATAGCCGACAGAATAAGTATCCATAACCAGGGAGTATAAAAAGCTGTTCGTTGGTTTCTCGTCGTGTGTCTCAAAAATCTCCTCACAAATGCCACTCTCTTTTGCAGCGATTGCGAGCATCTCCTTATCGTAAAATTTTACACCTAAATCTTCGGCCAATCTTGTGCCGATTTCATGTCCGCCACTTCCAAATTGTCTGCCAATTGTTATAATCGTATTTGTTTTCATATCAGTCACTCTCCTTTTCCAGCGCGAATAAATAGAATTCTTATATTATTATTATATATTAAATAAACCAGATTTACAATTGCTTAGTTCTTATTTCTGAGCTGTAAAAGCAATTTGTTAAAATATTCAGGCAGCGGAGCATCGAATTCCAAATATGTGTTTGTTCGAGGATGTGTAATTCCCAATGTCTTGGCATGAAGCGTCTGTCCCTGTAAATGAAACGGACACTTGGCCGGTCCGTATACTTCATCTCCGAGAATCGGATGCCCGATACTTGCCATATGAACGCGAATCTGGTGCGTACGTCCGGTTTCTAACTGACATTCGATATATGTGTAGCCTTTCAAACGTTCAAGGACGGTATAATGCGTAATCGCTTCTCTCCCGTTTTTAGAATGAGTACTCATTTTTTTCCGGTCGTTTGGATGACGCCCGATGGGCTTGTCTACTGTTCCGGTATCTTCTTTGATCGTTCCGATTACAATAGCATGATATTTTCTTGTAATGGTGTGCTCCTTTAACTGCAGCGCAAGTGACTGGTGTGCGATGTCATTTTTGCACACCAGAAGTGAGCCGGTCGTATCCATATCAATTCGATGGACAATTCCCGGTCTCATGACGCCATTGATTCCGGACAGATTATTCTTACAGTGATACATAATTGCATTGACCAGTGTGCCGCTGTAATGTCCCGGAGCCGGATGTACAACCATACCTTTTGGTTTATTGACAACTAGGATATCATCATCCTCATATAAAATTTCCAAAGAAATATTTTCCGGAACAATATCCGGATCCTGAAGATCCGGCACGGTGACAGAGATTCTGTCATCATAGCTGGTTTTGTAATTGGATTTGACTGGGTGTCCGTTTACTGTTACCAGATTCTCTTTGATTAATTTCTGTATATAAGAACGAGAAGTTTCCGGCATTGCATCAGCCAGAAACTTGTCAATTCGTTGATTATTTTGTTCACATTGAAATTGGAGCTGTTCCATTTTATGTCACCTCAAAAGTTCAGATCATCTTCTTTATAGTGGAATATCATCAGGTACGCAAATAAAAAACATGCAACTGTGACATAGATATCAGCCACATTGAAAATAGGAAAGTCGATGAGACTGAAATAGAAAAAATCAACGACATAGTTCTGAATCAGCCGGTCAATCATATTGCCGATTGCGCCGGATACAATGAGTACACTGCAGATGCGAAACGGTATATATTTCCGAACAAAAGGAATTCGCCGCCAGAAATATGCAATGACACAAATAATCAGGACCGCACCGATGGTAAACAGAATCTGTCTGTTCTGCATCATACCAAAAGCGGCACCCTTATTTTCCAGATAGTGAAGCTGAAAGATCCCTTTGATCAGAACAATGGATTCTTGCCCCTTCAAATGAATCACAGCCAGTGCTTTTGTAAACTGATCAAGAACCACCAGCGCGATGATGATCAGTATGGGAGAAATATAATTTTTAAAAATAGTATTCGTTGTTTTCATGTCAATCCTTTGCTAAATATATTTGTGAAGTTTTATCATAGAACGGTTCTTTTTGGTAATCGCTACGGTGTTTTTGTATTGAAATTTCCCCATGCCGCGAACGGAAACAACATCATCCTCTTTCATCTGGTAACTGTTGGTCGTGATTAGCTTTCCATTTACAAATACTTTGCCACCTTCAATCAGTCCGACCAGCTTACTGCGCGAAGCAGAAAATGCAAGAGATAACAGACTGTCGAGTCGAACGGATGCCACAGTCCCCGTAATCTCCTCATATTTGGGTGTATAATGAAATTCCAGAGAATCGATGATGGCTGTAAGCACCGGTGTATGCCGGATGCGGGTCAGTTCGCTGCAGATGAATTCAGCCATTGCTTCCTGTACAAACAGGATTGCTTCTGTCTCAGTCACCAGAATATCACCGATTTTGCTCCGGTCGATTCCTAAATTCAAAATGGCACCGAGATAGTCCCGATGCGTCAGCGTTTCTGAATATTTTGCATTCAATGCCTTTATGCTGCATATCTGATACGGATAAATGATATCACAATAAAGAGCATCAGGGAGAAAAGCTACCATCTGACGCTCTGCTATGTCATATCCACCAAACAATTCATATTTTGAAAATAAGAGGTTCTTTGGCAGTGTATGTAAGATATTTAGTTCATTCATATTCAGGAAATCCGAATACATCACAATATTACGATGAAATGCAAGCTTTGATAATTCTATCAAACGTTTTTGTAATAATTGTTCTTCTTTTTGCATGTTAGGTTCCTAATATCTGTTTCTTACGGATGGCATCTCCATAGATCCGCCGAGCAGATCCTGCAGATCACCGGAAATATCTACGTTCGTCGGTGTTACTAAAAAGATATAATTCGATATCTTCTGAAGGTTACCGTTAATTGCAAATGTTGCGCCGGAAGTGAAATCAATGATTCTCTGTGCAATCTCTAAATCAAGTCCTTCTAAATTAAGAATCACTGTGCGATTATCCAGTAAAGTCTCAGTAATCTCTCTTGCATCTTCCACAGAAGTCGGCTTTACAACACATACTTCCATTCCGGAACTGCGTTTTGGCGTTGGCTGACGCATTGGTGTTACCTTGCTTGAAGAATGAGATCTTCTCTCAGGCTCATAATCATCCTCTAAATCCTCTTTATCTTTTTTGAAGAATGATTTATTATGAGGTTTCTCATCATAGTCATCATTGTAATCGTCATCATAGAAATCATCATCATAGTCATCATCATTCAATTTCATAATATCTAAAAACTTATCAAATACACCCATTACTACACTCCTTATTCACCTTGTTCTACCCTTATTATTTATAAATGCGAGTACCAAATATCCCAGTGCCGACACGAACCATGGTTGCGCCCTCTTCGATTGCAACTTCATAGTCATTGGTCATACCCATGGAAAGTACACTCATAATGATATTATCAATGTTTTTGTCCATAATGTCAACAGATAATTTACGTAATTTGGCAAAGATTGGTCGATTTTCTTCTGGATTATCTACAAAAGGAGCAATTGTCATAAGACCACACACTTTTATATGAGCTAAACTTGCAATTTTTTCAAGTGTAGGCACAACTTCATCAATATGAAGACCAAATTTACTCTCTTCTTCAGCTACGTTTACTTCCAGCAAAATATTGACGATACGGTTGCTCTTGGCAGCCTCCTTTTCGATTGCTTCGGCAAGACGAATCGAATCGACGGAATGAATCATATCAACTTTATCAACAATGTATTTAATCTTGTTGCGCTGAAGATGTCCGATCATATGCCAGTGGATATCCTCCGGTAATGCATCAAATTTATCGACAATTTCCTGCACCTTGTTTTCACCAAAGATACGGATTCCAAGATCATAGGCTTCCTGAAGAACCGGAACTGGTTTGGTTTTGCTGACTGCAATCAGAGTCACTTCGCTTCTGTCGCGGCCGGCTCTGTCACATGCAGCCTGAATATTTGATTCTACTTCTGCTAATTGCTGTTTTAACATGTCTGTTCACCTCTATTGAAAAATTACTTCCCCTTCTTTTACACTGGTACTGTCGAGAACGATATGGTCGTAGTTCGACAAACTGTAAGCCGCACCGGACTGGACAATATAATAATCATCGCTCTCGCACAGGATTGCTACCTGTTGAAAGAGTGTATAGCCTTTATTCATATTATAGACACCGGTTAGTGTATCTTTTTGGGATAAACTCAAGGTGTCACCTCCGTCCGGATTTACAAGAACATCCCCATCATTAAAAATATCAGGGTTCAGATAAACCATATCTTCGGTTTTCTGGTAAATATCTGCTGCTACAAATTCAGTCACATTCTTTTTGCTTTTTGCTCTCTGAACCAATACGCCACTGGCGGAACTGTCACCACCCTGCGTAATATAGCTGGCAGGAACAACATAAAACGATTTTTTCAGAACGGAGGTTTTCGGAATCTTAAGTCCGGATTCATCTTCCAAAATCAATTCGACATTCACATAACGTTTGTCGATATATTGAATCATAGAACGGGTGTAGGATAACACGCCCCAATAGCTTCCATGATTATCAATCAAAGTAAAATTCGCTCCAATTGTTTCGGTGCTGTTCTCGATTCTCGTCTTCACATACGTTGTATCTTTTAGCTTCTCTGCATCTGCATCCGATAATTCCACAACGACAGACCAGTTATTTGTTGTCACTAATTTGTATGCGCTGTCCCCATTTTTTACTTTGCGGTTGTTCTGAAGCTTTTTCTCCGAATAATTGGTTTTATCTAAATCTTTTAGATTCATTGTATCCAGAGAAAGATCTTCGTACCCGTCTACATTCAATGAGAAAACTCCGTCAGCCGGTGTCTGGAACACGGTGAGTCCGGCTCCGGCATCTGAATTAAGAAGCGCATCCAGCTGAGCTGTCTTGGTCTGATTTGCCGCTTTTTGCAGTGTTGTGTCAATGTCGGATTTGAAGGTTTGTACCTGCGAAAAATCCTGATCATCAAAAGCAAGATTGAAATTCTGTGTTTTGAGCACCAGAGAATCCAGCTCTGCAGATGATAAGGTTGCGTCAGGAGATTCCGTTGAAATGGATTCCTGAGGCAGACTGTCCGCAGAAATCGTGAATATATTCGTACCGGCTTTCACCTTGCTGTTTTCCGACATGAAATAATTAATGTATCCATCCGCGTCCACATTGACGGTAGTTTCATCTCTTAAAATAATACCGGTGTAACTGGTATCCTTCAAAATGCTTCCCTCCCGCACCTCATATACGGACACATGCTTTGACGTAACGTAAGCGAGAATTGTAATGACAAGATAGATGAAGATGATGGCAAAAACAAAAATTCCGATATTCAGTTCCTGTTTATTCTTATATCGCGTAATATTAATTGAATTATTTTTTTTGGAAGCCAAAGTTGTACTCCTCCTCAATTTATCAAGTATATCATTTTTTTGTGAATATTTCCAGTTATGACGGCAATACTATAAAATGTCGTCAACCGAAGATGGATGACATTGAATAACACATTTTGTAAAGGAGGGAATATCTATCATGAAATGGTTCGATAATACGGCTCTTACACTTGTTATTATAGGTGCAGTCAACTGGCTGTTAATTGGCATTTTCCGATTTGATCTGGTTGCATATTTACTGGGAAATCTCAGCTGGTTCTCCAGAATTATTTATACGATTGTAGGCCTGTGTGGTTTATATCTGATTACATTGTTTGGCCGCATTCAAAACACCGATTCCTGAGTATAAATATAAAACAGGGGTTCTCATATGCTGCGAGAATCCCTGTAATGTATACTCGATTACTGAGAGGTATCTGAGGAAGTTCCAATTCCGGTTGTAAGAAGGTCTGTGGTATCCTGATAAAGAATATCTTTTGTGGCTGCTCCCATTACAACAGAAATATATGGCTCATCCGTCATATTCTTACTGTATAAAATAACGCAGTTCCCTGCATCGTCAGTCGTACCTGTTTTCCCGCCGAGTACTCTCACACCGTCCGGCATGTCAGCTGTACCGAGTGAATAGTAATTGGTTGGTTCCCATACCTGTGTTCTCATCTCTCCGGCAGAGTCGGTGATGGTTGCATTATAAGATGTCTGGGAAATGATATCCAGAAACCGCTGATCTTTGCAGCATGCATTAAAAATTAAATACAGGTCATAGGCAGTCGTGTAATGGTCATCTTCGTGCAATCCGTGAGGATTACAGAAATGTGAATGGGTCGCACCCAGTGTGAGCGCCTCTTTGTTCATCAAATCGGCAAATTCGGGAATACCGCCAGCCATGTATTCAGCGATCGCAATGGCATTGTCATTGCCGGAATATAGAATCAGACCGTTCAATAACGCACCGAGTGTCAGTTTATCTCCGGCTTTCAGTCCGCAGACCTGTGCATCGGCGGACAGAGTGACAGCATTTTCACTGACTGTTACTTCATCGTCCAGGTTCCCGTATTTTAAAACAATATAAGCGGTCATGACCTTCGTTGTACTTGCCGGGTAAATCTGTTCGAACAGATTATCCGCAAACAATACCTTGTCGCGGCTGATATCAAACAATCCTGCGGCATGCAGCGAACTATCATTCGTATAACCGGTTAGATCGACATCAGTGTCTGTCACGCATAAATCCGCAGCAAACAGATCGTAAGTCTTTAGGGACTGATTGTAGTTATTTTTTTCATAATCACTTGTTGCAGAGCTGCTCTGGCTGCATCCGGTAAGGAGCATGGCAGAAGCAAGCAGAGTGATGAGAATTCGTTTTTTTCTATTTGTACATTTCACGCCAGTCTAAATCTCCTCTATCTAAGGCTAAGATAATTACTTCCGCTGTGGCAATATTGGTTGCCATCGGAATGTTATAAGTATCGCAGAGCCGTACGATATCATTGACATCCGGTTCGTGGGCTCTAGGCGCCAGCGGGTCACGGAAAAAAATCAATGCATCGATTCCGTTGCTCTCAATCTGTGCACCAAGCTGCTGTTTGCCGCCAAGATGTCCGGCCAGATATTTGTGGATGCTTAGATTGGTAACCTCCTCAACAAGTCTGCCCGTTGTAGCGGTGGCATATAACTCATGTTTACTTAAAATCCCTCTGTACGCGATGCAGAAATTCTGCATCAGTTTTTTCTTTGAATCATGTGCAATTAATCCGATATTCATGCTGTCTTCTCCTTACTGATACTTTTTCGGTTGTAATCCAACATTCAGTACAATCCCGATTCCCATATAAAAACATACAACGGATGTTAATCCATAGCTGATAAAAGGAAGGGAAATACCTGTGTTGGGAAAAATCTGGGTAGCTACCGCAATGTTGATAAAACTTTGAATACCAATCAAAGCGGCTACACCGGAGCAAATGAGTCGACCTCCGGTGTCTTTTGCTTTCATTCCTATAATAACACAATTTATTACTATTAATAATAACAAAATTATGACGCCACAACAACCTACAAATCCTAATTCTTCACCAATAATTGCAAAAATAAAGTCTGTTTGCGGTTCTGAAATGAAATTTCCGTTCTTTACGGAGGTGGTGGTGTTGTTATTTAGGCCTTTTCCGGTCAATTGTCCTGAGCCGATTGCCATGACCGAGTTAATCTGCTGGTAGGCTTCATCCGTGGCATATTCTTCCGGTTCCAGCCATGCAAGAATACGTTTTTGCTGATAATCTTTTAGAAACGGCTGATTCGGCTGAACTACAATACTCAGAAAGATAACAGTAACCGGAATGATAATCGCAAGTACAGTTCCGATAAAACGATAGCTTAAGCCTCCAAGATACATGAGCAGACAGAACAATGCGGCCAGACATATGGTGTTGGAAAGGTTCGGCTCTTTATAAATCAAAACCAGACTCGGCACGATCAGTGCAATTGCTTCGATAATAGTTCGTTTTGTATTGATCTCATGTTCCCGGTCCGCAAGAAATTTGGCAAAAAACAAGATGGTGATGATTTTTGTTAAATCCGAGGGCTGAAAGGTGGTAAAACCTAAATCCAGCCATCTGGTAGCTCCGTTTACCTCTATTCCGAAGAGCAAAACTGCAACAAGCAGAACAATATTAACGATGTATAAGAACCAGTAAGTACTTAAAATCCAGTGATAGTCGATCAAAGAGAGAATCAGCATAAGTATGATGCCGAGTATGACACCGAGTATCTGTTTCCCCTGTACGGACTGTCTCGCACTTCCGACTACCAGAACACCAAGAGTCGAGGTGATCAAAACCAGAATTACGAGAAAGAACTTAAAGTCTTTAAAATGATAACGCCGAATTGTATTTTTGATAAAGTTGAAATTCAATGTTTTCTCCTATCATTGATATAGTGAATATGTATATCAGTGTGTGTAAAATTTATTTGAAAATCCTCCGGATTTAATTCGATATATTTCGACAATGTCCGGTAGATTTCGGTTGACATTAATTGGATGCTGTCTGGTGTACAATGGACCCGGTCAGCGGTGACCAGATTCTTCAAACGGTCTTTTGCGATAACGACAGACGGTACACTCATCTTCCTACCTCCTAATTCATCTTAAACAGATGCGACACTTTAGACAACAGGCTTTCGGAATGATGAAAATCCATGAGGGGAATCTCTTCTCCGAGAATGCGCCGGCATATATGTTCGTATGCAAGGCCTGCTTTCGGTGATTCACCGACTATGGGATTTCCCTGATTGGTAGCGATAACAACCTGTTCATCATCCGGAATGACACCGAGCAGATTGACTGCAAGTATCTCCGTCACATCCTCCACTGACATCATATCGCCCCGTTTTACCATATCGATGCGAAGCCGGTTGATAACAAGTGAATGATCACGGATTCCATTTACCTCCAGCAGACCGATGATGCGGTCTGCATCTCTGATTGCAGAGACTTCCGGTGTTGTCACAACGATTGCTTTGTCGGCTCCGGCAATGGCATTTTGGAAGCCCTGTTCAATTCCGGCAGGACAGTCAAGAAGAATGAAATCAAAATCCTCCCTTAATTCAGCGATCAGTTTGCGCATCTGTTCCGGTGAAACAGCACTTTTATCCTTTGTCTGTGCAGAGGGAAGCAGATATAATTCCGGATAACGGGAATCGGAAATGAGTGCCTGCTTCAGCCGGCAGTTTCCGTTAATGACATCCACCAGATTATAGACAATCCGATTCTCCAGTCCAAGAACGACATCCAGATTACGAAGCCCAAGATCTGTATCTATGACAAGCGTTTTTTTGTTCCTTTTTGAAAGACCGATTCCAATATTTGCGGTTGTGGTGGTCTTTCCCACGCCGCCTTTCCCTGATGTAATTACGATTACTTCACCCATTTTATATCTCCTCCCGCCTAATCAGGCATCTTATAATTTTTATTCTGTAAGTGGATCAATATAGATGCGGTGGCCATCTAAGCTTGCAATCTTTGGTCCGGATATTGAAGCATTTTCCTGATAAATCAGGCTGGTCTTAGCTTCGACATCATGAATACGGAGCTTTTTGGGATGCATGGACAATGCAACAATAAATGCATCGGAATTGCCGGTGGCTCCTGCGTGGACAGACCCCATAATTGTACCGATGACCACGACATTCCCCTTCGCAATCACCTTTGCCCCCGGCTCCACATCCCCCAGAATGATAACACTGGTATCGGATTCTAAGGTCTGTCGTTTCTTCAGCGTTCCTTTATAGAATTGTCCGTCCTGTTTTTCCTTCTCGGACAGATAGGTTTCCATGATGTTTTTACAGGTCAGTTCATTCTTTTCGTTTTTCTCTACGATACAGATAATCTCAATGTCTGTTGTATCGGTAATTGTATTTAGAATCTGGGTTTCTTCTCCGTGTGTAAGCGTACGGCCAACAAAGGAAGTTACCATTTTGGCACCCCGGAAAAATTTGGAGGCATCCTGAAACTTCTGTCTGACAGCCTGAAGCAATATATCAAATGAAACTTCCGGATTCAAATAGACTTCTATGCCGTATTTATTGCTTCTAATCGTAACTAATTGTTCCATACACTCCTACCCTTTCTATTTGCTGCGAACCGTCACAGACGGCTTCTTAATCACCGGAAATCGCTGTGCCGAGCTCAGAGGCAGATCCTTTCACCAGAGTTTCATAATCTGCAAGTCCAAATCGATACCGGACAATATCTCTTCCGATTTCAGCGGCATATGAAGAATGATATCCATTTGCAATTCGAATTGCAATTGCAATTTCAGGGGAATCGGCAGGCGCATAACCGACGAATAGTGCATGGTTTGAATGCAGGCTGCTCTGCTCTGCCGTTCCTGTTTTACCGGCCATAGCAATATCTAAGCCTTTAAACGTACTGCTGTTGGAAACCATCCCTTCCATTCCCTGATGTACAAAGCTCCAGGTAGAATCGCTGATATCATCCATGTTATTTATAACTTCCGGAGTATAGTCCTTAATGACATTTCCATCAACATCCGTGGTTTTGTCCAGCAGACTGAGGTTGTATACGGTTCCGGAATTTGCAACGGTTGCAACATATCGGTTCAACTGACTTACGGTATAGTTGTTGGTACCTTGTCCAATTGCAGACGGAACGGAAGCAGAATCAGAAATCTGTGGAGCAGACTCAGGTATCTCCAGACCGGATTTTTCTCCGAGACCAAATGCGGCAGCGTATTTAGCAAGTGTCTGTACGCCCTGATCACTGGAATAAGCTCCATCTTGTGTGATTCCGAGATTATATCCAACGTTGTAGAAAAATACGTTACAGGAATTCTGTATTGCACCGACAACATTTAAATAACCGTGCCCAAGAGGATAAATCCAACAGCGCGGGCTTGGTACGACTTCTTCAAATTCACCGTTACAATTAAACGATGTGCTTCCGTCGATGATGCCCTCCGTAAGTCCTGCCACGGCAGATACCATCTTAAAGGTAGATCCGGGTGCTGTCTTTTCCTGCGTTGCATTGTTGTAAAGTGGTCTGGACAGTCCCGTGACCAGTTTGCTGTAATAAGTAGAATCCATTGTGTTGGCAAGCCGGTTATTGTCATATCCCGGATATGACACACACGCGAGCACCGACCCGGTATTGGGGTCACTGATGACCACAGAACCGGTACAAGGCTCTAATGCGAGCTGCCCCGGGGTAATCTCAAGACTTTCGATTTTACCGTAAAGCCATCCGAAAGAATCCGTGCTGCCACTTACAAGGCCGTTATAAGCATCCTCGTCCATCGCCAGAACACCCTGCTCGTAGACCATGGCACAAATCTGATTACCACTTATATCTCTTGATTTTATAAGATATTTGTATAAAAGTTTGTCGAAACTACTATCCAATCGCAAATAATTACTTAAATAATCAATGATACTTTGATAAATCTCGGCAGAATCAGAATATTTTCCGCTGGAAGTATCGCTGCTGAGGGTGGAAGTGTCGATCCAGTTCTTTGAAATTGCATAATTCAGGTACGTGTACAGATTAATGGATTCATCCGTTGTCCATGCCTGATAGGTTTCGTCATTTGTGTCGATTACATCCGAATCTAAGATTCCGGTATTGGCAGTCAGAACTGTATTTACAATATAGCTCATATAGGCTTTCATCTCAGAGGAAAGATCCGCATATGCAGCAGCCTGGGGATTCTGCAGTTCCTGAACGATTTCGTTGATAGCACTCTCGAGTTTTGCCTGATAAATGCCATATACGGTTTTTTCAACATTGCCTGCGTCATCGGCGGAGAAATGTCTGTAATCCAAAATATCATTTCCGATGAATGCGTTATAGGCATCATCAGCCGGGATAATAATATCACTCTGGTCTTTCGCAGTGCCAGGATCATAATTGTACTGATCACTTAAGTGGTTGAGCAGGATTCCGGCAAGCTTTTCCTCAAGTAAATCATAGGCCGTTTTCTGCAGATTCATATCAATGGTCAGATAAACATCGTTTCCTGCAGAGGCACTGGTCTTACTGATTGTGTCAAGAACCTTTCCAACGCTGTCTACATACACCGTCTCCTCGCCCTTCGTCCCCTGCAGAACTTCATCCAGTGTCTGCTCAAGACCGGCTTTACCGACGATGTCGGTGAGGGAATATTCCTTCTGCTTGTCTTTGTCTAAGGCATCGTACTCTTCCTGTGAGATCTGTCCGGTATAACCGAGAATGGATGCAAAATATTTGCTGTCCGTATAGCGGCGCAGAGAATCCTCCGCAATATCGACCCCCGTTAATTTGTCCATATTTTCCATGATCGATGCAACCGTAGTCTCACTGACATCGGAAGCGAGCGTGGTTGGGATAAATTTTTGAAAACTGTTCAGATTAATCGCATAACGCATCGTAACCAGCTTTAAAACATGTGCCGCATCATAATCACTCTCAGAAATGCCATAGCCATAAGCAGAATCGGTACACAGATAGTGAATGATATCTGCTGCAGACTGGTTTCGCTGTTTGTCGGAAAGCTTGTCGATGGTCGTGTATCCGTATACATCAGCGACAAATCGAAGGCGCTGTGTCTCGTTGCTCTGTGAGAATGCATAATTACCGGTAGAATCCAGTATGATTCCAAAACTGCTGATGATGGAATCCTTGTTAGATTCCACAATCGTGATAATCTGCTCCATCGTATCGTTGAGGATTTTATTCCGCTCTGAATTTGGGATGGCTGTGCTGACATTGTCCTCAAAGGTGACTGAATATGCCAATTCGTTGTATGCCAATAAATTCCCGTTTACATCGTAGATATTTCCACGGGTACCCGAGATTTCTCTTGTTTTTTGAATCTGAAGCTTATAGTTGTCTAAATAATCCTGTCCTTTTACAATCTGAAGATAAAAGACACGTTCAATTAGGACTGAAAACATAATGACAAATACAATTATGATGACAAAGAGACGTGACTTTACGATCTGTGCGATTGATTCTTTTATACGATCAAACAAATTTGCTTGCACTCCTTTTTTCTTTTGCCTCGAATTTATGGTTTACAAATAATAAAAATGGATACAGACCTAATGAAACGATCAGTGTATATAGTAATTCCGGAATAATAATCTGTCCGAGGTAATGGATGAATTGAAAATTGCCCCGCAGCATAAACAGGAATATATAAATGATAATGCCATACACCAGCTCACTTCCGGCAATCAGAAAAAGCGGGAGCTTTACATCATCATCGTAATAGATCTGCTTAAAAAAACCATTGATAAATCCGATGACTGTATAGATTAGCGCGTAAGATCCAAGTAATTCCCCGAATTGAATATCGATGAATAGTCCGGAGAAGAATCCGATGACCATTCCATCCTTGTGCCCTCTTGTAAATCCAAAGGCAGAGGTGAGGATGATCAGAAGATTCGGTTTGACAGATCCCAGTGCTAAAGTGTTAAATAATGTGCATTGCAGAAGAAAACAGACAACTACAATGACAGCACTCACAACTTTTCTTTTCATGAAAAACTCCTATTCTTGTGTAGAATCAGTACTTTCGGCCTCTTTTAAGTCTGCCTTGGTGGTCGTGATAATCAGAACTTCCTGTAAATTCCGGAAATCAACAGCCGGGGTGATATAACCGGAACGGGTAAGATTCGAGGAATCTACGTTGATTTCATTGACATAACCAATCAGAATGCCCTGCAGATATTTCTCGCTGATATAAGATGTAACAATCTGCTCGCCCACCGGAACTTCATTGTCATTGTTCTCTAGCTGTTCGAATTTGATCTTTCCGTCAGGCATTAATGACAAATCGCCACGAACCATACAACGGTCAGAGGTAGAGAGTACCATGGCACTGACATTGCTGGAATCATCAATAATAGAGCGAACAGTTGCCCAGTGTGTGCTTGTCTCTGTTATGATTCCGACAAGACCGCTTCCGGCCATAACATTCTGATCTACCTTGATGCCATCGGCACTTCCTTTGTCAATCGTAAAGGTACTGAACCAGTTTCCTGAATCCTTTGCAATGACATGTGCACCGATCTTTTCATAATCCGCATAATTCTGGTCAAGTTTATATAGTTCCTGAAGACGCTCTAATTCGTACTTCTCCTGCTGGAGATTGTTGTTTTCAATCGTTAACGTATCGACCTTTTCCTGAAGTGCTTTATTTTCTTTTTTAATCGACTGCAGGGTCTCAAAATTGCTGCTGAAATCGCTCAGCCACATTCCAACCTGATTGATTCCTTTTTGCATCGGAATAACCGTGATGTTTGCGATTCCTCTAAAAGGAGCCGATGCGGAATTAGATATCAGGGAAAGTACCATCAATATGATACAGATTCCGGAGATAGCCAGAAGCCAGTATTTATTTGTTAAAGAGGATTGATTCTTTTTTCTCATATTAACGTAACCACCTATAATCTTCATCTAACATTGAATATGTAAGAGTTCCTAATTCTTTGTTCAGAATAATTTTCTTGAGTCCTTCCACGGCACACAGATCCGGCCGTTTTGCCTTTCGAACACGGAGGTTGATTACTTCTCTCAGATACGTATCCAGTCCCGGAAGATTGGCAAGACCTCCTGTAATAAAGATTCCGTCCTGATTGATGATTCTGCGGACATCCGGAGGAAGCCGGTCGATCATGGATAAAATGGAGCGGACGATCTCCTCAAGCGGTTCTTTGATTGCTGCCCGGACCAGCCCGATCTGTATGGTTCTGATCTGCGGGACACCGGTAATCAGATTCCGTCCGGCCACATCCAGAGAAGCATCGTTCTTCTCATCGAATACACCGAATTCACGCCGGAGTTTTTCGGCAGTCAGACGGCCAATCAGAAAATCTTTGTTTTTGCGCACCCGGTCAGCAACCGCAAGATCGAACTGTACGCCGCCGGTTTTGACTAATTTATTCAGAACCATACCGCCGGAAGCAAGAACGGAAAGCTCGGTGGTCTCACCGCCGAAATTTGCAATGAAAATCCCCTTCTCATTCTGTACATCCAGTCCCAGACCGACCGCATCAGCAATCCCGCGCTCAATAATCTGTACCTGTCTGGCTCTTGCTGTCGAATGGACAACCAGGTCGTAGAAGGCACGTTTCTCGACCTCGGTAACATCGGTCGGCACGGCAAGCAGATACTCCGAGCCACGCGCAAACCGACGGTCCTGACTCAGAAGATTCTGCAGAAGATACTGCATGTCATCGAATCTGGAGATAACGCCTTCCTTCATGGGAAAGACAACCTGAATATTATCCGGTGCTTTCTCATACATCTCATAAGCGGAATCGCCGATGGAAAAGATGTTCCTCTTGTCTTTGATTGCAATGACATTCTTCTCTTTCCATATTTTATTTTGTTTTTTATCATAAACCTTTATTTCGTATGTTCCCAAATCAAGGCCATAAACATTTCTTGCCATATTGATACCTGTCTTTCTATATAAAGCCCTTCTCGGACAGACTTACATAACAATTATCCCCAATAATAATGTGATCTAAAAGGTCAATCCCGATTAGATTTCCGGCATCCCGGACCCGTTTTGTGATTAAGACATCCTCCTTGCTGGGCATCGCATCACCGCTTGGGTGGTTATGCAGCAGAATGATGGAAACTGCATTTTTCTGTAATGCTTCAACAAAGAGCTCACGCGGAGAAATCAGGGCCGAATTGACCGTCCCTTTTGATATATCTGTCTCACCGACCAGCTTTGTTTTCGTATTTAATAATAATAACTTCAGGACTTCCTGTTTTTGATGCCGCATATCTTCCATATAATATCTCGCAATGGATTCCGGTGTCGAAAAATCAAGAAGCGTATGTGCGGTTGCTTTTGCAAGCCGTCTGGCAAGTTCTGCAAGACAGACAATCTGTAATGCTTTCACCCTGCCAATCCCCTTCACCTTTCGCAATTGTTCGTATGACCAATGGTGAAGATTTAGGAGTCCGTCCTGTGAATGAATCGGATACAAAATATTGCGTGACAGCTCAATCGCAGTCATTCCCTTTGTCCCTGTACGCAATAAAACAGCAAGCAGTTCAATATCCGATAAACTGCCGGCTCCGTTTTTTTCGCATTTTTCATAGGGACGCTCATTCGCTGGCATCTCCTTGATCGTATAGTTCTCTTTCATCTGATTGATGTAGACTTTGACATAATACAAACTACATTCTAGCATATTTCAAAAAAGGTGTATAGTGTGAACACATTAATTTTTTGTGAACAATGGTTTGTACTTCCGCATGATTTCTTCTGCGACCTTTAGGCCATCCATTGCTGCAGACGTGATTCCACCTGCATATCCGGCACCCTCGCCGCAGGGGTAAATCCCTCTGGTTTTCGTTTCAAACTGTTCGTTCCTTAAAATACGTACCGGTGAGGAAGTTCTGCTCTCCACTCCGGACAATAATGTGTCTCCATCCGAAAAGCCGTGAATCTTTGATTCAAAAGCAGTCATACCCTGCTCGATGGAATCACTGATTTCCGCTGGAAATAAAGGACGTAAATTTGCCATGCAATACGCCCCTTTCATGTTTGGCAGTACTTTGCCAAATGCCGTGGTCACCTGATTGTTTTGGAAATCTTCAAACCGCTGAACCGGAATCTGTCCCCGTCCAAGCTGATAAGCGGCACGCTCCAGCTCTTGCTGGAACTGCATTCCTGCAAGGGGATGATCCGAGCCAAAGTCTTCCTTCGTTACGGTTACGACAATGGCACTGTTGGCATTAGTTCCGGCACGGTCGTGATAGCTCATGCCGTTGACAGCAAGCATTTCCTCTTCGGAAGAAGCATTTACGACAAAACCGCCCGGACACATACAGAAGGAATAGACGCCTCTTTTGCTCTCCAGCTGGGTGGTCAGCTTATAGGCTGCAGCAGGCAGATCTTCCGGCGCTGCAATGCCGTACTGCGCGGTGTTAATCACGGTCTGCGGATGCTCCACGCGGACGCCGACTGCAAAGGATTTTGCAGTCATTGGAATATGGTGCTGATACAGCATCTGAAACGTATCCCGTGCACTGTGACCGATTGCAAATACAGCGAGCTGGGTATCAAGCAGATGCGTCTCATTGATGACAAGCTGCCGGAGAGTCTGTGTGGTTTCGTCCAGAATAAGATCGGTCACCTTGCTGTGAAAGCGGATTTCAGCACCGAGCTGTATCATATGCTCACGCATGTTCTTTACCACCGTTGTTAAAAGGTCTGTTCCGATATGCGGTTTGTTATCATACAGAATGTCATCCGGAGCGCCGTGCTCGGTGAACGTCTTTAAGACCCACTGATTCAGTCCGAGAGGGTCTTTGGTGGAGGTGTTTAGCTTGCCGTCCGAAAATGTACCTGCACCGCCCTCCCCAAACTGGACGTTGGATTCCGGATTTAAAATTCCATCCTTCCAAAAGGTTTCCACGTCCTGCAGCCGCTCCTCCACGCTCGCGCCCCGTTCCAGCAGAACAGGCGCGTATCCGTTCTGTGCCAGAAGATACGTACAGAATAAACCTGCGGGGCCGCTTCCGATAACGACTGGGCGATGCATGAGTTCTTCGGTTCCGGTTATTTCCGGATGGAAATGTTTGTTTTGTGCGATTGTGACATTTCGATTCTTACAGTGCTTTAAGACAGATTTTTCACCGCGGACTTTGACATCTACAGAATACACATAAGAAAGCTCCGGCTTTTTACGCGCATCAATGGATTTCTTCTTGATATAAAAGTTAAGAATCTCATCTTCGGAGATCCTTAACATCTTTGCAATCTGTTTTGCCAGCATCTCTTCGGAATGCTGATAAGGTAATTTTATCTGGTTCACTCTTAGCATACTGCCGCCTCTTTTCCTGCTACATAGCCGCTCGACCACGCCCACTGCAGATTATATCCGCCACAGATGCCGTCCACATCTATGATTTCACCTGAAAAATACAACTGCTCTACCAGCGCTGATTCCATGGTCTTGGAATTGATTTCTTCTGTGGCAATACCTCCGCAGCAGATTTGTGCAGACGCGAAGCCGTTGGTGTCTGTTACATCTGTCCGGAAATGTTTGATGAGCCGAATCAGCCGGTCAAATTCGTCATCGCTTAATTCTCCCACCTTCTTATTCCGGTCTATTCTGGAGAGGGAAATCCATGTATCCGCAACTTTGGAGGGGAAAAGGCCGATGAAGAAGGTGGATAATGTTTTATCCGGTCTGGATTGTATACGTGCATCCAAAAAGGCTGTGAAAGCATGATCGTTAAAATCAGGCATAAAATCAATCTCGGCGGTTACGGTTTTCTTTTCGTAAAGGGCTCTGGAAGCAAAGCGGCTGATCTGAAATACCGGTATTCCGGAAATTCCGTATTTGGTAAGCTGCAGCTCTCCTGTGTCAGCAGCCAGAAAAGTATCGTCTGCATAAAGAGATACCGTCCCGTGGGTGCGCACTCCGGCAAGATTTTTGTAGAACTTTTCGCTGCACTTTAGCTGTACAAGTGCCGGGAGTACCGGGACAAAATGATGTCCGAAGGATTTTGCGATATCGTAGCCGGAACCGTCAGAGCCGGTAACCGGAGCCGCCTTGGAACCGGCCGCAAGAATCAGTGAATCGCAGGAAAAGGTCTTTTGCGGGGTCTGCAGCTGAAACCCTTTTTTTGTCTTGCAGACAGAGGTGATAACGGTATTTGTATATATACTGATCTGGAGCCGTTCCAGCTCAAATCGCAATACATCCAGCACAGAGGAGGCCTGTTCTGAATTAGGGTAGAGATAGCCGTTTTTGTTTTTGGAATAGACTCCAAGCTTTAAAAAGAAAGAAATCGTATCTGAAACGGAAAACTGTGATAATACAGCGTTTGCAAAGCCCGGATTGTCACTGCGATAGTATTCCGGTTTCTGGTCAATATTGGTGAAATTGCATCTTCCGTTTCCGGTCGATAAAATCTTTTTTCCGACGCGGTCATTATGCTCGAACAGCATGACCTCTGCCCCGTGATTTCTGGCGGAAATTGCTGCCATCATTCCGGAGGCTCCGGCTCCGATGATTCCAACTGTTTTTATCATGTTTATCTCCTGTTATTTTAATCGGTTTAAATCAACTAAATCTGCATCTGCAAGATGCTGCAGTGATTTTAAGATGCCAAGCTTTGCGTGAGCCCAGGTAAGTCCGCCCTGAAAATATACGGCATAAGGTTCTTTGACTGGTCCGTCTGCACTCAGTTCAATGGAGGAACCCTGTACGAACGCTCCCGCCGCCATAATGACATCACTGTCATATCCCGGCATCGGCCATGGCTCTGGTGATACATAGCTGTCTACCGGTGCAGCGGCCTGAATTCCCTTACAGAATGCAATCACGCCCTCCGGTGTCCCAAGCGTCACAGCCTGAATGATATCATGTCTGGTCTCTGTACTGTTCGGAACAACCGGAAATCCGAGCTTCTCGTATACATTTGCCGCGAAGATGGCTCCCTTTACAGCACCGCTGACTACCGTTGGTGCAAGGAAAAATCCCTGATAGAAATCCTTGATGACACCGAGGGATGCGCCGACCTCTTTCCCGAGTCCCGGTGAAGTCAGGCGGTAAGCACAGTTCTCAATCAAATCTTCTCTTCCGGCAACGTATCCGCCAATAGGAGCAAGTCCTCCACCCGGATTTTTGATCAGGGAACCGACGATCATATCTGCTCCGACATCGCTGGGCTCAATCGTCTCAACGAATTCGCCGTAACAGTTATCGACCATGCAGATGACCTCCGGTTTGATGCTTTTAATAAAGGCAATCAGTTCGCCGATTTTCTCGACTGAATAGCTTGGTCTTGTCTGATAGCCCTTGGATCTTTGGATGGTAACGAGTTTCGTTTTCTCGGAGATGGCTTTCTCAATCGCAGGATAGTCAAAATACCCATCCTCCAGCAATTCGACTTGTTTATAGGTGATGCCGTATTCTGCCAGAGAGCCCTTGGACGGACGGATTCCGATGACTTCTTCTAAGGTGTCATATGGTTTGCCGACCGGAGATAAAAGCTCATCGCCCGGTCGCAGATTCGCACTTAATGCAAGCGCTAATGCGTGAGTGCCACAGGTGATCTGCGGACGGACCAGTGCCGCCTCCGTATGGAAGGTACTTGCATAGACCTGCTCTAACCGGTCACGGCCAAGATCATCATAGCCGTAGCCGCTGGAATAATTGAAGCACTCCGCACTGATTTTGTTTTTCTGCATGGCGGCGATTACCTTTAACTGATTGTATTCTGCAATCTGGTCAATCTGCTCAAAACGGTCTTTCAGAGAGGCAATAATCTGCTCCCCGTATTGATATATTTCCTCTGATATGCCAAATTCCTTATAAATTGTATTCATTGTGATTCTCCTGTCTGCTTCATCTATGATTCTATCATCTTTCGTTGTTTTAATTCTGCTAAAATAGCGCCCTGAATCCGCGCTTCATCATATTGGTACGCCTGCTTGTCAATCCAGATCACATCGCGCTCCCGGCGAAACCAAGTAAGCTGTCTTTTGGCAAAATGCCGGGTGTCCCGCTTGAGGGTATAGACCGCATCTTCCAGGGAACAGCTGCCGTCCAGATAATCCAGAATTTCTTTGTAGCCAAGTCCCTGCATGGATACCATGTCCTTCGTGTATCCCTTTTCTTTCAGGGCTTTCACCTCATCGACAAGACCCTCTTCCATCATCTGGTCAACGCGTAAATCGATGCGTTTATAAAGGTTTGTCCGCTCATCATTCAGCACAAAATAAGCAGACTGGTAAGGTGACTTTTTCTGGCGCTCTTCCTGATTGTGTTCGGAAATCTTTTTCCCGGTCTGGTGATAAAATTCCAGCGCACGGATGACCCGCTTGACATTATTCTCATGAATATCCGTTGCTGCCTGTGCATCGACCTCAGCGAGCATCTGATGAAGAAATGCATTTCCTTTTGCTTTTGCCATGGACTCTAATTCTGTGCGATAAGCTGTCTCACTGTTATTTTCCGTGAAGTCGATATCGTACAACAATGCCTGAATATAAAACCCGGTGCCACCGACCACAATGGGAATATGCCCGTTTTGATAAATCTGCTCCATGGCGGCTTTGGCCATCTGCTGAAAACGGACAACGTGGAATTCCTCGTCCGGATCAAGAACATCCACCAGATAATGTGGAACATCTTCCATCTCCTCCGGACGGATTTTTGCAGAACCGATATTCATTTCGCGGTATACTTGCATCGAATCCGCGGAAATGATTTCTCCCCCGATTGCTTTTGCAAGTGAAATGGAGGTTTTGGTCTTTCCAACTGCGGTCGGTCCGGTTAAAATAACAAGAGGTTTTGCCATGTCTGCTCCTTTATACGATTCGTTTGAATTTCTTTTCCAATTCCCGCTTTGTCATCGCGATGATGGTCGGACGCCCGTGAGGGCAGTGGTATGGATTTTCCAGTTCCAGCAGTTCCCCAATCAGCGTATCCATCTCTGCTGCGGATAATTTATTGTTTCCTTTTACTGCCGCTTTACACGACATGGAGGCCACTTTTTCATCGATCAGATCCGGCGTCAGATTGCCGCCGATTCCATCGGCCATCTCATCCAGCATTTCCAGCAGAAGTTCCTGCTTCGCAATGCTAAAGAGGTTGTCCGGAATTGCGCGCACGGCGTAGGAACCGCTTCCGAACGGTTCAATCTCAAATCCGATGCGGGTAAAACGATCCAGATGATCTTTCAGAACGTTCTCCTCCGTCATGGACAGATTTAAAACAATTGGCGGGCTGATGTTCTGTGATGTGAACGTGCGGTCCTTCATGCCCTTTAACGTGCGCTCGTACAGAACACGCTCATGTGCCGCATGCTGGTCAATGATGTATAAGCTGTCCTTGAATTGTACCAGCCAGTAGGTGTCAAACAGCTGTCCAATGAGTGTATACTCCATTCGCGCTTCTCTGGTGAGCAGCTTTTCCTCAAACAAATCCAATTGTTCTGCTTTCTCATATATGAATTCATCTTTCGGCAGCGGACTTGAAGCTGGCAGCGCAGGCATTTGCACCTCATGTTCGACCTTGTATGTCTGGTGCTCACGCAGAACACGCTGCATCATCTGCTCAATGAAATAATCCTCATCCTTTGTGGCAGGCGCCTCAGCGGGGGGCTTCTTCAGTGAAAAAATACTTTCCTTTTTCTCCGGCACCGTCTGCGGCGCGCTCGGCTTTGTGACCGGAACGTCTGGAGCTTCAATTTTGGAAATCAGCTCCGGCTCCAGCAGACATCTGTGAATGGCTTCATAAGTCGTATTGTAGACATCCTGCTGATTATGGAATCGAACCTCCATTTTGGTCGGATGGACATTGACATCCATCTCCTCCGCCGGCAGTGAATAATGCAGGACGAAGAACGGAAATTTGTGCTGCATGACAAAATCCTTGTAGGCATCTTCCGCTGCCTTCGAAACAATATTACTGCGGATATAGCGGCCGTTAAAGAAGAAATTCTCAAAATTGCGGTTCCCGCGGGAAATAATCGGTTTGCCGAGAAATCCGCTCATCTTTACACCCCGCATATCGAAGTCGAGCTCCAGCAAATTCGAGGCTACTTCTCTTCCGTAGATCTGGTAGATGACATCCTTTAATTTGCCGTTTCCAGATGTGCGCAGTTTCTCCTGATGATTATTTACAAACTGAAAAGCAATTTCCGGATGTGATAAGGCCATGTGCATCAGTAAATCACCAATGTGTCCGGCTTCTGTCATCGGAGTTTTTAAGAATTTGCGCCTTGCAGGTGTATTGTAGAACAGCTGATGAATCAGAAAGGTCGTTCCGTTCGGTGCACCGGTCTCTTCTACCGACTGTTCCACTCCGCCGTGAATGACATATCTGGTCCCGAAGGTATCATCCTTCGTCTTCGTAATCAGCTCGACCTGTGCGACTGCTGATATACTGGATAAAGCCTCTCCGCGAAAACCGAGAGAGGCAATGTGCTCTAAATCATCTATACTACGGATTTTGCTTGTGGAGTGACGAAGAAATGCATTCGGCACATCTTCTTTTGCAATTCCGCAGCCATTATCGGTGATGCGCATCAGGGAAATACCGCCATCCTCAATCTCGACTGTGATGGAAGACGCGCCGGCATCAATCGCATTTTCGACTAATTCCTTGATGACGGAGGCCGGTCGTTCCACCACTTCACCAGCAGCTATTTTATCAATCGTAATCTGATCTAATACCTGAATCATAGAGTTCCCTTTCTGTTTACCAACGGTTCTTTAATTTATTCTGGAGGCGGTAGATGGTGTTGAGTGCGTCCATCGGCGTCAGGTTGCTGACGTCGATTTCTTTGAGTTCCTCCAGTACATCGTCATCCTTTACAGTGTCAAATAATGAGAACTGCGCCAGATCTACCTCGTCATATTTTTTGGATTTGTGCTTCACCGGACGTGATTTTTCTGCAATCTCGTTGACGCGGGTTGTGATATCCTCATCACTTAATTCTTCCACGATCTCTTTCGCGCGCTCAATGACAGCATCGGGAACGCCGGCGAGCTTCGCAACCTGAATACCGTAGCTCTTGTCGGCCCCTCCTTTGACGATCTTGCGGAGAAATACGATATCATCGCCCTTTTCCTTGACCGCAATACAATAGTTATTGACGTTGTCGATCTTGCCTTCCAGTTCAGTCAATTCGTGATAGTGCGTCGCAAATAAGGTCTTTGCACCGAGCAGCTTATTATCGCTGATATATTCGACCACGGCCCATGCAATCGACAGTCCGTCAAAGGTACTGGTTCCGCGTCCGATTTCGTCGAGAATCAACAGAGAATTACCGGTCGCATTTCTTAAGATGTTTGCAACCTCCGTCATCTCGACCATGAAGGTGCTCTGGCCGGAGGCCAGGTCATCCGATGCACCGACACGTGTGAAAATGCGGTCGACCAGTCCGATGTTCGCGCTTGCCGCCGGGACAAAGGAGCCAATCTGCGCCATCAGTACAATCAGGGCAGCCTGTCTCATATAAGTAGATTTGCCGGCCATATTCGGCCCTGTGATAATGGAAATCCGCTGTTTCTTGTCATCCAGATAGGTGTCGTTGGAAATAAACATATCATTTGGAATCATTTTCTCGACCACCGGATGCCGTCCTTCCTTGATATCAATGATGCCGTGGGTATTCATCTTCGGACGGGTATAATGATTCCGCTCAGCCACCAGTGCAAGGGAAGCGTATGTATCAAGTGCGGCAATCGCCTTCGCCGTGGTCTGAATCCGCACCACTTCACCTGCGATGGTGTTTCGGACCTCGCTGTAGAGTTCATACTCCAGAGCATACAGCTTATCCTCCGCCCCGAGAATCGTATCTTCCAGTTCTTTTAATTCCGGAATGATATAGCGCTCGGCATTCGTCAGAGTCTGTTTTCTTGTGTAGTAATCCGGCACCATATCTTTGAAAGAATTGGTAACCTCAATGTAATATCCGAATACTTTGTTGAATTTCACCTTCAGTGATTTGATTCCGGTCTTTTCGCGCTCATCGGCTTCCAGCTTTGCAAGCCATGACTTACCGTCAGATTTTGCATGGCGCAGCTTATCGACTTCCTCGTTGTAGCCATCCTTGATGATACCGCCCTCTTTCATGGCAAGCGGCGGCTCTTCGATAATCGAAGCTTCAATCAGCCTGCACAGATCCTCCAGGGGATCAAGTTCCTGGGTGAGCTCCTTTAAAAGCGCAGAAGAAAAATCAGTGAGGAGGCTTTTGATATATGGCAGCATGGAAAGGGAACTCTGAAATGCCGTTAAATCTCTCGGATTTGCCGAGCCGTAAGTCATCTTCGTGATTAAACGCTCCAGATCGTAAACCGGATTTAAATATTCGCGGATTTCCTCGCGGGAAATTGCGTTTTCCTTTAACTCTTCAACGGCGTCCAGACGTCTGAGAATGTCGTCCTTCTGAATCAGAGGCTGTTCCACAAATCCGCGCAGCATACGTGCGCCCATGGCGGTCTTGGTCTTATCCAGAACCCATAAGAGGGAACCTCGCTTCTGTTTTTCGCGCAGTGTTTCGCACAGCTCCAGATTACGTCTGGTAGAACTGTCTATCATCATGAATTTACCGGTCGTATAGCCTGTCAAATGTGTCAGATGTGCAAGTGAGTTCTTCTGCGTCTCATACAGATACTGCAAAAGTGCGCCTGCACTGATGATTCCACAGTCATAATCCTGCAGTCCGAGTCCTTCTAAGGCAGCTACGTGGAAATGCTCCAGTATTTTCCCTTTGCATAATGCATCGTCAAAGTACCATGTATCTAAAGCGGAGATGGAGATTCCGAGACGTTCCCGCAAATCGTCCAGATTCAGACCGCTCATATAAAATGATTCGTTGCAGATAATCTCGGAGGGCATATATTTGTATAATTCATCCATCAGTCGGGTGCTGTCCTCGAGCTCTGTCACAAAATAGTCTCCGGTTGAGACATCCGCGATGGACAGACCATACCGGTCGGCAATGTAAACGATACACATGATGTAATTATTTTTGGATTCATCCAGAGCCTGTGTATTGAGATTGGTTCCCGGTGTGACAATGCGGACTACATCACGTTTTACGATGCCTTTTGCCTGCTTCGGGTCCTCCAGCTGTTCACAGATGGCCACCTTGTAACCACTGGATACTAATTTGTTCAGATAGCCGTCAACCGCGTGGTATGGAATTCCGCACATCGGTGCGCGCTCTTCCATTCCGCAGTTCTTTCCCGTTAATGTAATCTCCAGAACTTTCGAGGCCGTGATGGCATCGTCGAAAAACATCTCATAAAAATCGCCAAGACGATAGAATAAGATACAATCCGGATATTCTTCTTTGGTTTTCATGTATTGCTGCATCATTGGTGTTAATTCTGCCACAATTTTTACGCTCCTTTGTATCTCTTATAGTTTAAATGTTATCTGCTGATTTCGCCTGTATAATAAAAACCATGACATTCTTTTAAATGCACATCAACAATCTGGCCGATGTAAGAAGCATCGCCCGGAAGATGTACCAGAATATTATTGCTTAAGCGGCCGGTTACCAGACTCGCATCGTGGTCATTCACCGATTCAATCAGCGCTTTCTGTGTGGTTCCCGTGTGCACGGAACAGACTTCCGCTGAAATCGACTGCACTTCTTTTAAAAGGCGGTCAAAACGGTCCTTAATGACATCTGCCGGAACCTGATCGTCCATGGCTGCTGCGGGAGTACCCGTCCGTTTGGAATAGATAAAGGTAAAGGCACTGTCATAGCGGACCTGTTTTACCACATCCATCGTCTCTAAGAAGTCCTCTTCTGTCTCACCCGGGAAACCGACAATGATATCCGTTGTCAGGGAGATGTCGGGAACGGCTGTCTTGATTTTATTTACAAGCTCCAGATACTGCTCCTTCGTGTACCGGCGGTTCATCTTTTCCAGAATGCGCGAACTTCCGGACTGAACCGGCAGATGAAGGTGCTTACAGATCTTATCAGAGTGCTTCATCACTTCAATCAGTTCATCAGATAAATCCTTCGGATGGGAGGTCATAAAGCGAATACGCTCCAAGCCCTCAATCTTCTCAATCTCCTGTAACAGCTGTGCAAATGTAATCGGATGTTCCAGATTCTTTCCATAGGAATTCACATTCTGCCCGAGCAGCATGATCTCAACGACACCGTCTGCGACCAGCTTTTCAATCTCGCGGAGGATATCCTTTGGATTACGGCTTCGCTCGCGCCCGCGCACGTATGGCACAATACAGTAGCTGCAGAAATTATTGCAGCCGAACATGATGTTCACCCCTGATTTGAAGGCGAACTTGCGCTCACTCGGAAGGTCTTCCACAATCTGATCCGTGTCCTTCCAGATATCGATGACCATACGGTTAGATTCAAAGCGGGTTGCGATCAGCTCAGCAAATTTGTAGATGTTATGTGTTCCAAAAATCAGGTCAACAAACCGATAGCTCTTTTTGAGCTTTTCAACAACCTCCGGCTCCTGCATCATGCAGCCGCACAGACCGATCATCATATGTGGTTTTGATTTTTTGATGTGCCCTAACTGGCCGAGACGTCCGTATACACGCTGATTCGCGTTTTCGCGGACGGTACAGGTATTGTAGATGACAAAATCGGCCTTCTCTTCATCGGCCTCTTCGACATATCCAATTTGTTCCAGGATACCGACCAGCTTCTCGGAGTCACGGGCGTTCATCTGACAGCCAAAGGTAGTGACTGTAAAGGTAAGATCACGGCCAATCTCCTTCGCCTTCTTTGCAACGTATTTTTTTGCCTTTTCTATGTAATAGAATTGTCGTTCCGGTTCATGGACCGGGATATTGGTTCCATCTAATGTATTCATATGTTTTCCTTTTTCTTATATAAATTGGTTTTGTGATGCATCATATTCATAATCAACGCTTTTTAATTCGTTTAAAATCCATTTTTTATCTGCCTGCATCGAGCTGCAGAGTTCATCGAAGCTGTCGTACTCATCCCGCAGCTTTGTGTTCACGATACTGAGCAGCATAATTGGGTCACTTGGTAATCCGTTCAGCATATGAGATCAATGTCCTTCCTTGTTTCCAAATTTTTCGCCCAGATTGACAACAGTGCCATCCTTTTCTTTGATGTCAATGTTATTGAGCTGAGAAGTCAGATTCCGCCGGAAAGATTCAATATATTCTTTTCGGAGAACCTGCTGTTCCTTCCGCTCCTCTTCCGTCAATCCTTCTGCTTTTGATTTTCTTGCTAATTCATTTATCCGTTGTATTTTTACCTGTTCCATTTTTAATAATCCTTCCAATCAAATTCTTTGCATATTTATCTATAATACACTATTTCACGCGTTCAGTCTATGTTTTCGGCTGATAATTTTTTTCGAATCAGCTGGAATAATTCTCTAAAAAGGAATACAGTTCTTTGGTGCTGCGCATATATTTCATCCCTTCGATTTCCGATTGGATTTCATCCGGCAGATCGTCCAGGAGAATGGAGGTATATTGAAAAATTGTCTGCCTGTCCCCAAGATAAACAATCACATATCCGCTTTGTGCTGCAAGATAATAGCCGGTATTTTTTTCCGCAGTTCCATCTGCCGGGAGGATCGGCTCCGCTTCCGGTTCAGAAACAGACTCGGGGACGGATTCCAGACGGGACAGATGATAAGAGGTGTAAAAGCCGACATCCAGCAGAGCCGCTAATAACATAATAACAAATAAGCCAATGACATATCTACGTTTCATAGGATCACTCCTTTTCGATAAGTATTGGCTTATTAAACTGATTCTATTCAATTATATATTAGAAAATCTCTTTGCTGATCAGATGGAACTTCTTACAAATATGTACGATGAGATCTCCCTTCGGCATGCTTCTGAGTTCATCCTCAGAAAGTCCGCCAAGCTTGAGAAGGCTGATGGCATATACCAGAACTGCAACTACAATGGCAATCAGGGTGGCAATTTTACCGCCGATAAAGATATCGAATATTAAATAGCAGGCATAAGTAGCGACACCCATGATAACAGAGGCTGTAACCGGCTTGAAAAATGTCTTATCTTTTTCCTGCTTATAGCCGCTCGCTTTTGCAATATCACGGGCATTTAAAATACACATGCATAAGCTGAAGATGATATTGGAGATAACAACACCGTAAATATTCCATTTAAGCGGAACAAGCATAATAAAGAGTGCAATCAAATGAATCACCAGTGAAATCAATCCGTTTTTTACAGGTGCATTCATTTGGTTGATGCCCTGCAGGATGGCGTTTGTAATCGTGGATAAGCTGTAAAATACAACCGTTACAGCACCGAGGATTAGCATCATGGCTGTGGAAGTACGGGCGTCATTGAACAGCAGCTGCATGATCGGTGAAGCGAGGACCATAAAACCGACACAGCAGGGAATCGCAACAATCATACCAAAGCGAACAGACAAGTTGATTTTACTGTGCGTGAGTGTTTTGTTTCCCGCGGTAACCGCGGCGGTTAAACTCGGAATGACAGATGCCCCCAGAGCATTTGCAATTGCTAACGGAATATTGATCAGTACGCTGTATTTTCCACTGTAAATACCCATCAATGCGGTGTATTCCAATACGGTATATCCCTGAGAGGCCATGACATTATTAAATACGGTCTTATCAATAATGGAATTGATGTTATAGATTCCGGTACTCATAACAACCGGAATCATTGTAATCAGAAGAATCCGGATAATACGGGAACGACTTTCAATGCGTGCAGAACGGTCTGCACGCAGTCTCCTGTGGATATTGTGACGATTCATATAGAACAGAAACAATAAAAACAAAAGTGCAAAGAGTGCGCCAAGTACGGTACCTAACGTGCCACCGGCCGCGCCGTAGGCGGCAGCTGTCTGCTCCGCATTTTTACCTTTTGCGACAGATTCTCCGAATTTGAACAAAGAGTAAGCACCGACAATACTGATGATTGCATTAAATATCTGCTCTAATACTTGAGAGATTGCGGTCGGAATCATATTGCCAAGTCCCTGAAAGTATCCACGAATAACGCCCATCACAGATACGATGAAAAGCGCAGGTGCTAATACCTTCAGCGCGAAGGCACTCATCGGAGCTTTCATGATATTGGCGGCTATAAAGTCAGCCCCAAAAAAGATGAGCAGACTGACTGCAAGACCAATGACAATAGAAAAAAACAGTGCGCAAATAAAAACGCGGAAAGCGTTGCGGCGCTGACCTCGTGCGATTCGTGCAGACATGAGTTTTGAGACTGCAAGAGGAAGACTAAAAGAGGATAATAAAAGCGCAATCGCGTACACATCGAATGCATAGCTGTAGAATCCATTGCCCTCGTCTCCTAATATGTTGGTGAGCGGAATTCGATAGATTGCGCCGATAATCTTCGTGATAACAGCTGCAATGCTAAGGATCACTCCATGAATCATGAAATTATTTTCTTTTTTTCTGCGTCTTTCTGGCATAGCGACTCCTACAGTTCCTTTATCGTAAAATCTGAATTTTTTCTAATATTTCTTTTTGCTTATCTTCCATCATATGACGGTCATCATGGTCAATATGATCGTATCCGAATAAGTGTAACATACTATGGGCAATTAGAAAAGCATATTCTCTCTTGATCGAATGACCGTACTCTTCTGCCTGGGCAACCACTTTATCTTTGGAAATGACGATATCGCCGAGCATCAGTTCGCCGGTCTCCGGATTGAAGCAGTTTTCCTGTTCTTCGAGAAATTCGAAGGTTCCGGGGTGTTCGTATTCAATCATCGGGAAGGAAAGAACATCGGTCGGACGGTCAATCTGCCGGTACATATGATTCATTTCCTGAATTGCATCATTGTCTGTAAGCAGCAGATTAATCTCTGCCTCATATGGGCATTCGGCGTATTCCAGAGCAGCTTCCACCACGGTTTCTGCAATCTCCTGACAATTTATGGGCAGCCTGCTCTCGCCCTCTTCTTCTAAATAAAGACTCATGTTCTTCTCCTTTTACTCTTTGGCCGGGTTGTTTTTTTCTCATATTCCTCATATGCTTTTACAATCTTCTGTACAAGCGGATGACGGACAACATCTTTACTGGTCAGATTACAGATGGTAATATCATCGATATTCTTCAGCACGCCCACCGCGACATCCAGACCGGAGGTGCTGCCGGCCGGGAGATCTTTTTGGGTAGAATCCCCAGTGACGACTACCTTTGAGCCGAAGCCGATGCGGGTCAGGAACATCTTCATCTGTGCCGGAGTCGTGTTCTGCGCCTCGTCGAGGATAATAAATGCATTATCCAGTGTACGGCCTCTCATGTATGCAAGAGGAGCAACTTCGATCAGACCTTTTTCAGAATTCTTGATAAAGCTCTCCGCTCCCATAATCTGATACAATGCGTCATAAAGCGGACGAAGGTACGGATCAATCTTGCTCTGCAGATCTCCGGGAAGGAAGCCGAGCTTCTCACCCGCCTCGATGGCAGGTCTGGTTAAAATAATCCGGTTCACATCGTTATTTTTAAAGGCTGTAATTGCCATGGCCATGGCAAGATATGTCTTACCGGTTCCGGCAGGTCCGATTCCGAAGGTAATCATCTGTTTACGAATCGCATCCACATATTTTTTTTGACCGAGTGTTTTGGGTTTGATTGGTTTTCCCAGAAGGGTATGACAGATCACATCCTTGTCAATTTCAAGCAGTCCGTCCTCATTTCCCTCAAATACAAGCGAGATAGCGTAATCCACGTTCTGCTCGGAAATGATATTGCCACGTTCGGATAATTCGACTAATTGTGTCAGTATCTTCTGCGCTCTTTTCGCGTAAGCTTCTTCCCCTAAGATTTTTACATTTCCATCCCGGGCAATCAATGTGACATGTAATGTCCGTTCTATTTTTTTTGCAAAGATGTCAAACTGTCCGAAGACATTTTTTTCATGCTCTGCAGGCATATCAATGATAATTTCAGTTAAGCTCATGGAGTAATAGTCCTTTCGTTTTCTGGCTCAGGTCTCTGCGACGGTTTTAAAATGCCTGTTTTTTCATTGGCATAAACAATTCCCTTTGCAGAGGAAGCAGAGTCACCTAAGTATATTTTAACACTATTTTCTGTAATTTGAACCCCCTTTTTTTCTAAATCAACACAAAACTGGTGGAAATGTTCAGATAATAGTCTTGTTATCTCCTCTTTGGTGTATTTTTTAGAAACAAACTCATAAGATTTTGCCGTCTGCATACCGAATCTGACAGGTATGGAAAGACTCGGCAGGAGTTTTGGAGCTATTTCTGTGGTGTGAATTTCCTGCTGTTTGGCCGGTGAGACAGAATGAAGGGCATAAAATGTATTTTTGATGCGTATATAACATCCATATTTCTGGTTTTTTGTATACGTTTTTGCCTGATAGACCGTGTTTAATATCTCCTCGTAGGGATAGGTGACAGCAGCGTAAATATCGGCATCTGCGCTCTGTGACTGATATCCGGTAATCTCACCGCTGTCGTTTTTGATGGGAAGGTAACCGGAAATGAGAATATCGCCGCTTTGGATTTCATCCCCTTCATGAACCAGAGGAACCCCGGATCTTGTGATGATTTTTGTGATTTTCCCAGATTTGACGGCAACCAGATCCTGTGCCTGCTTATCGGAGGAATCACTGGCTTCGGCAGATGGACTGACTGTCTGCTGCGTGTTTTCTTTGATCTGTATTTTAATCTGTGACCCTTCCAAGGAGACGGACACCCATACAATATCCTGATAATGGCCGCGCAGCATGCGGACGATGGATTCACAGTTTACGTCTTTTGCAGCCATGCCGATGTGGGTCTTATTTGCAGAAAGGTATTCCGTTAAGCTTTCAGATGAGTAATATTGATTTCCACTTATTTCGATGTTCCAGACGGTATTGCAGAGCAGGTACATACAGATACAAAATGCGGTGAAGCCGGCAAAGAATAATTTCCGGTTCGAAAATCGATATAGAAAAAAGGGGAAACCGATTCTTTCAATAATCTGCAGTTTTACGCCCGTTTTACGCCTGATCGGGCGTATCCTGCGAAAATCAGAGATTGAGATACACAATTCATAACGATTATTTTTCGATAACAGATTCCACAAATGAATATTCTGAAACCGGCACAAATTAATAAAACGTTCCAGAGAATCCCCGTGTATCCGGATGAGCAGATAGCCTCTTAGATAGCGAATCAGATTGGAAATCATGGGATTCCTCCGTTCTTTTCAGCTTGAAATTCGATGAGGCTTATGATACCGGTCACTTTCATTTCTTCATTGGTATAATACTCGATATTTAAATCGATACCATTTATTTTAATCTGTCCCGTTTTGGTCTGGATTCGAATCAGTTTTGAGGTGTATTCCAGAATACCTCTATAATTTTCAATGATGAATTCATGGAAACCTGTCATTGTAAGGATGGGGACTTTTTGTGCGACATCCGAAGGTATTTCAGCTGCTTTTTGTAATTTCTGGAATGTATCGCCCATAAAAATACCATACATATGCTTTTTATAAAAAGTATATGTATGGCCTGAGCTTCCTATTCTGATTTCTATTCGAGGTTTTCCCTGATAATCGGTTCCGTCGCTGTCGGCTCCGGAACAATCCGGTATGCCTGAAGCAGTTTTTCTTTTGCCAGTGCAAGTTTCCCGGAATCATTTGCATGAATGGTCGCGAGAACTTCTCCGGGCTTTATGAAATCTCCCTTTTTCTTATGCAGTACAATTCCGACAGATAAATCGACCGGGCTGTCCTTGGTGATTCTTCCACCTCCCAAAAGGAGTGAAATTCTGCCCACCTCTTCTGTCAGGATTTTCTGAACATATCCACCTTCTGAGACCACAACATCCTCTGTCAGCGAGGCAGAAGGAAGCAGCTCCGGGTGGTCAGCCTGTCTGACATCTCCTCCCTGTGCGGTGATGAACTGCCGGAAGACTTCAAATGCCCTGCCATTGTGAAGGTTGTCGGATAACCGGCTGCGCGCGTCGGTCAGGCTCTCGGCTTTCTTTGCCTTGACGGCCATATAGGAACCCAGAGTCAGCACCAGCTCGGTCAGATCCGCGGGTCCTTCGCCCTGAAGTGTCCGGATCGCTTCTTTGACCTCCAGTGCATTTCCGATGGCATATCCAAGCGGCTGATCCATATCGGATATCACGGCCGTCATATCCTTTCCGGCAAGCTTCCCGATGCTGACCATCTCTGAAGCCAGACTTCTGGAATCTTCGAATGTCTTCATGAATGCACCGTCACCGGTCTTGACATCGAGTACAATGGCATCGGCGCCGGAAGCAATCTTTTTGCTCATGATACTGCTTGCAATCAGTGACATCTGATCGACGGTTCCGGTTACGTCCCGAAGGGCATAGAGCTTCTTGTCAGCAGGTGCCAGATCGGAAGTCTGTCCCGCAATTGCTATATGAATCCGGTTCACATTATCGATAAACTGCCGGGTTGTCAGACTGGTGGTAAAGCCGTCAAAGCTCTCCAGCTTATCAATGGTTCCTCCCGTATGACCAAGACCTCTTCCCGACATCTTTGCCACAGAAACACCAAGGGAGGCCGCCATCGGACCAAGTACAAGTGAAGTCTTATCGCCGACCCCTCCGGTGCTGTGCTTGTCCACCTTGATTCCGGATATCCCGGAGAGATCCAGAATTTCCCCACTGTGTGCCATCGCGAGGGTAAGGTCTTTGGTCTCCTCTTTTGTCATGCCCTGAAAACAAATGGCCATCATCATGGCAGACATCTGATAGTCCGGAATGGTTCCTGCCGTATAATCCTGAATCATCTCTTCAATCTCCGCCTGATTTAGCGCAAGTCCGTGCTTCTTTTTCATGATCAAATCGTACATACTCATAAGCAATGCCTCCAGCTTCTTTATTTGTGATAGGGTTCCCCCTGAATGATGCGGTAGCTCCTGTAAATCTGTTCCAATAAAATAACCCGCATTAACTGGTGCGGGAAGGTCATTTTCGAAAAACTAAGGTGATAGTCAGCAGCGGATAAAATAGTCTGGCTAAGACCAATTGATCCTCCGATGATAAAGGTAATGTGACTTTGACCGCGGATGCCAAGTGAGTTGATTTTTTCAGACAAGCCTTCCGAAGTCAGCATCTTTCCATCAATTGCAAGTGCAATCACATAAGAATCGGGTTTGATGTATCTGGCGATACGATCCCCTTCTTTGTCTCGAATCTGCATTTCTACAGTTTCGCCTGCATTATCCGGTGTTTTTTCATCCGCCACCTCAATCAGTTCCAGCTTACAATACTTTGAAAGACGCTTCGCATATTCTGCGATAGCGTCTTTTAAGTATTTTTCTTTGATTTTACCTACGGATATAATCGTGATTTTCATAGATTATTTGTTGCTTAAATATTCGTGGATACCTTTGGCACCTGCTTTACCTGCACCCATTGCAAGGATGACAGTCGCAGCGCCTGTAACGGCATCTCCACCTGCATATACAGCAGCTTTGGAGGTTTTACCATCTTCTTCTGTTGCGATGATGCATTTGCGGTTATTCACTTCCAAGCCTTTGGTGGTAGAAGAAATCAGTGGGTTTGGTGATGTACCGAGGGACATAATGACAGTGTCTAACTCGATCTCATATTCAGAGCCCGGAATCTCAACCGGTCTTCTTCTTCCGGAGGCATCCGGCTCGCCAAGTTCCATCTTGATGACCTTCATGCCTTTTACGGCATCGTTCTCATCGACAAGGATTTCTTTTGGATTCGTGAGAAGATCAAAGATGATTCCCTCTTCTTTTGCGTGATGAACTTCTTCCACTCTGGCAGGAAGCTCCGCTTCACTTCTACGATATACAACGTGCACCTCAGCGCCAAGTCTCTTCGCGGTTCTTGCGGCATCCATTGCAACGTTACCGCCACCGACAACAGCGACCTTCTTACCGGCAACGATCGGTGTATCATAATTTTCATCAAATGCTTTCATCAGATTACTTCTTGTTAAATATTCATTTGCAGAGAATACACCGTTACCATTCTCACCTGGGATTCCCATGAACATTGGAAGTCCGGCACCGGAACCGATGAATACGGCCTCGAAATCCTCTTCTTCCATCAGCTGGTCAACGGTTGTTGATTTGCCGATTACCACGTTTGTCTCGAATTTAACACCTAACTCTTTTACTTTATCGATTTCCTTTGCTACGACCTTCTGCTTTGGAAGACGGAATTCAGGAATACCATATACAAGTACACCGCCAAGCTCATGAAGGGCTTCGAATACTGTGACATCGTATCCTAATTTTGCGAGATCTCCGGCACAGGTAAGTCCGGAAGGACCGGAACCGATGACAGCTACTTTATGACCATTTTTCGCTTCTGGACAAGCAGGCTTGATGTCGTGCTCTAACGCATAATCAGCTACAAAACGCTCTAATTTACCGATTGAGACAGGCTCGCCCTTGATTCCACGGATACATTTTCCTTCACACTGTGATTCCTGTGGGCATACACGGCCACATACTGCAGGGAGCGCAGAAGATTTACCGATGACATGATAAGCTTCTTCAATGTTCCCTTCTTTTACTTCATGGATAAAAGCAGGAATGTTGATTGCTACCGGACAGCCCTCGATACATTTCGCATTCTTACAGTTAATACATCTGGTTGCTTCATCCATTGCCTCTTCTTTGTTATATCCAAGACATACTTCCTCGAAATTCGTTGCACGTACCTGCGGATCCTGTTCTCTTACAGGTACTTTCTTTAACATATCAGCCATTAGTCTTCACCTCCACAATTTCCGCAGCCACCGTGATGAGTGTCTCCTTCTTGTAACTTAAGCATTGCGCGACCCTCAAGAGTCTTGTACATCTGGCTTCTCTTCATTGCCTGATCAAAGTCTACTAAATGTCCGTCAAATTCCGGTCCGTCTACACATGCGAACTTAATCTCATCTCCGACCTGAAGACGACATGCACCGCACATACCGGTTCCGTCAACCATAATCGGGTTCATACTTACAATCGTAGGTAAGTTTAATTTTTTGGTGAGAAGACAGACGAATTTCATCATGATCATAGGTCCGATTGCGATACATACGTCATAATGATTGCCTTTTTCATTTACCAGTTCTTCGATTACTTTCGTAACCATTCCGCTGCGGCCGTAAGAGCCGTCATCTGTTGTTACATAAAGGCTGCCTGCAACTGCTTCCATCTCTTTTTCGAGAATCAGCATATTCTGTGTCTTAGAACCAACAATAACATCGGCATCAATGCCATGGTTATGTAACCATTTTACCTGTGGATAAACCGGAGCCGCTCCAACACCACCGGCTACGAATAAAATCTTTTTCTTTTTCAGGCTTTCAATATCTTCCTCAACTAATTCAGAAGCACATCCTAAAGGACCTGTAAAGTCACGGAAAGAATCTCCGGCTTTTAATTTAGAGAACTTCTCGGTAGAAGCTCCGACAATCTGGAACACGATTGTAATAGTACCGGCTTCTTTGTCATAATCACAGATGGTGAGTGGGATTCGCTCTCCCTTATCATCCAGTTTGACAATAACAAATTGTCCCGGTTTACAATGGCTTGCCACACGTGGTGCGTGAACATCCATGAGATAAATTTTGTCAGCTAATTCTTCAGCTTTTACTATCTTGTACATTTTTGGCCTCCTATTTGTTTTGTAACCTAACAGTATCTATAATAAAACATTTCATTTTAAATAGCAAGAAAAAAGGGACTTAAAAAGCCCCTTTTGTTAAAAGAATATCATAAATATTCAGTAAATAATCAGTAATTATTCTGTGATATAAGTTCTGGTTGTAACTTGTGTTGATTTTCCTTTGGAATTAATCAATACTGCTTTAAATACAGTATGACCGCTCGGCATGGAAATCGCACCGGTATATGGATTCGAACCTGAGGTGGGATCTGTACCGTCTGTCGTATAGTAAGCAGTGTAATCCTCCGGAACGGTAATGGTAATTTCGGTGCCGGCATCATGCTGGCCGGTGGACGGTGATACGGCAGGTGCATCCGCAACCGGAAGCTCAACGACGTAAGTTCTGGTGACGATCATACTTGGAATATCGTTCGCATTTACTGAAATTGCCTTTACAACGGTGGTACCTTCTGCTAACTGAATCGGCTCGGAATATTTCGTGCTTGATGCAGTTGGATCCGTGCCGTCGGTGGTGTAATAAATGGCCTGCTCCTCCGAGGAGAGAGAGACTTCCTGCACATCATCGTAGTTTCCTTCCTCCAGACTGAACTCCGGTTCATCGGTAACGTAACTGCCGAGTTTGTCCACAACATTTTCCTGATCACAATTATCAATCAGAAGAGGTATTTTTTGTGTCTGCTTCGTATTGACATAAAATTCGATACAGGCTTTATAGAGATCCGCATTGCCGGGCTGGGAGGTAATGACATTCAAAAATACGTTTTCTGCGCTGTCTAAATCATCCTGTTCTACGAAAACATCCGCAAGTCCGGTGTATGCCTCCGCCTTCGTGACATCCTTTGAGGCTGCCCGGTTGAAATAATCGTTTGCAGCCGTATAATTTTTCTGCCCCAGAGCGGTGGTTCCTTTTTTGATCAAAGCCGAATAGGAGGTCTGGTAAATGGCAGCTCCCAAGATTCCGACACCGACAAACAGAAGGGCAAGGATAACGAGCAGACGGATCCGTCTTTTTTTAGCGAGAGCCTTCTTTTTGGCAATCTGCTGTCTGCGCCTGTCTTCTGCCTCTCTTCTGGAACGCCCTGCCGGTTCCCGTCTTCTGCCCTGTGTATCGGAAACAGCCTGTTGGAAATTTTCGCTATCGTATAAATCGAGCGGTCTGGTCGAACCGTCGATAGAACCTTTTACCTGTTTTGTGAGAACATCTTCAAGAGGATTATAGTCGGGAACGATTCGGACTTCCGCACCACACTCAGGACAATATAATTCCCCGTCCGGAATATTTGCGCCGCAATATGAACATTTCATTTTGGTATCCTCCTATCTGTGCGACTTCTTTCTTGCCGCTTCTACACAGTTCTCCATCAACATGGCAATCGTCATCGGTCCGACTCCGCCCGGAACCGGTGTGATGGCAGATACTTTTTTCTCTACGTCTTCAAAATCAACATCTCCGCAAAGATGATTGTTCTCATCACGGTGGATGCCGACATCAATCACGACAGCTCCGTCTTTCACGTAATCTGCGGTGATAAATTTTGGCTTTCCAATTGCAACAATCAGAATATCGGCTCTGCTTGTGACCTTCTTTAAATCAACGGTCTGGGAATGAGTGACTGTTACCGTCCCGTTTTCGCGCAGAAGCAGAATACTCATCGGTTTTCCGACGATATTACTGCGGCCGATGATGACACACTCCTTTCCTGTAATCTCAATCTCAGAGCGTTTTAATAACTGAATAATTCCGGCGGGCGTACAGGAGATGAACCCACTTCTTCCAATGCACAGATTTCCCACGCTTACCGGATGAAATCCGTCCACGTCCTTTTCCGGAGCAATCGACTGGATAATGAGATCTTCGCGGATATGCTTTGGCAATGGAAGTTGTACTAAAATTCCATCGATTTCATCAGAGGAATTTAACTCTGAAATCAGCTTCACAAGCTCTTCTTCCGTGGTACTCTCCTCCAATTCATAGGCGGCGGATTTGATTCCGATGTACTCACAGGCTCTTTTCTTATTCCGGACATATACGGACGAAGCCGGATCATTTCCAACCTGAACCACAGCGAGGCAAATGGAAATGCCCTCGCAATTTAACTGTGATACTTCGTCTTTTAATTCATCCTTGATCTGTTTTGATATTGCTTTACCATCTATAATATATGACATTTATAAAATCTCCCTGGTGTTAAAATAGTCCTGTTATTGTTCCGTTATCTGTAACATCAATTCCATTTGCAGCAGGAACTTTTGGAAGTCCCGGCATCGTCATGACTGCCCCGGTAAGTGCAACCACAAATCCGGCTCCGGCACTTACATATGCCTCGCGGATATGGATATCAAAGTTTTCCGGACGTCCCAGTAAGGCTGCATCATCTGACAATGAATACTGGTTCTTGGCCATACAGACTGGAAAATCTCCGAAGCCCATCTCTTCTATCTTGGCGAGCTGTTTTTCGGCCGCTTTTTCGTATACGACACCTCTTGCACCGTAGATTTCTCTGGAAATCGTTTCAATTTTTTCTTTTAAGCTGAGTGAACTTTCATATAAAGGATGATAATGGCTTTCCATTGTCTGAAGCGTCATCAGAACCTTCTTTGCAAGCTCAATGCCGCCATCACCGCCTTTTTCCCATACTTCGGACAATGCGAATTCACAGCCTCTGTCCTCACAGAATTTGCGGATATAGGCGTTCTCAGCATCGGTATCTGTTACAAATGAATTTAAAGTTACGACAATCGGCACATCGAATTTCTGAATATTTTCAATGTGTTTCTCAAGATTTGCGATTCCTTTTGCCAGTGCATCCAGATTTTCATTTGCAAGATCTTTTTTCGCAACCCCACCATTATACTTTAAAGCGCGGACAGTTGCAACCAAAACAACAGCATCTGGTTTTAAATCTGCCATACGGCATTTGATATCGAGAAATTTTTCCGCACCGAGATCGGCACCGAAACCAGCTTCTGTAATTGTAATATCACTAATTTTGAGCGCAGTTTTTGTTGCTCTTACACTGTTACAACCATGTGCAATATTTGCAAAAGGACCGCCGTGTACAAGTGCCGGTGTGTGTTCGAGTGTCTGGATAAGATTCGGCTTGATTGCATCTTTTAATAATGCAGCCATTGCGCCGGTAGCCTGAAGTTCATCGGCCGTGACCGGTGCTCCCGCAAAATTGTAGGCAACAACGATTTTGCCGAGACGTTTCTTTAAATCGGCAAGGTCGTTTGCAAGACATAAAATAGCCATGATCTCAGAAGCCACCGTGATTACGAAGTGATCTTCTCTTACCATACCGTCCATTTTATTACCGAGTCCGACCACTGTATTACGGAGGACACGGTCATTCATATCAAGACAGCGTTTCCACACGACCTGTCTCGGATCAATCTGAAGTGCGTTTCCCTGCTGGATGTGATTGTCAAGCATCGCTGCGAGCAGGTTGTTTGCAGAGGTGATTGCGTGGAAATCTCCGGTGAAATGCAGGTTCAAGTCTTCCATCGGAACAACCTGCGCATATCCGCCGCCTGCAGCTCCGCCCTTGATTCCAAAGCATGGTCCAAGAGAAGGCTCTCTCAGTGCGATGATTGCCTTTTTGTTGAGCTTTGCAAATGCTTCGCCGAGCCCGACCGAGGTGGTTGTCTTCCCCTCTCCGGCAGGAGTCGGGTTGATTGCCGTTACCAGCACCAGCTTTCCGTCCGTTCTGTCTTTGACCTTTTCCCATAAATCATCGGATAATTTTGCTTTGTATTTTCCGTAAAATTCCAAATCATCTTCTTCAATTCCAATGGATGCAGCCACGTCTTTGATGTGCATCATTTCAGCTTCCTGAGCAATTTGAATATCTGTTTTCATAAATGTACCCTCCTTTGATAAATTCCTCTTATTGGTTTTCGTTTTTGAATTCTTCAAACTCTTCCTTCGTCATAAGGACTTTCCGAGGTTTGGTCCCCTCTTCCGGGCCGACCACACCGGCCTCACACAGCTGGTCCATGATTCTTGCGGCTCGGTTAAATCCTATCTTAAATACTCGCTGCAACATTCCGATGGATGCCTTTTCCTTTTCGACAATAAACTGACCGGCTTCCATAAAGTAAATATCGTTATCATCTCCGTCGTCACCGTCGGAGATTGCTGTTGCCTGTACATTACTAACACTTGTATTGACTTCATTCTCAATCGATTCACTGTAGGAAGCACTTCCGTTCTGCTCAATCAGGTAATCGACCACTTTCTGTACTTCTTTGTCGGACACAAAGGAACCCTGCACACGTACCGGTTTGGGATATCCGGCAGGATAAAACAGCATATCGCCTTTTCCGAGAAGTTTTTCTGCACCGTTCATATCGATAATGGTACGGGAATCGACACCGGATGTAACCGAAAATGCGATTCGCGAAGGCATGTTTGCTTTGATGAGTCCTGTGATAACATTCACCGATGGTCTCTGGGTCGCGATGACAAGATGAAGCCCTGCGGCTCTGGCAAGCTGTGCCAGCCGGCAGATTGCGCCCTCAACTTCTCCCGGAGCTACCATCATAAGATCTGCAAGCTCATCCACGATAATAATAATCTGTGGCATTTTTTTCGGCACATCATCGCCCGGTTCCAATTTCGATATTTTTTCATTAAATCCTTTTAAATCACGGACGTTGTAATTCGCAAACAGCTTATAACGCTTGTCCATCTCGGCCACGGCCCAGTTCAAAGCGCCTGCCGCCTTCTTCGGGTCTGTCACGACCGGAATTAGAAGGTGTGGAATTCCGTTATAGACACTCAGCTCGACCACTTTGGGGTCAATCATAATTAATTTGACATCATTCGGGTCCGCCTTGTATATAATACTCATGATTAATGTGTTGATACAGACTGATTTTCCGGAACCGGTAGCACCGGCGACAAGCACATGAGGCATCTTCGCAATATCCGATACAACGACTTTGCCTGCAATATCTTTTCCGGTCGCAAATGAAATCGGTGACTTACTGTTTTGAAATTCCGGTGTCTCCAAAAGGTCACGAAGCATGACCGGACTGGTTTCCTTGTTCGGAACCTCGATTCCGACAGCTGCCTTTCCGGGAATCGGAGCTTCAATACGAAGATCGGCAACGGCAAGGTTTAACTTGATGTCATCGGCCAGACCAACGATTTTGCTGACCTTTACCCCCATTTCCGGCTGAAGTTCATATCTGGTGACAGAGGGACCGCAGCTTGCGTTAGTCACATGGACATTCACACCAAAATTCTGCAGAATCTCTTCCAGCTTACGCGCCGTAGTCCGGAGGTGGGTATCGGAGTCTCCGCCGCCACTCTTGCCTTTATTCAGAAGATTCAGTGGTGGAACCTGATAACCCGTTTTACCCTCTTTTGTATGCTCCTCGATGGCGCTGGAGACATCGGCAACCGCTGCGGCAACCACGCTGGCATCAGACGGTGTCTTTTTCTTGCGGGAGGGTGATATTTTTCTTTTCACTTTCCGCATACACCTTAAAAATTGGTTTCATATTTATTCTTGTGTCTCCTTAATACACATTTCGTAAGCATCG
>JAQUUC010000067.1 GCA_028694105.1 Hespellia sp.
TAACCGTCTGTCTTATTGTAATGCAAATTTTTTATAAAAAGGCAGAAAAATAGCTGATAAACAAAAATGTTTACCAGCTATTAGAGACCAACCTTTATTTCAATGTCCTTATCTAAATGACATTGCTCTTCTGAGGCGCTTTCTATTTGCTCTAATCATTTCGAATTGCCGCAAGCGGGCTGAGTTTCATTGCCCGAAGTGCCGGGAAATATCCCGCAGTCATACCGACCAGAACAGCAAACAGCATGGAGGAAACCACCAGCCATGGCGGAATATAGGAAATATTTCCATCTAAGCCCGCCGCGCTCCCGTTCCCGGTCAGGATATTAATAATAAACGACATCAGAAAACTCAGTAGATTTCCTACAACGCCCCCGATAAAACCAATAAAGGCCGCTTCAATCAGAAACAGCTGCCTGATATTTCTCAGACTGCATCCCAGAACTTTCATAACTCCGATTTCCTTGGTACGCTCGTAGATAGACATCATCATTGTGTTGGCAATTCCGATTGCCGCTACTAAAAGCGACACCGCGCCGATTCCGCCGAGCACCGCCTGCACCATGGCAAACTGCGACTTCATGCTGTCCATATATTCCGCATTGGTGCTGACCTGATAACCGAGATTACGGATTTCATTTGACACCGCTTCCACATTGTCCATATCATCTGCCTGAACCAGCGCGGATGTATAGGCGAAATATTTGTACGGTTTTCCGGATTTCGTGCTTGGCTGCCCCGGAATAACTCTGCCTTTGAACTCTTTCTTCAGCATCTCTTTGAGTGTGTCCAGATCACAGTATACATAATAGTAATTGGCATTATAGCTTTGCGGATCACCTTCTACCACACCACTTGCATGAACCACATACTTTTTGGGAATGATCAGCGGTGTCGTTGTCCCGCCTTCGCCGGAGCCATCCGTCTGACCGGAGCCTCCCCCCTGACTCTGAAAATAGGAATCCTGATCCAGAATCAAAAACATCTGGTCTTTCATAAAATCAATGTCCGGATACTCTCCGGTATCCCAGTAACCGCCTCCGCCGTTTTTTGTGTAGAAGGAAGTGATCACTCCGTTTCCCATCACAAGCTCCAGTTCTTTCCCATCGGACGCAGGCAGCGTTCCACCGTCTTGGAGTTTTATGTTCCGTTCCTTTAATGCCTCCGGTGTCATTCCCATCAGGTCAAGATATCCGAGGTATTTTCCAGAAAGTGCCACCGTCTGCATCTCAAATGTGGGATTTGCACTTTTCACATGTTCAATCTGCTGCAATTCTTTTATCGTATCATCTGTTACATATTTCGTAGCTTCCTCTTTATCTGAAGAATCTGAATACATCATGCTTGAGCCGGCTTCTTTTCCAGTCACAGTAATGCTTGTCATGCCACCGGACTGTTCAATCTCCCGGTACATGGACTGCTGCATACCTAAACCGAGTGAAATCATAACGACAATGGATGCCGTTCCGATCACAACACCGAGGACCGTCAGAAATGTACGCAGTTTTCGACGTTTCAGACTGCTGCTACTCATCCTCAGAAGGTCCATCCAGCTCATCCAGTAAATCCTCCTCTTCCACTATTTTTTTCTTTTTCTTTCGAATTACAATTACAGTTACCACAGCTGCTACAATAATCAGAATAATGACCAGAACAACCGGCACAATCGGAAATGAGCTCTGTGTCTCATCCATAACCGTCGGGGCTGCCATATCCTCCATCATCGGAGTTACCTCCAGACTGAATTCCTGATCCATTTTCGATACTGTTCCGGCTTCATCCTCATAGGAAACCGTCATCTTGCATTTTCCGTCTCCCTCAGCCGCCTCTTTTCCGGTAAGCATGGCATCAATGGCACCGGTTCCGCCAGAGTCGACATTTCCTACGAAGATCTCGTTCTCTTCGATGCTTGCACCCGTAAATTTCACTTTCACATTGTACAGTTTGATTCGTCCTGTGTTATACAGACTGCAGGATAAGTTTGTATCCTCACCCACTGCGATGCTCTCCGGGCTAAGTTCCATCTTGCTGAACTCAAATCTCGGTGGCTGCTGTACCGGAACCGCAAGGCTCGAACTGCTCTCAAACTGTGTATGACTGCTATCCTCATATTTCATTGCCATATCGACGCTGTACGGCTTCTGAACCAGATCTGCACGCGCATTCATATCGATGGAAATGTCCTTTGTCTCCCCGCATCCGATTCTGTCCAGATAGATAGAGCTTGAACCGGAGATTGGAAGAAATGCAGGTGCTTCTGCCGCCGTCTCTGTGCCGGAAGAAGGTGCCTGCAAATCAAACAGCATGTTCGATACCGCTGTTGTCTTTGATGTATTCATCACGTGAATCACCAGCTTGAAGTTCGTCCCCGCCTTCACCTGTGCCGGATCTGTTGCAAACCCGGTTACAATGACACGCGGAACCCCTGCTGCATCCGTGCTTCCATCTCCACCACCGGAAGAGCGTACTTCTCCGTTGGATACATCACCGCCACTGAGCATGTCTGTTGAATTACCGGAATCCCCATTATCAGAATTCCCACTGCCGGAATCTCCGTTTCCTTTGTCCGGCTGGGTCGGTGTCTGTGTGTTATCTGTCTGTTTCGGCGTAGTCTTTACATACACCATCTGCTCTGCCTGATTATCTTTTCCATCTTCCGTATAGCTGACATTGAATTTTAATTTGTAATAATTTTTTGTGATATCACCGCGCGCCGTAAATGAAAAGGTCAGGTTTTGCGCTGCATCCGCATCCATCTTTTCGATGCTCTGTGAATAATCCTGCTTTGTGATTTCAAACGGCCAGCCGTCTGCATTTGCCTTCAGTGCCGGCGTTATCACAACATTGGTCAGTTCTTTTCCGGTATTGTTTTTTACCGTCAGTACCATATCCTTCGTCTCTTTTTCCCCGAAGGTGACAACCTCATTCCCTTCTGTCTGAACGCTCACCGGCGCTGCTGCCGCCTTGAGCGGTATCGGACTCAGCATAGATAATACCAGTGCCAGTCCCGTGATCAGTGTTATGACTTTCTTTTTCCATTGCATGTTATTGTTCCTCCCCAGTTCTCTTGTCTTCTATTTGAACGATCTCTCCATCTATGATATGAAAAATCCGGTCTGCGTAGGATGCCAGATGATCATCATGAGTTACCATGACCAGTGTTTTTTTCTGTTCCCGCACAATTTTCTGCATAAGCTCCATAACTTCCTGTGACGTATGTGAATCCAGATTCCCGGTCGGTTCATCCGCGAAGATAATCTTCGGATTCACCACCAGAGCCCTCGCCACACCGACACGCTGCTGCTGTCCTCCTGACATCTGGCTCGGCAGATGCTTTTTGTGTTTCTTCAGGTTTACCAGCTCCAGCATCTTATCCGCACGCCTGAGCCGCTCCGTTTTATTCATTCCGCGAAAGGTAAGCGGCAGCGCAACATTTTCCGTTGCGTTCATCGTCCCCATCAAATGAAATGACTGGAAAATAAATCCGACATTTTCCCGGCGAAACTTTACCAGTCCTTCCTCACTCAGATTTTCAATATGCTCCCCGGCAATAACGACCGATCCCTTGGTGGGCTTCTCCAGCCCGGCAAGCATATTCAGAAGTGTTGATTTTCCAGACCCCGATGTTCCAACGATTGCGCAGAACTCACCTTCATATATCTTGAAATCAACTCCGTTTAATGCACGCACCACGGTCTCACCCACCCGGTAGAGCTTATAGAGGTCCGATACCTCAATGACTGTTTTCAATGTGTCCCCTCCATTCTCTTTGTTCTATGTCTATTTTAATCTTGAAAAGGAAATACTTCCCAAAGGATTTCTTAATATTTCCTTAAGAAACATAGCCAAAAAGGACATAGATTTAATCTGTTTTCTGCAGCACTTTTTCGGCCTTTGCTTTGATTCTCTGCAGTGCATTGTCCACGGTCTTTGAGCTCTTGCCAATCAGCGTCGCAATCGTCCGGTAGTTCGTCCCCATCAGATGCAGGTACAGTACCTTGTTTTCCAACGGACTTAAGTTTTTCTTCAGCTCACGTTCAAATGCATTGGTGTGTTCTTTTCCAAAGAAAATCGCCTCGGGATCATTTTCGATATCCGACTGCAGAATATCCATGAGCGGCGGTCTTCCGTTTTCTTCATTTTCCGCCTCCTCATAAATAGAGACATAAGAATTCAGCGGTATATGTTTTTTTCGTTTTGATGCCTCAATCGCGGAATACATCTGTCTGACGATACAAAGCTCTGCGAAGCTGTGAAACGACGCCTTCTGTTCCGGATCGAAATTGCGCACAGCTTTAAAAAGCCCGATCATCCCCTCCTGAATCAGGTCATCATTTTCACCGCCCAAAAGGAAAAGTGCTCTCGCTTTTTTTCGTACGAGTGATTTGTATTTATCCATAATATAATCGGTAATGTTAGTATCACCTGCGCGAAGCTCTGCAATCAGATGCTCGTCCGTCATCGTTTCATAATTGCTCATAAAAATCACCTTTTTATTTCATACGCTGTCTTACAATTTCATATGCCAGTATTCCCGCTGCCACAGATGCATTGAGCGAATCAATGTCGCCCTTCATCGGAATACTCGCGATAAAATCGCATTTTTCTTTTACCAGCCGTCCGACTCCTTCACCCTCACTTCCGATTACAAGTCCAATCGGCCCGGTCAGATTCAGGTCATACATCGGCTGTCCTCCCATGTCCGCACACACGAACCAGAGCCCCTTCTCTTTTAATTCTTCCATGGTCTTGGCAAGATTTGTCACCTTTGCGACCGGGGTGTAATTCAGTGCCCCCGCAGAGGTCTTCGCGACCGTTGCAGTCAGACCTGCGGCGCGGCGTTTCGGAATAATGACACCGTGTGCTCCCGCAAGATTTGCGGTACGGATAATCGCGCCAAGATTGTGCGGATCCTCAATGTTGTCCAAAAGAATAAGAAACGGATCCTCGCCTTTTGATTCTGCCAGTGCAAACATATCTTCCACCTCAGCATATTCATATGCTGCAGCAAATGCAATAACACCCTGATGCTTTCCGGTTTCGGAAATCTGTGCCAGTCTTACCTTATCGACAAAATTGATGATGGTGTCATGTTTTCGCGCTTCTCGTTTAATCGTCTGAATCGGTCCATCCTGACATCCATCTAAGATAAACAGCTTATCGATTGGCTTGCCGGCGCGAAATGCCTCTAAAACCGCATTGCGGCCTTCTATCACCAGACTTTTGATTTCTTCACCGTTTTCCAGGCTCATTGGTTTCTTCTCTTCACTCATATTATTCTCCATCCTCTAAACTGTCTAATCCGATTTTTACCAGATCCATGATTCGTTTCCAATCCTTTTGCAGATACAAATATCCAAGCAGCGCCTCAAATCCGGTGGCTCGGCGGTAGTCCGTAATGGACTGGTTCTTGGCCGGCGAGACAGACTTTGCATTTCGTCCGCGCTTGTATACCGCATGCTCCTCTTCCGTCAGAGCATCCTGCATCTTCCGCATCATCAGTGACTGCGCAGATGCCTGCACAAGCGAGCTCGTCTCTTTGTGAAGCTTCTGCACCTGCTTGTTGCCATGGCTGACCACCATGGTCTTGATGATCAGGTCATAGATACAGTCTCCGATATATGCCAGCGTCAGCGGCGAATAGCTCTTCGCATCAACCTCCGGCAGTTCTAGTACTTCCTGCATATATTCTACAAAATCAAATGTTATGCTTTTTTCCATTTTACTCCTTCACGTGTATCTTCCAGCACAATTCCCTTTGCAAGCAGTTCGTCACGAATCTCATCTGCTCTCGCAAAATTCTTATCTTTTCTTGCCTGCTGGCGTTCTTCTATCAGACTTTCAATATCCGCTGCAAGCAGCTCTTCTTTTTTCTCTACGATAATTCCGAGTACATCCGTCAGCTTTTCGATCACCTCCAGCAGTCCCTGCAGGTATTCCTTCGAGCTGGTTTCATTTGCGGTTGTGTTCATGTACCGGACCAGATCAAATATCGCTGCGATTGCATCTGCTGTATTAAAGTCATCATCCATCGCGTTTTCAAATGCAGTTGTATATTCCGCTGTCTTAGAAAGAGCGGTCTTCTCATCCTCTGTCAGCGCATCTGCAGCCGCATTTCCAAGTAAAAAGCGCACATTGTCAACCGCTGTCAGGATGCGCTCCAAACCGGTCTTTGAACTCTCCATCAAATCTGCGCTGAAATTGAGCGGGCTTCTGTAGTGTGCGCTCAGCATGAAGAAGCGGAGCACCTGAAGGTCATATTTCTCGCTGATTTCACGAACCGTAAAGAAGTTGCCAAGTGATTTGCTCATCTTGCGGTTGTCGATGTTGAGGAACGCATTGTGGAGCCAGTATTTTGCAAAATCTTTTCCATTTGCCGCTTCACTCTGCGCAATCTCATTCTCATGATGTGGAAATACAAGGTCTTCTCCACCCGCATGAATATCAATCTGCTCTCCCAAATATTTTTTTGACATTACGGAACACTCAATGTGCCATCCCGGACGTCCATCACTCCACGGTGAATCCCATGCCGGTTCGCCCTCTTTCTTCGGTTTCCAGAGTACGAAATCCAGGGGATCTTCCTTCTCCGCCTCACCGGATACCAGGAGGGAACGTCCTCCCGAACGAAGGTCATCTAAATTTTTGTGTGATAATTTACCGTAATCTTTAAACTGTCTTGTACGGAAGTATACAGTACCGTTTTTATTATATGCATAGCCCTTGTCAACCAGCTGCTGTATCATTTCCACCATCCCGCAGATTTCCTGAGTTGCAAGCGGGTGTGTCGTCGCCGGCTTGATATTCATGTCTTCCATATCTTTCTTGCACTCTGCAATATAGCGCTGGGAAATCTCCTCTGTGGATACGCCCTCTTCGATTGCTTTATTGATGATTTTATCATCCACATCGGTAAAGTTCGATACGTAATTGACCTCATATCCCTTGTATTCAAAATAGCGTCTCACCGTATCAAATACGATCATCGGTCTTGCATTTCCAATATGGATAAAGTTGTATACGGTGGGACCACATACGTACATGCTTACCTTCCCTTCCTTTAATGGAATAAATTCTTCTTTGCTTTTGGACATTGTGTTATATACTTTCATGATTTCATTTTCTCCTTCTTCATCTCTTCGTCTATTTTCAATTCACCGGATACCAGCTCACTCGATGTCAGGCAGCGGATATTTTTCTCCATGTCGTGAATCTTGCGGCGCAGTCTCATGTTGTCGCTCTGCAGCTCACGGATATCATTGAGCACCGGATCCGGCAGATGTACCTGATCCATATCGTATCTGGGCACACGCTCATCGCCCATGCGGACGATTCTTCCCGGTACACCGACTACCGTACAGTTCGGCGGCACTTCCTCCAGCACGACCGAACCGGCTCCAATCTTTGAATTCTTGCCGACCGTGAATGAACCGATGACCTTCGCGCCTGCGCTGACCATGACATTGTCCTCAAGCGTTGGATGGCGCTTGCCATGTTCTTTGCCGGTACCGCCCAGCGTAACCCCCTGATACAAGGTAATATTATCTCCCAGAATTGCCGTCTCACCAATAATCACACCACTTCCGTGGTCGATGAACAGACCCTTCCCAATGGTAGCTCCCGGATGAATTTCAATACCGGTCTTTCTCGCTGCACGCTGGGAAATCCATCTTGCGCGTAAATAATGCCCCTTTAAATATTGCTTATGCGCCTTCCGGTATTTTAAGATTGCCTTAAAACTCGGATACAGAAATACTTCCCAGTCCGACTTAATTGCCGGATCGCGCTCTTTAATCACTTCTATCTCTTCTTTTATATAGGATAAAAATTTCATAACAGCCTCCTAAACACCAAAATAAAGCTCCACCGGACCTTCTCTTGTACGTTATAGCGAAAAAAACTTCGCCTCTGTAATAGAGGCGAAGTCATATCCGCGGTTCCACTCTAGTCTGAAGATGCAAAAACACCTTCACTCGATACACGTAACGTGTGCTGCCCGTATCCGGCTACACAGGTTTCGCCGAATCAACTCCCGAATGCACTTCATTCATCCTTCCCTGAAAACTGCTTCCAGCCGATGGCAGTTTCTCTCTGTCAGTTCCATATGAACTACTCTCTTCGTTCTCCGTTTTTCCATATATAACTTATATTATGAAATTATCCGGCTTTTGTCAAGCTTCATTTGCTTTTGTCTCCATCTGCTCAGACAAATTCATTCAGAAATATTCTATTTAACATGTCTATTTTTTGAAATTCCATTCTTAACTTTTCCGTAAGAAGGACTCCGTCATCTTTCTCGATCTCTTCCATTGTCCGATATCCAAAAATCAGACTGGTAAATGCATCTATGGTAAAGACTCCGTCGGAATCCTCCGTATCCGATATCCGCATCTCCTGCTCTTCGGGAACATATTCCATCTTCAGGATCCGATTGTTCTGAAGCATCCATGGATCTATGATGGCAAAGGAACAGCATAACGGCTGCCCATCTATCGTCTTCAGCATTTTTAAGAAAGATTCAATGTGCAGAATCCGTGCCATAATGACAGGTTTATCGATTCCCCGGTCACCGGCCGTGCTGCCACCTTCCTCCCACGCGATTACGGGAACCTTTGTTGTCTCGTCCCCGGTCAATTCATAAATCGCATGATACAGCGCGTCTTCACGCCCATCAAGAAACAGCGGCTCCATGATTTCAATTTCATTTTCCGTGTAAAACAGGATTCCGACCGGCTTTCTGCCCTCCATCACAATTCCGGTATGTCCGCCTTCACTGGCCTGCTCCTGAATCATTGTCTCGTAGTATTCTTTATTTCGCACCGCATAAACCTGATATTTCTCTTTTAAAACCTTTCGCGCAAATACCGCGATTCTTCCGGCATCCTTCATCTCCGCCTGTTCTATCCGGAGATCTGCCCTGCTCTTTTTGCCACACAGCATCCTCTGTCTCTGCTTATACACAAAGCGAAAATCATACGGTGTATAAATTGCTTCCGCCGCCGGCATCAGAAATGTAAACGGCTCCTTCCTGCGGTACATGTCCTGCATCGCCTGCAGCAAAAGCTTTTGCATCATCTTCCTGCCCCGGTACGCTTCCTGCGTTGCCACTCCTATGATGTAGTGCGTTCTGCATACCACATCTTCCACCTTAAGCCGGTACGGGTTCAGCTGAAGCATCGCGCGAATATCCGCATCCTCATCAATGACATAAATCTCATTTTTCTTCGTCTTAACCGAATAGTAATAATCCAAAAAAGCCTTTGTGTCCTCCTTAAACACAGATTCCCACAAGGCTCTTGTTATGATATGTTCCTGCTGCTCTAACTTTCGAAGTTCCATCTTTTCTTCCTTTACAGTTCACAGTCTAGCCTCTGGCACATCCCGGGCAGCCTGCGCATTTATCCTCTGTCGGTGTCACATCATAGCTGCGGTTCATCATTTTCTCCAGTGCACATATAGCCTGCGAGGAAATGCCCTCACCGCTTCCGGTAAATCCGAGTCCTTCTTCCGTCGTAGCTTTCAGGTTGATCTGGTCTTCCTCTATCTGAAGTGCCTCTGCAATGTTCTTTTTCATCTGTGCCATATGAGGTGCCATCTTCGGTCTCTGTGCAATGACCGTCGCATCGATATTCTCGATGATGTACAGCTTCTCCTCCAGCAATTCTCCCACCTGCTTTAACAGCTCGATACTTGATATCCCTTTGTACTGCAGATCGGTATCCGGAAAATGCTGTCCGATGTCTCCGAGTCCTGCAGCTCCGAGAAGTGCATCCATAACCGCATGAACCAGCACATCCGCATCCGAATGTCCAAGAAGTCCCTTCTCATACGGAATCGTAACTCCTCCAAGTATCAAATCTCTGCCTTCAACCAATTTATGAACGTCATAGCCCATTCCAACACGCATCTTGTCTGCTCCTTGTCTATTCTTCGTCTGCCTTTTCTTCGTCTGTCTTTTCGTCATCTGCTTCGGTATCTGTTTCCTCGGCGTCTTGTTCTTCTAATTTACGTAACGCTTCCTGCGCCTCCTCGGCACCTTCCGCGGCATCTTCCGCATCCACTTCTACATTCTCTTCCGAATTAAGATTCTTGTACACATTTCGAATCGCATAGATTACAAGGTACACCCCCGCGGCCATGAATACCACTGCGAAAATGATGAACATTACCTTTTTATCTGTATCGGTGCCCACAACATTCTGAAACAGCTTGTATCCGGTCCATGCCAGATACATTCCAGCAACCATCCGTAGAACATTTCTTGATTTATTAGACATTTTATATCTCCTTTTCCTTCGTAATTTCACTAAACCTATACTAACACATTCTGATTCTTTTGGAAATAAAAAAGTGTCTGTGACACTTCAACTCCCCTGCCCCTCATTCATGAGGGGTTAGGGGTTTCTTTTTGTGTTACTTTCATTCATAATAATCTTATGAATATATTACAACGCATATTTGAAGATC
>JAQUUC010000023.1 GCA_028694105.1 Hespellia sp.
ATCAAGATCGAATCCAACATACTCCCCGTTATCATCCATATAGCCATATGTAGGGTACTCAGCATCAAATCCAGACGTAAATGTATCGCCCTTTGCCTTCTCTGCATTGTCTGCAGCAGCTGCTGTATTTGTGTCGGAGCCGCTGTCTGCTTTCTTGGATGGGCTGCCGCAGCCGGCTGCCAAAGTTGTAACAGTCATAACTGCCACTAATAATGCTACTAATCTCTTTTTCATAAATTACCTCCTCATTGTGCGCTTTAATCATTGATTACTCTACCGCGCTAAATCGTTTTCAATCGTATCATAAAAAAAGAACAATGTCAATTGACACCGTTCTTTTTCTTAGTTTTTGCTTTCTGTCTGATAAATCAGGTATGGCTTCTGCGATACTGATGCTTCCATTTATTGATGACTTTCACTGTATGTTCTACATGCGTATTTTTTTCAATCTCCTTACACTCCTGATGCATCTCCATATTCAGCGCCGCCAGTTCTTCGTCCTTCGTAAGAAGAATGTGATACTCTTCCAGTGACATATATCTGTTAGACGCATACAGGTATGATTTCTTTAATTTAGGATCCTGCAGAATCGTGTACGCACGGTCATACATTTTAGCAGCCTCCTGATACAGGAAAAGCTTCCCGTAAGCCGCGCCCAGATTGGCATAAATCCTGCCATAGAACCCTTTATCTACCGAGTCATCCTTCTCCGCAATTAAAATCGACTGATATACAAGAATCGCTTCCTCGATCTCTCCGCTTTCCAAAAGGTTGTCTCCTTTGAATTTCTGTCGTTCGATATCCTTCTGGTTTTTGAGACGTTCCAGTACGTTTTTGATCCGAATCATCTCATTCTCACCGTACATATTAGAGTTCGTCAGAATCGTAAGAACGAATTTCTCAATTGATCCCCTCATCTGTATGACATCAATCAACTCCTGCGCAAGATCGTGAAGTGCCAATTCTTCATCCAGCCAGATACATAACTGTTCATTCATAATCGTGTAATCAATCAGATAGAGATTATTGCACAGATAATAACACAATTCCTCAATGGTGTAGATTTTGCAGTGAATTCGTGTTATCTCATATGGATGTTTTGCCTGTTTTTTATGACAAAGAATTAAACTTCCCATCGTTTCCTCCTAAATGAATTGTTCGTGTCACTTCAAAATCCGTTGCCTGAAAAAATTCTCCAAAGCCAATATCTTTGATCGTTATATCACATGTCCGCTCATCTGTGAAATGGGTTTCAATCTGAAGACGCAGTGAATACTCAATACGCTTCGGCAGTTTATCGAGCGATACTTTTTCTGTCTGAACCGTGCCCTGTGTCAGCGACTCTACATGAATCTCTAATTCATCTGTATCCTGCAGCAGAACCTGCCATTTATGATTTGACTCATACCAGTGTGCTCCCCATGCCACAATTGGGAACCATTTATCCTGTCCATTCACTCGCATTGCAATCGTAATCTGATCTGTCAGCTTACTCTCGTCCAGATAAACCGGAGTTTCCGTATTGACCAGCATATTCCGGTAAGCCGTGTAGCAGGCACCTTTGCTGTAAAGGTTGTTACCGATAAATGCACGTCTTCCATTGCAGAGAACACGAAGTGATAATGGGTACCAGTTGTTTTCAAATCCCTCTCCCGTCAGGAACACCGAAGAGACGATTCGTTTGTCAAATACACTTTCCACAAACTGCTTGAACTGCAGATCGGCCTCCCGCGCCTTATCCTCATTTAAAACCGGATACACCGCCGCAAGCTCTTTCATATGAGCCCTTGCCACTTCATCCACCGTCACAAATGTTGTCTTATTCATTCCAAATTCCGGTTTCAGTCTGCGCAGCATGTACGCGCACACTTCATTTCTGTCACAGTAAAACAGTGCAGCATCATACTGCCACAATTCTTTCGGCTGGTAGAACAGATAATTGCAGAAGCTCTTTTTGTAATCCTGAACATAAATCTGGTCTGCAGCAATGCCAAGCTCCAGTGCAATCCGGCGCAGCATATCCGCAGTCTTTTTATCTGCCGCAGGCACACTAAAAACAATTCCTTCAATCTGATGAAATTCCTGCAGCGACATTTTCACAAACCGCAGCAGTAATTCTTCCGCGTCATATATCGCATCTCCGAATCGGATCTGTTCACCGTTCAGACTTCGCGAGAACAGCTGTGAAGCCGTAAAACCCTCTTTGATTGTCACGAGACGTTTTGCTTCTTTTCCATACGCCCATGTTCCTCTGAGATTACTGATAATGAGCGGGATCTGATAGTTATCACTATCCACCTCTAAGGTCACCGGCTCTACCTGCTGTTCATTATAAAAACTGATCTGACAGCCTTTATCATTCATGTCATAACCTATAATATTTCCCTGTGCCAAAATCCGCTCACCTCCTGCTATTCATATAATTTAAACATCTCTGCTGCAATCGCATCTTCTTTTGCATAGATATCCATTCTGCGGTCTCTTGCCTCTTCTTTTGAAAGAATCATTCGGTTAATCTTGCCGTACCGCCCTTTTTCACCTTTTACATGCTTTTTCACACATGTGTGAATATCACTGGTATATACATTTCCGTTGATTGTTTCCTGAAAATAGTATTTTAATTTTTCTCTTGCATATAAAACGAATTTCTTTACGTAAATGGTTCCGTACATCGGCAGCAGACTGACTGACTGATATTCTCCGTCAGAATCCTCTCCGCTGACAATCTGATAATACAGAACAACACGGCTGTCCTTCTGGCCTTCATATTCAATCAGCGTCTTATCCCACAGCTGGAACTCGAGCAGCCAGTCCTCGTTGTATTTCAGATAGAATGGGAAATAAATCTGTCTGGTACAAAGTTCCTGTAAAAATTCTTTTAAAACCATGCGGAGTGTTCCGCTGTATTCCCGCTCTGAATAATATTTGAGTACCGCAATCTGGCAGACATCCTGAATGAATTCACCTTTTCGGTATTCCTTACAGATAATATCAATGATTCCTTTGTGAATCTTACGGTTCTTTACGACATACTCTCTCGATACATAATTCAGATATGCCTGCTGCAGACGGAAATATGCCCCTTCTGCATAGTAATCCTCGAAAATGCCTTCCTCACCGATCAGTTCTTCCGAGAACAGCATCTGTGTCAGAATTCGCTCGGAAAGCTGATGTGTATGAATCTCATACTCTTTTGCTTCTCTCCAGAGCCGTTTCATCTGCGTTGTCGTTCCCGAAAAATAATTGGTCAGATAAGTTAATGTAATCTTGTCATATTGATTTCCCTTGAACAGTTCATAGCACAGATAGGTCAGGAAATCATTGCTGTCATAATTAATCTCACGTATGGTCTTGCTGCAGAGCGAGAGCAGTTCTTCCTCTTTGAAGTTCTCATAGTTCTCTTCCTGCACAAGTTCCAGTGTGAATTCTTTCTTTTCATTTCCATTCACACCTGACTGAAGTGTATTCAGAAAACGCTTACACATATCCATATAGCGGAGCTCATAGAACATTCGCCTGCTCTCATACGGAATCGAATCCATGAAATGACGTCCATCCTTATTCTCCCACACAAGGCGGTCTGTTTTCGCATATAGGAATACCTGTGCACCCTTTTCTGTATATGGCACCTTCTGGGTAATTGTTCCATCATCACTGATGACCTGAAGGTATTTCATATTCTGGATTTTCGTTTTAATTTCATATGCATGGCAGATATCATACAGTGCTTCAATCCGCTTTGGATTCATGACATCCTCTGTGATGAATCGTTTATAGATGATACGAAGCTGTTCATTGATTCTGCGCTTCTCCAACTGTTTCCAGGCAAAATTCTCCATATCTTCTCTGTAATGCGCATAGATTTCACTGGTCTCATCTTCATTGTTGATAAGATTTGCATACAGCAGCGCGCATTTATGGTAATTCAGCGAATTTCCATGCATGAAATACAGATAAACAGATCTCGGAAGCGGCTTCAGAAAACGCTCTTCGTTGATGGTCATCATATAATATTCATACAGCTGTGCAATTTTCAATTCGGAATCTACCGCTTTTTCATACCATTTAAAATATTCCTGTTCCCCGCAGTTTCCCTTGATCAGAAGCGTACAGATTGCAGTCAGAATCATTGGTTCCTCGTACATACGGTAGGATGCAGCCAGTACATCATACAGATGCTTGTCGAAGTTTTTCTGCTGGCTCGCAAGATTCGCGGTATAAAGTGCAAGCTCTTTTGTCAGCAGTTTATATTTGATGGCAAATGCGAGGACATGAACCTCGAACTCTCCCAGATGCTTTAATGTGTTGCTCTTCTCCCTGTAGCAGCGGTATGCCTCAAAATATAATGCTATGCTGTGTGTTCCGCGGTAATACTGCTGTTCTAACATTCTCAGACGTTCATGGAACAGCTTGAATTCCTGATCAACATTCACCAGCATACATAGTATCAAACCATTGTCCGGATTTTTTAAATATGTGCGCGACAATTCTTCTGCGACCTTACGCTGGCCTACAGAATCATTGCTGAGCATCGTTGTCAAATATAAATAATAAGAGCTCAGTTCGATATTCTTGCCAATTGCAAAACGGTTATAGTTGTAAGATTCCAGAATCCATTTTGCTTCTTCCTGCCGGTGTCCGATTAAATTGATATGAGCTTCAATCAAAAGGAATCGTTCATTCCCTTTGTCCTTCTCACGGATTGCTGCAATCTGGCGCAGTCCGCTCTCCACCCATGTATTCAGATCATATTTACCGGCCTCATATGCCAGATAACTCTTCAGCAGAGATGCCAGACGAATATCCACAAGACGATAATCCTCATCCTCCACTGTGCTGGCCGATACGACTACCTCATATGTCAGTGTCTCATACGGCGATTCCAGAATAATCTGCCCGAAATTGTTGCCGGCATGCAGTTTTTCATGCTGAATGATATATTCAACACGGTAAGAATTCCCAATAAATTCATCTGTGGTGATTCTGGTGTGATCGATCTGCAGGAAATCACCGACGGTATGAACATCAATTGCCATAAAGCCCCAAGTGTTTTTGGATATTGTAAGGATTTCCTTCCGGTCCTCCTCGGCTGCTGCAAATGCACGGCTCTCTTCCTGCATCATCAGGAAGATTTTTTCCTTGTGCTTACATCCAACCAGAAATTCTTCCAGTGCCTGCTGGTCGAGTTCCCATTTCCGCATATTCTCATAGAGTGCACGAATCCGCTTCTCTTCGTATTTTAGGATTTCATAGAAATCTCTTGACCGAAATAACTTTTCAGCCTCCGCAAAATCCTTAAACGCAAGCTTCTTGAAATCCTCTAAGCTCTGCACCTTTCCGTATGCAGTCATGACAAATGGTTTTTCAATAATCGCAGTGAACGCAACTTCATATTCTCCGCCGTTGCATACAATGGTAAATGTCCCGTGTTCTACATGTCCCGGAAGCAGCCCATGTCCGTCATAGGTAAAATAAATATTTACAGGATTGCCTTCAAATCCCTGTTCTTCACATTGGACACGAAAAGAAGATGGATAGACCAGTCCCCTGATTTTTCCATCTGCCTGATTCTGCAGCGAGAAGCTTCCCTTATACAATTCTCCTTCACCGACTCTTAAAATCAGTCTGGTTTCCGGGAAAATGATATCCGGCTTTGAAACCTGAAAATCCCCTTTCGCAAAACGATTAATTTTTGTCTTCAAATTATTTCACCCACTTATTTTATGTTCCTATTTTTTTAGAATCAATGCAATAAACTCTAAATCGGCATATCCGGTATTCTTCATACCATGACCGTCTCCATCTTCACAGAATAACACATCTCCTGCCTCTACTGCAACTGCTTTCCCATTATCATCGTACATTCCCTTGCCGCTCAGGATGTAATAAGTCTCTGTTTCACCGTGATGTTCATGATATCCAAGCTCACAATTTGCTTTGATAGTCACACGGGAAAATAGTCCACAGTGTTCACCCTTCTGCTGGTCATTGATGAGGGATTCTAAAATCACGAATCCCGCACCACCGTTTAAATGCTCTAATTTTTTAACATCTCTCTCAAATGGTTTTGTCATATCTGCTCCTGTCCTACTGCACTTTTGCAATATCAATCAAGGTTAATTTTCTGATATCTGTATTTTCCAGACTTGTTACGAGCGCCTTGGCTGTATCCATCGCTGTCAATACATTAACGCCCGTCTCAATGGCACTTCTTCTGATCACAAATCCGTCCTTTGCACGTTCTGCACCCTGCTGTGGTGTGTCGATAACAAGATCAATCTCATGGCCGAGAATCAGATCCATCAGATTCGGTGATTCCTGTTCGATCTTGTTGACAGGAATTGCCTTTACGCCTGCCTCTTTCATCGCCTCTGCTGTTCCTCTTGTCGCAAAGATCCGATAGCCGAGTGCCTCAAAACGTCTTCCGACTTCAACCGCATCCTCTTTGTCTTCATCACGTACTGTCATAATCATGTTTTTGTATTTTGGAAGGTTGATTCCCGCACCCAAGAACGCTTTGTATAATGCTTCGTTAAATGTCTTCGCAATACCCAGACACTCTCCGGTCGATTTCATCTCAGGTCCAAGGCTGATATCTGCATCACGAATCTTCTCAAAGGAGAATACCGGCATCTTAACCGCAACATAATCTGCTTCCGGCTGCAGTCCCGGCGTATATCCGAGTTCTCTGATCGTTGATCCGATAATCACCTTCGATGCCAGTGGAACGATCGGAATCCCGGTTACTTTACTGATATATGGCACAGTACGGCTCGAACGAGGATTTACCTCGATGACATACACATCTTCACCACATACGATAAACTGAATATTAATCAGCCCGATAACGTGAAGTGACTGTGCTAATCTCTTCGTATATTCTTCGATTTTTAATTTGGTTGCCTGCGTCAGACTCTGTGCCGGATATACAGAAATACTGTCTCCGGAATGGATTCCCGCACGTTCAATATGCTCCATGATACCCGGGATAAGAATGTCGGTTCCATCACATACTGCATCGACCTCAATCTCTTTACCTACCAGATACTTATCGACCAGAATCGGATGATCCTGTGCAATTCGATTGATGATGCCAATGAATTCTTCCACATCATGATCGTTGATTGCAATCTGCATTCCCTGTCCTCCCAATACATAGGAAGGTCTTACAAGGACCGGATAGCCTAACCGGTTCGCAACCTCTTTTGCTTCCTCCGCTGTGTAGACCGTACCGCCGTTCGGTCTTGGAATCTCACATTTTTCAAGAATAGCATCAAATAATTCGCGGTCTTCCGCTGCATCTACATTCTCAGCCGAGGTACCAAGAATCGGCACACCCATCTTCATCAGGCTTTCCGTCAGCTTGATTGCCGTCTGTCCACCGAACTGCACCACAGCACCATCCGGTTTCTCAATATCTACAATACTCTCGACATCTTCCGGTGTCAGAGGTTCAAAATACAATTTGTCCGCAATATCAAAGTCGGTACTTACCGTCTCGGGATTGTTATTGACGATAATTGTCTCATAGCCTTCCTTTGCAAATGCCCATGTACAGTGTACTGAGCAGAAATCAAACTCGATTCCCTGTCCGATTCGGATTGGTCCGGAACCGAGAACGAGCACTTTCTTTCTCTGGCTTGTAAGTACAGCTTCATTCTCACTTCCAAATACAGAATAGTAATACGGAGTCTCAGCCGCGAATTCTGCCGCGCAGGTGTCAACCATCTTGTATGCTGCCACAATGCCATTGTCATGACGCATATCATGAATACTGCGCTCATCTTTTCCTGTCAGTGCCGCAATGACATTATCCGGGAATTCCATACGTTTTGCTTCCTTCAGAAGTTCCGGTGTCAGCGCCTGAGTCTTAAGAGCCTCTTCCATCTCGACCAGAATCGCGATCTTATCAATGAACCATGCATCAATTTTGGTGATCTCATGAATCTCATCATAGCTGATACCTTTGCGGACTGCTTCCGCGATCAGCCAGATACGTCTGTCATCAACGACATTCAGCTGTTTTAAAATCTGTTCCACCGAAAGATCCGTGTAGTCATAAGACATCAGGCTGTCCACATGCTGTTCCAGCGAGCGGATTGCCTTCATAAGCGCACCTTCAAAGTTATCGCAGATACTCATAACTTCTCCGGTTGCCTTCATCTGCGTGGTAAGTGTTCTCTTCGCACTGATGAATTTATCAAACGGAAGTCTCGGAATTTTTACAACACAATAGTCAAGCATCGGTTCGAAGCTTGCATATGTTTTATGTGTAATCGCATTTTTAATCTCATCCAATGTATATCCGAGTGCAATCTTTGCAGCAACTTTTGCAATCGGATATCCGGTCGCTTTCGATGCAAGTGCCGAAGAACGGCTTACACGTGGATTTACTTCGATAACACAATACTCGAAGGTGGTCGGATGAAGCGCATACTGTACATTACATCCGCCGGTAATCTTAAGCTCGCTGATGATATTAAGTGCAGAGCTTCGCAGCATCTGGTATTCTTTATCTCCAAGCGTCTGTGACGGAGCTACTACAATACTGTCTCCGGTGTGGACTCCAACCGGATCAAGGTTCTCCATATTACATACGGTAATGCAGTTTCCATTGCTGTCACGCATCACTTCATATTCAATCTCTTTCCAGCCGGCGATACATCGTTCTACCAGTACCTGCCCAACACGGGAAAGACGAAGCCCGTTTTCCAGAATCTCAACCATCTGTTCCGGATTTTCAGCAATACCGCCGCCGCTTCCGCCTAACGTATAAGCGGGACGCAGTACGACCGGATAACCGATCTCTTTTGCAAATGCAACACCGGCTTCCACATCTTCCACAACCTTCGACGGGGCACAGGGTTCTCCGATTTTCTCCATGGTCGTCTTGAATTCCAGACGGTCCTCTGCCTTCTTGATGGTCTGTGAGGTTGTTCCAATCAGACGCACATCGTTTTCTTTCAGGAATCCGTTTTCCTCTAATTCCATTGCAAGATTCAGTGCAGCCTGTCCGCCGAGTGTAGGAAGTACACTGTCCGGCTGTTCTTTTTGAATCAGCTGTTCGACAACTTCTACGGTAAGCGGTTCAATGTAAACCCGATCCGCGATATCTTTATCAGTCATAATTGTAGCCGGATTCGAGTTCAACAGAACGACCTCGATTCCTTCTTCTTTTAGAGAACGACACGCCTGAGTTCCCGCGTAATCAAATTCTGCGGCCTGTCCGATTACGATCGGTCCAGAACCAATTACTAAAACTTTCTTGATACTATTATCTCTAGGCATTATTTCGCTCCTCCCATCATCTCTGCAAATCTGTCAAACAAGTAACCTGAGTCCTGTGGTCCGGGGCAGGCTTCCGGATGAAACTGTACGGTAAAGATATTCTTACCGATATATCTCAATCCTTCATTCGTCCCATCATTTACATTCGTAAATGCCGGAACCGCAATATTCTCATCAATACTGTCTGTATCGACTACATAACCATGATTCTGTGAGGAAATATATACGCGGCCTGTGCTCAGATCCTTCACCGGATGATTGCCGCCCCTGTGTCCGTATTTTAATTTATGTGTCTGTGCTCCCGTTGCAAGTGCCATAAGCTGGTGTCCGAGACAGATTGCAAAGATCGGGATCTCTGATTCATACAGCTTCTTCACTTCCGCAATGATTTCTTTGCATTCAGCCGGATCTCCGGGGCCATTAGATAACATGATTCCATCCGGTTTATCCGCCATAATCTCATCAGCCGATGTATTCGCCGGATAAATCGTCACTTCCATTCCCAGCTCATTCAAAGACTTCGCAATATTTTTCTTCGCGCCGAGATCCAGAAGTGCTACCTTCTTACCGGTTCCCGGAAGAACCTCTTTCTCAGAGCAGGTTGCCTTGGATACGACATCCCCAACTGTATATGCTTTTAATTTTGGTAAAATTTCCTCCAGATTATAATTTTCATTGGTGGTGATCATTCCGTTCATGGTTCCTTTTTCACGGAGGATCTTTGTCAATGCTCTTGTATCAATTCCTGCAATTCCGGGAATATCCTGTTCCTTTAAAAAATCCTGAATCGTCCCTTCGCAGCGAAAATTGCTTGGCATACGCGCCAGTTCCCTTACAATATATCCGTCCGGCCATGCTTTTTTTGATTCCATATCCGGTGTGATTCCATAATTGCCAATCAGGGGATATGTCATCGTCACAGCCTGCCCCGCATAAGAAGGATCCGTCAGAACCTCTAAATATCCTGTCATGGATGTATTAAATACGATTTCGCTTATCATGTCTCTCGTAGAACCAACACTGGTTCCCGTAAAAATTGTGCCATCTTCTAATATAAGAAACGCTTTCATTGTTCTGCCCCTTCTTTCCTGGTTTTGACCATAGTAAAGGCACTCTTGGAGTCTTTCCCTTCCAGAGCGCCCTCTTTCTCAAACTTTCATATGATTATACAACATATAGTTTTATTTTTCAACAAAATTTGCGGATACTTGTGATTATTTTTGAGGCTTATTCTCATGGGCCATAATTCCAATAGATTACAATTTTATCTGCAGCATCATCTACCATCTGGCCGCAGCTCACGCTGCTGAGCCCATATGCAGCCATTAGATTCTGCATTGCGCGTGATGCCAGATCCGACAAAACAGCGTCTTTTGCCTGATTGTACACCTCATCATTTGCAAATTTAAAGATGGTCTGTTCCCCGCCCGCATAGATGGTTTCATTCATTGCCTTTAAGAGTATCTCCGGATCATAGCTTTCATAATAGCACTGATTCCGCACATAATAATTGTACTCCTTCGAGCTGCAGAGAGGAAGACCGATGCCGGTGTCCCAGATATGTGTCCTTGACGCTTCCTCATCACTACAGCACAGATAATCGTAGCTGATATTCGATACATTCTGCACCTGATCTTCCTGCATGACAAAGACGGGATCGCCCCAAGTCGTATCTACATGATAATATTCCTCATCTATTTTCACCATATTCCAAGTATGTGATTCCTGCGTATCCGTTGTACCCACCACATAAATACATTCAATCCCCTGCTTTTGCAAAAGCAGCTGGGTAGCCTTGGCATATCCGGCACATACAGATTCCTTATTCACAAACACGCTGTAAATGTTCTGACTGTCAGAAGCCTCCAGCCGGTACTCCGTCTGATTGACCAGATATTCATAGACATATTTGATTTTATCATACACGGTTCCTTCTGTCGGCGAACCCTGCAGACACTCCTGAACCGCCGCGTCAATCTCCTGCCTGCGAGTTTCTATTTCTTCCGGGGTGCAGGTATAATTCGGCGTGATTACCGCGTAGTCTGAAAAACCCGTCGTAGTCGCACTCCCGTCACACCAGAAAAGATTCGGATTGTCATACAGAACCTTCCGGTATATCTCGCCGATGGCCTCTAAATCTGTACTGTGCAGCTGTATCTCTGCCTGACTGCTCTGTATTCCCTGCAGAAGCTCCTGATATACCAGCTGACTCTCCTCTGACAGCTGGTGAAAATAGAACTTTCCCTCCAGTTCCTCCGGTGCAATGGTAATCTCCTCAAAGCCGACTTTCGTTCCACTCATTTCCTGACAGCGTGAAACCAATGCAGCCAGCCCGTTCGGATTCACATAGTAAAATATTCCCATTGCCAGTACAGCCAGTATGAAAATGACAAATATAAATTTTCCAAAACAGCCCCTTCTTTTTCGTCTTTGCATGTATTCTTCTACTCCATCTCTTCATTTTCGCAGCATTGATCGTTTTCAACTCAACTCTGCAATCCGTGATACACCGACATATATCTCTGAAATCTTATACCAGGTTTTATAATCCACAACACCGGTCTGCGGCAGACCGAATACCGACTGAAATACTCTGACACTCTCCGCGGTTGCCGGTCCATACACTCCATCTGCCTCCACGGTCGGAATCAGTGGGTATGCACCTGCAATTACATTTAACTGCTGCTGCAGCTGCCGGACCTTATCACCGCTGCTTCCGGTGGTCAGGTCATAACCGGGCCATGAGGACGGAACCCCTGATATCTCTTCCGCCGAATTGATATACATGTCATCCCCATAATAATAACGCAATATCTCGATTGGAGCAAATCCCTGATCTCCCAGTGATTTGCTCCCCCACTGTGTCATCCAGTTCGGACAGCTCACCTTCCGGCCGTCACAGTACTGGGTCAGTATCGGCTGTCTTACATTTGGTCTGGAAAGATACGCAGCAAACAGTTCATCCGTAATCGCAGAAATCGTATCAAATACATTTCTTTCCGCAATCCATTTGTGATCAAATGCGGTCGATGACGTGATCGTGAAATCATATCCCATATTGCGGTACCACTCCGTATATACACGGTTTAACGTAAATGACATAATCGCAAGTATATTGGCGCGAATGGTATCCTCCGGCCATGTCGCATAGATTTCACTGGAGGCAACATTTTTGATATAATCCTTATATTTCACATAATAATTCGTTGCCGTGCTGTCCCGCGGCGAGCCGTCATGCACGACAATGAATTCCGGGACCACCACCCGGCTAAGTACGATTTCTCCCGTTTCACTGGTCGGTTTGATCTCAGCTTCCGCGATCTTCGGCGGATAATTTCCAAATAAAGTATGAGCAGGAATTACGTAGATATCCTCTCGCTCTCCCTGCTCATCATTTGGTCTTAATCTGATATTCTGTATTGCTTTCACATCTGCAAGGATCTCTGCACCTGCAATCGTAATCGGTTCATATCCTTCTGCGTTCACCTGCATCGTATATTCCGAATACGGCTGTTCGTCCGAGGTCTCATCCAGACTGTATTCCACCGGCGGTGCGTCCAGCTCGATCTCCTCCGTCTGACCGGAAGCATCGGTCTGCACCTGCTCAATGACATTCTGTGGAATTCCTGTATAGGAAATAGCAATACTTGCATTCTGAATCGGAAAATTATTAATCTCTGATGTGATATTAATCTGTAATCTTCCCTTATCAATCTGATTACTTTTTACCTGCATATCTAAATCTCCAAATAAACTTCATTAATTTAGATATATGTAACGGGTCAGGCAATGATGCGTACTTTGAGTACTCCTTCGATTGCTTTGAACTTTTCACATACGGCATCTGATACTTCCGTCTCAACATCAATCATGGTGTATGCAAATTCTTTTCTGCTCTTGTTTGACATCAGTGCGATATTCATGTTCTCGTCCGCAAGAAGTCTTGTGAACTGGCCAAGCATATTCGGAATATTGCGGTGAAGAATTGTGATTCGGATACAGCCGTCACGTGAACCCATGTCACAGTTTGGATAATTCACAGAATTGTTGATATTACCATTCTCCATAAAATCCATCACTTCATCTACAGCCATCTTTGCACAGTTATCTTCCGATTCTTCTGTCGAAGCACCGAGATGCGGAATTACAATCGCATGCTTCACACCTGTAATCTCAGGAACCGGGAAGTCTGTTACATAGCGTTTTACTGCCCCTGACACAAGCGCATCTACCATGTCCTCAGTGTTGACAAGTACATCCCGTGCAAAGTTCAGTACAACAACATCCTTTTTCATCAGGCTGATTGCATCCTTATCGATCATTCCTTTGGTATTATCATTCGCCGGAACATGGATTGTGAGAAAATCACATTCCTTGTAAAGCTCATCCACGGTTTTTGCGTGGTGGATATTTCTGGACAGCTTCCATGCTGTATCAACAGATACAAATGGATCATAACCGTATACATCCATTCCTAAATGAAGTGCTGTATTGGCAACGCGGACACCGATTGCTCCAAGTCCGATTACTCCAAGCTTTTTCCCTTCGAGTTCTGTTCCTGCAAACGCTTTTTTCTTCTTCTCCGTTACCTTTGCGATATCACCATCCTCTTCATTTTCCTGAACCCAGTTGATTCCTTCAATGATATCTCTGGAAGCAAGAAGCATACCTGCAACCACTAATTCCTTCACACCGTTTGCATTTGCTCCCGGTGTGTTAAATACAACGATTCCTTTTTCGGAACATTTCTCCAGTGGAATATTATTAACGCCTGCACCTGCTCTTGCGATTGTGCTTAAGTTCTCACTGAATTCCATCTCATGCATGGAAGCACTTCTTACCAGAATGGCATCTGCCTCTTCTACATTCTCTGTTGCGGCATAATCCTCAGTGAATTTACCAAGACCAATACCTGCGATTGGATTTAAACAATTATATTTAAACATTTTATAAATTCTCCTCTTCAAATTTCTTCATAAATTCTACCAGTGCTTTCACGCCTTCGGTTGGCATTGCATTATAAATGCTGGCACGCATACCGCCAACAGTACGGTGACCCTTTAAGTTCTCAAATCCTGCTGCTTTTGCTTCTGCAACAAATTTTGCATCCAGCTCTTTATCCCCTGTCACAAACGGTACATTCATCAGTGAACGGTCTTTTGCAACCACGGTTCCTTTGAACAAACTGCTCTGATCCAAGTAATCATATAAGATCTTTGCTTTCGCTTCATTGATTTCTTTCATCTTCTCAAGTCCGCCAAGGTTCTTCAGCCATTTGAAGACTTTTCCGCAGATATAGATGCCATATGCCGGTGGTGTATTGTATAAGGATTTTGCATCTGCATGTGTCTTATAAGTCAACATGGTCGGTGTTCCCGGAAGTACATCCTCTGTGATTAAATCTTCTCTGATAATTACGATGACCATACCTGCAGGTCCGATATTTTTCTGAACTCCGCCGTATACAATACCATACTTTGTAACATCAATCGGCTCTGATAAGAAGCATGACGATACATCTGCAACCAGTGTCTTTCCTTTTGTATTTGGAAGCTCTTTGTATTTTGTTCCGTAAATGGTATTATTTTCACAGATGTAAACATAATCTGCATCCTCGGAAATCGGAAGATCGGAGCAGTCCGGAATATAAGAGAATGTCCTATCTTCGGAAGAAGCGATCTTGTTGACTTTTCCGTATTTAGCTGCCTCCTGATATGCTTTCTTTGCCCATTGACCTGTCACAATATAGTCTGCAACCTTATTCTTCATCAGATTCATTGGAATCATGGCGAACTGCTGTGAAGCTCCACCCTGTAAGAATAACACCTTATAATTGTCGGGAATATTCATCAGTTCTCTGAGATCTGCCTCTGCTGTCTCAATAATCTCTTCGAACGCTTTCGAGCGATGACTCATTTCCATTACCGACATTCCTGTTCCATTGTAATCTAACATCTCATCCGCTGCCGACTTAAGGACCTCCTCCGGTAATACTGCTGGTCCTGCTGAAAAATTGTACACTCTACTCATCTTAAAATTCCTCCATTTTCTCTACTTTTCTGTAATATCTTTTTCGTCAAATGCATCACTGATCGGTGCGCCCGGTGCTACCATCGGCCATACTTTCTCATCACTGTCGATCTGACAATCTATAACAACCGGTCTCCCGAGTGTTAACGCTTCTTTGAAACAATTCGTAAATTCTTCCGGTGTTGTGGCACGAAGTCCGACCGCACCCATTGATTCCGCGAACTTCACGAAATCAACCGCATCATTTAATACAGTTGCAGAATAACGCTTCTCATAAAATAATGTCTGCCACTGTCTGACCATTCCGAGCACATGGTTGTTGACAACCACCTGAATCACCGGAATATTGTGACGAACTGCTGTTGCAATCTCATTCATATTCATACGAAAACATCCGTCTCCGGCAATATTGACCACCGTTTTATCCGGACATCCGCATTTTGCGCCAAGCGATGCTCCAAGCCCATATCCCATCGTACCAAGTCCGCCCGATGTGAGGAAGGTTCTTGGTTTCGTATATTTGTAGAACTGTGCAGCCCACATCTGATGCTGTCCGACTTCTGTGGAAATGATTGCCTCACCGTCTGTCTGTCTGTAGATTTCTTCCACGATAAACGGACCTGACAGCACTTCTTTGTGATAAGACAGCGGATATTTTTCTTTATATGCCTCAATCTTGGCAATCCATTCTTTGTGTTCCTGCTGCGAAAGCTTTTCATTCACCTTCTGCAGCACTTCTTTTACATTGCCTGTAACGCCTGCTGCGATCACAATATTCTTGTTCATCTCAGCCGGATCGACATCAAACTGCAAAATCTTCGCGTGACTTGCAAACTTCTTTGCATTCCCGGTGACACGGTCACTAAAACGCGCACCGATTACAATCAGAAGATCACATTCGCTTACTCCGAAATTTGATGTCTTCGTCCCATGCATACCCAGCATTCCAGTATACAATGAATCCGTTCCCGGAAATGCACCTTTTCCCATCAGGGAATCTGCGACCGGAGCATTTACCTTCTTGGCAAAGGCTCTGACCTCTTCACTTGCTTCTGCAAGAATTGCGCCACCACCGACAAAGATATACGGCTTCTTCGATTTTTCAATCATCGAGATAGCGTGTTCGATTTCTTTTTCAGAAACAGTGCCTGCGTACACTGGATTCTGGTTGATGACTTCTTTTATGTATTCCGTCTTTGCCGCTGTGATATCTTTCGGTATATCAACCAAGACAGGTCCCGGTCTTCCGTTTCTTGCAATCGAAAATGCTTTTCGAATGGTTGCCGCCAGATCCTTGATATCTTTCACAATGAAATTATGCTTTGTAATCGGCATCGTCACACCCGTGATGTCTACCTCCTGAAAGCTGTCTTTTCCGAGAAGCGGCAATGTCACGTTGCAGGTGATTGCTACCATCGGAATGGAGTCCATATATGCGGTTGCGATTCCGGTTACAAGATTCGTTGCTCCCGGTCCGCTTGTTGCAAGACACACACCCACTTTTCCGGTTGCTCTCGCATAACCGTCCGCTGCATGTGCAGCCCCCTGCTCATGTGAGGTCAGGATGTGTGTGATTTCTTCTTTATGCTTATATAATGCGTCATAAACGTTTAATATCGAACCTCCCGGGTATCCGAAAACCATATCAACACCCTGTTCTTTTAAACATTCTACAACGATTTCTGATCCGTTTATCTGCATGTTCAATCCCCCAAATTAGTTCTTTGGCACTTCTAATACAGCACCTCTGTTACCTGATGTTACCATGGCTGCGTATCTGGACAGATACCCGGTTGTCACCTTCGGCTCTCTCGGCTGCCATTTTGCTTTTCTTGCTGCCAGCTCTTCCTCCGATACGTCCAGCTGCATTGACAGCTCCGGTATATTGATTTTGATGATATCGCCCTCTTCCACAAGTGCAATCGGTCCGCCCACTGCCGCTTCCGGCGAAACGTGTCCGATGGAAGCTCCTCTGGAAGCACCTGAAAAACGTCCGTCTGTAATGAGTGCAACGCTGGAACCAAGTCCCATACCTGCAATTGCAGAGGTTGGATTGAGCATCTCTCTCATACCCGGTCCGCCCTTTGGTCCTTCATAACGGATGACCACCACGTCTCCGGCAACGATCTTACCACCTTTGATTGCTTCAATCGCATCCTCTTCACAGTCGAAGACTCTTGCAGGGCCTTCATGCACCAGCATCTCCGGAACAACTGCCGAACGTTTTACCACGCTGCCGTCCGGTGCGATATTACCTTTCAGAACGGCGATACCGCCTGTTTCACTATATGGCCGTTCGATTGGTCTGATGACCTCAGGATTCTGATTGATGCATCCTTCAATATTCTCTCCAACGGTTTTTCCGGTTACTGTCATACAGTCTGTATGCAATAATCCTTTTTTGTTCAACTCATTCATGACCGCATATACGCCGCCCGCTTCATTTAAATCTTCCATATAAGTCGGACCTGCCGGTGCCAGATGACACAGGTTCGGTGTCTTTGCACTGATTCCGTTCGCGAAATCAATCTCAAAATCCATACCGATCTCATGTGCGATTGCCGGAAGGTGAAGCATACTGTTCGTCGAACATCCAAGTGCCATATCAACCGTCAGCGCATTCAAAATCGCATCCTCGGTAATGATATCTCTCGGTCTGATGTTCTTCTCATACATCTCCATAACTTTCATACCTGCATGTTTCGCAAGCTTGATTCTCTCAGAATATACGGCTGGAATTGTGCCATTTCCCTGAAGTCCCATACCGAGTGCCTCCGTCAAACAGTTCATGCTGTTGGCGGTGTACATTCCGGAGCAGGATCCACAGGTAGGACATACCTTATTCTCAAATTCACATACATCTTCTTCTGTCATCGTGCCTGCCGCATAAGAGCCGACTGCTTCAAACATGCTGGATAAACTTCTCTTCTGTCCCTTTACGTGACCTGCAAGCATCGGTCCTCCGCTCACAAATACCGTCGGTACATTCACACGCGCCGCAGCCATAAGCAGTCCCGGTACATTCTTGTCGCAGTTTGGAATCATGACAAGTGCGTCAAACTGATGAGCCATTGCAAGTGCTTCTGTCGAATCCGCAATCAGATCTCGCGTTACAAGTGAATATTTCATGCCGACATGTCCCATTGCAATTCCGTCACATACAGCAATTGCAGGAACCATAATCGGAGTTCCACCTGCCATTGCGACGCCCATTTTAACCGCTTCCGTAATCTTATCCAGATTCATGTGGCCCGGTACAATTTCATTATAGGAGCTGACTACACCGACGAGCGGTCTCTCCAGCTCTTCTTTCGTATATCCCAATGCATTAAATAACGATCTGTGAGGTGCCTGCTGCATCCCTTTTGTTACCTGATCACTTCTCATGATTATCAACCTCTCTTTTCTTTCCTATATAATCTGCCTTGTCTACTGACAAATGCGTTCACAGATGAGATCTCCCATCTGAGCTGTTCCAACTTTTGATTTGCCCTCCGACATAATATCTCCGGTTCTATATCCATCCGTGAGCACCTTGCTGACTGCTCTTTCGATGGCGTCTGCCTCTTTGTCCAGATCAAAGGAGAATCGAAGCATCATTGCCGCTGATAAAATCGTTGCGATTGGATTCGCGATTCCTTTGCCGGCAATATCCGGTGCAGAGCCGCCACTCGGTTCATACAGACCGAATTTCGTCTCATTCAGACTTGCCGATGCGAGCATACCGATCGATCCCGTCACCATACTTGCTTCATCCGACAAAATATCACCGAACATATTCTCCGTCAGAATCACATCAAACTGTTTCGGATCTTTGACCAGCTGCATCGCACAGTTATCTACCAGCATGTTCTCCAGCGTTACCTCCGGATAGTCTTTTGCGACTTCCGCGACCACCTTCCGCCATAATCTGGAAGAATCCAGAACATTCGCTTTATCCACGCTTGTCACTTTTTTTCTTCTCTTCATCGCAATATCAAAACCGCGTTTTGCAATTCTGCGAATCTCGTCTTCATTATATGTAAGTGAATCACAGGCGGTCATGACTCCGTCGATCTCTTTTGTCTCTCGTTCTCCAAAATAAAGACCTCCGGTCAGCTCGCGCATAATCATCATGTCGAATCCGCCCTCTGTAATCTCTTCTTTTAACGGACACGCACCCTTCAGCTCATCATATAAAACTGCAGGTCTCAGATTTGCAAACAGATTAAGCGCCTTGCGAATCTTTAACAGTCCTGCTTCCGGTCTTTTCGATGGTTCTAACTGATACCATGGAGATGTAGCCGCATCTCCTCCGATAGATCCCATCAGCACTGCCGAGCACTTCTGCGCAGCTTCCACTGTCTCGTCAGTAAGCGGCACGCCATTTACATCAATGGACGCTCCTCCCATCAGCAGCTGTGTATAGTCACAGGAATGGCCATAGACTTCTCCTACTTTATCTAAGACCTTCATTGCTTCTGTCACAATCTCCGGTCCAATTCCGTCGCCTTTAATTACACCAATATTTAACTTCATATAAAATCTTCCCTTCTTAACGATACTGCCTTTTATAATATCGTATTTTTCAAGATATTTCAACCCTTTACTTCGCTAAATTGTCGAATAAACGGACTGTGCAAATGGAGAAAGAGCAAGGACCGTGTGGGTTTACTCACGTCAGGTCTTCACTCTTTCTCCATCTACAGTGCCTCAGCGCACTATTTATCTTTTAAATTCTTATTCTGCAGCTGGCTTTTCAATCTGAGCGATCGCTGCTTTCTGCATCGGGATACGACAGTTTTTGTTGTTACCGAATTCTACGATGACATCCTCATCTGTGATATCAATGATTACTCCATAAAAACCACTTGTTGTAAGTGCTGTATCTCCAACCTCCATTGTGGATAACATTGCCTGTACTCTCTTCTGCTCCTTCTTCTGTGGACGCATCAAGAAAAACCACATAGCTCCGATCAAAACAACATAAATCACAATGATTCCGCCACCACTCAATAAACTGCTTCCTAATAAACCATTCATCCTAAACTTCCTCCTAATTTTCCTCTGCCAAATACCTTTTGACTCTTCAAAAGCTCAAAAGTGACTCTTCATATCATACACAAAATTGTAAAAATCTTCAAGTTATTTCCATCATTTCATATAAGTTTTATATTTATTCTCCCCGGGCCATGCCTTCCAGCTTCTTGTTTTTATATTCTGCAAAGCATCCGTCATCGATTGCATGTCTGATTTCTTCCATCATGTTATTGTAGAAATACAGATTGTGAAGCACGCACAGGCGCATTCCGAGCATCTCTTTTGCTTTTAACAAATGCCGGATATATGCTCGGCTGTAACTCTTACAGGCAGGGCAGCCGCAGCCCTCCTCAATCGGTCGGTCATCCAGCTCAAACTTCGCATTGAACAGATTCATCTTGCCGTGATTCGTATAGACATGTCCATGGCGGCCATTCCTGCTCGGATAGACACAGTCGAAGAAATCAACTCCGCGTTCTACCGCCTCCAGTATATTTGCCGGCGTTCCGACTCCCATCAGATAGGTCGGCTTCTCTTCCGGAAGGTAAGGCACCACAGCCTCGATAATCCGGTACATATCTTCATGTGATTCCCCGACTGCCAGTCCGCCAATTGCATAACCGTCCAAGTCCATATCGGAAATCCGCTTTGCGTGTTCAATTCTGATATTCTCATAGATCGCCCCCTGATTGATACCAAAGAGCATCTGCTGCTTATTAATCGTATCCGGAAGTTCATTCAGTCTTGCCATCTCCTTTTTGCAGCGTTCCAGCCATCTCGTTGTGCGGTCAACAGAAGCCTGAATATATTCCGTGCCCGCCACACTGGATGGACACTCATCGAATGCCATTGCAATGGTAGATGCCAGATTAGACTGGATCTGCATACTCTCCTCCGGTCCCATGAAAATCTTTCTTCCATCTATATGCGAGTGGAAATAGACACCTTCTTCTTTGATTTTTCGCAGTCCCGCCAAAGAAAACACCTGAAAACCGCCTGAATCCGTTAGGATTGGCTTATCCCAAGTCATGAATTTGTGCAGTCCGCCTATTTTTTTTACAATCTCGTCCCCCGGTCTGACATGAAGATGATACGTATTGGATAACTCAACCTGTGTCTTAATATTCTGCAGGTCATCTGTCGAAACCGCGCCTTTGATTGCCGCTGCAGTTCCTACATTCATAAATACAGGGGTCTCAATGACCCCATGTACTGTGTGAAATCTGCCTCGTTTGGCAGAACCATCTTTTTTAATTAACTGATACATAAAACCTCTCTCTTACTCTAGTAGTGAATGATGACCGGAGTGCCCATTTCCAGCATACTGTATAAATTCTGTGCTGAACTGTAAGGCATATTGATACATCCATGGGAACCATGTCCGTTCACATAGCGGCTTCCGCCAAATGCAGACTGCCATGTGGCATCATGGAATCCGATTCCGGACCATGTCACACGCATCCAGTAATCAACCGGTGTTTCATATTTTGGTTTTCCGGTAGTCGGATCATTCGATCCTTTTAAAACTGTAGGTGATAATTTTTCAAGTATCTCATATACCCCCGTTGGTGTAGAACGGTTGTCATAATTGGCACCTGTAACAACATCTGTTTCCAATGCCACACTTCCATTCACAACATACCACATATGCTGCGCCGAAATATCTACCTCACAGTACGTACTGCCCCAGTCTGCGGCATCATGTGTCGCTCCGGTCTGTGAGTATGCCGGTGCTCTCGTTGCAACCTCTCCTGCCTGAATGCTTGCGATTAACGCTGCCTTCTCAGCATCCTGATCAATGGACCAGCCATAGGTTCCGCCTGATACTTCGGCAGCCCTTCCGCTCGGAGTCGTAAACGATCTGGTAGTTCCGACCGTATCGTATCTGGATGCAAGATCAGCCATATATCCGCCTACACTGTCTTCATTGATTGACACCTGCATACTTTCATTATACGAAAGCCAAGTATTGATCAAATCCGCATTTACAACCTCTGTATTCGGTGACATATCGTATGTAATCTCTGTTTTACAGTACGCGTTCATCGTATCACGCGCCGCAATAACCTCCGGAGATTCCTCCGTGTACGCCGGCATCAGATAACATTCATCTTCTTCCATATTTAGATCATTCTTAAAACCGGATACGTATTTATTTGCCTCTTCACTCAGACGTGCCGTATCCACCTTGGTCCCGGTCACTTCCGGTTCAATCACATATTGGCCGTTCTCATATTTCGGATATGCGCTGACCGGATCTGTCTGGTCCGGAGCTGTCACCGATTGAAGCTTGTCCAGCTGAGCCTGCAGCTTATCCTTATCATAATCCACATCCACAGACACCTTCGCACTGGATTTTACAAAAAATGCTTTCGGCCATAAAAATGGATTCTGTGACTGAATGGCATCTTTGATCTGATCATTCGCCACATATTTTAAATCAATATCCGTTCCGGAGATTGTCTCCTTCACACCGCCTTTTTCTTCTACCGTCAATTCATAGTCTGCGACCTGCCGCTCAATATAAGAAGACACATATTTTTCTGATCTCAGCGAAAAATTCATGCCGTTTACTGTCGTATAAAAATAAAAATGGTTGATAAAGAAAATTGCAAATCCAAGATAAGCAACTGCAATTGTACCAAAAATCGCAGCAAGCGTTATCAGGAAAATCTTCAGTCCTCTTCCTTTATGCTGTTTAGAATCATCATCGAGTACGTCAATATCGTCATCATCAAGCCAAGAATCTCCACCTTCTTCAGGAACTTCCTCAGTTTCCGGTTCCACCTTCTTGACCTTTTTTTTGCGTCTCTTTTTTGGTTTCGCATCTTCACTTTTTTCAACATCTGCCCCCTCTTCCATATCATCTATGACATCAGAAACAGCCTCAGCTGTCAGCTGTTCGCTATCTGCATTCGTATCCCTGGGTGTATCAGATACAACTTTCTTTCTTCTTCGTCTTTTTGGCCTTTGGATTTTCTGTTCCAACTGCTCTGTATTCATCTCATCGCTCATGCTATATACTCCTTTTTCACTATACAGATTTGATTATAATACGAAATGACATAAAAGTACAGTGAAAAAAACATGAAAAAGGATTGCCTCTTTTTTTGTCTTCTTATATAATAGCTTTATCTGTATATTTGATTAAGATATACACGGAAGGAGATTTTTTATGAGTGGTTCTACATTTGGAAATATATTTCGTATCATGACATGGGGTGAATCCCACGGTTCAGGCGTGGGTGTTGTGATTGATGGATGTCCTGCCGGACTTGAACTGTGCGAGGAAGATATCCAGTGTTTTCTCAGCCGGAGAAAACCGGGGCAGAGCAAATTCACCACAAAAAGAATGGAGAGTGATCAGGTTGAGATTCTTTCCGGAGTATTTGAAGGTTTCACCACCGGTACTCCGATTTCATTGATGGTCAGGAATCAGGACCAGCATTCCAAGGATTACGGCAATCTCGGAGATGTGTACCGTCCGGGACACGCCGACTACACCTTTGACCAGAAATACGGTCATCGTGATTACCGCGGCGGCGGCCGCTCTTCCGGACGTGAGACGATCGGACGTGTTGCTGCAGGTGCCATCGCATCCAAAATTCTCAAATCCCTCGGCATCTCAATCACAACATACACCAAATCCATCGGTCCTGTTGTGGTCGAGCCGTCAGATTATCATTTTGAGCAGATATTCGAAAACAGCCTTTATATGCCGAACAATGAAGCGGCAGATCAGGCCGGTGAATACCTCTCCTCTCTTATGAAGACGCTGGATTCCTCCGGCGGTACGATTGAATGTATGGTAGAACATATGCCGGTCGGGATCGGTGAGACTGTCTTTGACAAGCTCGATGCAAATCTGGCGAAGGCACTATTATCCATCGGTGCGGTGAAAGCCTTTGAAATCGGCGATGGTTTTGCGGTTGCCGGTACGGTCGGAAGTACGAACAACGATGCATTTACGGTGACAGACGGTAATATCACCAAAGAGACCAATCATTCCGGCGGTGTCTTGGGCGGTATGAGTGATGGGAGTCCCATTATCCTGCGCGCTTACGTAAAGCCGACCCCTTCCATCTCCCGTGAACAGCAGACCGTTTCCAAAGATGCTGTACCGACATCCATCGCCATCCACGGAAGACACGACCCGGTAATCGTTCCACGTGCAGTCGTTGTTGTAGAATCCATGGTCGCGCTGACCATTATCGATCTGCTCTTCCAGAACATGAACAGTACAATGGATGGAATTTTAACCTTTTATCAATAGAACAGGGTAGACGAGAAAAAGGCAGATTACTCTGCCTTTAATTCTTTCCATAGGTAATTCATCAGCTTCGTCGTATCATCCGGCAGCTTTTTGCTCACCTCACAGTTATCCGTTGCATCCTCCGACGGGACGAGTGCTTCGTTGTTTTTGTCTTCTTCCGGCAGACTGTCAATTACAGCATTGTTCGGTGTCGAATAATAAATATAGTCAAAATTTTTCTGGGCAATGTCATCACGGCAGAGGAAATTTAAAAACGTTTCCGCATTTTCCGGATTCTTGCAGTATTTTGTAACGCACCAGGAATCCACCCACAGATTCGACCCTTCTTTCGGTATTACGTAAGCAAGGTCTTCGTTGTATTCTTCACCGAGATATGCTTCACCGGAATAGATGACCGCCATGACTGCATTTTCTGCAACCACCTCATCGCGGGCTTCGTCCACCAGATACGCCTGCACATCTGCCTTTTGTTCCAGCAGCAGATTCTGTGCGGCTCTCAGCTCGTCTTCGTCCTCTGTGTTTAATGAATACCCAAGATATTTCAGTGCGACCATGTAGAGATCACGTATGCTGTTCTGCATAATAATCTCACCGCTGTACTCGTGATTGAACAAGACCTCCCAGCTGTCGATTGGCTCTTTTACTTTTTTGGTGTTATAAAGTATGCCGACGGTCCCCCAGAAATATGGAACAGAATACTGATTCCCCGGATCAATATCATTGGAGAGCTTCCAGTACTTCTGATCAATATTATCCTTATATTCCATAGAATTAATATCGATTTTCTGCAGTTCGCCCTCGTCAATTAATTTCTGAATCATATAATCCGAGGTACACATCAAGTCATACTTGATTGCTCCGGATTTATATTTCGTGTACATTTCCTCCGGTGTGAGTGCCTCCTCGTATTTGATTTCGATTCCGGTTTCCTCTGTAAACTGATCCAGCACATCGGGATCAATATATTCCCCGTAATTAAACAGTGTCAGAGAGTCCTTCCCGTTATCTGCCTTTTTGCTGTTTCCGCATCCGTACAGCAGTGTGATGCACATACAGCCCGCTAAAACTGCGGCTATGATTCTTTTTTTCATCTATCTTCCCCCGCGCTTTTTCATTTTCGGAACATAATTCACGAGAAGCAGAATCACAAAGACAAATGCAAATATCAGCGTAGAAAGTGCATACATTTCCGGCTTGATTCCCTTTCTGATCTGACTGTAAATCATCGTAGAGAGTGTATTGACTCCCGCTCCTTTTGTGAAATATGTGATTGCAAAATCATCCATGGACATGGTAAATGCCATGAAAAATCCGGACATAATACCGCCCATCAGCTGTGGCAGTGTGATTTTCATAAATGCATACAGCGCATTTGCGCCCAGATCACGCGCCGCCTCGTAGACGCTCAGATTCATCTGTCTGATTTTCGGCATGACGCTCAGAATCACATATGGAATATTAAATGTAATATGCGCGATCAGCACACTCCCAAAACCGAGCGGCATAAAACGCACAAACCACAGCATCAGTGCGATTCCGGTGACGATATCCGCGTTCAGCATCGGGATATTGGTAAATGCCAGAACAAGTTTGTAGTTCTTCTCTCTCATCGCATTGATCCCGATTGCACCGATCGTTCCAATCAGTGTGGCAATCGTCGCAGATGCCACTGCAAGAATGATTGTCGTTGTAAGTGCTTCCATCACCTCATTGCTTGCAAACAGCTGTGTGTACCAGTCTAAGGTAAATCCGCCCCATATAACCCGTGACCGCGAAGCATTAAAGGATAAAACAATCATGACCAGAATGGGCGCGTATAGAAAGATAAAAATAAACACAATATAAAACCGGCTCAGATAATCTTTTATTCTATCTACCATATTGCGGATTCCTTCCCTTCCGGATCATTTTTCATCGTAAATGCCATGCTGATCAGCACAAAGATCATCAGCGATACCGACAATCCCGATCCCAGATTCCAATCAACATTTTTTGTAAATTCCTGCTCAATAACATTTCCAATCAGCTGGATCTTGCCGCCTCCCAGAACATCCGACACGACAAACGATGTCATGGAAGGGACGAACACCATGACAATACCGCTGAGCAGTCCCGGAACAGAAAGCGGCAAAATGATTTTTTTGAAGATGGTAAACCCTCCGGCTCCCAGATCCTTAGCCGCCTCAATGATGTCCTCATCGATTTCCGCAATTGCATTATAAATCGGCAGAATCATAAACGGCAGATAGTCATAGACCACACCAATCAAAATGCTGATCCATGTATTTGCAATGGGAAGCGGTGAGATGCCGATAAACCCGAGCAGCATATTTAAGATTCCGTTTTTTGATAATATCATCTGCCAGGCAAGCAGACGCAGTATGAAATTCATCCACATCGGCAGAATCAGAACGAACAGTAAAAAGCCCTGCCTGCCGAGTTTTAATCTTCGAAGCGCCAGCACCAGCGGATATGCAAGCAACATGCAGATCAGCGTACAGGCAAGCGCAATCTCCAGTGACAGCAGCATACTCTTTAAATGTACCGGTTCAAAAATAGCAAGTACATTCTGCGCAGTAAATCCACCTTCGGGCGTGACAAACGCATCCTGAAAGATGACCAGCAGCGGAATCACGGTAAAGCCAATGATCCATAGAATGTACGGCATTGAAAACCACGTTCTTTTGTTTAATTTTCTTTTATTTTCCATTGGCTACTCATCCTCTTTTACAATCTCTTCATCCGAAGAATGCGGTTTATGCATAATCTGAATATTGTCAGGAAGAATCGTAAGGCCGACTTTTGCACCGATCTGTGCCGGATTCACACTCTGAACCATCCATTCATAATCCTCTGCGCGAACCTTGATCTCATAATATGCGCCCTTAAAAATAATCGAAACGACCAGGCCAGACAGCAGACCGTCCTTTTCCTCCACAATGACCAGATCCTCCGGACGTATGACAACATCCACCGGTTCATTTTTGCCAAAGCCGACATCTACACATTCAATGCGGCGGCCCTGAATCCGCACGAGACAATCCTGCTCCATCACGCCGTCGATGATATTACTGTCCCCGATAAAGTCAGCGACAAACGCATTCTGCGGTTCATCATAAATACTCTTTGAGCTGCCCATCTGCTGAATGATTCCCTGATTCATAACAATGATGCGGTCAGACATCGTAAGCGCCTCATCCTGATCATGGGTGACATAGACAAACGTAATTCCAACTTCCTGCTTAATCTTAATCAGCTCCCGCTGCATATCATGGCGAAGCTTTAAATCCAGTGCGCCAAGTGGCTCATCCAGGAGCAGCATTTTCGGTTCATTTACAATCGCTCTTGCTATCGCGACCCTCTGCTGCTGTCCTCCGCTCAGTGACTCTGGTTTCCGCTTCTCATAGCCATCCATGTTCACCAGTTTTAAAGCATACTCAATCTTATCTTTGATATATGTCTTACTTTTATTCTTCAGTTTCAATCCAAATGCAATATTCTCCGCAATTGACATATGCGGAAACAGAGAATACTTTTGGAATACCGTATTGACATTTCGTTTATCCGGAGAGAGATTCGTAATATCCTTCCCTTCAAAAAACACCTGGCCTTCATCCGGCTTCAAAAATCCGCCGATGATTCTGAGCGTGGTAGATTTGCCGCAGCCGGACGGCCCGAGCAGCGTGACGAACTCATTCTTCTTGATGTCCAGACTGAAATCCTCTAAAATCGGTTTTCCGTCAAATTCTTTGCTTATATTCTTCAGCTTTAAAATCTCGTCATTCATGTCAATTCTCCTTAAAAGTTTGGCGGGCTGCAGACCCAGATAAAAGTCGACACATGATTCGACAGTGACCGAATGTAGTGGCGCTTATTTGCGGCGTAAATAAAAGAATCCCCCTTATTTACTGTATAGTGAACATCTCCATATATTACTTCAATTTTACCTTTTAAAACATACCCGAACTCATCACCCTCATGAGGCTTGTCGGCCGGAAGCATCTCTCCGGGCTGGATATCGACCAGAATCGGTTCCAGATTCTTGCTCTGTGCCGATGCAATCAGCCATGTAATACTGTTTCCTGCTTCATCGGTCTTCTCAAAATAGTCTTCCTGCTTGTATACAATCTGCGTATCCTCTGTCTCCAAAAAGAAATCGGACAAATTCGTTCCCAGACACTCGACAATATCTGCAAGTGTCGATACGGAAGGTGCTGTCTGTCCCCTCTCCAATTGAGAAATGAATCCTTTTGTCAACTCGGTACGCGCTGCAAGTTCATCCTGAGTAAGCCCATTCTGATTTCGCAGATTTCTGATTTTCTGACCAATCTTACTGTCCAAATTCATCACGTCGACACGCTCCTTTCTATTCCAACTCAATTATACATATACTAAACTTAAAGTCAACTGTTACTTTCATTATTTTTGATTTTTTGCACGTTATGGCGAAAAAAAAGAACCCATACATGAAAATATGAGTTCCATTTTTTGTATTTGAACTTATACGTCAAAACATCCGCCGCCTACAAATTCCCTGAGAAGTGAGGTGTTCGGTATGTTCTCACTGTTGATACCGACAAAATAGTCCAGAAATTTAAGCAGACGTTTTGCTTCCAGATATTCCGCACAATTTTTTTCGACACCAAAAAGCATCGGTTCCACATACTGCTTAAGGACTGCCAGCTCGTAAATCAGTGCAGAGTTGAACATCACATCCGCCTCTTCCTGAAACGGAAAAATATTCTTTTCTTCCCCTCTTCGTACCGAAGGCCACATCGCAATTGTCTGCTGTGCAGACGTTCCGCGTGTTCTCGCATCTCTGACGATTCTTCGTATCAGACGGCCATCCGTAGTCGGAATGCGGTTATGCTCATCAATATTTAACTGTGTCAGCGCACTGATGTATATTTTGAGCTTATTCGCCGCCGGAAGCTTTTCGGTTAATTTGGGATTCAGGCAGTGAATTCCCTCAATGACAAGCACATCATTCTCCGCGATTTTGAATGGTTTTCCGCTGTAGTTTCGGTGTCCGGATTTGAAATCAAACGTGGGAATAATGATTTCTTTTCCGGCAAGCAGATCTGACATATCCCGGTTAAAAGCTTCTACATCAATCGCCTCAATACACTCAAAATTATAATTGCCGAATTCATCCTTCGGCGTATTTTCACGGTCCACAAAATAATTGTCAACCGCAATCGGATGTGGCTGAAGACCATTCACCGCCAGCTGAACAGACAACCTATGGGAAAATGTAGTTTTTCCGGAGGATGACGGTCCCGCAATCAGAATGATCTTTACACTTCCCTTGGACGCGATCATCTGCGCAATCTCAGAAATTTTCCGTTCCTGAAACGCCTCCTGTACCAGTACGGCCGTCCTCACATCCTGATGTGCCGCCATATCATTCAGCGCACCAACCGTCTCAATATCCTGAAGATCCCCCCACTCGGTGGATTCCTTTAATACCTGAAACAGCTTTTCCTGTGGATGGAACTCAGGAACAACAGTGGTTGCCTCGGTTGTAGGCATCTGAATGACAAAGCCCTCATTATATAAATGCAGGGAGAAAAATTTCAGATAGCTGGTATCCGGCACCATATACCCATAATAGTAATCTTCAAATTCGTTGATACTGTAGATGTTCACCCGTGAAACTCTTCGGTATTCAAACAGATGCATCTTATCATACATCTCGTATTTTTCAAATAATTTCACAGCCTCTTCGGTATTGATGGAACGCTTTTTGATCGGGAGTGCTTCCTCTGCCATCTCATGCATCCTTGCCGCGACTGCCTCTAAAAATTCCTGATTCACCTGCACTTTTCCATCAAGTTTACAATAATAGCCTTTGTCAATCGAATACAGGATTCTTGCCTTGCGTACTCTGTCGTGACCTGCCACATCATAGATTGCTTTTACAAGAAGAAGACAGATGCTCCTTTTGTATGTTTTCATTCCAATCGGATCACCGACTGTCACAAAACTGATTTCCCTGTCACCGTCCAGACGCTTATGCAGTTCCTGCAGCCGGAACGGTTCCGTAAATACAAGGACAATGCGATCCTGATACAAGAACTGAAAATCCTCTGCAATTTTCTGATATGTCGTTCCACGCTCATACTCTCTCATCTGGTCTTTTACTTTTACTCTGCACATATCTGTCATTTCTGTCGCCTCGTTTCTATATAATATGAAATGGTGGTGCAATCATTTCCGTTTTTATTTCGATGCCCTGCGTATGTTCTTCCAGAAACTTCTTGATATCATCCATGAAAATGTATTCCGTGCCATAATGTCCGGCATCAATGATCGTGAGGCCCTGTGCAACCGCATCAAGTCCCGCGTGATGATCGATATCACCGGTCACCAGAATCTCAGCCTTCTTTTCTAAAGAAGCAACCAGCATGCTCTTCCCGGATCCCGGAGAAACAGCCATGCGTCTGTACCTTTTTTCTTTGTCCTCAAAATCGGCAAATACTTTTACCTGCGAAAGCTTCAGCCTGTCTTTCACAAAATCACAGCATTCCTGCAAATTCATCGCTTTTGGCAGCGTTCCCACTCTTCCGATTCCCTCAGTGAACTCACCTGCAAAGTAGGATTCTTCCAGGACCTCCTGATGATCCAGCTCCAGAATATCTCCTGCAAGCTGTGCCATTCCAAGGACATCATAATTCGTATGCATCGCATAGTATGGGATATCCTCCTGAATCAGCCGGATGATTCTTCTGCCAATATAATCACTCTGTCTGACCGACTTCAGCGGGCCAAAAATCATTGGATGGTGCGTAATCAGCATATCTGCCTGCCACACAGCCGCATGCTCAATCACTTCATCGGTAGCATCCAGCGCAAGAAAGATTTTAGCGACCTTCTTATCCTCCCGTCCAATCTGCAGTCCCACATTATCAAAACTAAGAGCTGCATCCCTTTCATATTTTGATTCAATTATTTTGATCACATCTTCAGCCAGCATCATTTTTCCCCTTTTTCCTTATTCATAATAAGCCAGTGCTTCGCTTATCAGCTTCAGTTCCGCCTGCAATTCCCGTCTCCGTTTCACAATGTGTGCTCCCTCTTTCTCGGAAATAGCCGCAAGAACCTGTTCTTTTAAAGCCTTTTCCTTCTTCAGATACGTATGAAGCACCGGGTGTCTTTTTTTCAGCAGAAGCTTTCCATACTGCAGTTCACAGTCATTCCAGATTTCATTCTGTCTCTTACCTGGCAGAGTCACCTTCATCATCGGATAGAATTTTCCATCCTCTAACACCATATCTTCCTCCATCACAGAAAAGCCTTCCTGTATCAGAAAGGCTCTTACTTTATAGAGTTCAGATTGCGGCTGTAAAATACATTCTTCTAAATCACAGACAATCTGTGGACTGTCCTTCAAGATTTTGATGATCAGACCTCCACCCATTCCAGCGATCGTCACACTCTGCACCGCCATCATTTCAAGTGCCTTTAGTCCATCCGACAGACGTAACTCAATCGGCAGTGGTGGCTGATGCTGAAGAATATGTTCTTTTGCACGCAGGAGGGGCCCTTCATTGACATCCATCGCAATCACATGGGGACAGATTCCCTTCTCCGTCAGATAAATCGGAATGTATCCGTGATCGCATCCGACGTCTGCGAGTGTAAGGCCCGGTGTCACAAGATCTGCAACTGCCTGTAGTCTCTTCGATAATTCCATACAGTCCTCTAATCCAGATAATCGCGAAGCTTGCGGCTGCGGCTCGGATGGCGGAGCTTTCTAAGTGCCTTGGCTTCAATCTGACGAATACGTTCTCTGGTGACATCGAATTCTTTTCCTACTTCTTCCAAAGTACGGGCACGTCCGTCATTCATGCCGAAACGAAGTCTTAAAACCTTCTGCTCACGCTCTGTCAGCGTATCTAACACTTCATCCAGCTGTTCTTTTAATAAGGTTGCTGCAGCAGCTTCCGCCGGTACCGGTACATTGTCATCCTGAATGAAATCACCCAGATGACTGTCTTCCTCTTCTCCAATTGGAGTCTCAAGTGATACCGGTTCCTGTGAAATCTTAAGAATCTCGCGGACACGTTCTACCGGCATATCGAGTTCTTTTGCAATCTCTTCCGGCGTAGGTTCACGTCCAAGCTCCTGAAGCAACTGTCTTGAAACACGAATCAGTTTGTTGATGGTCTCAACCATATGGACCGGAATACGAATCGTTCTCGCCTGATCTGCAATCGCTCTTGTGATGGCCTGTCTGATCCACCATGTTGCATAAGTACTAAACTTAAAGCCCTTGTTGTAATCAAATTTCTCAACGGCTTTGATCAGTCCGAGATTTCCCTCCTGAATCAGATCAAGGAAGAGCATACCACGGCCGACATATCGCTTTGCGATACTCACGACTAATCGAAGGTTCGCTTCCGCAAGACGCTTTTTAGCCTCTTCATCCCCTTCTTCCATACGCTTTGCAAGAACCACTTCTTCATCCGCAGTCAGAAGAGGCACTTTACCGATTTCTTTCAGATACATACGCACTGGATCCTCGATACTGATACCTTCCGGAACTGACAAATCGATTTTTTCAACATCAACCTCATCTTCTTCGCTGATTACAATCTCAACATCGTCTTCCTCGTCCTCTTCTCCACTAATCCGAAGAACATCAATGTTGCTGGCTTCAAGCTGATCAAACACTTTTTCCATCTGATCGGAATCGAGTTCCATATCGTTGAAAAATTCGTTAATCTCCTGCAACTCCAAGATACTTTTTTTCTTCTTGCCAAGTGAAATCAGCTCTTTCATTTTCTCCTCGAATTTTTGTGTGTTTTCTTCCATATGTCCATCCTTCCTCCCCTACAGAAAGTGCCTTTCCACAGGGTATCTCGTTTTATTTTATCCTTAATCAATAGAAATATGCAGTCCTCGCAAACTGTCAAGATTCCGCTTATCATTCATAAGTTTTTGCAGCCCTGCCATATCAGTCGGATCAAGTGCTTTCGTCGCCCGGTCGATACTCTGGCTCTTTACTTTCCTGATGGTCTCCTGCAGTGCTTTTTCTTTCTCTTCTTTCGTCGTCAGCTCCTGTATCTTCGTGTGAAACAGACTTGCTGCCTCCCGATGCTGTTCTTCCTCGGTAAAATGATTCATAATCTTCGCCGGATTTATATCGCCCTCTTCATATTGTTCATATAAGAGCTTTGCAACCGTGCGGTAAAGCTCTGTCGAAAAATCATCCGGCTCAATATATTTCCTGACCAGAGAAAAGATTTTGGTATCATCAATCATCCATGTCAATAGGATTTTCTGGGATTTTAATGTCCCGTCTTCTTTCGGCCGGTCACGGTTTGACGTTGATTTTGCGCGCTGCGCCGGTGCCGCCAGCCCGATGGATACCGCTGTCTTGGCAACCAGCTTCTGAAGGCCTTCCACATCAACACGATATTCTTTTGCGACCGCCTCTATATAATTATTACGTTCTAATTCTTCTTCAAATCCAATCAGCTTCTTTGCAGCCTCGTGCAAAAAGCCAGTCTTGCCCTCAGGAGAATTCATATCATAATTCTTCGCTAAAATCTCCAGACTGAACATGAAGCCGTTCCTTGCCCTGCCGATACACTCTTCAAAGCTCTCCGCACCCATGTTCTTGATATATTCATCCGGATCCTTATACGGGTCCATACGAATGACCTTTGCGGAAATACCGACCTCTTTTAGAATCGGTACCGCGCGGAGTGCTGCTTTCGTGCCCGCCTCATCACTGTCATAGGTCAGATAGACCTCTCTGACATAGCGTTTGAGCAGTGAAGCATGTCCGGAGGTCAGCGCTGTTCCCAGCGATGCAACCGCATTGGTAAACCCTGCCTGATGGAGTGATATCACATCCATATAACCTTCACAGATCAGGAAATACGGTTTCCGCGAGGTCCTTGCCCGGTTCAGTCCATACAGATTCCGGCTCTTATCAAACACCGGTGTCTCCGGTGAGTTCAGATATTTCGGCTTTCCGTCTCCCATGACACGCCCGCCAAATCCGATGACCCGGTTGTTCACATCCATGATTGGGAACATGACACGGTTCCAGAACTTATCGTATGCACCGTGCTTCTCATCCACATTAACAAGTCCCGCCTGCCGGATCAGTTCTTCGGAATAGCCCTTCATTTTCAGATATTTTAGCAAATCATCACTGTATTTGTTCGAATATCCGAGTCCAAAGGCTGTAATCGTCTCCTCTGATAGCTGTCTGTCGGTAAGATATGTATGTGCTGCTCTGCCCTGCTCTGATTTTAACTGTGCGTAAAAATATTTTGCCGCCAGCTTATTCATCTCTAAAATTGTATTTCTTAAATCGGCTTTTGCTCTCTGTTCTTTGGAATATTCAATCTCCGGAAGCTCAACACCTGCTCTGTCTGCAAGCATCTTCAGTGCTTCTGTGAACGAATAATTCTCATATTCCATAATGAATGTAAATACATTGCCTCCCGCACCACAGCCAAAACAGTAATACATCTGCTTTCCTCTGCTGACTGAGAAGGAGGGTGATTTTTCATTATGAAACGGGCAAAGACCAAAATAGGAACTGCCTTTTTTTTGAAGTCTGACATATCCGGAGATTACATCTACGATATCGTTCTTCATTCTGACTTCTTCTACTAAATCTTCCGAATAAAACATGGCTGCCTCCGTCTGTCAATGATTACCTGAAACCCCTATTTATTATATTCGACAGAAACTCTCTATTTCCTTTTTTTAATTTTTCCAAGATTCCGGAACAAAGTATTCTTCGAATTTCTTTACCGCATAATTATCTGTCATTCCGGCAATATAATCACACACAATCTGCTCCTTCGGATTGTCTTTGGAATCGATTGCCTGCAGATACTGCTCTGGCATCAGCTCCGGATGATCGATATAATACTGGTACAGCTGTTTGAGCATATTGATTGCTTTATGTTCCTCGCCCTTTGCTTTCGGGTTCTTATAGACATGCTCAAACAGAAACTGCCTGAGCCCGATCATCGCAGTCTCAACCTCGGCTGACATCTGAATCCGCGGTTTGTCCATGCTGTTGATAATGACGTTATGTATCATGGTATCTAATCTGACCTTGGTTGAATTGCCGAGAATTTCACTGTATTCCCGCGGAATATCCGCCTCTTCCATAATTCCTCCGCGGATTGCATCATCAATGTCATGGTTGATGTATGCGATCTTATCCGATAAGCGCACTACCTTTCCCTCCAGTGTACGAGGATTGCCGGTTGTCTGATGGTTCAGGATGCCATCCCTCACCTCCCATGTCAGATTCAGCCCCTGTCCCTGCTTTTCAATGAGGTCGACCACACGCAGACTCTGCTCATTATGTTTGAAATGATACACCGAATTCAGTGCTCTCTCTCCTGCGTGACCGAACGGTGTGTGTCCCAGATCATGTCCGAGCGCAATCGCCTCCACCAGATCCTCATTCAGCCGCAGTGCCTTCGCAATCGTCCTTGCATTCTGTGATACCTCCAGCGTATGCGTCAGTCTGGTCCGGTAATGATCCCCCTTCGGCAATAAAAAAACCTGTGTCTTCTGCTTCAGACGCCGAAAAGATTTACAGTGCAGTATTCTGTCACGGTCGCGCTGAAAAACCGGGCGGATATCACATTCCGGTTCTTCTACGCTTCTTCCTCTCGAATTCTTACTGAATGTTGCATAAGGACTCAGGTATTCTAACTCTCTTTCTTCTAACTGTTCTCTAATTATCATAACTCCACCTCGTCTGTTAGTGAATAATTTGAAAAAACATGTTCTATATTATCTTTTTCTGCGTTTTTTCTGTATTTCCTTTTTTTACTGAAAAAAAGCCTCAAAAAACAAAATTTTTGTGCTATGATAGATAACTATGGAGGATTTATTTCATGATGAAAGATATGACAAAAGGCAAACCGTCGGGGATACTCTGGCGTTTTACAATTCCAATGCTGGTCAGTGTTATGTTCCAGCAGATCTACAACATTGTAGACAGTGTCGTTGTCGGCAAATTCGTTGGTGTAAATGCACTCGCCGCGGTCGGTGCATCCTACCCCATCACTATGATTTTTATCGCGATAGCAGTCGGATCGAATATCGGCTGTTCTGTCGTAATTTCCCAATTCTTTGGAGCACGGGACTACCGCAAGATGCGCACGGCAATCAGTACCTCACTTTGCAGCTGCGTTGTTTTAAGTGCCATTTTAATGGCCATCGGCATACTATTCAGCCGAACCTTTTTAAAGCTGCTTCTGACTCCGGACAATATCATGTCCGACTCGGCACTTTATCTGAACATTTATGTTTACGGACTGTTATTTCTTTTTATGTATAACATCTGTACCGGCATTTTCACTTCACTCGGAGACTCGAAGACACCACTTTACTTCCTGATTGCATCTTCCATTGGAAATGTAATTCTGGATCTTTTCTTTGTCATCAGCCTTCACATGGGTGTTGCAGGTGTCGCCTGGGCAACATTTCTTGCACAGGGTATTTCCTCCGTGCTTGCACTGATCACGCTTCTTCGCCGGATTCGGTCTCTTAAGGGTGCCGAGGGCGCACAGCACTTCTCGCTTTCGATGCTCGGAAGAATCAGCCGGATTGCTATTCCAAGTATCCTGCAGCAGAGCTTTATCTCAATTGGCAATCTGTTCATTCAGGGGCTTGTGAACTCCTTTGGCTCTGATGTCATCGCCGGATATTCTGCTGCTATCAAGCTGAATACCTTTGTGATCACCTCGCTCTCCACACTCGGAAATGCGATTTCAAGCTTTACCGCGCAGAATATCGGTGCAGGGAATACCAGGCGGGTGCAGCAGGGATTTCGAACAGCACTGATTATGATCTGCATCGTTTCTCTTCCGTTCTTTTTCGCATACTTCTTCTTTGGAAGGACGATGATCGGACTGTTTATGACTGACAGTGATACGGCGGCACTTTCTACGGGAATCTCATTTCTGCGTATTGTTTCACCGTTTTACATTGTCGTTGCACTGAAGCTGGTCTGCGATGGCATCCTTCGCGGTGCCGGAACTATGGTTCCGTTTATGATCACGACATTTTCCGACCTGATTATCCGCGTTGTCCTCGCTTTTTTGCTGGCGGCGCCGTTTGCATCCGATGGAATCTGGATATCATGGCCGATCGGCTGGAGCATTGCAACCATCCTGTCGTTCGTATTTTATATGAGCGGAATATGGAAAAAAGGTGCCGCCCGGATTTAACAGAAAGAAGCTGCCACTGGCAGCTTCTTCTGGTATTTGTTTCTATTTTTTCAGTCGTTTTTCAAGCGCATCCACCACACTCTGAAGCACCTTAATTCTTGCATAATATTTACAGTTTCCTTCTACAACGATCCACGGAGCCTTCGGTGTTGAGGTACGAATGAGCATCTCATCGACAGCCTCCTCGTACTGATCCCATTTCTCACGGTTTCTCCAGTCCTCGTCTGTGATTTTCCACTGTTTTTCCGGATTAGCCTGACGCTCTTTAAAACGTTTCTCCTGCTCATCCTTATCAATCTGAAGCCAGAATTTCAGCACAACAGCACCGGAATTGACCAGATCTGACTCCATATCGTTAATCTCCTTGTAGGCTCTCTGCCATTCCTGTGTACTGCAGAATCCTTCGATACGTTCCACCATAACTCTTCCATACCAGGTGCGGTCAAAAATCGTTGCATGTCCGGCCTTTGGCATTGCCTCCCAAAATCTCCACAGATAATGATGCTTGCGCTCGATATCATTCGGGGAAGCAGTCGGATGTACGACATAACCGCGCGGGTCCATCTTCTCGGTCAGCCGCTTGATTGCGCCACCCTTTCCACCGGCATCCCAGCCTTCAAAGCCCAAAACCAGCGGAATTCTCCTTCGGTACATTTCACCGTGCAGCACTGCGATTTTCCCCTGCAGTTCCTTCAACTTCTTTTTGTATTCTTCCTTTGTCAGTGTCTTTGTCAGATCCGCTTTCGAAAGAATGGAGCTCTGCAGCTCTCTGTCATAGTGCTCCGCTGCCTCCAGCTGTACTTCCGGATGCGCGGCCCTGCGCTTTGCTGACTCAATGCTGGCTGTCAGTGCACTGATGACTGCCGTATAGATTTTAACTGTGGCAAACCTGCGGTCCGTTGCCTCTACCAGCGTCCAGGGTGCATAGTCGGTATCTGTCTTCTGCAGCATTTCCTCATTGATTGCGAGGTACTTGTCGAAATTCTTGTTTCGTTTGATATCGGCCTCTGTGACACGCCATGCAGTTTCTTTCGCTTTTAACAGTCTCTTGAAGCGTCTCTTCTGCTCTTTTTGATCCACACAGAGGAAAATCTTAATGATTGCCATGCCGCCGTCTGCCAGCTGTCTCTCAAACGAACAGATGGAGGTGTAGGCATTTCCCAGCTGCTCCTTGGTCATCATCTTCTCGAACCGTTCGACCAGAACCCGCCGGTACCAGCTGCTGTCATAGATAGCAATCCTTCCGTTCTCCGGAGTCTTGGTCCAGAAGCGCCACAGGAATGGGTGCATCCGCTCGTTCTCAGATTCCTGCTTGACAGCATGGACCTCAAAACCACGCGGATCCAGTGCCTGAATCAGTTCCGCGATCTGAGAGCCCTTTCCCGCCGCGTCAAACCCTTCAAATGCAATCATGACAGGAATCTCAAGATTCTTGCACTCACGCTGCAGTTCGCCAAGCTTTGCCTGCAATTCCTCCATCTTCGCTTTGTAGGTTTCCTTGTCCATCTTCTTTGTCAAATCCATTTTTTCCAGCATACGAATATCCTCCTTTTTTGTATCGGCACGCCCTCTGTTCTGTTACAGACTTTTCCATGTAAATAGATTGTTTTCAAATATCATGTAGCTATGTTCACTATCCTCCTTCGGAATAGAAATGGAACCCGGATTCATATATGTATAATGTTCATGCTTCACATTGGCCGGTACATGTGTGTGCCCGCAAAGGAGAATATCGCCCTCTCCCAGCGGCGGCAGCTTTTGCTCGTTATATACGTGCCCGTGCGTCGCATATACCAGATGATCCCCGGCCGGAATAATACAATAGTCTGCCATAATCGGGAAATCCAGCACCATCTGATCCACTTCTGTATCGCAATTGCCACGCACACAAAAAATCTTATTTTTATAGGAATTCAGCATCGCAAGGACCTGCTTGGGATCATAGTCTCTCGGCAGATCATTGCGCGGACCGTGATACAGAATGTCCCCCAGCAGTAATAGTCTGTCTGCTTTCTCTTCTTTATATGCCCGAATCATCTTTTCACAATAATATGCGGATCCATGTATATCGGATGCAATCATAATCTTCATGTCTGTTTCTCCTCGTTCTTCATTTTATCAATTGCACGTGCAAGCGAATAATTTTTATTTTTGGGATTTCTCCGGCTGATGCGCTCGCGTATCTCGCTGTTTGAAACCGCGACATCCTCCTCCAGCTCTCTCGCTGACATAAGCAGGCAGCCCTGCCCCCGGATAATGACCTGCTCCACACCATCTGAGGTTGCCACTGTGACGGTATATTTTCTGCCCATCTGATGTGCGAATTTCTCTATATACATGTCCGCCGTCTCAGCTTCTTTGGTATAAACAACCTGAATATTATGGTGCTTTTCATCTGATCCCGGATTCTCTTTGACTTTGTATGCATCGAATACAAGAATCAGACGCACACCCTTATGACCCTGATAATTGCACATAATGTCAATCAGCCTGTCCCTCGCGCTGTCAAGATTCACCTCCGCAAGTTCCCGCAGTTCATCCCACGCGAAAATGATATTGTAGCCGTCCACCAGAAGGTATTGTGGAATCTCTTTTTTCTCTGTCAGCTGTCTTCTCTGCTCATTCCGGGCGGAAATGGTCTTAGCTCTGTTCCGTTCATATTCCGTCGGATTATACTTCGGAACATAGTCATCCACAAAATCCTCTTCATAGGAAATGGAACGGCTCGATGTATAGGCCACATATTCTTCCTGCTTCTTTTTCGTCAGCAGTCTACCCTCCACATGCATATAATCCACGATCTGATTCCATTGTACTACAAAACCGGCGCCATGTGCACAAAAAACCGAAGATGTCGGGTTTTCTAAATCACTTTCTGCATCATACTGCGCCTCTTCGACAATTTCCGCCTGATTATGACAGAGCAGATAGCCTCCCGCCGTGCAAAAAAGCCTTCCGAGCCCTTTGGCATATGCCGCCACCTCCGTCTGATATCCCTGCATCCCTGATACCGGAGCGGTTCCCGTCAGTACCGCGAGGTTCCCGTCCAATTGCGGAGCTTCTGCTTTTCCAGACATTCTCTCAATATCGGACAGGGCGCGTCCAAGATATTCCATCGGCAGTTCCAGCCGGAAGCGGTAATATGGCTCTAACAGCACCGACTCCGCCTGCTTCAGTCCCTGTCTGACTGCGCGGTAGGTCGCCTGCCGAAAGTCTCCGCCCTCTGTGTGCTTTAAATGCGCTCTTCCTCCAATCACCGTAATCTTCACATCCGTGACCGCGCCACCAACCAGCACACCCTTGTGCTCCCGCTCTTCCAGATGCGTCAGAATCAGCCTCTGCCAGTTTCGGTCTAACATATCTTCACTGCAGTCTGTCGCAAACTGCATCCCGCTCCCCCGCGGCCCCGGCTCCAGCAGCAGATGCACTTCCGCATAATGCCGAAGTGGTTCATAATGCCCCACGCCTTCTACCGTATCTGCAATCGTCTCTTTATATAAGATATTTCCGGGGCCGAAATCGACTGCCAGATGGAATCTTTTCCAGATCAGGTTCTTTAGGATCTCGGTCTGGATTTCGCCCATCAGCTGTGCCTGAATCTCTTTTAACTTCTCATCCCATACGAGATTTAATTGTGGTTCTTCCTCTTCCAGCTGCTTGAATTGTAAGAAGGTATGGTGCGGATCACAATCTTCCGGCAGCAGAATCCGATACATCAGAACTGGTGCCAAGACTGGCTCCTGCGAATGAGGTTCGATTCCCAGGCCCTGCCCCGGCTCCGTCTTCATCAGTCCCGTCACTGCACATACATTGCCTGCCGTGATCTCACTGACCGTCTCGTACTTCACGCCGGAATAAATCCTGATCTGATTGACCTTCTCCTCACCAGCCAGATCTTTTACCTTCAGTGTTCCGCCTGTTATCTTCAGATGTGTCAGCCGTCCGCCCTGCTCATCTCTGGAGATCTTAAACACCTTTGCGCCAAACTCATCCCGATATTCTGGCATCTTCGTGTACAGTTCCACGCCTTTTAAAAGCGTATCCACCCCCTGCATCTTCAGCGCAGAGCCAAAGTAACACGGAAATACATTTCTCCTGGAAATACAGTCTGCGATTTCATCGGTCGTAATCGTTCCATGTTCCATATAAGAATCAAACAGTTCCTCCTCGCACATGGCGATGTTCTCAAACAAATCCTCCGGTGAATCTGTAAAGTCCACACAATTCTCATCCAGCAGTTCCTTTAATTCTGCAAAAACAGCGTCGCGGTCTGTTCCCTCCTGATCCATCTTGTTAATGAACAGAAAGACCGGAATCTGATATTCCTTAAGCAGACGCCAGAGCGTCATCGTGTGACCCTGCACGCCATCTGCACCGCTAATCACAAGAATCGCATAGTCCAGCACCTGAAGCGTCCGCTCCATCTCCGCCGAAAAATCCACATGTCCCGGCGTATCAAGTAAGGTCACATGCATCTTACCCAAATCAAAGACTGCCTGCTTCGAAAAAATCGTAATTCCGCGCTGCCGTTCCATCTCATCCGTATCAAAAAAAGAGTCCTGATTATCCACACGACCCAATTTTCGAATTGTATTACTTAAGTAAAGAATTCCCTCTGATAACGTTGTCTTGCCTGCGTCCACATGTGCCAGCAAAGCAGTACATATATATTTTTCAGGTTTATTTTTGGATATTTCATCCATAAAAATACCCCTTTCCGTTTTCTATAATGAAATTATTATAGCACGGAAAAGGGCATAAGTCGATAAATGCTGTCGTATGAAATTATAGTATGGATTAATTCAATTACCTAACTGCATTATTTATTGAATTGCTTTTTCTTTTGAATACGAATACAACAGCACCGCCAGAAAGAAGAACCAGGCTTAAATAAAGCATTGTATTTGAATTATCACCAGTTTTAGGTGTCGCAGTATCTTTCATAACTGTATCGTTTTTTCCTATATCTGGTTTTTCTGCTATCACACCAGTAGCAGGAATTTCAGTGGTTTCTATCTGTCCGCACACACACTCTCTGTGCTTGCTTCCTGCTGTTGTTGCAGTAGCTTCTTTATCAATTACCCAGTCACCGAAACTATGAACAGAAATGTCCATCTTTTCATTGTCACCAGCAGTACACAAATGCCAGTGGTTTGTGTTGTCTTTGTACCACTCTGTACCTGCCGTATGCGTATGAGGTTCGTCTTTGTAAGTTGCTTCTACTGCCACTTCTTTTGCAGGCATTCTAAATGTTGTTGTTGAGTTCCCAACCTCTTCAAATATAATATCGCTGGAAACCCATTTGTCAAATACCATTCCTGTTTCCGCGACATTTGCAGAAACGGTAACTTCCGTATCATTTGCTGCATAATACGAGGTAACAGTATCGTTGACAACTGTTTTTACATTTGTTAATGAGGCTTTTGTTGATGTGATTTTGAAGACTTCAATTCCGTTAGCAAAAGTACCCCAAGTGTTCACCGGATTTGTTACTGAGTAACTTCCTGCTGAAAATAGTGGAATGTCTGTATACCAGCCAATTGTACTATTATCAATAATTGCTATATCTGTATCCTTCATAAATATTGTATATGGAGCTGCTTGTCCAGTAGCAATTCTGCCATTTCCTAAAACCTTGGCATTGTTAACCAACAAAGTTTGCTGTGTCGTAGAGCCATCGGTAAAACGAATAGGAACACCCACTATTTGACCACCATAACCACTTTGTACATATCCGTTAAGTATGGTAATATCACCACTTGCAACGATACCATCGCCACTGTTGCATCCAGACTCAAAACTTGTTCCACCAACAACAAAGCCGCCAGATACAGTTACATTCACTGCTTTAATTGCTATTCCAGCTGTTCCTGTATGTTCACCATCACGGTCAAGAATGGTAGCACCAATAACTCTGCCACTAGACTCTTCGGTTTCATTACCCCCAACGATATTACCTAATACTGTCACATCTCCATCTAACTCAACAGTTGCCACCGGGTCATAAGATGTCACAACATCGTTACGTGTACTTGATTCTATATCCGAATTATCAACAATCAAATTGCCATTTCCACTAACAACTGATTTCGTAGGGACTTTGTTCTCTATTGCAAGGTTTTTAACAGTCACATTTGCATTATCTGTAATGGTAATAAATAGATTAAATATTTGATGTGTCGAATACTCTGTTCCCGTAAAACTTCCTTGAAGCGTAATATCCTTAGAAATTACAAGTGTAGTATCTGCGTTAGTGTTTTCTAATTTAGTTAAATCAATTACCTCACCAGCTGTAGCATTATTAATAACAGCTTGCACATCATCCCAGCTAATTTCATCTCCAGCCGCCTGAACAGGCAACGATACCAAAGATAGCATTAGTATAAGCGTTAATAAGGAAGCCATTATCTTACTTCCTATAGTCCTAAATCTTTTCATTTTCTTTTTCCTTTCTCTGCCTTTGTAAATTGTATTACCAAAATTTATTTCAAGTGAATTGTTTTGCTATTTGACGACACACTCCTTTCCTCAAAACCTAGTTGACGTGCTTTTAGTTTTGCCTGTCCCCTGTTTTCTACATCCAGCTTACGGTAGATATTCTTATTGTGATAACGCACGGTATTATAGGTGACGTCGCAGATCTTTGCGATTTCTTCTATGGTGGCATCGGTACAAAGAAGTGCTAAGATCCGCTTCTCCGTTTCCGTAAGTGGTTCCTTTAAACATACGGGTGGAACAAGGTAAGCAGGATAGTTTTTTTCCATAATCTTTGTAGCCGCAATGATTTCTTTTAGATATTTTTTATCAATGTCTATCTTATCTGCCTGTTCCAGAAGCGGCAAAAGCGCCGTTCCGTATTCTGCCACCACACGGATAAAATGATAGGTATAGGCTTTTCCCAGTGCTTTTTCGAGGCTTTTTTTCCAGTCCCCAAGTTTCATCCGGTACTGAGTGATCGTGCGAAGCAGCCCCAGTTCAATCTGATTATAATTGCGATAATATTCCTCACAATACACGGTCATGCGTTCCGTCAAGGTCGCAGCTTCATCCAGTCTGCCCAGAGCAATATAGGTTTTGATTTTAATCATATACCGGTATCGCTCTAATATATTAAAATCAATATTTTCATTTGGCGCCTGCTCTGTGAGCCACTTTTCTGCCGCCTGTACATTCCCCGACAGCAATGCCTGCCACACAAGAAATGCATCAATATTGGGTATCAACTGATTCTGACCGCCTGCCAGCATCTTTTCACGAAAATCTTCTATCATAGATAACGCAAGTGGAAGCTTTCCTCTGCTTATATGTACCCTTGCCATAATCCCCATAGCAGCGAAGCACATTTCCGGCTTTCCCTTTGTGTCTGCCTTTACATAGGCACTATTGAGCATAGACATGATTTCGTAGGCATCCATGGAATCTTTTTCAAAGGCACTCTCCGCAAGGGAAACATTCACAAGTCCAACGCCAAACCTGCCAAGCACCAGCTCCACAGGCTTTTTTAACATGCGCGCCATCTCAAGACTATTATTGCTCCATTCGCAAAAATCCTTGCCGCCGCTCATAACGGAGGGCAAATTGCTCGTGACAGAAAATTCCGGCATTTTAATGCGCTTGTTGGTGCAGAGAACTGCTACGCTTTTAAATATATCGGAAACCTTTTTGCTTCCTCTGTGTGGAAGTGCGATATCAAGATAAGCGAGACGGATTTTCGCTTCCCTTCGTTGTGTATCCGCAACCTCCTTGTCCTCGGAAAAGCTCTTTAGTTCTTCATACCACTGCTCACTTTCCGTTGCCTGCATGAGCAGGGAATGAAGCATGGAAAGTCCTGCCATCAATACTGGTGAGGACACGATCAACTCCTTGGGCAGATGGAAATAATACTGTCTCGTTTCAAAGTAATGGCCATTCCCCGGGTGAAGCATCGCGTTTTGCACAAGTATGTCAGCAATTTTCTTCTGATTATCACTCCGGCTGTAGCAGAGCAACGCGTTTTCCATATCACCCTCGGACTCATAATAACCCCCTGCGTTGTTGTATATGTCATTCATCTGCGGTTTGGTCAGTGTTATTTTTTGTTTGTATCTTAAATAGTCACGCAGAATCGGCCGCATTTGATAGGTTCCATTTCCATCGCTTATAATGGCCTGACTGATGGTCAGCGCCTTCGCAATCACCTTTTCCCCGTTGGAACACCCGGAAACCAGCTCCAGCATACGCGAAGTGAAGTGCTCAAAAGGAGCTAAGAAGAATAAGGTACGCTTTAATTCATCGTCCCATGTATCGTAAAAAGCATGGTCGCAATAAGCATACAAGTCCAGCCTCACCTGCTCAATCACTTCCGCATCGAATTCCTTTCCCCCTGCCATCCGATGGGCAACCATCTCTATGGTAACCGGATGTCCGATGGTTAATTCTGATATCTTCTGTGCCACCTCCGGGGTTACCTCAATGTGAAACGCAGCCAGCAGCTTTGCTGTAAGTTCTGCGTCCATTGCCAAGTCACGCTCGGTCGCGGATAAGAGCCATTTGTCCGAATTTTCAAAGTGAATCCATTTTGGTATGGGTGTCCGCCCGATTAGTATGAGCTGTTTGTCCGCATTTTCTATTAAATTTCTTACATATTCCTGGCTTTTCACATCCGTAATTGCTGATACATCATCCACAATCACAACCGACTGCTTTATGTCCTGAATATTCGGCATATGGTCAAGCGCTCCGTTACAATGGCAGCCCCTTAACACAAGATGCGGCTTTCTGCGAAAATAATATTCCACCGCCGCTGTCTTTCCATATCCACCAAGTGCGTGAATATACAATATCGCATTTTCTTTCTCCGCTTTTTTTAACATATGAAAGATTGCGGGTACTTTTATATAAATATTCTTCACAAATTATCCAAACTCCTCTGCGTCATCTCTTTTATGCTCCCAATACTTTTTCCTCTGAAAGTATATCAGAGGAAAGTAGCCTTGTAACCTACCCCTATGGGTAGTCTTTTCCCAAAAACCTGCAAAAGCAGTTTAATTGCACACTTTGAGATTGTATCATGCGTCTTACTGAAATCTGTTTTCAGGGAATGAAATGCAGGCACAGGGAATGAAATGCAGACAGGAAAATAATTAACGCCCACATCTCTGTGAGCGTTACAGTTGTCATATTTAATTCTAGATACAAAATGCGGCATAGAGCGGAACGATTTTTTTATCGTCCTCTAAACCAAAGTTTTTAGCAGAGAGTTTAATCGCATAGACTGGCTTGTAAGTTTCCATATACACTTTCAGACTCTTGGCTCTGGTGTTGTCGGCGCTCTCTACCTCAATTGGAATAAGCTGTCCCGCGCGTTGAATGACAAAATCAATTTCTGCTCCACGTTGGGATTCCCAATAATAGGTGTTGTATCCGTTTGTAGTGAGCTGCACATTGACATAGTTTTCAAGCGGTTTCTTGATTTCATTGAGGTTGTTATACTTACTCATATCGTTCAGATAGCTTGCAAGAATAGTATCCTGAGTATGGCGGAGAAGGATATAATCCTTTGTTTGGGCAAACTGCATCACGCACTCCGGTATACCACCTATAATAAGATACTGGCGTATCCATGGCTATCTATCTCGATTTTTGAAAATCAGCACCACCCGTCTAACGGGTGGTTTGCTCTGAGGCTATAAGCCTCTGTTACCGGCCAGCGCCTAAAGACGCTGGCTTTCACTTTGTTCAAGCCACTACGCCATTGACTCGTCGCTGCCC
>JAQUUC010000024.1:0-4712 GCA_028694105.1 Hespellia sp.
CAAACATCTGCAAAGCTTTTTTCTTGCTGATTCTTTCTTCCTCTCTGGCAAGTTCACTTGAATCTGTAATGCCCAACTTATTTTCAATTGCCATAATGACCTTCTTTCTGAAACAAAGTACCGTTGTTCCATAAAAATTATACCTTAGATGCCTAAATTTCACAACTTGTATTTTATGTATCAATGATGCGGTGCTGGCAGTATCAATCTCGTAATTAAATCATCCAAAAAGCACACGGTGACTGCGTAACACATTTCCCACACACTTCGCTTCCCACACTGTTCGCATCCTCCCCAGTCTCATCCACGTAGGAGCTTCCAAAATCAGTATAGACTTCTGCATTCTTCTGTAAAATCATATAACATTTGTGACGGTCATACCCCTCACTCGTCAAGGCCTATATCGGACAGTTCTTCATGCAGATTCCATAGGAACCGTTTTTCTTATACAGGCAGTATTCTTCGCTCACCGGCTGATCTGGCTCCACATTCAGATTGGTCACGATTGTGCTGTATCTGCCACAGCATCCATATCGGGTAATTAGCATGTTATTAATTCCAAATGTTCCCATGCCCACTGCATAAGCAAAGTGGCGATGCGACCAGTCGCTTTTCAGCCGCTTCTGATCAAACGTAGCGGACTTCGGGGAGATTTTACCTTCAAACCCGTGTTCTAGAGGCTCTCCCCATTTGGTTGATATAGCCTCCTGTTTTTCATATTCCTTAACAAACTCACATATCGCACTGCGTACTTGTTCCTTCATCTTCCTCATCTTTACTCTCTTTTCTCTTCATCCACCACACTTTTAAGGACGAATCATCATCCTCCACTCATTTTCCAGCCGCTGCAGACTCCACGCTGCATTGGCCGGACTCGTTGATGGCAGTTTCACTGCCTTGATTCCAGTATTTGGCTCTGCGTATTTCACATATAATTCGTAAGCTTTTCCACCATTTGCATAGATTCTCGTGATTGAACTCTCCGCAAGAATCTGTGAAAAGTCATTGACCTTCACGTCTTTGATTGAGGTATCGCTTGAGCCGCGAATACTGCAACTCTCTATCACATCCCACAGGGCGATGTGATTTCTTAGAAGAAATGCTTTCTTCTGAGGAATCGTCAGCGGCAATTCTTCTCCCATTAATTTTGCAAGAAGCTTCCAGAACCGATTCTGTGGATGACCGTAATAGAACTGCACTTCTCTTGATTTTACAGATGGAAAACTTCCCAAGATCAGAATTTTGGATTCGACATCATATACCGGTCCAAATTCATGATGAATGTTTCTATATTCTTCCATAATTTATTCTCTCTTTTCTAATCCACCTCATAGAAACGGAACCATATATACTGGCAAACAGAAAATATCTCTATCTTTTTCCATATCCTTTGTATATACCAGATATCGATTAAGAATTCGACCTGAATACTTCTCAGTAAAGACATCCAATGATTTATGTGTTTTATAACCTGAAGATTTCACCTCTATTGGACAGATTTTGTTTTTTCGCGACATAAGAAAATCAATTTCATAATTGTGCTTTGTAACCTCATTCAACATTGTATAATAAAATAATTCATTCCCATTTGCTGCCAATATCTGTGCCACTACATTTTCATATAGATATCCCAGATTAGCACTAAGTTTATCGCTTAATAATTTTTCATATATAATATTCTCGGTAAAATCCTTATCCTTAAAAAGAAGCGTTGTAAATAACCCTGTATCCGACAAGAAGAGCTTAAACCTTGAAATATCTTTCGCGTTAGACATCCCTATATTGGGATCATTTGCATGATAAGATACAAGGACCGTTCTGGAATCCTTCAATTCAGCAATAAGTTCCAATATCCTCTCGGATGATTCTCCGCCAAGAACAGCTGATGCCTGATATCTAGATGCATTTTTGTTTAGTTGCGCCGGAATTGCATCATATAACATAGATAGTCTTCCTGTCGGATCTATCTTTTTCATATCATCTTCATATAAAGAAATAATGTCTCTTTTTATTTCATCCACTTTTCGAAAATTATTTGTTTGTATATATTCATTTACCGCCTGAGGCATCCCCCCAATCAGCATATATAGACGGAACTGTCTTAATAGTTTCCTATTTGTTTGTTCGCCGACCCCTCGCCCCATCGCAAAGCATTTCCTCAAAAGTGCATATGATGTTTCATCTCCTGTCGCAAGTAGAAATTCTTCATAATCCATCGGAAACATGCTGATTTTACGTTCCTCACTTGGAATCAAAATATCTTTTACATTTTTTTTGATTGAAATAAGAGAACCTGTTTCAATATAATCATATCTATGGTCTTCAACCAAGGACTTGATTGCCTGTCTTGCCATGGGACAGAGTTGTACCTCATCAAAAATGATAACTGATCTTCTCTCGTGCAAATCAGTTTTATACTGTAATTGTAATTGCAAAAATAAATAATCCAGATCTGAAACATCATCAAAAAGAACACGAACCTCTTTCGACACTTTTGCGAAATCAATCAGAATAAAACTTTCATACTCATTTGCTGCAAATTCTTTGACGACTGTTGATTTTCCAACTCGCCTGGCACCTTCTATCAGAAGTGCTGTTCTTCCATTCGAGTCATCTTTCCACTGCAGCATTTTACTGTATATTTTTCGTTCAAACATTTTATTTCACCTCTTTTTATCGCCTGCATATTTCGCTTCCGCATTTTTTATTATTTAAATTTTATGTATTTCCGCATTTTTTATTCTCTTACTTTTTCATATTTCCGCATTTTCTTTATCATAACTGATTTATTACAATTTATCAACAAAAACAGTTGTATATTATTTTAGGCTCCTCATTTCTAGGAAGCCTTCATATATATGTTTCTAGATCATTTTCCCTTCTGAAACATGTTTTCGAGAAATTTCCAGTTTCATCATTAGTTCATTTCCAAGAGCATTTCCACCTCTTCTTTCGCCGGAATCGCAGGAATCCCGCCCCTCTTCTGCACACATAATGCAGCAGTGGCATTCCCATATAACGCGCAGGTTTTCCATTCCTCCCACGACATTTGTTCCGGGCATTTCTTATTGGACAGATACTGGCTTAAAAATCCACCCCAGAAGGAATCGCCCGCTCCAGTCGTGTCAACCGTCTTCACTGTCATTCCCGCCACGCGTTCCACTTCATTTTTTGTTCCAAGCAAAACGCCGTCTTTTCCTAATGTGACAGCAACCAGCTTTGGTCCCATCGACAGCAGTGTTTTGATTGCAGCCTCAAAAGACTCTTCTCCGGTAAGAAGCAGGCTTTCCACATCGGACACCTTCAGGACATCCGCATAGTGAATCATTGATTTCATTTCCGCAACTGCCGTCTCTTCGTCCGGCCAAAGTGACGCCCGGTAATTCGGATCATAGGAAATGAGCGCGCCTGCTTGTTTTGCAACGGTAACTGCCTCTACCGTTGCTCCTCTTGCAGGTTCATCCGTCAAAGACAGCGAACCACAATGAAAGATTTTGCAGGATTCTAACAATTCCTGATCCAGTTCATCCATCTGCAGCTGCGTGTCAGCACCCGGTTTTCTGGAAAAGGAGAATTCGCGCTCCCCATTTGCATTCAATTCTACAAATGCAAGCGTTGTAAAATAGCGTTCATCTTCCAGCAGATAATCGGTACAGATTCCCTCTTGTTTCAAAGTCTTCTTTAAAAATGCACCGTGCATATCTTTTCCGACTTTTCCGACAAATGCTGTCTTATATCCCATATGGCTTGCAACGGTGAGAAGATTCGCCGGTGCACCGCCCGGATTCTGCTCGAACAGTTTCATGCCCGATTCACTGATGCCGGATTCCGTAAAATCAATCAGCAGCTCCCCCAGTGCAACAATATCAACCTCTTTTCCCATTTTTCAAATCCTCCACAATCTCGTTATAACGCTTTTTGTTCAGCCGATAAAAGAAAAGAACAAACGCGGTAATAATCCACAGGACTCCTGGAATCGTACTAAATGAATGCTTCATCACTGCGATAACGGCATCATTCTGCACCTGATTGGCAACGTAGCCAAATTTTCCAAGAAGTGCGGCGAGCAATGCGGTTCCGATTGCCATACCAATCTTATTTCCAAGGGACACAAATGCATACTGGAAGCCGTCATTGCGAAGTCCTGTCTTCCACTGACCATACTCGACGCAGTCCGGAATAATCGCATAGATTGCGGTGTTGAACCCAGAGAAGAAAAATTGTGTCAGACCGGATAACGCATAAAATATGATTGCACTTTCTCTCACATTGAAGAAATACAAGGACAGCATACAGATACCGGTAAGCAGTGCAAAGATCGATGCGGTTCGCCCTTTATTATTTGTTTTCTTAAATAGTGGCTGGAAGCATGCGGCTCCAATAATCGACGGAATAATGATACACATCGAATATGTCGTAAAGAAGGATGCATCTCCCTCAACATAGGTAAAGTAATACAGTACATCCGCATTTCTTGCATACAGTGTAAATCCAAAGAGCACCTGACCGATCAGAGCAAGCAGATACGGACGATTCTGCATGACTGCCTTCAATTGAACTTTTAAGGAAATCTTTTCCTTTTCCGGAACGATTACTACCTCTTTTGTCTTTGAGAAACAGAACCAGTGGCAGGCTGTAAAAATACATCCGTAGATAATCGCCACAGTAAGATATCCTGCTTTGGTACTGTTTTCGCCAAAATGGGAAATCAA
>JAQUUC010000024.1:4722-47392 GCA_028694105.1 Hespellia sp.
TGATATTGATGACGCCAATGGCAATCATCGCCGCAACGGAACGTGAAGTGTTGATTTTTGCACGTTCATCTATGTTCTGTGTCATTGCGCCGCACAGCGTTCCGTACGGAATATTTACGCAGGTGTAACCAAGTACCAGAAGGCAGTATGTAATTACCATATATACAATTTTCCCGGTACCAGGCCAGTCCGGATGTGCCCAGAATGCCAGTATGAGCAGCAGAGCCGTCGCCGGTGCTGCAAATAAAAGCCATGGGCGATAGCGTCCCCATCTGGATTTTGTCTTATCTGTTAATCCACCGATAATCGGGTCATTGATTGCGTCCCAGAATCTTGAGAACAGCATCAGTGCCGACACGGCTGACATACTGATTCCAAATACATCGGTATAAAATATCATTAAGAAATTGCTGACGAACATCCAGCTGAAATTGCATCCCACATCGCCGAAGCCATATGCGATTTTGCCAATCAATGGCACTTTTACATCTTTATTTTGATTTTCCATCTCTTCACCTACCTGCCTGTTTTTATTTTTCCTGTACGTTGATAATTACTTTCATCGTTGTCTCACGATTGTCATCAATATATTGGTATGCCTGCAAGTAATCCTGAAACTTGAATGTCTTGGAAATCAATGGATGCAGAGAAACCTTTCCTTCATTTACCAAGCGGATTCCATCCATATAATCCTCATGACGGTACATCATGGTACTCTTGATATCTAACTCGTGGTCATTGGCAACTGCCAGATCGATTTCTGCCATTCCTGCAAATACTGCAACCAATACAATCGTGCTGCCTTTTCTTGCGTATTTAATTGCCTGACCCATGGTGATATTATTTCCGGCACAGTCATAGATAACGTCTGCTTTATCCGGTCCGAAGGTCTCAAGCATTGCCTCACCAAAGTCCTTGTTTTTGGTGTTCACACATGCATCTACACCACATTCTTTTGCCATATTCAGTCGAAGATCACTGACATCTGTAATCAATACTTTGGCTGCACCCATTCCCTTTGCTGCCTGCGCAACCAGATTTCCGATCGGACCTGCTCCAAGCACTGCAATATTCATTCCTTTTACATCACCAACCTGCTTTACTCCGTGAACTGCCACTGCCAGAGGTTCAATCATTGCGCCTTCCTCATAGGACATATCTTCCGGAATTGGTGTGATCTTGGAAGCATCGACCGCGAAAAACTCGGATGCGGTTCCGGTTGTCTGGAAACCCATAACCTTCAGTTCTTCACATAGGTTATATTTTCCATGACGGCATGGATAACATTCTCCACAGTATACCTGCGGTTCAATGGTCACCTTCTGCCCTATCTGAAGTCTTGTCACATCTTTTCCTAATTCCACAATTTCTCCGGACACTTCGTGTCCCTGTGTAACCGGATAAGAGGTAAATGGATGCTTGCCGTGATATACATGGATATCTGATCCACAGATGCCGATGTTCATAATCTTCACTAAGACCTCATTTTCTTTTACTTCCGGTACCGGAACTTCCTTAAAAATAATTTCTCCTGGTTTTGTCATAATTTGCTGTAACATCATTTTGATCTCCTTTTCTTTTTTGTTATTTCTTCTCTTTGATTGTTGCTTTTATTAAACGTTTTATTAAAGTAACTACATTATCGCTACTATTTTGTAATTTGTCAATATGTTTTTTGTACTTTTGACTATTTCCACAATTTGTAATGTTTCCTTTTGTGCACAATGCATATAAAAAAGACCTCAACTCAGATAATTCTGATTGAAGTCTCTTCCCGAACAGTCAAACGGATACTTGGAATCCGCTTTAAATTTTATTGATCATCTCAGCAAAGAAGTGTTTTGCAACACCAACTGCCGATGCCTCTTTTGTATAAGTACAGTATTTCAGATAACTTAGATCGCCATCAAATAAATTATATTGGAAAATCATCTCTCCCAGCTTCATATGATACGCCGGCAGGATACCACCCACATCTCCGCCTAATATAATGTCCGTGTCATATGCCATCCGAAGATTTGATATCAAAACAGCAAGCATTTCCAAATATTCCTGCCAGACTGCATCCGCTTTTTTATCTTTTCCAAGACGCGCCATGAATTCTTCCAATGTGTACGTTCCATTTTCGGTCAGCGCACTGGCTGCGCAATAGGCATCCGCACATCCTTTTTTTCCACAATAGCAGGCTCTTCCATTCGGCACTAAAATGATATGTCCAAACTCTCCGGCTTTTTGGTTCTGCCCCGTACATAAGCGGCCATCAACACAGATTGCGCCACCTAGCGTATTATTCAGCGACAGATACACTGCATTTTCAATGCTTTTCGGATTCTCTGCCAGCATAGCGGCATTGGCATCGTTTTCAAAATAGACCGGATATTCCGTTGTCTGTTCAATCATCTTCAGACTATAATTCTCCAACTGTAAGGCATGTGATTTGATAAGAGTCCGCTCCGTTCCGTTGATAATTCCCGGCAGTGAAAATCCCACTCCAAGAATTCTGTCCGCCTCAGCACCTGCTTCCATAAACTGTTGCAGCATTTCTTTCAGATCACTATAATATTGAATGTCTGTCGAAAAAGGAAAGCGTTTTCGCTCCTGCCGGACGATATCCCCTGCAAGATTAATCATCACCATCCCCACATGATTTGCCGTAATATTCACACCCACGGCATATCGGTATGCTTTGTTGATCGCAATTGATCGTGCCTTTCTTCCGCCGGTTGATTCGTATTCTCCGTCTTCCATAATGATTCCCAGTTCCATCAATTCATTGACATTTGATAAAACCGTCGGCATACTGAGATTCAAATTCTTTGCCAGCTCCACTTTTGAAGTGCTGCCATGGATCATCATATTGTTTAATATTTTCGATTTTGCAATATTTTTCTTGTTGATAGATTTCGCCATTTTCATCCAGCTCCTCTTTTATAAATCATTTTATAAAAGAATTATACATTCAATCCATCACTTTGTAAACAGTGAAATCATCATTCTCTCACTTTACTCTTCTCTCCAATTTTGATAAAATCAGATATAGCTTTTGAAGTGAACTCTTAGCAACAAATTTCAAGAGTCTGTTTCACATTAATATAAAAAACAGAAATACGAAAAGAGGAACCGCCATGCACACCATCAAGAAATTTTTACGTTTTTATAAACCATATCAGACCGTTTTTTATCTGGACCTTCTCTGCGCTATGTTCATCAGTGCCGTCGATCTGGCATACCCGCAGATACTTCGCAGTTTCACGAATACATTGTTCACGAAAGATTCTTCCGTGATTTTGGGCGCGCTTCCATGGATTGGGATTGCATTCCTTCTCGCATATCTTTTGCAGACTGCCTGCAACTACTATGTCTGCTATCAGGGACATGTGATGGGTGCCCAGATGGAACGCGATATGAGAAAAGAATTGTTCGAGCACTATGAAAAACTTTCCTTTTCTTACTATGACAAGAACAATACCGGACAGATGATGAGCCGTCTGGTATCCGACCTGTTCGACATTTCCGAAATGGCGCACCACGGTCCGGAAAATTTCTTTGTCGCTGCAGTGAAAATCGTCGGTTCCTTCGTGTTTCTTTTTATCATCCAATGGAAGCTCGCGCTGATATTGCTTTTCATTGTCATTTTGATGCTGCTCTCCGGTCTGCGACAGAACCAGCGGATGCAGGCAACCTTTTTAGATAACCGAAAGAAAATCGGTGCCATCAATGCCACCCTTCAGGATTCGTTTTCCGGGATCCGCATCGTGCAGGCTTTCGCAAATGAGGATGTGGAACGAGAAAAATTCCACCGTGGCAATGAAGGATTTCTGGTTTCCAAAGAAAAGAATTACCGGGTCATGGGCACATTTCAGAGCAGCAATATCTTCTTTCAGGGCATGATGTATCTCGTCACTATGATCGGAGGCGGATATTTTATTGCCAAAGGGGAAATGAGTGCCGGAGACCTTGCCATGTACGCGCTGTATATCGGGGTATTCGTCAGCCCGATTAAGATTCTGGTGGAATTAACGGAAATGCTGCAGAAAGGATTCTCTGGATTCCGGAGATTTTTAGATATTATTGAGACGGAGCCTGAGATTGTCGATACCAAAGACGCAAAGCCAATTCAAAATCCACAGGGCAACATCAGCTTTCAGGATGTCAGCTTCCAATATGAGGCGGATGAGCGTGTCCTAGAACACGTGAGCTTTGATATCCAGGCGGGAAAATCCATCGCTTTGGTTGGTCCTTCCGGCGGTGGAAAGACTACCATCTGCTCACTGCTTCCACGTTTCTATAAAGCCACCGGAGGGTCTGTCTGCATCGGCGGACAAAATATTGAAGATATAACACTGGAGAGTCTGCGAGGTTCCATTGGAATTGTTCAGCAGGAGGTCTACCTCTTCGGCGGTTCTGTCAAAGAAAATATCGCCTACGGAAAACCGGAGGCCTCTATGGACGAGATTATTTCTGCTTCCAAAAAAGCCAATATCCATGACTTTGTCATGACGCTTCCGGATGGATATGACACCATTGTCGGTGAGCGTGGTGCCCGCCTGTCCGGCGGACAAAAACAGCGCATCTCCATTGCCAGAGTATTTTTAAAGAATCCACCGATTCTGATTCTGGATGAAGCTACCAGTGCCCTGGATAATGAAAGTGAGCAGTATATTCAGGAAAGTCTTCAGTCACTTTCAAAGAACCGTACTACCATCACCATCGCGCACCGTTTATCCACGATCAAGAATGTCGATGAGATTCTTGTTATCGCAGATCATAAGATTAAAGAACGTGGTACACATGAGAAGCTGATGGCAGAAGACGGTATTTACGCAAATTATTATAAGATGCAGTTTACTGAGCCGTCGGATTTCTAATATGCGTCCTTCTATGGACTTATTATTCATCCTCGAGCAGGTCGTTAATCTTCTCCATCTGATCCTCCGCCTCGTATATCAGTCTGCTGCATTCATATAATTTTGCGGTGAAATCTATCCCGCTTTCTTTATAAAGGTTCTTGTATTTTAAATCATGCTCCAGACTTGCCCAGAGGTCCATGGCAAGGGAGCGAATCTGTAATTCTACGGGCACCAGCTGTTTCTTGCCCATGAAATAAACCGGAATCCGGATAATCAGGTGAAGACTTCGATAGCCGTTTCGCTTTGGGGTCTCCACATAATCCTTCTCCTCCATAATGTAAATGTCATCCTGCGCCTCGATTCGGTCACGGACAACATAAATGTCCTTCACATATGGGGTCACCACCCGCACACCTGCGATATCATAAATGTTATTGCAGGCTACGGTAAGTGTCAGATCCAGATCTTTTTTCTGCAGCTTCCCCAAAATACTCTCTGCAGATTTTAATCTGGTATCAATATGATGAATCGGACATCTTAAATTACGAAAGCGAAATTCATCCTTAATAATATCCAGCCGTGCAGTTGTGGCGTTCATCGCTGCATTATACATGCAGAGAATCGGATCCATGGTCTGTGAAAACTGGTCCTTCATGTTTACAATCTGCTCCATACTGTCAACATATGTATTACCTATCGGAATCAGTCCTCCAACTTCCATGGACTCCTCATGCTCATATGTCACATCATTCGCTCCAATGTTGATTGTTTCCTTCGTTGTTTTCTTCAAGTCAATCCCTCTCTTTTTTCTATATTCGACCGGATGCCATCCTTCGATGGCAGATCAGGTCCAATCATATTTCTATTCTATCAGATATTACGAGGTTTTTCCGTGAACACTTCCTTAAGAATCTATAAACTTCCTATATACATCATCTATTTAGAACACAAAGAACATCCTGTCGGTGTACCGGCATTTCCGCCCATCGCGGTCTCTCTCAATTCGTAAGGAATTGAACGGCCGACCTTGTACATGCTCTCAGCCATCTCATCGAATGGAATCGGATGTCTGACTCCGCTCAGCGCGAGCTGTGCGCAGGTAAATGCGTTGGATACCCCAATTGCATTTCTACTCTGACACGGCGCTTCTACCAGCCCGGCAATCGGATCACAGACAAGTCCCAGCAAATTGGAAATGGCAATGCTTGCCGCCTCCAATGACATCTGCACTGTACCTCCCAGCATTTCCACAAGGGCAGCCGCCGCCATCGCTGATGCTGCTCCGACCTCCGCCTGACAACCAGCCTCCGCACCGGATACCGATGCATTTCGCATGAGGAGATATCCAATCGCACTTGCATTGATCAGACCTTTTTCAAGACACTCTTCACTCAGATGATATTCCTCTTTCACCGCAATCAAAGCTCCCGGAACGACTCCGGATGAGCCTGCTGTCGGTGCCGCAACAATCAGTCCCATCGTAGCATTTACCTCCAGAACAGCCATGGAATACGCAAGAGCCTTTGATAATGTCGTTCCACATATCGGAGTCGATTCACGCGCAAACTCTGCAGCCCGCTTCGCTTCTCCGCCAATTAAGCCGCCGATTGATTTTTGAGGTGACACAAGCGGTTCATGGGTTCCCCTTTCCATGATATCGATCACGCGTTTCATCTTCTGTCTCAGCAGTATTTCCGACAAACCGCCCTCTGTCATCTCCCGCATTTTCATCACTTCCGAAATCGGAATTTCATTTTCTTCACACAAAGAAAGTAATTCTGCCGAATTTTTAAAATCCATCTTCTACTTCCTCCTTACACCTCTATCAGCATCAGCTCATGCACATTCGGATTACTTTTCATCTCATCCAATACGGACTCCGGTATCTTCTCATCCGATTCGACCACCGTGTATGCCGCAGCTCCCTTGTCCTCTCGGAACAGGCGCATAAATGCGATATTCACATCCTGATTTGCCAGACATTGTGTAATATGTGCGACAATTCCGGGCTTGTCCGTCTGTCTGACAATCAGTGTGCTGTATTCTCCGGTAAATTCCACATCTATATTGTTGATGCGGACAATCTTAACTTTGCCTCCGCCAGTTGATTCTCCGCGTACCGACTGTATATAGCCATCTGCACTTTCCATTACAATATCCGCCGTGTTTGGATGTTCCGTCTGCGTCTTCCCGTCAATTATAAATTCGTACAAAATCCCCCTCTGCTCTGCAATCGCAAATGCATCCCGGATTCGCTCATCGTCGGTTGCAAACCCCAGCGTTCCGCCGAGCAGTGCTTTGTCCGTTCCATGTCCCTTATATGTCATGGCAAACGATCCGTAAAGCGTAAATGTCACTTTTTGAATTGGTCTTCCAAACAGCTTGCGCGCCAACAGCGCCATAGAAACTGCACCGGCTGTATGTGAGCTTGAGGGACCGATCATGTTCGGTCCAATCGCATCAAAGATACCTATATAGTCCATATAACCTCCTGTTGTACGTATGCTTTATCTTTCCTTGTTATGCCTTACACTGATCCAGAATTTCCATCACGGCAATCGAATCGTCCAGTTTCACAATCTCGCTTTCCGTCCTGCCTTCACGAAGACATTTCATCACTTCCAACGCCTCATATTCATATCCGTTTTTAATAAACGTCCCAGCAAAAGATGCCAGCACATGATTATCAAAATCCAGTACCTCGACTCTCTGCGCCTGAAAGAAGAACTCTTCCTGCATGGAAATTCGGCCTTTACTCCCGAGCAGATACATGGACACCATCTTCTCGGCACCCAGACCGCATGACAAATGTGCAAATCTGCCACCTTTATATTCAAGAACGATGGAATCCAGATAATCAACTTCTTTTTCTCCGACAATTGTGTGATTTTGAATCTGCTGTGGGTGATAACCAAGCAAATCACATGCATATGTCACCGGATAATATCCCAGATCGAGTAATGCGCCGCCTGCCAGCTCTTTTTTGTAGAGACGATGACCTTCGCCTGCTTTCGTATAAAAACGAATATCTGCCGCCTGAATCTCCCCCAGCAGACCATCTGCAATCCACTGCTTAATCTGGCGAAATACTGGCTGGCATTTTGTCCACATCGCTTCCATCAGAAACAGTTTCTTTTCACGTGCAAGTGCGCACAATTGCTTCGCCTGCTCCGCATTTTCTGTCAGTGCTTTTTCACAGAGTACATGTTTTCCTGCTTCCAGACACATTTTCACACAACGGAAATGTTCCTGAATCGGAGTACCTATGTATACAATATCCACCGCATCATCGCTCAGCATTTCCTCATAAGAACCATATGCCTTCGTCACTCCATATTGGTGCGCAAATGCCTGTCCCTTCTCCAGCTGTCTGGATGCAATTGCATAAATTTCTGCTTCGTCAAGTGCAGACAGTGCCGTGGCAAACCAACCTGAAATTCTTCCTGCACCCATCAGACCCCATTTCATTTTTTCCATATCCAGTTTCTCCTAATGATCTCTTTTTATTCTACAAAGGTTATTAAGTCCTCCACACTCTTTCTCTCCGGTACTTCCGGCTGCTGATCCGGATATCCGACCGCCACCAGCGCCGAAACAGACAGACTGTCTGGAAGCTCCAGCACCTCTTTTACCTTTTCTTCATCATAGATTCCCATAACGACCGTTCCCAGCCCTGATTCATGTGCCGCCAGACAGAAGGTCTGCGTTGCAATTCCCGCATCAAAAGACTGCCAATGCGTTCCCTTGGAAGTGGAAAATGAGCCGTCTCTTTCATAGCCGGATCTCTGATTCACTGTCGTGACAACCACTAATACCGGTGCTCCGTAAATTGTTTTCTGATTCCACGCAAAGTCCATGACGCACTCATCTGCAATCTGTTTTTTCTTTTCCTCATTGGAAAGGACGATGTATCGTGTCGTCTGTGTGTTCTTCCAGCTCGGTGCATAAGATGCCGCTTCTATCATCTGTTCTATGATCTCTTTTTCTATCTTTTGTTCTGTAAATTTACGAATGCTTCTTCTTGTTTTAATCCCTGTTAGTGTCTCCATATTTTCTCCTTTTAAATCAGTCCTCTGTATCCGTTCATCAATACGTTTCACCGTACTCTTCTCATCACCAGAATTTGAATAATCTCATGATTTTAATTCCAATCTCATAATACCATGGTGTCAGATCTTTTTCAGCCTCTTTTAACATCTTTCGGATCTCAATATGCTGCGGACAGTGGATTTCACATTTGCCACACTTGGCGCAGCTGCTAATCAGACTCATCTCCTTCTGAAGTGCTATAATCTGAAGGTATTCGTGACGGCCGGACCCGCGCTGCTCCGCATACATACGGTTGTAACAGCGAAATGCCGTGGGAATATCAATACCTTTCGGACATGGCATACAATATCCACAGCCGGTACAGCCAACCTTCATCGTCCTTTGCACCTCTTCTTTTATCGCATCAATCAAAGTAAAATCTTCTTCAGTGAACGCCCCTGCCTCTACCTCGGAGGCGGTCTTTAGATTCTCCCGGACCATGGCAATGGAATTCATTCCTGAGAGCACACAGGTTACCTCGGGCTGATCCCACAGCCAGCGAAATGCCAGCTCTGCCGGCGTGCGCCCTTTCGGTTCATTCTTAATCAGCTCCTTTGCCCCATCCGGAAGCAGATTGACCAGTTTGCCGCCCCTCAGCGGTTCCATGATAATAACCGGAATGCCTTTTTTCGCTGCTGCCCTAAGTCCGACTCGTCCTGCCTGCGTATTCTCATCCAGATAATTATACTGAATCTGACAAAAATCCCAGTCATAAGCATCCAGAACCTTTAAAAACATCTCCGAATTGCCGTGAAAGGAAAATCCAATGTTACGGATTTTCCCTTCTTCTTTTTTCTTCGCAATCCACTCTTTGATTCCCAGACGCACGAGCTTTTCCCATGCCGCCACATCTGTGAGCATATGCATCAGATAATAGTCAATATAATCCGTCTGAAGACGGGATAATTGTTCCGTGAAATATTTATCCAAAGCTGTTTCTGATTTAATCAGATACTGAGGCAGCTTGGTGGCCAGCTTCACCTGCCCGCGGCAATGATTTCTTGTAAGGATTTCCCCGAGAAGAACTTCACTGCCCGGATAAATGTATGCGGTATCCAGATAATTCACCCCACCGCGAATCGCTTCCATCAGCTCCGTCTCCGCCTTCTCAACATCAATACGGTTTCCCTCTTTCGTAAAACGCATGCAGCCAAATCCCAAAATGGAAATCGGCTCACCATATCTGTCATTTCTGTATTGCATAGTTTCCTCCTGCTGCTTTGCTTCGATTACTTTCGTAAATCCTTCTTCGGTACAAACAATCGTGACATGTCGGTTCCCTCCCATTCAAGCAGCTTGATCTTTGTCGCAATTCCTCCTGCATATCCCGTCAGACTTCCATTCGAGCCAACCACCCGGTGACAGGGAATCATGATGGAAATGGGATTGTGACCCACAGCCCCGCCAACCGCCTGACTGGACATCTTTTCTTTTCCTGCTTCTTTTGCTATTATCTTTGCAATATCACCATAGGTAGTGACTTCTCCATATGGAATTTCACACAAGATACGCCATACACTTTTTCGAAAATCACTTCCGACAGGTGCTAATGGCAATTCAGATATCGCAGGTTGTTTGCCGTCAAAATATTGATTCAGCCATTTTTTTGCAGTGTCAAAAACCGGAAGGTCCTTCTGTTCCGTCATTGCATCAAACATGGTATCACCATGATATTTCTGTCCCTCAATCCACAGACCAACCAGACTGTCTCCGTCTGACGCCAGCGTAAGTATGCCTATGGGTGACGCATAAGTTGTTGTGTAGTACATCGAAAATCCTCTCTTTCTTCATTTTCAAGACTCGCTCGCAAATGTTGGGCTAATCATTCATATGGGTATGACCCCATTCACATAATATCTGCAACACAGGCATAAGAGTTGATCCCCTTTTTGACAAAGAGTATTCCACCTTGGGAGGTACTTGTGGATATTCTTTTCGAATAATCAGATTGTCACGTTCAAGCTCCTTTAATTGGGAACTAAGCATTTTATGAGTAACTCCATCCAAAGAGCGTTTAAGTTCACTATAACGCAGCACTTGTTTTTTCCAGAGCCAGAACAGTATATGCATTTTCCACTTTCCGTCAATTATTGACATTGCGTAGGCGAAAGGCTGTATATTTACTTCTTCGTTCATCTTCACTCTCCTTTTTGATAGTATCTTACTTAAAAGTGCATACTTGCATATTAGTTCTTTCAATATTATCATGGAGAAAAGAACTTTTCAAGGAGGAACGTGGAATGAAAAAAGAAATCAAAGTTTTTGATTATGCAAATGAAATTATGAGGGGGATAAAAACCGGGCTTTTGCTCACTACAAAAGCTAACAGCAAAGTAAACACGATGACAATTTCCTGGGGCACACTTGGCATCGAGTGGGGCAAACCAGTCTTTACAGTGTTTGTAAGAGAAAACAGATTCACCAAACATCAGCTTGACGAAAGTGGAGAATTTACAATCAACATCCCTTATGGAGATTTTGACAAAAAAATATTGGGGTTTTGCGGTACAAGGTCAGGTCACAGCGTTGATAAGGTAAAGGAACTCGGATTAACCCTAATACCGTCAGACCATGTTTCTGCTCCCGGAATCAAGGAGTTACCACTTACACTTGAATGCAAAGTGATTTATAAAAATCAGCAGAAACCCCACGAAATTACTGACGAAAACAATAGCATGTTTTATCCTCAGGATGTTGAAAGTACATTTCACGGTGCAAACAAAGATTACCATACAGCCTATTATGGCGAAATTGTAAGTGCCTATATTTTAAAGTGATTCCATAATTTACCATCTTTCAAAAAAACGCCCAACGAGAATGAATCGTATGCTTGTCATTCCATTACCCTTACCACCATTGCTGCTTCACTGGGGTGTCAAGAGGTAATCTATATCTCCATCAATACAGATAGAACGTTTTTCAATTTCCTGTGGTGCCACAGCTTCTCCAAGATTGATGCAGGCATAGATTGCCTTATCATTCTGTGCCGTCATTCTCCAGAATGGATATTTAATGATGCCTGGGGTATTTGCACCGACCCCTAATTCCAAATACAGCACCTTGCAGTTTTCATGTCTGCGAAGAAACTGGGCATAACGCTCTGCTGCTATATGCCATCCTTCATCTTCCACAAACGTACTGTCCGCTCGCAGATTGACTGTCATAGGTTTTCCACAAACAGGACAATGGGGAATTAGAGATGTTGAAATTTTCATATCTTCCTGCTGCTTCACCATATCTTTTACAACTTCTTCATTATCATAGGTCTTTGGATGACACGGTTCAGAACATTGGAACAGCCCATAATCTCCCTGCGTATAAAACAAACGCTTTTTATCAAAGCCTGCTCTCTGGAACTGATGATCCACATTTGTTGTAAGGACAAAATAATCTTTATCTTTTATCATCTTAAATAAATTCTGATAGACAGGTTTCGGTGCATCAATATAGCGATTGTAATAGATATGTCTGCTCCACCATGCCCAGTATTCTTGGGGCGTATCAAAGGGATAGAATCCACCTGCATACATATCTGTAATAGAATACTTTTCTGCAAAATCTCCAAACAGTTTCTGAAACCGTTCTCCACTATATGTAAATCCTGCTGAAGCCGAAAGACCTGATCCTGCACCTATGACCACTGCATCTGCGTTTGCAATAGCTTCTTTTAATCGTTCGATATTATCTGAGCAACTGCTCATAGATTTCTTTGTCCATATCTTTGAAAACATTAAAAACCACCTTCTTTACTTTTGTATTTCTTTTCAGAAATTCTTTTACCGTATGCACAGCAATCTTAGCTGCTTCTTCATTTGGAAAATGAAACTCTCCCGTGGAAATACAACAAAATGCAATACTGCTGATGCTTTTTTCCTCTGCTAATTTCAAGCAGGATTCATAACAGCTTTTCAATAAGTCACAATCTTTTTGGGTTAATGCTCCGCTAACAATCGGTCCGACCGTATGGATAATATAATCGCAAGGAAGGTTGTAGCTTAAAGTAATTTTAGCTTGTCCCGCAGGTTCTGCGTATCCTTGCTTTTCCATAATTTCTGCACACTGACAGCGCAACTGAACCCCACTGTAAAAGTGAATACAATTATCAATGCACCGATGATTGGGAACATAACAACCTGTCATCCCACTATTGGCAGCATTGACAATCGCACCGCATTTTAGAGAAGTAATATCACCCTGCCATAAGTAGATTCCTTCCTGCACAGGTTCTAAATCTTCCATTTTTGTAATTCCTTTTTCTTTTGCTTCTTCTAATAAAAACTCATTCTGCACACGCAGAAATTCATCTCCTATACTCTTTGGCATACGAATATTCATAAGTCCTCTTAATAGGTGCATCTGTTCTTCTGAACTGTCCGGAATTTCAATATCTGAATATCTTCCATCCTCTTTCATAAGCTCTCTTAACAAATAGTTTCTTCTTTCACTCTGATTCATGTTTACCTCCGCTTTTCAATAATCTGCTTTGGACAAACTTCTGCTGCATAAGCTGTTCATAAAAAGTCTTTCCTTTAGCTGTAAGAAAATAAGTACCATTTTCATCATACAGCATCATATCAATAATTCTCGTCTGCGGATGCCCGTCTGAGCCGATTGTTGCGATTGTAGTGGAATGCATTTGTTCTACCAGGACCTTCAAATAATTATTTGCATTCATAATCAATGCCCTCCTTTCAAAATATTAAAAGGAAGTGTATTAAAATTCATAAGGAGCATTGCCAGAAAAATCAGCAATTACACCATGAGGATTTTCCAGATAGAACACCTCAAAGATAGGATTATCTGCTGTCTGGTACTGTCCCTTTACGATTGGATTATTCATGCAGCCTTCTTTTACAGACATATTGTTTTCAAATACAACTTTTCCTGCAAGACGAATCCATGCGTATTCTGGAGATGAAACAGAAACTTCAACTTCTGGATTTTCTAACATCTCCTTATACACATCTTTTGTATTGTTAGTGCAGAACCAAAGTTTTCCTTCCTGCTCAAAACAAAACATGAATGGGCGGCACTTTGCCTTTCCGTCACGACCAACTGTTGCCAAATACTGAACTGGGTTTGCCTGTAAAAATTCTACTACTTTACTCATTTTAATATCCTCCTGTTTATTTCGTTGTAATCTTTATTGTTACAACTACGTTATACCACCTTCTAGTTGTAATGTCAAGTGTTACATCCATTTTCCAAAAAAATTTCCCGCACCTTTTTACGGGTACGGGTATTATCACAATTCCTTTTGAATATAACTCTTTGTGTCTTCAACAATCTCTTGTATGGTAATACTTCTCATTTCATTCTCCATTGCCGTTTGAACCTGTTTCAATTTATCATCTAAGACATTGTGTATATTTCGTCCTACTGGACATTCTTTGTTCGGATTTTCATGGAAATGAAAGAGTTCTCCATTCTCTATACTGTCTACTGCCTTATAGATATCAAGCATCGTTATCTCTGATAATGGCTTTGCTATTTCTGCACCACCACTCCCCCTAATTACATTTATTATTCCAGCCGCTTTTAATTGCTGAAGCAATCGTCTGATTACAACAGGATTCACATTTACACTTCCTGCAAGAAAATCGCTGGTCACTTTATAATCATCTTTAAATGTATCAATACAAGCTAAAATATGAATAGCTATTGTAAACCTACTTGATATTTGCATATATTTACCTCCATAATTATTTCTCTGCTTCGTGCGATATGATAATATGTGTGTTCACATTCTTCGGGATTTCTCTCATACTCACACCATTCTTTCCAACCAGGAAATTTATCGTTCTACAACAACTGTTATAATAACAAGATCATCTTCTCCAGTGTTGATAATGCTGTGTGTCTGTCCTTTTTTACAAACATGGCAAACTCCAGCATGTAAAGATTCTTCTTGTCCATCGCAAATCGCTTTGCCTTTTCCAGAAATGACATAATTAATGTCATCACTTGTTTCATGCTTATGCATTCCAATAGAGGCACCTTTATGAATACAGCATGGAATAATTTTGCCTTGTTCATCCATAAACATTTTGGCAGACATCTCTCCTATTCCATTATTCATTCCCGGCATTTTGCGCTCTTGCATTTCATTAAAATTTATAATCATTCGCTTTCTTTCCTCCTTGAACTCAAATTCTCAATTTGATTTATCCTAATTTGCGGCTTCATATACATAATACATAAATCCTCCGTTAATCAATATTTTTTCTTCTGCCATACTCGCTCCGAATAATTTCATCCATCTCTTCCGGAGTCTCTTTGCATCCGCTGGCCAGCCACATCTCAATAATCTTTGTGATTCCGGCACGGAAGAATTCACAGTGATATTCTATAAACTGATTGTCAAAATGTTCCTCTGCCTGCTTTGTATCATATTTCAATATGCTATAATCCTGCGTATATCCCAGTTTAAAGTATGTCTTATAGAACAACTGATTCTGATATATGTGCTGAAACAGTTTCAGATAATCATTGCTGTTAAACCCGACTGTGATTTCTTCTCTATATATTTCTGATACATTGTCCTCAAGCTTTTCTCTTATCTTGTCTGCCAAATCATATATGTCAGTGTAGTTTGAGTAAAAGGTTGTCCGATTAATTCCTATTATCTTACACAATTCAGAAACTGATATTTTTGACAGCTCATTGGTCTGAAGCAACTCCATAAATGCTTTTTCGATTTTCTCACAGGACTCTTTTCTCCTTTTGTTATTTGCAGTATTCATTTTATCTCACTCCTCACGATTCTGTGAATATTTGTAAATAATCATTATCCCAACACCTGATGCCATATTGATGATTGTTTTTGTATTCCATATCTATTATACTTTAGTTACAGCAAAAAAACAACTGTTGTGTTAATATTATTATTGGAGGTATTCATATGAAAAAAAGTAACTTTATTACCTTGGTTTCAGGCACCATCAGTGGTGTACTCTTCGCACTGGGCATGTGTATGGCACTGCTTTCTGAATGGAATGCATTTAAGCCCGGTATCATATTCGGCTGCATTGGTATTGTACTCGGCCTTATTACCATTTTCATCTGGAGACACATGGAAAACAAGGCTCCCATTCAGCTAAATGGAAAAACAATTCTTACAGTATTTGTCGGAATTGTCGGTGTGCTTGCGCTTGGAATTGGAATGTGTTTTTCTATGGTATGGAATCAGATGATTTTAGGTGTTGTAATTGGCCTTGTCGGACTGGTGGTTTTGCTTTCATTGATTCCACTTGTGAAGGGAATTAAGTAAAATGAAAACTGCTATCTATTTTGGAAAAAACAATTGGCATAATTCTGTCTGAATCAATACCAATCATGTTTTTCATTTCGATCAAGTGCATTGATTTGCAGCATTTCCTCATCGGTCAACTCAAAATCATACAATTCCATATTTTCTTGAATGTGTTCAGGGTTGCTCGACCCCGGAATGACTATCACGCTCTTTTGCAGATTCCAACGCAGAATCACCTGTGCAGAAGATACTTCATGTGCCTGTGCAATGGCAGAAATCACTTCATTGCCAAGGAGTTCAGCTGTATGCCCTCTGCCACCCAGTGGATACCAGCCCTGTACAACAATTCCCAACTCCTGAATATATGGAATTACATCATTTTCCTGATAGTAGGGATGTATTTCATTTTGTACTAACGCAGGAGTAATCGTAATCTGTGGTAAAAATTCTTTCAACTCTTCCACATACCAGTTGGAAAGACCTATGGAACGAATTTGCCCTTCCTCCACAAATTTTTCCATTGCTTTATATGCTTTTACATCATTTGTATCAGGGTGGTGGAGCAGCATCATATCTACATAGCCAATATTCAGCTTATCTATACAAGCCTGAATGGACTGCTCTGGATTTTTCATTTCATCCCCCGGATAGATTTTGGTAATTACAAAGATTTCTTCCCGCTTGATTCCAAGTTCATCCATTGCCTCCCGAACTGCCTGACCAACTTCTTCTTCATTTCCATAAGCAGATGCAGTATCAATTAGGCGGACACCTCTTCTCAATGCCTCCTTTACAGAATCAATGCACGCATCTCCATGAAGACTGTATGTGCCAAGTCCATTTATGGGCATTTCATAACCGCTGTTCAGTGTAACCGTATGGGTTTCAAAATTAAATTTTCTTATATTTTCTGCACTTGTCGGTGTAATCTTCATTTCATTAAGCCACACTTCCACATCCTCCTTCGTATGATCAGCACTAAATCGTCTGCCCTCCATCCACTCTGCATCTTTCGCCAGTAGATGGAGATTATCAGCACTGGAACCTATTCCGCTGCTGTGAGAAGTACAAAATGGCAAAATGGTCTTTCCTGCAAAATCATAACTTTCTAAAAATGTGCTGATAATTCTGGGTGCTTGTCCATGCCAAATCGGATATCCAACCAACACGGTATCATACTGCGTCATATCCAAGGCATCTCCTGCAATAGCGGGTCGTGCATCAGGGTTATCCTGCTCCTGATCAGCTCGTCCATTTGTGTAATATGCTAAATCAGCTTCTGTATATGGGTCTTCCGGTGCGATTTCATAAACATCCGCCTTCAAAATATCAGCAGCTTTTTCTGCTACGCTTTCTGTTGTTCCAGTATTGGAAAAATACGCAACTAAAATTTTTCCTTTTGGTGTTTCTGTATTCACTGGTGCATCCTCACTTAAAGAAGTGTCTGCTCTACATCCTGACAGCAAACAAACTAGGCTAAATGTAAGCAATATTCCAATCAATCGTTTTTGCATTTGCACCACCTTATCTAAGAACGTTTAAAAGATACGCCATATTTTGTCCGAGATTTTTCATATTTGCCAGACCTTCTTCATCTTTCAGTACATCGCCCGGCATCTGACCATAAACCATATTCCAGTAAGTAGACCCAACCACAACCATTTCGTGATTTAAGAAAAAGTGATTCATGGTATCTACAGCCTCTAAAGCACCACCACGACGAACTGCTGCAACGGCTGCACCCACCTTATGCTTCATTGTTTTTCCATCCATGTTCATATCGCCCACAACTGCTGCTCTTTCCAAAAATGCCTGCATATTGGCTGACACATTAGCTGAATAGACTGGAGAGCCGAGGATAATCCCGTCCGCGTCCAGCATTTTTTCATAGACCTCATGAAACATATCTTTCTTACGTACGCAGTTATTTTGACCACCACATGCCCAGCAAGCTTTACAAGGCTCAATGATATTTCCTGCGAACTGTATCATCTCTGTTTCAATACCAGCCGCATTCAGTTCTTCAAATACTTTATTAATAATAATTGCCGTATTGCCATCTTTTCTGGCACTTCCATTAATTGCTATAACTTTCATGTTAAGCCTCCACGCCAAACAATCTTACAGACACATTTTATAGATACTCTCAACATCGCTTGGCTTTAATGTCATCGGTCCTGTGATCACACCATCCATACAGCAGGCATGTTCTGCCATTTCCTTGAAATGTTCATTCGTAATATTCAAATCTGTCAAAGTTGATTTTAATCCTAATGTCTCAAAACAGAATGCTGAAACTTCATCAATTGCCTTTTGTGCCCCATCCATCTGTTCCAGTTCCTCTGCAACACCAAATATTTTTACTCCAAGTCGATAAATTGCAGCTGCCGTATTTTCATTTAAGATATACTGTAACCAGCGTGGAGTTATAATCGCAAGACCATGACCATGTGTGATATCATAATATGCAGACAATTCATGTTCCATAAAGTGGCAGGCACATCCATGCACGGAACCACCATCTAAAACACCATTTAATGCCATCGAGGACGCCCACATTAGATTTGCTCTTGCTTCATAATTTTCAGGATTTTTCATTGCAACCGGAACCCATTTTACAACTGTGCGCATAACTGCTTCCTGCATTTCCATTATTAAATCGAAGGTTGCATCTCCTGCAAAGTAATAGTTATCCAAAACATGATTAAAAATATCGAACGCTCCACAGACGGTCTGATAAACAGGTAGCGAAAAACTATACTCTGGATTCTCAAATGCTGCTTTTGGAATCAAAGCGCTTCCACCAAGTCCGATTTTTTCATTTGTGTCCATATTAGAGATAACGCCCCATCCGTCCATTTCAGAACCAGTTGCTGCATTTGTAAGTATAGCTACGATAGGTAAAGCTTCTGTTACCCATACACCCTCAGAAACCAACGGCCATACATCTCCATTCTCTGTTAATGATGCAGCTGCAATTCCTTTTGAACAGTCAATCGTTGAGCCACCACCTACAGCTAAAATCACATCGATTTTTTCTTTTTTACAAATAGCAGCACCCCTATTTACTGTAGTATGTCTGGGATTTGGTTCAACACCAGCAAGTTCAAAAATCTCAATACTATTATTTGATACGAGCTTCATAATACTATCATACAAGCCACTTTTTTTAATGGAACCACCTCCATAAACCAGCAGAACTCTTTTGCCATATTTTAATATTTCCTCTGCCAAATGTTCCATTTGATTCTTTCCAAAATAAACCCGATCAGGGTTATGAAAAATAAAGTCATTCATAATTAATATCCTCCTGTTTCTTTGTCAATTGTTTTAATTATCTTTGCAGGGACACCGCCCACTACTGTGTAAGCGGATACATCTTTTGTTACCACTGCACCAGCTGCAATAACTGACCAGTCTCCAATTTCTACTCCTGAAAGAACCGTAGCATTAGACCCAATCCAAACATGTTCACCAATTTTAATGGAAGCATAATGATTCTTGCGATTGTTTTTTGGATTTAAATCATGATTGATTGTTGCAAGCACTACATTATGTCCAATTAAGGATCCATCCCCAATTGTGATACCACCCTGATCCTGAAAGTGACAGCCGGAATTGATGAAAACATCTTTCCCGAATTGAATGTTCTTCCCAAAGTCCGTATAGAATGGCGGAAACATTCGAAATGTACCGTCAATCTTCTTTCCTGTGAGCAGCGTCATAATTTTTCTGATTTCTTCCGGTGTGTGGTATTTCGTATTCAATTCCATCCCCAGTCGGATGGCCTCTTGAAAAAGCTGTTCAGCAAATGCCAATCTGGCTGTATTTTTTACTGCACCTTCACTGAATCCAGCAATTACATCTTCTACAGTTATTTTCTCGGCAGACGCTTCCTCAACCTGCTTTACTTTTGTCACTCCAATAATAGGAAGTGTGCCTTTTGCAATTTTAGGCAACGTTTTATCATTCATCATAATTTTCTTTTCCTTTTTCAGTTTTAACAAAATTTCTGGCATCCTTTAAGTTCTGCCGCAATAATTCCATACAATCGGTTGTTTCCGACATAATCCGTCGAGTAGACTTTGTCTCGGCTTTTCACTTCCTTTCATTTTAGATTTCTCTGTGATGAGAGGTTCAAGTCTCAAAAGCCCCTCACAGAACCGCACGTGCCCTATTAAGGCATACGGCTCTTCAATAAGTCATTCACCTAATAAGCACTTGCAACATATATCTTTGGATACTCCAATGGGTGTATCTTTAGGACTCCCATATATTTTCTCCATGTTAGCCAGTAAGATTGGTCTCTTCTCCGCTTACTTTTCCACAGTTCTTCTCGGACATATTTATAATACTTGTGTAATCCTATGCAGTTACCATAGATTCCGTAGTATCTGTAGTGCCCTGTCAGTTTCGTGTTCAGTGCTTCGATTGTATCTGGGATACTTTCATGCATGTGCTCCCAAATCCATTTCTTTATGGCTTCCCTTGTATCTTCCGAATGGCATTATTCTGCTTTTGTCCTCTGCAATCTCAAGTCCAAATTTCTTTAGTCTCTCAATCATCAGCTGATAGAATCTCTGTGCTTCATTCTCATATTGAAACAGACATACATAGTCATCCGCATACCGCACCATATACATCTCCCCTTTGAACTCATGCTTCTTTACATAATCGAACCATGTATCTAAAGTATAGTGCAGATATACATTCGCCAGTACTGGCGAAATCAGTCCTCCTTGGACTGTACCTGACTCTGTTTCCAGTCGCTTTCCATCTTCCATAACTCCGCCTATCAGAAACCTTTTGATATATCTGATAAAGTTCTTATCCGCTATGTCGTGTTCCAGAAATTTAATCATCCATTCATGGTCTATGTTGTCGAAAAACCCTTTGATGTCTGCATCTACAATGTAGTTGACTTTATCTGCCATGATATGTTTGTTGACTCTTTGAATCGCATCGTGACAGCTTCGGTTCGGTCTGAATCCAAAGGAGAAATCTTTGAATTTTGGTTCATAGATTGCTTCCAATACTTCTTTGAAAACACCTTGTACAACCTTATCCTCAAATGACGGTATTCCCAATCCACGCATTTTTCCGTTTCCTTTCGGGATATAGGCTCTGCGCACTGGATATGGCTTATAAGAAAACTTCTTCATTCTGCACAGCAGATTTTCAAGGTTTTCCTCAAGTTTCTCACCGTATTCCTCTTTGGTGACCTCATCAATTCCCACTGCTTTCCCTTTAGGTTGCTTCCCATAAGATTCTTTCAGCGTGTCTTTGTTGATGTATTTCATTAGTGACTGTACTTTGCCATATTTCTCAACGAGACTGGCTATTTCTGCTTTCTCTTTTTCCATTGAATTTCTGCCTCTTGTGCTTTCCATGTTTTGTTAACAGAATCAACTTATTGTCCTCCCCTTCCCTCCAGTGTCATTACTACTTTCATTGGTACTATGGGCGAATCCGACTCCTCGATAGCCTTCGTTCGTACTCACCATTGCATTGGTCGATACTCCCTACTGTCTCATGTACAGAGCCATCCAGGTCTCCCAGGTATGTCGAATATAACAATATCAGGTATGCCATGCTCTCGGACTCCGGTGTATTTTCATAGTCTCGCAATAGCGACTATTCCTTGTTGGTGACCCAAGGAGATACTAGACCACCCCACACAATCGATAATTCTAACGAAGCTCAATCGCTTCACGCTTTCGCATTACGGCGTTCCTGTTCCCTATCCTACGCTTAAACATCATTGTTAGCCTTTGACGCTCCAAGGACTCGGTACTGGCGACTTGCTAGGTCTTACCAGACTGGATTCCCACCAGCTATATATTCGGCACCAAACTGGCGCACACCTCCTGTATTTTTTATTATATTCATCTAGTTTAGAAATGTAAAATGCTTGGTTTGAATGTCTAGTTATTCTTGTTCTAAATAACTGAATGTGATACAATATGTGTGTTCAGGAAAGTATTCCGAAAATATTCTATAGGAGATGAATCAATGGAACTACGAGTTTTGCGATATTTTTTAGAGGTAGCACGGGAAGAAAATATAACCAGAGCAGCTTCTTTCCTTCATGTGTCTCAGCCAACTATGTCAAGACAGCTAAAGGAATTAGAAGAAGAACTGGGCAAGAAACTCTTTCTTCGCAGCAACTACAGCGTAAAGCTGACAGAAGAGGGAATGCTTTTGAGGAAGCGTGCTGAAGATATTCTCGATATGGTTGACAAAACAACTGCTGAATTCAAAGCGTTAGATGAGATTAATGGAGGCGATATCCGCATTGGTTGTGCAGAATCCGAAGGCATTACGCATTTTTTGCGTGTTGTCAGGAAACTTCAAAATGACTATCCTAATATTCGTTACCATTTCTACAGCAGTGGTTCTGATGCCATTGATGAACGATTGGATAAAGGACTTCTCGATTTTGCAATTATCGTGCAGGAGGTTGACCCCGTTAAGTACAACTACATTAAAATGCCTTTCTCTGATTCATGGGGACTGCTGATGCGCAGAGACAGTCCACTTGCGGATAAAGAATTTATCTCACAGGAAGATTTGCTAAACATCCCTTTAATTTGCTCCCGGCAGAGCTTAAATGAAGAAATACCTAAATGGCTGGGTGAAATGCAGAATAAACTAATGATTGTTGCAACCTATGATCTAATTCTCAATACAACCTTCATGGTACGAGAGGGGCTGGGATATGCCCTTGGCTTTGATAAACTGATAAACACAGACGCTGACAGCGATTTATGTTTTCGACCTTTACAGCCATCACTTTTATCGCCAATGTATCTGATTTGGAAAAAATATCAGGTATTTACACCAGCAGCATCACTTTTGCTGCAAAATATAAAAAATACTCTCGCAACATAAAATAGTGAAGGTGGCAGTCCCAAGTTTCTTTTGCGACTGCCACCTTTGATTGTCTGTCGAAACTATTTCAAAGTCTGATACTGTTCATCATTCACAGCTTCCAGCCATTCATTTCTTCCATTTTCACCCGGCACTTCAATTGCAAGATGAGAAAACCAGCTATCCGCTGCTGCACCATGCCAGTGCTTTACATCCACGGGAATATTGATGCAATCACCCGGTTTCATTTCTATGGCTTCTTTGCCCCATTCCTGATAATATCCTCTGCCACCTATACAGACCAGAATCTGTCCGCCACCTTTGTCTGCATGATGAATATGCCAGTTATTTCTGCATCCCGGCTCAAAAGTGACATTATAAATGCCAACCTGTTTTGTGGAAATCGGTGCCAGATAGCTCTGTCCTACAAAATACTGCGCAAAGCCATCATTTGGTGCGCCGATTGGAAAGAGAATCGTATTCTGGTAACTATCCTTTGCTGAGAGTTCTTCCGCTTTTTCATTCCAGACTTCCTTTGCCAGATTAAATACTGCCCAGCCTTTCGGCCAGCCAGCATAAAATGCCACATGGGTGATGACTGCTGCAATTTCTTTTTGAGTTACACCGTGATTCTTTGCATTCTGCAAATGATACACAAGGGAAGAGTCCGTGATTCCTGAAGACATCAGTGCTACCACAGTAATCATGCTTCTTGTCTTTACATCAATATCCTGATTGTTCCAGTTTTCTCCAAATAGCACATCATCATTAAAATGTGCAAATTCCGGAGCAAATTCTCCAAGTGCTGCTCTACCTGCTGTCTGTACTATTTTTTCACTCATTGTAGGTTCCTCACTTTCTTAACGTCATACTAAACTACATTTCCTGCCTTCTGTTTTCCATTCTGTGCCATCACGCCCACAAGAGGATGTGGTACATACAATTCTTCTAAATAGCTGATTTCCGAATCAGAGAGTACAACTTCAACTGCTCCTACTGCACCATCTATATGGGATTTCTTTATTGCTCCTACCACAGGGGAAGTCACTTTTGTAAGCAGCCACGCCAGTGAAATTTCTGTCATGGAAACACCTTTTTTATCTGCCAAATCTGCAACTCGTTCAATAATTTTGTTATCAACTTCTGCTGTTCCATCATATTTTACATGGGCATAAGTATCTTCTTTCAGACGTTTTGAAATCTCTCCCGGATGTTTTGACAATCTGCCACCTGCTAATGCGCTATACGGTGTCATTGCAATATTCTGATCGTAGCAAAATGCTGCCATTTCTCTTTCTTCTTCTCTCGCAATCAGATTATAATGCCCCTGAACGGACACAAATTCCGCAAAGCCATGCTCTCTCGCATAGAAGTTCGCTTTTGCAAGCTGCCATGCAAAACAATTTGAAATCCCAATATAGCGGGCTTTCCCTTCCTTAACTACCTGATTGAGTCCATCCATAATTTCTTCCATTGGAGTATGATAATCCCACATATGATAAATATAGAGGTCTACATAATCCATTCCTAAGTTGGCAAGACTTTGATTCAGTGAATTTTCAATGTGCTGCTGTCCGCTGATTCCTGCATCTATCTCATCCTGAGAGCGTGGTAAAAATTTGGTGGCAATCACATAATCTTTCCGATGAGCAAAATCTCTTAAAGCTCTCCCTACAAACTGTTCACTGGTTCCGTTCTGGTAAGCAATGGCTGTATCAAAGAAATTGATTCCTTCCTCCAGACCATATTTTACAATTTCCCGTGTCTGCCTCTCGTCCACTGTCCAGCTGTGCTGCCCTGCCTGACTATTTCCAAATCCCATACATCCCATGCAAATACGGGATACTTTCAAATCGGATTTTCCCAAGTTTATATACTTCATGGCTTATTCTCCTATTTTTATAGAAAGATAGTATTGATCCACGCTTTCAATTCTTCTGTTGTATTTCTTCCATTTAACACTTTTCCTTCTATCATCTGTGTATCTTCGCCCACAGACACTTTTAAGTTCTCCATTGTCTTACCAAATCCACTTCCTCCTGATGTAGCAAAGAGAACGATTCTTTTACCCGAGAAATCATAGCTTTCCAGAAAGGTATTGATAATCGTTGGTGCGACATACCACCAGATTGGAAATCCGATAAAAACGGTATCATACTGACTAATATTAGCTTCTCTATCCGCTAATACAGGACGGCTGTTTTTATCTTCCATCTCTACGCTACTTCTTGATTTCTTATCCATCCAGTCAAGATCTGCTTTCGTGTAAGGAATCTCCGGTTTGATTTCATAGAAATCTGCAGTCATGACTTCTGCCAGTTTTTTAGCTACTGCTTCTGTTGTTCCGCTTGCACTGAAGCTTGCTACTAATGTTTTGTTCATTCTAATCTCCTCCATTTTACTATTCCAATGCTGTAAGCAAATGTATCAGACATTGATAAGTAATTTCATAAATCGTTTGATAGGCATAATCTATTCCAGCCTCTTTCATTGCTTCTCTCTGTTTTTCTGTTACCGCTGTATACGGATAGATTCCGTATATAAATGGGAAAAACTGATAAATAAAACTTTGTCTGTCAGTGATACCTGACTTTGGAAAGAATTTTTCAACACAGGAAAGCATCGTCTGTAAGGATGCCCCATAAGTCTGCTTGAATGCAATCAGATTCTCCATACGGGAGTTTTCTTCGATGTCGTACATATTCATGGATAAAATTTTCAAAAGTCTTTCTCTGTGTTCCAGACTTCTAGCTATTTTCTCTGAAAATGCTTCTTTATCCAGCTTTTCGTTTTTGTCCATAATCTGCTGTATTTCATCAATCCACAAAACGTATTCTCTTCTTAGTAATTCCAGAAAGATTTCTTCCTTTGTGTGGAAATAGTTATAAATCGAAGTTCTGGTGAAAGATGTGACCTTTCCTATTTCCTTTAGTGTAATCTCCTTAAAAGACATTGTCTGATACAATTTCTCACAAGCATTTACAATTTCATCTTTTCTTGCATTTGTCAGTTCGACTGATCCCCTTGGCATAATGTACCTCTCGCTTTCTTAATGTTCTTCCTTAATGAGATGATTGATATAATGCTAATGCAGATCCAATATTTTTCTTCATGTGTATTACCTCCTTGTGTTAAAGCTGACACCATGTCAGCACATAAAATATACCGCTTTTCTGACACCGTGTCAATATGTTTGTTGTAAATTTTTTTGAACACAGGAAAAATACTACGGTTTCAATGGTCCATAGAAGTAGCTTGCTGTTGCGCCACCATCAATCAGAAAATCTGCACCTGTGATAAAGGCCGCTTTATCACTCATAAGAAGTTCTGCTACATTTGCAACCTCATCTGCCGTTCCCGGTCTGCCTGCCGGGCATTTAGCAAACATATTTTTGTAGAAATCACCACGAGGACCATTGAACTCATCAATAGCAAGAGGAGTAACAATGATTCCCGGCGAAATGGAATTGATTCTTGCTCCTCGCGCACCCCATTTTACCGCTTCACCCATAACACGTTTCTCATTGCATCTCTTTGCCATCTGATAAGCATGAAGTGTGTCTTTGATATTCTCCGGCTGTAAAATTTCTAATTTCAGTAATTCTTCTGTTGGTGTGATTGCCAGCTGCTCGTCAGCTTCCGCTGACAGCTGTGGCATTCTGTGTCCTGACTGACTGGAAATTGTAATGCCTACACCACCTTCTGCAATAACCTTTCCAACCTCTTCCAAAAGAACGGCTGTACCATATAAATCAACTTTGAAAATCACATCAATTGGTGCCTGACTTGGAGATACGCCTGCCCCATTTACAAGCATTTTAATTTTTCCGTATTCTGCTGCTTTTGCAATGAATGCAAGAATAGACTCTCTGGACGATAAATCCATCTCCACTGGTTCCACATCAAAGCCTGCATGATTCATAATCTCGGCAATTGCTTTTGCATTACTTATATTTTTATCACCCATGACGATTTTCTTTCCATAACCCATACGTCTGGCAATGGCCATGCTAAGCTGCCCTGCACCTGTAACAATCATTACTTCTTTCTTTTCCATTTTGATTTTCTCCATCCCTATACACCTTGTCCCATTGCATGAGCATCCTTCATGGCAGGCTTATCTTTTACAGTTCCTTTTTCCCATACTCCCGTTCCAAAGACAGAGCCTTTCAGAACAGGATTATCAAGACATGCCAAAAGTCCGTCAAACTCTGTAAGCACTCTAGCCATTGCCGCCTTTTCTCCATCCGCAGCCGTCATAATATAGTAAAACTCTTTATTTGGCAGCAACGTATAGAAAGAGCATAAACGGTCTATAAATGTTTTCATCTGAGCTGACATAGTGTAAAAATATACAGGTGTTGCCAATACAATCGTGTCTGCTGCAATCAGTTTTTCTTTAACCGTCTCCATATCGTCTCTCTGGGAACACTGTCCTTTATTGCCAACACAGAATCCACAGCCACTGCAATAGTTCAGCTTCATATCTTTCACATAGATTTTTTCAACTTCGTTTCCTGCTTCTGTTGCTCCCTTTGCAAATTCATCACATAAAAGGTCAGAATTACCGCCTTTTCTTGGACTTGATGATATGATAATAATTTTTTTACTCATAAATTTCCTCTCCTTATTTTTTCATATTTTTATTTTTTATCTTACATCATGTAACTAATTAGAAGTATATCGCTTATCTTACATTGTGTCAACTATTATTTTACACTGTGTTTATTATTGACTTATATCATATTTCCTCTTATAATGAACATATCAGACCGATTTGAACTAATAAAGGAGTCAACACAGTATGGATTTTCAACGTGCAAGAACACCAGAACAAATTGAAAACAGACAAAATGAAATCATCCTTGCCTGTAAAGAAATATATGAAAAAGGCGGATATGATGCTGTCACAATGAAAGGAATATCTGAAATGACTTCCTTTACCAGACCTGCCATCTACGGTTACTATAAAACCAAAGAAGAAATTTTTATGGATATTCTGAAAGAAGAATTTTCTCTTTGGAGTGCAGACTTTCAAAAACGATGCATGGGAACAAACGAATACTCCATAGAAACTTTTTGCTCCATATTGACTGATTCTATGTGTGATAGAACCGTGTTGCTTGAATTATTATCTGTACACTTAAATACCATGGAAAATAATACCCGATTAGAGCGTTTGGTTGAATTCAAAAAAACGGTATACCAATTTTTCGATATATTGCGAAATCAAATAGGCTGCTTTTTTTCTGATGCAGATGAAGAACATATCAACGATTTTTTTGACCATTTTATAATATATCTAAATGGTCTGTACCCACATATCGTGCATTCAGAAATTCAAAAACAAGCCATGACACTGGCAGGCCGACCACCTGTAGAGCGTAATCTCAGACAAGTATGTTACAATGGATTACTTCTCATTTCTAAATCTCTAAAGAACAAATAATGCAAGACACCGTCTACAACCCAATAGGCGGTGTCTTGCATTATTTGTTCTTTAGGACTTGTTCTATTATCTTTGCGCATCCTTTCGGAGGGTTTATCTGCAGCCACAATTTGCCCCCTCTACTTCTGAATACTTGACATCAACACGGCGCACTCGCAGTGCACGGTGTTCGGAAACTGGTCAATCGCAACGCACCGCATCACTTCATACCCTCTCGCCTGCAGCACCTCCAGATCCCGTGCAAGGCTGGTCGGCTTACAACTGATATACACCATCGTGTCCACGCCAAAATCAATGATTTTCTCCAACGCCTTCGGATGAATTCCATCTCTCGGCGGATCAAGCACAATCAGATCCGGCACCTCTTTTAAATCATCGATAACCTTCAGCACATCCCCCGCATGGAAAAAACAGTTCTCAAGACCATTCAACTTCGCATTTTCGCGCGCAGCAACCACAGCCTCTTCCACGATTTCAACACCAACCACCTTCGTTGCGACTGGTGCAATCATCTGCGCAATCGTTCCGGTCCCACTGTATAAGTCAAAGATTGTCTTATCTTTCGTATCGCCAATATATTCCCTGGCTGTCTCGTATAAAACTTCTGCTCCCAGCGAGTTCGTCTGGAAGAACGAAAATGGAGATATCTTAAACTTCAGGCCCAGCAGTTCTTCATAGAAATAATCTTTTCCATAGAGAATCTTGGTTCCTTCATCCTTAATCATATCTGCCACACCATCATTATAAGTATGCAGAATTCCTGCAATCTCGCCATCCAGTTGAAGTGCAAGAAGCCTGTCTGCCCACTCCTGCTCATTCATCTCACCATCGTGGGAGGTGATGATATCAATCAGTATCTCACCTGTCTTTTGTCCCTTACGAACGAGCAGGTGTCTTAGATATCCGTCATGTCTCATACGGTGATAGTACTTCGTTTCCTTTTCACGGAAGTATTCTAATGTCGTTTTTAAGATGCGACGGTAATCTTCATCCACAAGCTGACAGTCCACTACATTTACGATGTCATGAAAACTTCCTCTCTTATGCATGCCAAGCGCGAGTGGTCCATCCTTATACTCGTCTCCGAATGTGAACTCCATCTTGTTACGGTAAGAGAAATTCTTCGGGCTGGCTTTGATGCCTTCCCACGGAAGTTCTTCCACAACATCCTCCAGCAGCGCTTTTACCTGTCCTTCTTTTAATTTCAACTGTTCTTCATAAGGAAGGCTAAGGTACATGCATCCGCCGCATTCACCAAAATGAGGACAGACGGATTCCACCTCCAGCGGTGACTTTTCCAGCACTTCAAGAAGTCTTCCCTCTGCTTTTCCCTTTCGGATCTTATTGATGGAAAAACGAACTTTCTGTCCAACGATTCCATTTTTTACAATAACTGGTTTTTCCTCATCAGCAAGATAGACCTTCCCTTTATTGGGAAAGTCTATTTCTTTAATAATACCTTCTAATACTTGTCCTTTTTTCATAAATGTCTCCTAGCACTTTTCAGCGATTTCATAAATCAACTTTTCTGTGTCGTCAAATCCGAGGCATGGGTCTGTAATGGATTTACCATAGACCATGTTATCACATATATCCTGTCTTCCTTCTTCCAAATAGCTTTCAATCATGACGCCTTTAACCATCTTCTTCACATCCGGATTGTAGTTTCTGCTATGTAATACTTCACTTACAATACGAATCTGTTCTTTAAATTTCTTGTCTGAATTTGAATGATTCGCATCGATAATTGCTGCCGGATTTTTCAAATCCAATTTGTAGTACATCTCACAAAGTCTTGCCAAATCCTCATAATGATAGTTTGGCATGGTCTTTCCATACTTATCCACACCGCCGCGAAGAATGACATGTGCAAGGTCATTTCCTGAAGTTGTCACATCAAGTCCGCGGTAAATGAACTGATGCGAATGCTGTGCCGCTATAACTGAATTGAGCATAACAGAGAAGTCTCCACTGGTTGGGTTCTTCATACCTACCGGCACCTCTGCGCTGCTGGCTGTCAGACGATGCTGCTGGTTCTCCACCGATCTTGCTCCGATTGCTTCATAAGAAAGAATATCATCTAAATAGCTCTGATTTTCCGGATAAAGCATCTCATCGGCCGCCGTCAGTCCACTTTCTTCCATTGCCCGAATATGCATCTTGCGGATTGCCATGATTCCTGCAAGAAGATTTGGCTTCTTCTCCGGGTCCGGCTGGTGCAGCATACCTTTGTATCCGTCTCCCGTTGTTCTCGGCTTGTTCGTGTAAATACGCGGAACAATCATCACTCTGTCTTTCACTTTTTCCTGAATCGGCACAAGGCGGTTAATGTACTCACATACTGAATCCTCCTGATCTGCCGAACATGGTCCTACTATTACTACAAATCTATCATCAGCACCAGTGAAAATATCTCTCATCTGTGCATCTCTCTCTCTTTTAACCTCCGCGAGCTTCTCACTTACAGGACATACAATTTTTAATTCTTCCGGTGAAGGTAATACTTCATTTGTAATCATTGACATAAACTTATTCCTCTCATTTATCATTTCTGGCATTTACTTTTCTGCTCATATATTTATTTCCATCAAAAAACGAACAATACAGACAGTATACACTTTAGTACGTTGAATTGCAACAGTTGACTTGTGAAAATTTTAATAATATACAGATCTTCTCCCCGCAAATATCTCGGGCAACATAAAAGGAACGGAGTCATCAGATTCCGTCCCATTCATTCCTATGAATTTTTCTGTGCGTATTATACCTGATCTTCTTCGCTGAAATAATCATCGAAATCATCGTCAAAGTCTTCTTCGAAGTCTTCTAAATAATCAGGTGTCAGGAAACAATATACTGCATAAGCGATAGCTGCAACTGCTGCAACTGCACCGATAATAGCCAGAACCCATACGATCACATTCTTATTCTTCTCTGCCTCTTTTTTGTGTAACAATTCATTCAGTTTTGTCTCTGCGATCAATTCTTCCACTTTGCTCATAATTCACGTCCTTCCCCCTGCATCTCTCAGCAGGTCCTTATTGGCTTCATTATAACACTATCATTTTCATAATGCCACTAATTTATACAATTTTTAACAATCTTAACTTACGATTTTTTGAAGTCTTGCAAAACTTGCGAACATTTTCTTCACGCCCACATGGTCAAATTCTACCGTCACTTCATAATCTCGTCCGCCTTCGGTAATTCCGGTCACAAGACCGTCTCCGAATTTTTGATGGCGCACACGGTCACCGACTTCATAATCCAGCTGGTCACCCAGACTGACTGTAAACTGTCTCTTCGGCTTCGTCTCTGCAAATGCCTTACTGTGGAACGACTGTTTGGCTTTTACATATGCACTCTGTGACGGCAGCTCTGCTTCATCTTCGTCCAGATTTCCCACGTTTAACAGATGCATCGGGATTTCCTTTAGGAACCGGGATTTTTTATTGTACTGCGTCTCTCCGCGAATCATCCGCCGTCTCGCGCAGGTCATAGTCAGGTCCTCACGGGCTCTGGTGATTCCGACATAACAGAGGCGTCTTTCCTCTTCCAGCTCCTCCGGATCATCTCCGGTAATCGTCATATAGCTTGGGAATATCCCATCCTCCATTCCCGCCATATATACATTCGGAAATTCCAGACCTTTGGCACTATGTAATGTCATCAGAACAACGTAATCACTTGATTCATCAAGACTGTCGATATCAGCAACCAGTGCAACCTCCTCCAAAAAACCACTTAACGTCGGTCGTTCATCTTCACAGTTTTCCTCATATGTTGCGATTTTACTCAGAAGCTCGTCAATATTTTCAATTCGGGTCTCCGCCTCTTCTTTTCCCTCTGCCTCCAGAGATTCGATATATGCCGTTATCTCCAGAATCTCCTTCATCAAATCGGAAATGCTGAGCTTTGCCGCCTGCGTTTTAAAATATTCAATCATCGCCACAAACGATTCTAACTTCGCTGCACCTCTTCCGATTCCCGGAATCAGATCCAGACCGCCCAGTGCATCATAAAATCCGATTCCACGCTCCTGCGCTGATTCCTGCACACGGTTCATGGTTGTCAGACCGATTCCGCGCTTTGGCACATTGATGATTCTTCGAACCGCAAGATCATCGCGTCCGTTATCAATCGTCTTTAAGTAAGCAAGCAGGTCTTTGATTTCCCTCCTTGCATAGAAGTTCACGCCACCGACAATCTTATACGGAACGTTTGCAGCGACAAATTTCTCCTCGAAGATACGGGACTGTGCATTTGTACGGTACAGAATCGCATGGTCATTATAGCTGCCGTTGCCGGAATTTACATGGCTCCGAATATCATTTACAATATAATCTGCCTCATCATACGCTGAATCAAACTGGCGGAGATTAATCTTCTCCCCCTCCCCGTTGTCGGTCCACAGGGTCTTGTCTTTTCTTCCGTAGTTATTGCGGATTACTGCATTCGCCGCATCCAGAATCGTACTGGTAGAGCGGTAATTCTGCTCCAGCTTGATTACCTTCGCATTCGCATATTCATGTTCGAAATTCAGGATATTCTTGATGTTCGCTCCGCGGAATTTGTAGATGGACTGGTCATCGTCACCAACCACACAGAGGTTTTTATATTTGCCGGCAAGAATACTGATCAGTCTGAACTGTACAGTATTCGTATCCTGATACTCGTCCACCATGATATAGCGGAAACGTTCCTGATAATAATCCAGCACGTCCGGATTCGTCTGGAACAGCTGCACCGTCTTTACCAGCAGGTCATCGAAATCCAGCGCATTGTTGGCACGGAGCTGCTTTTCATATTCCCGGTAGACCATCGCAATCTTTTTCTTTCCGAAATCGCCTGCCGCACTCATCTCGAATTCGTCCGGCATGATCATCTCATCCTTCGCCTTGGAAATGGCGGTGAGAAGATTGCGTTCCTTATACACCTTCGTATCGATATCGAGCAGCTTACAGACATCCTTCATAAGTGTCTTCTGATCATCCGAATCGTAGATGGTAAAATTATTATCGTATCCCATCAGATCGATGTGGCGTCTTAAAATACGCACACAGGTAGAGTGAAAGGTGCTCACCCAGATGCTCTCCGAACCAAATCCAACAATCTGGTCTACTCTCTCCCTCATCTCTCCTGCCGCCTTATTCGTAAATGTAATCGCAAGGATATTCCACGGGTTCACGCCCTTTTCATCAATCAGATAGGCAATTCTATGCGTCAGCACTCTCGTTTTACCGGAGCCCGCTCCTGCTAAAATAAGAAGGGGCCCTTCCGTATGAAAGACCGCTTCCTGTTGTCTGTCATTTAATGTATCATATATACTCATAATTCTCTCCTTATCTATCGCATCATTTTATCATATTTCCCACTACATGTCACGACAGATTTCCAATCAAAGAAAAAGTCGAAATAAAAAGATTGTAAAGTGGTTTTTATTACTATATAATGAGGCTATCGAGGTGAAAAATAATGAAAATAGATATGAATGACATGCTTGGCAGTATCTTAGACAGCCTTTCCAAAATCAGCTATGTAAAGGCAGATGAGATTCCGAACATCGATCTGTACATGGATCAGGTCACCACCTTTATGGATGAGCAGCTTGCTTCCACAAAGCGCTATGAAGAGGACAAGATTCTGACTAAGACCATGATCAACAATTACGCAAAGAATAATCTGATTCCCCCGCCGGTCAAAAAGAAATATTCCAAGGAGCATATTCTGGTACTGCTCTTTGTCTATTATTTCAAGAATATCCTGTCAATCAAGGATATTGAGGCTGTGTTAAAGCCGCTCACAGACCGATATTTTAACACGGATCATGCAATGAAGATGTCGGATGTGTACCGGGAAGTATGCGACTTAGAGCAGAGTGAAATTGAAAGTCTGCAGAATGATATCAAGGAAAAATATGCGCAGTCAAACGCAACCTTTGCAGATGCTCCGGAAGAAGACCGGGAATATCTCCGGCTGTTTGCATTCATCTGCCAGCTGAGTTTTGACATTTATGTTCGTCAGCTTCTGATTGAAAAAATCATCGACACATTTCCAGATGACAGCAAGAATGACGAAAACATTTCCAAAAAGGGAAAAAAATAAGAACTGCAGACTGTGCAGTTCTTATTTGCTATTTATTAATGCGGTCAAAGACCATGTCGTATCCATCATTACCATAATTCAGTGATCGGTTCACTCTGCTGATTGTCGCGGTAGAGGCGCCGGTCTTCTCCGCAATCTCAAGATAGGTCTTCTGTTCTCTCAGCATCTTGGCTACTTCAAATCGCTGTGACAATGACAGCAGTTCATTGATTGTACATATATCTTCGAAAAATGTATAACATTCTTCTTTATCTTTCAAACTTAAAATTGCTTCAAACAGATAATCTACTGCTTCTGTTCTGATCTTCTTGCTCATGATTTAAATCTCCTTCACATTTCTAATGATCTAAACCATATTTTAGCACATTAAATTCATAAAGTAAACACTTTGTTTCTTTACCGTTCTAACGCGCTGCAGATTCCTGTTTATAGAGATTTATATACGGTTTTAATTTTTCAAAATTAGTTGTCACAACCAGTTCTTCCGGAAAATCACACTCTTTTAAAAGCTCCTGCGTTGATTCAAATCTGCCTGCTTCCACATCCATGTGTGCGTCGGTTCCTGTCGTAATCGGCACTTCGTACTGCTTACACAGATCCAGCATGACCTTGTAGTTCTCCTTTGCATTTGCGCGAAAGCTGAGTGGGTGAAGGGATGAATTATTCACCTCCAGAAGTGTTCCCGTCTCTTTTGCGGCTTTTACCAGCTTTTCATAATCCAGTGGCATCCTGCCGTCATCCGGATGTCCGATAATATTAACATATGGATTCTTCATAACATTTACATATGCGTTTGTTATATTCTCTATCGTAAATTCATCTGAAAAACACGGTGGGGTGTGGATACTTGCAATGGAAATGTCCATCTTCTTTAACAGTGGTTCTGGAAGATCCACCTCACCATCCGCATTTAAAATGTTCAGTTCAATTCCCAGCAATAGGTTGATTCCGTACATCTCTCTTGGAATCACCTTGAAGTTCATAAAATAAATGTCTTGGCATGACCCCGTCATCTTTGGACCGTGCTCTGTCAGTGCCAGATATTCCAGTCCGTTCTTGGCTCCAAATTGTGCCATCTCTCTAATTGTACTGTAAGCGTGTCCGCTCACCAGTGTATGTGCATGTGTATCTGCGATAATCTTCATTGTCTTTTCCTCATTTCATTTCAAATTCAGCGTATTCTTTATTATAACACAAATCATGATTTTCGCACATTCTACATTTTTCATTTTTCTCGTTCCGCGCTGAGTATTCATCAATGTCTGTATATTCTCTGACCAGCAGCCGGTCCCATTTGCTCGACAACTTCCAATGAACAGATGACATAACATCCCCTTCACGATACTCACGGACACCAATAAATTCATCTCCGTATGTTTTCACAGCATTCGATTCATTTTCCCACTCATCCTCCGGATAAATAACAAATGAGTGTTTTGCAGAATTCCTGATTTTGCAGGTAGTAAGCCCAAGACTGTCCACTGCTTTTAAATTCTCAGCACGAATGATAATCACACCACAGAATGCATTTTGGTATTCATAATCGGCAGCGAACATATTTCCACGCTCGAACAGAATGCTGCTCCTCTCATCAGCCTCCTCCGTTATCACATGACGGAATGAAACATCTCCACTGATTCTTCCGATAGCAGAGCGGTGCCTTCCGGTTGCCGCAACACGCACACGAACCGGACGATTGGTTTTCATATCTCCCATGACCCCAATTCTAATACAAAGTCTTTTACATTCCAGTCTCATCCATATATGCAGAACAAGTGGAAATATAATACAGAAAAGCAATAATGCAAAAGAGACTGGCGAATTCTTCCAGATAAACAGTAATGTAAGTGCTATAAAAAGCACACCATATGCCACACGATATTTCATCATAATTTACCTCTCTTCTAAAGAAATTATAGAATTGGAAAATTTTACCGTAAAGCAACCATTACTTGCATTTTTATCCGGGAACCTTTCTTTCCTTCGTTTCATATACTGTACCATTAGAATTCAGGGAGGCTATTTATGAAAAAACGTTTACTTTCAGCCGTTCTATCGTGTGCAATGGTAATCGGGCTGCTCACCGGCTGTACGTCTGCGCCCGAACCTGCACCGGATGCGGATACCAAAGAAACAACCGCTGATGTAAAAGAACCTGCTCATGTTGTACTGAACGAAGTTGCCCATTCCATCTTCTATGCACCGATGTATGTCGCAATTGAAGAAGGATATTTTAAGGATCAGGGCATTGATCTGGAACTCGTCACGGGCTACGGTGCTGACAAAACGATGACAGCCGTACTCTCCGGAGAAGCAGATATCGGATTTGCAGGTGCAGAATCTACGATTTATACTTATCAGGAGGGTGCAACCGATGTCATCAAAAACTTCGCGCAGCTGACTCAACGTGCAGGAAACTTTTTGGTTGCCAGAGAAAAAACGGATGATTTTTCGTGGGATGATTTAAAAGGGAAAGATGTGATTGGCGGAAGAAAAGGTGGTATGCCGCAAATGGTATTCGAATTCATTCTGAAAGAAAATGGAATTGACCCGGCAAAGGATGTTAACATTGACCAGAGCATCGATTTCGGCTCTACTGCTGCTGCATTTTCTGGCGGGCAGGGTGAATACACCGTTGTTACAGATTAAATACTGCACCTTCCTTATTTAGTTTTATTCGATATTGTTGGTTGAATATTCTACCGGAGGGTTTTGTATCGTAAGATCATGCGCTTTTCTCGCGCTTATTGACTCATTTGCCGTGGTGTTCGCGGGTGATCCGGTGCAAGCGATCACGCCTGCGCCGAAACTAACTGCAGCAACTAACAATGCCACAACGATACATACTATAAATGTTTCAAATTGCTTTAATTGCTTCATTTTATTATCTCCCATATCTACATTCCCAACAGCTTACACCATGTCTTAGGTCCTACAATACCATCTGCAACAAGACCGTGAGCTCTCTGAAATGCCTTAACAGCCGCTTCCGTGGCTGCACCAAAGATGCCATCTGCAACAGCCCCTACCCTGCTCTGTATAATCTTTGTTATATTTCCCCTCGCGCCTTTTCGTACCATTGGACAGCCCGCAAGTGTGTTAGGTCCAGCAATACCATCGACTGCCTGATTAGAGAATCCTTGAGCATTACATTCTGACTGTAACTGTGCAATCCAGTTACCAGATGCTCCTATGGACGAAGATCCTCCGTCACTTGACGATGTGGTTACATTTACAGAACCGCTTGCACCAGCGATTTCCGAAAACGGAAAATGATGTCCCGGACAATCTGTAGCGCATACGTCCTGGTGTGCCTGAACAAGACGGAATCCGTATTTCCCCTTAATGTATGCAACTAACTCTTTGCCTGATGCCATCTGTGCTGCCGGCATAGAAGTCTCGTTGTTATAGTCCCCCTCAAAACAAATGCCGATTGAATTACTATTGGAACCAGATGTATGAGCACCGATTGCCCACTCTGGTCTTAATCGATAGATACTTCCGTCTTTTCTTACCAAGAAATGGTAACCAGCACCAGCCCAACCGTTGGCAAGATGCCATCTGTGTATATCCTCCGCGCTGCAAGTAACAGCTGCGGCATTGTGGATTATAATCCTCGATGTGGCGCTTCTTCGACTTAATGCTCCAAATGTTAAATTCGTTTCAATAATTTTCATAATTATTCCTCACTTTCTAAATCGTTGTTAGTTACTTCCGGGATTCCGGCAACCGATGTCAGGACGCTGACAATGCCGGCCACAACTGCTGACGATACAACCATCTGCCAATTTACGCTTGACACTACCGCGCTTGTTCCAATCACTGCAACTGCTGTCTGTGCCATTGTCTTTATGGCACGTACTCCGGATGCCTTTAGCCACTTCTTTGTATCTACGGATACTTTAAATACTGTGTTGTTAAACATAATTTTTCCTCCTCTTATCTACATGTTTTGTGCTGCATAAACAAATAGCCAGATAATAATTCCGGCAATAGCGGTTCCTGCTGCACTTGTAACGGCCGTAAAAAATGTCTTTCGCGCGGAATTCCATTTTTCTGCAGGTTCGTTTTCCAGCTTCTGCAGTCTCACTCCTTGTGTCTTTTGCTCCGTAACCATAGCCTCCATTGATTTTGCCAGCTTTTCGACTGACACCGTAATCGCTAGAATCTGTTTGTTCTGCTCTTCCAGATCTTTAATTCTGTGCTCCGAAACATTCATTCTGTTCCTATGTTCTGCCATGAACGCAATCATTTCTTCTATTGGCTCCATTTCCACCCTATCCTTCCTATTTAAAATAATCTGTAATGTGGCTTTTCCTCTTCCCATAGAAGCCACCTCAGATAATCATCAAGTATTATCCCTAGTGCGGATAGAAAGAACCATAAAATCATAAATGGTAGACATACCTGACCTAATATGTTAAACGGCATATTGGAGTAATCCCATACATTCCATCCAAGCCAGAGATTTATAATGCATCCAGCAATGAATTCCACTACTGTGATTACTACAGAACCAATCAACATCTGCTTTACCAATGGCATCCCACGTGTTAAAACAAATTCGTTCACAAGCCCTATGATCCAAAAGCACAATCCACCAACAATGAACATCGTCCAATGTGTATACCCTCTCCACATAATTTCGATCACGATATAAAAAAGACCACCAACCCCAAATAGGGCTAGAGGTCTCAAACATCTCAATCCATAGCCGCAAGCATTGCTTTAAGCGGCTCTGACTGGTATTTTTCCGGAATGACTGAACCATAAGTAATCGACTCCACCTCAGCGATCTTAGTAATTGATTTGATATAAATTCTGAGATCTCTAAAGTATGTAATATGATATGCCACATAATTTAATGCTTGTGTGGTTATCAGTGCCATGTCTGCATTAGAGTAGAATTTGCAGTGCGTATTGTTGTCAGATGTATGCCATGGGATAGGATCCTGACCAGACAAAACCATTGACTGCAAGCCCATAAGACTTATCTGATCATGGTCGGTCAGGTCAAAGTGTTCTCGCGACCCATCCGTTAGAGTTACCTCTACCCCAAGCTGAATCGTAGCCTGCTGCGCAGTATTCATTTCTGTAACTTTTGCTTCCTGCACCTCTTCTAACGACAGTTCCGGTGCAGGCTCTGGTTCTGGCATTGGTTCTGGTTCCGTGTAAACGGATCCGTCATCCGACAGCTGATAACCACCTTCGACCGTTCTGTATAATGTGGTATATGCTTCATATTTTCCGTAAGCACCTCCCGTATCAGTTACAAGGACAAAACCACTAAGATTCTGTTCCACTCCGCTAATCTGTACTACATGCAGGGAAATCTTTTTCACCTCTGCCTGCAGTACTTCTTCCGGATTGTCATTAAAGATAATATTTTTCAATTTTTTGTGTTCCTTTCGTAAATAGGCGAATAAAGAATGAATTAAATAGTAATATTGCAATTCCTGAAATGGAGACATTGACATCCGGAGTAATAATACACAGATTTGGAAAGATGCGCCATATGACAATTTCTGCAGGAATTAGCACATCGGGATATCAGCTTCCGGTAAAAGACATCCCTAGTAGTTCGCCGATTGGTTCTAGCACCACAGAAAATATAGTTTATTACATAAATTCCACCGGTAAATTAATGTGTTACAACACAGTATCAAAGAGCAATGTCGCAAATGTTTATAATGGATCGATTAGTTGGATGGTGGATTAGTTTTAAAAGATGCGATTTCGATAGGTTTTAAGGCAACATAAAACTAAGTTGACCACGTATCCAATTATCAGTAAGTGCTTGTCCTCGAGTGTGGATGTAAATTCTATTTCCATCTGCCGATTGCATGAATTGCGCATACTGTACTAACGTTGGCCTGCTCCACAGAATAACACACCAGTTTAAATCCAGTTCTAGTAATATCAGTTGCTGACAACCAGTACAATGTATTGGCGCTGTTGGGAGTAATTTCGATGATCGGCGCTTCTTCAAATGCGATAGGAAAACCGTTATTAAAATTGGAACTCACGAAATACAGTCCATTTTTCCAAAATGTTCCGACATACGTTGTCCATTCGAAACGTATCCAGCACTCGCATAGACCGTTTGGATGCCTTAAAACATACCATCCGTTTATCTCTTCTATTTTACTATTTAATTCGGTAAATGGTGTTTTATGATATCATCCAAAGTAAAAAGGAGTGGTGTTATGGAGCAGAAGATATTGGAGGTGCTAAGACGGATGCAGACAGTTATTCCAGAGGAGGGGCTGCAGGAACTCAAATGCGTTCTGAACATGGTACTGGGTGGGTGCGAATTAGCTGAGAATATGGAGGTGATGGTAGTTGATAAGACATGGGTAAACGACATGGAAGATTTTTTGATATCCAAGGAATTAGAAGGTAAGTCGAAAAAGACAATTGACCGGTATCGTTATGAGTTGAATCGGCTATTATCTTATGTTAATAAGCGGATATCGGATATAGTGCCCGGAGATATATCCGAATATATGAGGATGTATAAAATGATTCGGAAGATATCAAATGCCACATTAAAGAATGTGAGGGCTGTATATAGCTCTTTCTTTGTGTGGCTGCGTGATAGGGACAGAATTCGAAAAAACCCAATGATATTGGTTGAGGAAGTAAAGGTTGAATACAAATTACAAAATCCTTTCTCAGATGAGGAGCGGAGGTTACTTCTTAGGAATTGTAAGACAATCAGAGATAAAGCAATGATGGAGTTCCTCTATTCTACTGCAGTAAGAGTGTCAGAACTTACTGCACTGAATCGTGCTGATGTCAGATTTGCAAGCAAAGATTTGATTGTATTCGGAAAAGGCGCTAAAGAGCGAGTCGTGTATTTGAATGATATATCAAATATGTATATGAAAGAATACCTGCAGAGTCGGGATGATGACAATCCGGCATTGTTTGTTAGTGAGAACGCTCCAAATCAGCGTCTAACAAAAAATGGTATCGAAGACATTATCAGAAGAACCGGAAGAAGGGCTGGCGTAACAAAAGCGCATCCGCACCGATTCCGAAGGACCGCTATCACGAATGCGACTAACCGGGGAATGACCCTGCAGGAAGCTATGATTATGGCTGGACATTCGAAGCCTGAAACTACAATGCGATACTGTACTGTGGATCAGGCAGGTGTGAAATACCATCACCAAAAATACTTAAGCGCATAACATGATTAATAAATATTATTTACATCTGGCAGCAGTCAGGTGTTTTTGTTGTGCTCTTATTTATATAAATCGTAACTATTAACAATTGAATAAAGAATGAATTAAATAGTAAAAGACCGGTCTTTAAAGACAGCCTTGTGGTAAATCCTACATTCACGACAGATGATTTACTACCGGGTGTTACATATACATGGATTCTAACTGTATATTCATACCTTGCGAATACCGGCTATAATCAAGAAATATCGTGCAAGCAGGATGGTGTTGATATGGGGACAAACGGAGACAATTGCCACCTTACATCTACATTTATGGGACAATGTACCAAAGGCTGTAAAATATCCATTGGAAGCTATAAGAATGGCAGTAGCTTTTATCTATTTTCCAGTCGACTATTTCTTATTCCGATGGATTAAGCGGCTGTTCCTTCGACTACAACATCAATTACAGCCGTGAATGCGCTCGTGGTATTTGTGTTATATCTCGCGTATGAGATATTAACCATCCGTGTTTTGGTGACATTTGTTCCCAAAATCATCATTAGTGCTCCGCTTCCAGCGGCTGGAGTAGCTGTAACAAAAGGTATGTCCGCGAAGGCAAATGGAAACTCTGTGTCTATTGCGGCGGCATTAAAATCTATTGTGTTGTATGCCGTTGCGCCAACACTGGAAGAGTACATGGTGTATGTTAGATAAAATCTTTTTTGGAGCTTTACTCGTCCATCAGCCCATTTTTCGTACATCCACTGTTTGTATGTACCTCTTTCGGGAGTTATTTTACTATTTAATTCGGTAAATGGTGTTTTATGATATCATCCAAAGTAAAAAGGAGTGGTGTTATGGAGCAGAAGATATTGGAG
>JAQUUC010000068.1 GCA_028694105.1 Hespellia sp.
ATTGGCTGCCTTTGCGATGGCGTAGACTCCGATTTCTTTTGCATTTCCGGTAACCACCGCCGTTGTAAATATGGCCGGTCCCGGTGTGTTCATCTGTATGGCACTGCACATCTCCGCCTCAGACGGGGTGAACAATGCTTCGTCTCTTCTCGCACTTAAGGGCTTTAAAATTGCTCTGCGCAGTACGGTCTGTGAGATATATTCTATTTTCATCTGTTCCTCCCACACGTTTTTTTCGTGAAGCTGAGTATCTTAGTATCCAAGTGCTTTGTTAACTGCCGTCTGAACCACAGACGGGTCCTGTGATGCAATGGCATTTTTGACCTCTGCCACAGCCTCCGCGCTGTCCGACTGGATTCCGACGCTGTAGGTCAGCTTTGTTGCCTGATAATGGCTGGTATTGATGACATCCCGGCTGACTTCCTCTCCATCCTGATACACAATTTTCCAGAGCTGGGCATCCATTCCCTGATAAGGTGCAATCTGCACAAAATAGCCGATCGGCTGATTCACGGTCACAAATGTGGTCCCGTCCATATCCTCGGTCTTTAATATCTCACTCTCGAAATCAATCGTTCTGCCAGAATCTCTCGTCTCTTTTCCATAAATATTAAAGGTCAGGTACCCATCTGCTAAAACGCTTTCTATATAAACTGGTGTATCATAGCTGTTCTTAAATACAAAATCGGTCAGACCTTCCGCAATCGCCGCATCTCTGGACGGATCCACATAAGAAACCCTCATGGAATGCGGGCTTCTCTTCTCTACCTCCAGCTCTGCATACAGGACTGCGTTGTAAAGTGTTGTCGACACCTGACAGATCCCGCCGCCATAGGTCTGCACGACCGTACCGCTCTCATAGGAGCCTGCTTTTTCGTAGCCGTTTTCTTCTGTTCTGGATTTTAATGCCTGATCCACCGACACTTCCTCGCCGGACGCAATAATTCTTCCGCCAACATTCGTCGCACCGATTTCCACATTGTGTGCATGTGCGGTTCCGTCCGCACTGTAAAATGTCGTATATGTCCCCAAGAGATCCTGAATTCCGCTCAAATCATCGGATTTGATTTCCGGTTCTTCATCCGACACTGCGATTGCCATGGTCCCATCCGCGCCCTTCCAGTCTTTATTCAAAAACTGATTTACGGTTTTGATTGTTTTTTCAAAATCAATGACCTCACCATTTTCGCCATCCTTTAAAACAGTCGCATCATTTTCTCTTGAGAGAGTGGCATTGACCGGGGCTTTCAGAAGCGGTGTGCATTTCTGTGTCAGCAAATTCGTCAGAGTCTCTGCATTTACCGCAAATGGAATCGCAATGACCTGATTTTCTTTCTTTCTGGCACGAATCTGCCGCCATCTTTTAAACAGACTTCCTTTTCTGTTGTAATTGTAAGCTTTTTGAATGACTGCTTTCTCGTCCGCAATCGTCACCCCGAGCTCCTGGGCACTCGTTGTCAGCGTCCGGTTCTCATCGAACTGAAGTAGAATCGATGCCTCCTGATATCCCGATACAGCTGCATCCACAGCCTTCGCTGCCTCATCGACCGACAGCCCTGAAACGTCCGTCTCTCCAATGTAGATTCCCCTGGGAATTGCATTCGTCGTATTCCTGCTGACATAATTCCACAAAACCAGCTGGATGATTCCATAAATCATTAGAATGCATACCAAAAGCAGGCCACCTTTGATGGCCTGTATTTTTCGCTTTCTAATCTGCATTTTTCTGCGTCTGGTGCTCATTCTCTGTTTTTGTTTTGCCATATGTCTGAACGTTCCTCTATGCTGCAAGATATGGTATTACCATTGTTCCCACCATAGCTGCGATGACAACGATAATGACAATTGCGACGATTTTTCTCGTTTTTGGATTATAAAAATTCATGTAGTTACCTCTTTGTACCCTCTATTATTTGATAGTCCATTTTAGTTTATACTTTTTGGATGGATTTTGCAAGGGGCGCATATAAATGTACCGGCCTGATGATTCAGGGGATTTCGATGTCTGTAATCAAAAAGAATCAGCTGCCCGTCTATTTTTTCCAAATGTGTCATTTTGCGAAGCTGGTTTTTATCAAAACCGTCATATCCTTTCAGATATTTTCGTTCCTTATCTTCCTGATCATAAAACAGCCGGTTCTCTTCTTTTGTTACTTTGCTTTCTCCGGCAAATTCCGGCCGGTTTTTCATATTCTCGCGCAAATACAGATCCAGCGTCAGAAGTTCTCGGCAGCGCGCCTGTCTGTCCGGAGCGTATTTCCGCACAAAATCAAGCAGAATCTCATATCTGGCAACACGCGTGTGATTGATTCCACTGAGTCGATTCTCTTCATAATATGCCGCAAGCTTCTCATACATTTCAAAGGAAGTCGTAAATGCCTGCTCAATCTCTTCCATCGTATGCTCGAACTGCCCGCTGTTATAATAGACCTCGACCATATCCTCCACACCCTTAAGGCGCATAACATCACTGTACGGAAGCCATTTTGTCTTTAACACCTCAAACGGCGGTCTGCTCTGATATGCAAGTTCATAATCCGCCAGCTTTTCTTCTATATAAGAACCTTTGAGCACCTTCAAAAATCCCAGCTGCAGCTGCGCCGGCTTTAATGCGTACACCTCGCAAAATGATTTTCCAAAGCTTTCATAATCCTCATACGGAAGACCTGCAATCAGATCCAAATGCTGGTGAATGTTGTTCCCGCGACGGATGCGTTCCACTATCCCGGCTGCCTTTTTGAAATTCATCACGCGGTGAATCTCCTCGATGGTCCTCGGATTGGTGGACTGAATTCCAATCTCAAGTTGAATCAGCCCCGGCCGCATCGTTGCCATTAGTTCCAATTCTTCTTCGTTTAACAGATCTGCCGCCACTTCAAAGTGGAAATTCGTAATGCCTTTATCGTGTTCAAGGATGTAGTTCCAAATCGCAAGTGAATGCTCATGCCTGCAGTTGAAGGTGCGGTCCACGAATTTCACCTGCGGTACTTCATGGTCAATAAAAAACTGCAGTTCTCGCTTCACAAGTTCGATATCCCGGAACCGGAGCTTTTTGTCTATGGATGACAGACAGTAGCTGCAGGAGAACGGACAACCCCGGCTTGTCTCATAGTAAATGATTTTGTTTTTGAAATCTTCCATATGGTGATAGACGAACGGTACTTCGCTGAGATCCATGACCGGTCGCCATGGGTTCTCTTTTATTGGAAACGTCGTATTTTGCCCGTCTGCTTCTGTAGCATTTTCCTCTCGATAAGAAATTCCGGCGATATCTTGTAAACTTTTTCCTTTACTTTTTGATGTGTAATACTCCATCACCTCCAGAAAGGTCTTCTCGCCCTCACCCTTCATCACCCCAGTCACTTCCGGATGTGTTTCCAGAAATTTTGCGGCATGGTAAGAGACTTCCGGACCTCCCACCCAGATGATCGTCTCCGGCAGGATTTTGTGAATCTCAACAATCATCGTCTCCACATAGGTAATATTCCAGATGTAGCAGGAAAAGCATAACAGATCCGGTCTTTTCTTAAAAATGTCCATCAAAATATCATCAGCCTGCTGGTTGATGGTGTATTCTGCGAGCTCAATGTCTGCCTCTTCCGGCGGCATCTTTTCTTTCAAATGTTCCTCTGCATATGCCTTGAGACTGTAGACCGCAAGATTGGAATGAATATATTTTGCATTAATCGCTGTAAGTAGTGTTTTCATGTATTACATTGTAGCAGAAAATCCACATGAAAAACAGTAGAATTTTCCACTCTTGTGCAAGATGATTTTTGCCGGCAGGATAAAGGTTCACCGGATCTTTGTCTGCATGCCTGGCAATAAAAAAATGACCTCCAAACCATCCTGTTCCCATGGTCCGAAAATCATCTGCATATTGTCTGTCAAATTTTAAATCGTGCATTACGCTTCGAATCTCCTCTCAAGACCGTTACCTCGACAGTTAACTCAACTCAGGCAACCTCATGGCACCCGGAAGGTTCTACTTAGTGCTGCTGCATTCCTGCCCTGACACGGTTCGTAGATTTCCGTCGCATAAGACCCAAATCTCAACGCCACTTTGCGAGGGCAGCTTCTCAATCAAAGACCCTCTGCGTAATATCACCCCTACTATAGCGGATTGTAGGTACAAGGCACCGCTAACGCCCCGGCTGCACGAGTCTTTATTATAAATGGAAATAGTCGAAAAGTCAACGCTTCTTCCCCTTTTCCCGCAATTCTTTAAAAAATGACTTCATCATCTGGCTGCACTCATTTCCAAGTACACCAGTCGTCAGCTCCACCTGATGATTAAACTCCGGCATCTGGAGAATATTTAAGACAGAACCGGCACAGCCCGCCTTCGGATTCATGCACCCGACCACCACTCGCTTCATACGTGACTGCACGATAGCACCCGAACACATCTGGCACGGCTCTAATGTCACATACATTGTACAGTCCTCCAGCCGCCAGTCATCCAGCTTCCTGCTCGCTCTCCGGATTGCCTGAAGCTCCGCATGTGCCAGCGTATTTTTATCGATGGTTCTGCGGTTGTAGCCACGGGCAATGATTTTATCCTCGTAGACGATTACGCACCCTATCGGGACCTCGCCAATCTTGTATGCTTTTTTCGCCTGACGGACCGCTTCTTTCATAAACCGTTCATCCGTCTGCCGGCCGCTGCCAATGTCTGTTTTCAGTTCATCCGTCTGTATTTCGGCACAAATCTTATTTTCCATTTTTCAAGCCTCCACATATTTTCACCTTTTCTATCATAATATAAAAAGAAGAATTCCACAAGAAGACGAGGTGTAAGTTATGAATCAAATCATTTGTTATATCTATGAATATAAAGGGGAAAAGAAAATTCACAATTCCGGATTTTTGAAAATCCAGCACCGAGGCCATACGCTTCTTGTGCAAATGCATTTAAAAGGGCTGGCCCTTACCAATAGTGAAACGCTCTCCCTCTCCATTTTTTATAAAGACAAAGATATCGCAGTTACCAAAAAGCTGATAGAACTGCCGGTCAAGAACAAAGCCATTCATATGCAGTTTCCCCTGACCGGCGATTTCTTTCCGGAACGCAGGCATCTGCAGGAATGTGATGGTTTTCTGCTGCGTGGACCTTACGAGGAAACCTATGTATCAGCATGGTCTAATGTGCCGGTTGATACGACAAAAATCCGGGAATTTCATGAGACGGTGCCCGAGGCTGCTTCCGAATCTTCCATAGCAGAAGAGACAGAAAAAGACAGCACCGCACAGGAAGCTGCAGAAGCACCCGAAAATGAGGAAATCCTCGCCGCACAGATTTCCCCCCAATGCCGTAAAATCTCCCGCTCCGAATTGTCGGTCCTCCCGCGCCGGAGCTGGAACCTCGCCAACAACAGTTTTTTGCTCCACGGCTGCCACAACTATCACCATCTCCTGCTCGTAGAATCCGATGATGCTTTCATTCTCGGCGTTCCGGGGCTGTACGACAAAAAAGAGGCCCACGCTGCAGACCTCTTTGGATTTCCACTTTTTTCAGCTGAATACATTTCCGAAATGGATCTTTCGAAAGACGAACGCTCTGACACGCCCAACTTTGGCTACTGGTGCCGTTCCATTTCCAAAACAAATTAAAGGTCCACCGGACCTTTAATTGCATGCCTGGCAACAAGTTAAAGGTTTGGCAAATCAAATAATGACATTCAGCTCCTGATACAGCCTTTTTGCGTAGCTGTCTGTCATTCCGCATACATAATCCGTCACCAGCAGGAGCCGAAGGTACAGCTTCTCCGCCTCGCCCTTTCCCTGCGACTGGATTTTGTATGCATTTTTGTAATTATCCGAGATAAACGACACAATTCGAAGATCAATCGAGTTGAGCTGCTCCCCGGTATCATAATAGATAATCGCGTGAACCAGGCGGTCCATCAGATAATCCAGAACCCTCGCCTCGACCATCTCCAGCTTGTAGATCGTCGAAGAAGAAAACACGTCCCGGAATGCTATTTTGCCCAGCAGGTCCATCAGCTCCTCCGCAAATGTCCCATGAAACAGATCATGTTGATAAGTTCCCGCCATGATGGCATCATAATTGTAGGTAAAACCGTATGTAACGCACGTAATCAGGAAGCCCTGCACACGCACAATCCAGTTCTTCACCGCATATTCTTCCGGATTCGCCACATGGCGCTCCCTGCCCTGATTGTAGCGTTTGACCAGCTCATCCTTCGGTTTGAAATTCGCATCCGGATGCCTCGCCTGCAATTCTCCCAGCTCTTCTAAAAGCATGTGATAGGAAATGAAGCCCTTCACAAATGCATCCTCAATATCCGCGGTCTTGTACGCAAGGTCATCTGCCGCCTCCAGAATAAATGTCAGCGGGTGCCGCTTTCCATCTGCTCCCGTATCAGCCTCAATCATACGGTAAATATTCTCATCCGCCTGATAAAATCCCATCTTTTTCTCTTTGATGTCCCCGGTGCTTTCATCGATACCAAGTGACGATACCGGATATTTGACGATGGTATTCAAAAGCGCAAAAGTCAGATTCATCCCGTTCTCATCCACGAGATAATGAAGCTTCGTCACCAGACGGAGTGCCTGTGCATTTCCTTCAAAATGATAGAGGTCCTCCCGCATCTGGGGTGACAAGATCTCTGCAATCGGCTTGTCATAGAATTTCAGCATCGAAAGATTCTTCTGAAACCACTCCCGGATTGCCGTCTCTCCAAAATGGCCAAACGGGGGATTACCGATGTCATGAATCAGCCCCGCACACTGCAGGATATTGCAGATGTCTTCCTTCATCTGCGGCTTAAATCCGGCATCCTTCCGGTATGTCAGTATATTTTCACCAATGTTCTGTCCAAGCGATTTGCCAAAAGACGAGACCTCCAGCGAATGGGTAAGTCTCGTCCTAATAAAATCACTCTTGTCCAGTGGAAATACCTGTGTCTTGTCCTGCAGCCTTCGAAAGGATGCGCTCCCGATGATCCGGTGATAATCCTTCTCGAATTCACTTCGAAGGTCTGTTGTTTTATATCTTTTATCCAGTCTTCCACCACGCATACGCGTCTTGGAAAGCAGCTGTTCCCATCTCACAATCGTACCTTCTTTCTAATCCAGATAAATCGGTGGCTCGTACTCTTTTCCAAGTAATGCCTTCTTACGTTCCTGATAGCCCAGAAATGCCCATTCTGTCATATCTGTCCAACTGTGGTCAGAGCGGTCGTAGACCTGAACATATCCGATCCGTTTGGGATGTACACGTACACTGTTCGTCTGATACTCTCTTCCCGTATAAGGATTCACATCGCCGCGCTCACGGTCTTCCTCAAGATCCTCATGTTCGATTACCGGCTGGAAATCCGCATCCTTCGGCGTGCGGACACGTTTTGTGGCCGGTGAGCTGCTTATTCTCTGCGGTGTCGTATTGTGTTCCGATGACGGTGATGATATTTCCTGCTCGCCCGGCTGCTGCATGGTCTCATGCGGCGTTGTCTCTGGTGCTGGCGGCTGCTCAGCCTCCTCCTGTTCCGGCTCTGACTGCGGCATGGCTTCCTCTTGTTCCGGCTGTGGTATCGTTTCGTTCGGCTCTGCTTCCAGCTGATCCAGCTCTTCGTGAATCTCATAAACTTCCCCGATTGTCATATCATGCTCTACCGTGCTCTCCGGCTCCGAATCAATCTGCAGCTCCACGACCTCCGGTGAGATTGCTTTTGGTGTTCTGACCTGCTTAATTTCGATTGGCAGTTCTGCCGGTGCCTCATTGCCGGTAATAATATTTAATGTAAATGGGCAACCCAAAATATCGGCAATCATCCGCATATCCTGCTCCTGAAAATTGTCGCGGCCTAATCTCTGTGTTAAGTTCTGTCTGGACATCTTCTGTCCCGTCTGTAATTCAATGAGTTCTGCCAGCTGTTTGATTGTCATCTTCTTACGGCTTAAGATAATTTTGACCTGCTCGCCAAATGTTAGATCTTCCATGATTTTAACCTCCTTATTATTTCCCCTGCTACCCTTTTCTCATTTTAGCAAATCGCCGATAGATAGTCAATAAAGATACCTGCGCAATTTTATTGTTTCTCAATCTTTATCCTTTATAATGTAAGCAGCTTGTAAAATTTTATACTTTTTTAATTTTTGTGTTGACAATTTATTTTTCATGTGTATAATAAGGGTTATCAAAAACAAAGGCGTTTTCCGATAAGGGAGGCGCCTTTTTTGATATATAAATTATAGGAATGTTAAAAGGAGGTTACACTATGAAGAAATTAGAAATTATCATTCAGCCGGAAAAACTGGAAGATCTGAAAGCCATTCTTGATGATAATCAGGTAAATGGTCTTATGATTTCCAACATTATGGGTTACGGCAATCAAAAAGGACACAAGAAAGTTTATCGTGGTGCAGAGTACAATGTAAACCTTTTACCGAAAGTAAAAGTAGAAACGGTTGTAGAAGAGTCCATTTCCGAAGCACTGATTACAAAAATTATTGCTGAGATTCAAACTGGAACATACGGTGACGGCAAGATTTTCGTATACGAAGTAGAAGATGCGGTTCGTATCCGTACCGGTGAGCGCGGAAGCGACGCTTTATAAAAAGAAATAAGGACAATATCATATGAATTTCAATTATCAAGGTGGATAATGATGGAGGTATTTTACTTCCGGCATTATCCCTTTTTAATTGCTTACAAATCAATTGGATTATGACAAGGAGGAATTAATTATGGATTTAGCAGGATTAATGGAAAGTGGATTAGACGCCGCCGAAGCTTCCGGATTATTGATGAACGTAATGTGGACAATGATCGGTGCGATTCTCGTATATTTCATGCAGGCTGGTTTTGCAATGTGTGAGGCTGGTTTTACAAGAGCAAAAAACACAGGTAACATTTTAATGAAGAACATGATGGACTTCGTACTTGGCAGTTTACTTTTCTTCGTATTGGGATTTGCAATTATGCACGGCAGTGATGCCGGTGGAATCATCGGAACAACCGGATTCTTCGATCCGACAAAATTAGCGGATGCTGATGGTTTATTTAACGGCCTTCCGGTCGGAGTATTTATTATCTTCCATACCGTATTCTGTGCAACAGCAGCAACCATCGTATCGGGATCTATGGCAGAGCGTACAAAATTCGCAGCATACCTTGCTTACTCAGCAGCAATCAGCGTAGTCATCTACCCAGTATCAGGTCACTGGATCTGGGGCGGCGGCTGGTTATCAAGCCTTGGCTTCCATGATTTCGCCGGTTCAACAGCTGTACATATGGTTGGTGGTATCTGCGCACTCATTGGTGCCACAATCCTTGGACCTCGTATTGGAAAATATGGAAAAGACGGAAAACCAAGAGCTATTCCGGGACATAACCTTCCAATCGCAGCACTCGGTGTATTTATCCTCTGGTTCTGCTGGTTTGGATTTAACTGTGGATCTACAACAGCAGCGACAACATCTCTTGGAGATATCGCAATGACAACCAACCTTGCAGCCGCAGCAGCCACTCTTGCAGCAATGACTGTGACATGGATCCGATATGGCAAGCCTGATGTGTCAATGACCTTCAACGGTTCACTTGCAGGTCTTGTAGCAATCACAGCCGGCTGTGATGTCGTAAGTAACTGGTCAGCAATCATCATTGGACTGGTCGCTGGTATACTGGTTGTATTCTCAGTAGAGTTCTTTGATAAAGTGGTCAAAGTCGATGATCCGGTTGGTGCTATCTCCGTACATGGTGTGTGTGGTGCAGCCGGAACACTTCTTACAGGTGTATTCGCAATGGAAGGAACCGGCATTACATTCCTCCATCAGTTAATCGGTGTTGCTTCCGTTATGGCTTATGTAGCAATCATGGCATTCATCGTATTTACAGTGATCAACAAAACGATCGGTCTTCGAGTTTCCGAAGAAGAAGAACGCGAAGGACTTGATGTGCACGAGCACGGCTCATCAGCTTACGCAGACTTCAACTTCCGCCTTTAAAATGTTGCCATGGGGACGGTTCCTGTGGTCTCCTAAATGTTGCCATGGGGACGGTTCCTATGGCCTCCTAAAATACCTGACATAAAAAAAGGATGCTGATAAAAGCAATGTCATTTAGATAAGAATGACGCAAAGAACAGAGTATATAGAAATATGTACCCTGTTCTTTTTTTGTAAAATTTCATAAATCACTTGACAGAATAATCCAAATGTGCGGCCGCTCTAACTAT
>JAQUUC010000025.1 GCA_028694105.1 Hespellia sp.
AGAGCATGGCAGTAAATAGAGTTCCGGTTCTTAAAAGATGCAGATCATTAGGTATGGATCCAATTTATTTAGGAATCAATAAAAAATCAAACAGAACATTAAAAAGAGCAAATAGAAAAATGAGTGAGTATGGTCTCCAGTTACGTGAGAAACAGAAAGCTAAATTTATCTATGGTGTATTAGAGAAACCTTTCAGAAACTATTACACAAAAGCAAAACAGATGAAGGGTATGACTGGTGAAAACCTGATGATCCTTCTTGAGACAAGATTAGATAACGTTATGTTCCGTATGGGATTAGCAAGAACAAGACGTGAAGCTAGACAGATCGTAGATCACAAGCATGTATTGGTTAACGGTAAGCAGGTAAATATTCCTTCATACTTAATCAGTGCAGGGGATGTTATTGAAATCAAAGAAAAACACAAGAGCTCACCAAGATACAAAGAGATCTTAGAAGCAACAGGCGGAACTATGGTACCGGAGTGGTTAGATGTTGATACTGAAAACCTCAAAGGAACTGTAAAAGAACTTCCACTCAGAGAAGCTATCGACGTACCTGTAGACGAGATGTTAATCGTCGAGTTATATTCTAAGTAATAAATAGGAACTGTAACAAGAATCCAGTATTCATAGCAGGAGGCGTGTGTAGTGTTTGATTTTAACAAACCAAATATCGAAATTACTGAAATTTCAGATGATAAAAAATACGGTAAATTTGTCGTAGAACCTTTGGAAAGAGGTTACGGAATAACACTTGGCAATTCTCTGAGAAGAATTATGCTTTCTTCCTTACCGGGCTCTGCTATCAGCGCTGTCAAAATTGATGGTGTATTGCACGAGTTCAGTTCGATTCCGGGTGTGAAAGAAGATGTTACCGAGATTATCATGAATCTTAAAACCTTAGCGATCAAAAACAGTTCAGAATCAGATGAACCAAAGACTGCATATATTGAATTTGAAGGAGAAGGCGTTGTAACAGCTGCCGACATCCAGACGGATTCTGATATCGAAATCATGAATCCGGAAACCGTTATCGCAACATTAAGCGGTGGAAAAGACAGTAAATTATACATGGAGCTTACCATTACAAATGGCAGGGGATATGTGAGTGCAGATAAGAATAAGAATGATGATCAGCCAATTATGGTCATCCCGATTGATTCTATCTATACACCAGTTGAGCGTGTAAATATCGCTGTTGAGAATACACGTGTAGGTCAGATCACTGACTTTGATAAACTTACATTGGACGTTTACACAAACGGTACATTGCTTCCGAACGAAGCTGTAAGTTTAGCAGCAAAGGTCCTTAACGAACATCTTAAATTATTCATTGATTTATCAGAAGTTGCTCAGGCAGCGGAAGTAATGATTGAAAAAGAAGATGACGAAAAGGAAAAAGTCCTTGAAATGAGTATTGATGAGTTAGAATTATCTGTTCGTTCATACAATTGTCTGAAGAGAGCAGGAATCAATACCGTTGAAGAGTTGACTAATAAGACATCCGAAGATATGATGAAGGTTCGTAACCTTGGTCGTAAATCTTTAGAAGAAGTATTAGCGAAATTAAAAGAACTCAACCTGAGCTTAAGCCCGGGGGAAGACAATTAATATCCGTCAGTAAGCCCGAAGAGCGTGATGGAGCATCTGTATGATAAGCCCGAAGTGCACATGCAGATGTCACAATTAGGAGGATATAAGAATTATGGCAAAATATAGAAAACTTGGCAGAACAGCCAGCCAGAGAAAAGCATTATTAAGAAATCAGGTTACTGCATTACTTAACAATGGCAAAATCGTTACAACAGAAGCAAAAGCGAAAGAAATCCGCAAGATTGCTGAAGGTCTGATCGCTTCTGCTGTAAAAGAAAAAGACAACTTCGATGAAGTAACTGTAACAGCTAAAGTTGCCCGCAAGGACAAAGATGGCAAGAGAGTGAAAGAAGTTGTTGATGGTAAGAAAGTAACAGTTTACGATGAAGTTGAAAAGAAAATCCAAAAGGATCAGCCTAGCAAGCTTCATGCAAGAAGAGAAATGTTAAAGGTTCTCTACACTGTGACAGAAGTACCTGAAAAAGCAGCTGGTAAGAAAAAAAATACAAAGCAGGTTGATTTAACTGAAAAGTTATTCAATGAAATTGCTCCAAAGTATGCAGACCGTAAGGGTGGATATACAAGAATCGTTAAGATTGGTCAGCGTAAAGGTGACGCAGCAATGACAGTTCTGATTGAATTAGTATAATAATATTAAAAGGACAAGAGATTCATTCTCTTGTCCTTTTTGTCGCAAACAAAAGGTCCGCCGGACCTTGTTACCAGCTTTGGAAAAATACATTTCCGCCGACATTAATTCCGGAATGTCCGGTCCACGCCGTTAAGAAGAAATAACAATCACTTACACTTGATAGTCTTGCACCGTTAATCGCATCCTGTGCGACTTGGATAGACAGACTGGTAGGTCCGTTGCGAAGAATGGTATCAAGTCGTCCGGTCCAAGTTGGCTCAAACTGTCCACTTGCATATACAACTCCATTAATCGAGTTCGGAAAACGGCTGCTGTTCACACGGTTCATGATTACCGTTGCGACAGCTAAGAGATAATCATACTCCTGATAAGCTTCTGCCTGACAAATGGCAGCTAATAATGTAACATCACTGGAGCTTACATTGCTGTTGCCATCGGTCTGTGTGATATTTGATGCGGCTTGTTTTTCAGCTTCTGCAGCAAGTGCTGCCGCTTCTTTTTCTTTGGCAGATGTCAGCTCAGCCTGAATTGCGTTTAAATCGGTGGATGCAGCAGTAGCCTGGGCTTCTAAATTACTTTGTTTTTCGTCAATGGATACCTTCATATCGGAGAGTGATGCCTGCTGGGCAGTTAATGCATCTTGTTCTTCACTCAGCTGCTGGTGTGTGTTGGTCAGTTCTGTTAATTGATCGCGGTCATAATCACTTATGTTCTGAATGAATTCTGCTTTATTCAGAAAATCACTCATATCTTCCGCGGTAAAAAGCATTTCTAAAAAGGAAGCACTTCCGGCTTCATAGAGGTATTTGATTCGTGATTTCATTGCCGAGTACTGAGAAGCTTCCTGCTTCTCTATCGCTTCAATATCGGACTGGCTTTGCAGAATAGCTCCCTGCGTCATAATAATCTGCTGCTCTACACCTTCAATTTCTTCTGCAAGTGAGACCAGCTCATTGTTGATGGTGGTAATCTCATTCTGCTTTGATGCAGCAGAATTTTCCAAATCGTCCACAGTTGATGCATGAACTGTGACGGAAGAGAAAGCGAGAGTACACAGACAAGTCAGCGCAATGACAGAGCGCAGATACTTTTTTCTATGTATATTCATATCATATTTCCTTTCGTGACATATTTTCACCACTTAAATCTAAGATTTTGGAGTGGGGTTTCCTGTTCAATGGCGCTTTTGCGCTAAGTTTGTACAGGCTATCCCTGCGTGTCCCGCAGTTGATTCAGCCGGATACGGCTGTCAAAGTAACCTTTATTATACTACAAATTGCATTCTGGCGCAAATTTTGCTATGATGTTACATAGTAGGATAAGAGTGAGGATTTAAAATGACAACATATGAGAAAAAACCAATTAAAATGATTGGGCTGGATATGGACGGGACGGTGCTGACAACAAAGAAAGAGCTGCGGCCGTACACCATTGATATCATAAAGAGAGCAATTGCACAGAATGTGACGGTTTTAGTTGCAACAGGCAGGCCAATTACCGGAATTCCAAAGGAATTCAGTGAGATTCCGGGTGTACGGTATGCTCTGACAGCGAATGGCGCGAGAATATTTGATACAGAACAGCATAAGATTCTGTATGAACATCTTCTGCCGTTGGAACAGGCATGTCGGATTCTGGATATTTTTGATAAATATGATACATTGCAGGAGATCTATTTTGACGGTCAGGGATATGCAGAACGCGAAAAATTAGAGCGAGTGGAGGATTATCTTCTGGATTCGAATATGGCAGCATATATTCGAAATACCAGAAAGCCGGTGGATAATCTCCGGGATTTTATTGGAGAGAAAAAGCAGGATATGGATAAGACACAGGCACTGTTCGCCGATTTAAATGACCGAGAAAAGGCACTTGCGCAGATAAGAGAGACTGAGAATCTGACCGTTGCGTGTTCACAGGCAACCAATATTGAAATTAATTCTCCGGGAATTAATAAAGGGATTGGACTGCTGAAGCTTGGAGAATATCTTGGAATCAAGAGAGAAGAAATTATGGCATGCGGCGATGGTGAAAATGATATTGAGATGCTTCGTGAAGTCGGCTTTGGAGTTGCAGTGAAGAATGCAGAATCAGGAGTGAAAGCTGTGGCAGATTACATTACGGGAAGTAATGATGACGAGGGAGTGGCAAAGGCAATTGAAAAATTTGTACTCTTATAGAAACGCAGTGATACATTAAGAAAGAATGAGGAGAGAAGAATTATGTTAGAAGCATTAAAGGTTATTATTCTTGGTATTGTAGAAGGAATTACAGAATGGCTGCCAATCAGTAGTACGGGACATCTGATTCTTGTGGAGGAGTTTATTAAGCTGACCTCGACAGAAAACTTTATTTCGATGTTCAATGTTGTCATTCAGCTGGGCGCAATCATGGCGGTTGTCGTGATTTATTTTCATAAGCTGAATCCATTTTCACCAAAAAAGACAGAGAAACAGAAAATGCTCACAATTCAGCTGTGGGTGAAGGTGCTTATCGCGTCGATACCGGCTGCCATCATCGGCCTGTTATTTGATGATTATATTGATGAGCATTTTATGAATTACGTCGTGGTTGCCTGCACATTGATTATATATGGTGTACTTTTCATCATTGTTGAAAAGAGACATGAAGGGATGGAACCTAAAATCAAACGCCTTTCGGATCTGGACCTTAAGACCGTAGCTTTGATTGGAGTCTTTCAGGTACTTTCTCTGATTCCGGGAACATCCAGATCCGGAGCAACCATCATCGGAGGACTGATTCTTGGAGCATCACGAAGTGTTGCGGCTGAGTTTACCTTCTTTTTGGCAATTCCGGTCATGTTTGGAGCCAGTCTGCTCAAGATTGTAAAGTTCGGACTTGCATTTACTGCGGGGCAGTTCGGGCTGTTGTTACTTGGATGTCTGGTATCGTTCGGAGTTTCTTATGTGGCAATTAAATTCCTGATGGGATATATCAAGAAGAATGATTTCAAGGTATTTGGGTACTATCGAATCGTACTGGGATTCATTGTTTTACTTTATTTTGGAATTACATCTTTGTTTTAGACTGAAAACATGGTAAAATAAAGCCGTTGTATATTTATACATAATAGTTGATAAAGTAGTGGAGGAAAAGATTATGAAAATGAAAAAGTTATTAAGTGTAGTATTAGTAGCTGCATGTACACTTTCTATGGCAGCATGTGGCTCAGGAGAATCTAAGAACACTGGATCAGCTTCCGATGATTCAGACACACTGGTTATGGCAACGAACGCAGAGTTCCCGCCATATGAATATCATGACGGTGATGAGATCGTTGGTATCGATGCAGAATTTGCTGCAGCAATTGCAGACAAGCTGGGAAAAGAGCTTAAGATTGAAGATATGGCATTTGATTCTATCATCCCGGCTGTTCAGGGCGGAAAAGCTGATTTTGGTGCGGCAGGTATGACCGTGACAGATGAGAGAAAGACGCAGGTTGATTTCTCGGACAGCTATTATACAGGACGTCAGGTTATTATTGTAGCAGAAGGATCTGATTTTGCCACACCGGAAGATTTGGAAGGCAAGAAGATTGGCGTTCAGCTTGGCACAACAGGAGATATCTATGCATCCGATACACCGGAAAACGGTGGATACGGAGAAGAAAATATTGAACGATTCAATAAGGGATTTGAGGCAGTCCAATCACTTCTTCAGGGAAAAATCGACGCGGTTATCATTGATGACCAGCCGGCAAAGGCGTTTGTAGCAGAGAATGATGGTCTTAAGATTCTTGATACAGAATACATCGAAGAAGAATATGCATTATGCTTCAAAAAAGACAGCAAGCTTGTAGCAGAAGTAAATGATGCAATTGCTGCATTAAAAGAAGACGGAACATTTGATAAAATCGTAGCAAAATACATTACTGCAGAATAGGATCAGGTAGTTATGGCAAATTTTCAGGATAAATTTATTCTCAATTTCATAACGGATAACCGCTGGCATTATATCTGGAATGGACTTCTTACCACACTGCAGATTACCTTCTTTGCAGTGCTGCTTGGTATTACACTGGGATTTTTGATTGCGATTGTTCGTTCCACGCATGACAAGACTGGACGGATGAAAATTGGAAATGTAATCTGTAACATTTACATTACGGTCATCCGTGGCACACCGGTTGTTGTACAGCTTATGATTATTTATTATGTGGTATTTTCAAGTGTGGATATCAATAAAGTAATCGTTGCAATCCTTGCATTTGGTATGAATTCCGGTGCGTATGTTGCCGAGATTTTCCGCTCGGGTATTATGTCTGTTGATCAGGGGCAGTTTGAGGCAGGACGCAGTCTCGGTTTCAATTACAGACAGACCATGATACATATTATTACGCCACAGGCATTTAAGAACGTTCTACCTGCACTGGGCAATGAGTTTATTGTATTGTTAAAAGAAACTTCAGTTTCCGGATATATTGCAATGCAGGATCTGACGAAGGGCGGAGATATCATCCGAAGCAGAACATTCGATGCATTTATGCCGCTGATTGCGGTAGCAATTATCTATCTTGTCATGGTTATGATTTTCTCAAAACTTGTATCCATGCTGGAAAGGAGGCTGCGTAACAGTGACCACTAACGGAGATGTATTAATTAAGGTTGACGATGTACACAAGGTGTATAATAAAAAGCTCCATGCATTAAACGGAGTCTCTAATGAGATTAGAAAAGGGGAAGTGGTTGTGATCATCGGACCATCCGGTTCTGGTAAATCCACATTTCTCCGCTCACTGAATTTATTAGAGGTTCCTACAACGGGGCATATCTATTTTGAAGGTACCGATATTACGAGTAAGAAGACGGATATCGATAAGCACAGACAGAAGATGGGAATGGTATTCCAGCACTTCAATCTATTCCCTCATAAGACGATTTTAGACAATATTACGCTTGCGCCTATGAAGTTATTGGGTAAGAGCAAAGAAGAGGCTCAGAAGCGCGGTATGGAGCTCTTAAGGCTGGTTGGGCTGGAAGAGAAGGCGAATGGTTATCCGTCTCAGTTGTCCGGCGGTCAGAAGCAGCGTATTGCGATTGTCCGTTCCCTCGCCATGGATCCGGATGTGATGCTCTTTGATGAGCCCACATCGGCACTTGATCCTGAGATGGTAGGTGAGGTACTGGAACTGATGAAAAAGCTGGCTCATGACGGGATGACCATGGTGGTTGTCACACATGAGATGGGATTTGCGAAAGAAGTTGGAACAAGATGTATCTTCATGGATGAAGGGCAGATAAAAGAAGAAGGTGCTCCGGAAGAATTTTTCGATCATCCGACAGAACCGAGACTTCAGGATTTCTTATCGAAAGTATTATAAAAGTATTTTTAGAACAGTGTGAAGGAAGGATACCCCTTTTTTACACTGTTCTTTTCTGTTCGCCATAGTGTACAAAATGGTTGCCAGTGGCAAGCATTTTCGTTATACTTGACTGAGATAAAGAAGAGGTGATATTTGACATGAATTACGAGAGAATCAAACAAGGAAAATTTATAGAACGTCCCAACCGTTTTATTGCATATATCGACATAGCGGGTCAAAAGGAAACTGTACATGTGAAGAATACAGGACGATGCGCTGAGCTGCTCACACCGGATGCAGAAGTATATGTGCAGGAAAGCGATAATCCGGAGCGCAAGACAAACTGGGATCTCATCGCGGTAAAAAAAGGAACACGGATGATTAATATGGATTCGCAGGTGCCGAACAAAGTGGTAAAGGAATGGATTGAGGCAGGAAATCTCTTTCCGGATGCAGTATTAGTCCGTCCGGAGACCACCTATGGAAATTCACGGTTTGATTTGTACGTAGAGACACCAAAAAAGAAGATATTTATTGAAGTCAAAGGGGTGACACTGGAGGAAGAGGGGGTCGTTTATTTCCCGGATGCCCCGAGTGAACGTGCCCTCAAACATGTAGAGGAATTGGAAGCAGCGGTAAAGGACGGATATGAGGCATATGTGATTTTTGTGGTTCAGATGAAGCATGTCGCTTACTTTACACCGAACAGAAAGACGCAGCCGGCACTTGGGGATGCATTAAGAAAAGCGAAGACCAAAGGCGTGCGTGTTCTGGCATATGACTGTGATATTACAGAAACAAGCATTGCGATTGCAGATGAAGTGCCGGTTGTTTTATATCAGCCGCGTCTTAAAGATGCCGTAAAACCGCTCCTTCAGTGGTACCAGTCTCAAAAACGTGACCTGCCATGGCGAAAGGGTAAGCAGCCGTATCACATCTGGGTATCGGAAATTATGCTTCAACAGACAAGGGTAGAAGCGGTAAAGCCTTATTATGAGCGCTTTTTACGCACCCTTCCGACCGTAGAGGATCTTGCGGAGGCACCGGAAGATTTGCTCTTAAAGCTTTGGGAAGGGCTCGGCTATTATAATCGAATACGCAACATGCAAAAGGCAGCACAGCAGATTATGACAGAGTTCAATGGAGAATTTCCGCGAACATTTGAAGAAGTGCGTTCCCTCTCCGGAATTGGAAATTATACGGCGGGGGCCATCTGCTCGATTGCATACGAGATACAAAAACCCGCGGTAGATGGAAATGTACTGCGCGTGATTTCCAGATTGACCGAGAGTGATCAGGATATTATGAAACAGTCTGTTCGAAGCGAGATGGAGGCTGCAGTTGAGGAAATCATTCCGGAAGGTGAAGCAGGAGCATTTAATCAGGCACTGATTGAGCTGGGGGCTATTGTCTGCGTGCCAAACGGAGAGCCGCTCTGCGAAAAATGTCCGGTAAGGAATCTGTGTAAGGCAAAGGAACATGGACGGGAAATGGAACTTCCGGTGAGGAAAAAAGCGAAGGCCAGACGAATCGAAGATCGTACCGTACTTATCTTAAAAGACGGAGACACCATTGCAATCAAGAAACGGCCCGCAAAAGGACTGCTCGCCGGCTTGTATGAATATCCGAATGTAGAAGGTCATTTATCTGAAAATGAGGTGGTTTCATATTGTAAGTCACTTGGTCTATCGTCGCTTAGAGTGAGAAAGCTAGAATCCGCAAAACATATTTTCAGCCATATTGAATGGCATATGACTGGCTATGAGATACGGGTAGATGAATTGGAAAAGAACTGCAGTGAAAAAATGATATTTGCAAAACCGCAGGAAGTGGAAGAAGTATATCCACTGCCTGCGGCGTTTGAAGCTTATAAAAAATATAGGTTAGAATGATGTCTGTTTTGAAAAGACAGTCTGCTTTTTGGTGGCCGGTGCATAGACAAGAATGTTGAGGCCATAAGCCATAATGAATCCGAACACAACGTCTATAATCGAGTGTTGTTTTAAAAACATCGTAGCAAGGATAATCAGGACTGCTAAAATGTAGGATGCATATCTTACCAGATTGTGCTTTTTCAGCGCATCACTGTGAGCAATTCCGATACAGACGCCGAGCGAGTTAAATACGTGCAGGCTCGGAAATACATTCGTCGAAGTGTCTGTCGCATATAATACTTTTACCATATCAACGAAAATATTATCTCGTACGAATGAGGTTGGCCGAAGTGCCAGTCCATTCGGGAAGAACGTTGATATCAGCAGGAAGATGGTCATTCCGGTAAATAGTAAGGTTGTAAGCTTGTAAAACCCTGATACATCTGTGAAGAAAAAATACAGAAGTACTGCGGCAATGAATACAAACCATAGCAGGTATGGAACGATAAAATATTCTATAAACGGAATCTTATCGTCGATTGCCGAGTGTATAATGTTGTATCCGGATGGTATGTTTTTCTCTAAATAGATGAACCACGGCATGTAAATGAAGAAATATAAAAATACCCATGCATGCTTATACTTTTTAAGAAAAGCAAATAATTTATTTGTTGTGTTCATCTGAACATCTCCCTTGAATCCCCTATAAATAGGATATGATTGCAGTTTATTTGTTAGAACTGATTATAGCACGAGTAAATTTAAACAACAAGGTGGTTAAGAAAACCTTAACAAATTGTTAACATTTATGTTCAAAAATGTACATATCATACGTTTTTTTTGCCACGTTCAATGTCTCGGCAGTCTTTAAAGTCCAGACAGCAATCGGTGTATGAAAGAGATGCTTGTTCAGCCAGAGTCCAAGATTATGGGCATCTTTATATCCATACGCGATAAAGTCAGGTCCGCAATACCAGTTGATAAGAAGATGCTGTACAAAAAAACGCAGCCACATAGGGGAATCTGCATCCTTATCCTTTACAAGATTGCAGGAAAGCTGACCACGCAGTGTCTTTGGATCGTTATTGCGGAACCAGCGGAGGGCGAGTGAATTGAAGGATTCAATCAAATAAGGCCCCCGGTAGGAATCCAGAGCTTCTTTCACATATTTGCAGATCAGGGTATCCTTTGTCGGCATTTTGATTTCAATCAAAAGAGGCACCCGGCCATAGACGTGGTCTAACACGTCGGTAAATAACGGAATCTTCTCAAAAGTTCCAGATAAATGAAATTGCTGTAATTCTTCGTAAGTCATGCGCTCGATTGTTCCGGACGCGTCACAGACCCGCTGCAGGTCATCATCGTGGAAGACGACTAAACGGCGATCGGCGGTCAAATGTACATCCAGTTCAATTCCATAATTATTTTCAATTGCCTTTGTAAATGCGAGCATCGAATTCTCAGGAATTCGTCTGGACATGTTGTGCAGTCCGCGGTGAGCCCACATCTGTCCGAAAAACGGTTTCATTCGCTCTCTGCGGGTTAATTCGGGACAGATCATAAATAAATACAGTAGAAAAAACACAATGAAAATCGCAATGATTACAATGCATATATTGGTAAAAAGGTTCATGTTAGTTACTCCTTTGATCTAGTTTGTCACAATTACGCGCAGCTGTTTCGGAGCGGTGGTAACCGTTATATTTTTTTGAAGAAATACAGGTTCTCCGTCGGTATGTACGGCAAGTGCCTGGCTGGACTCAATCCGGATCTTTCTGCCACGTAAGATTTCAATGCCGGAGAGGCCAACATGCTTTCCGGTGTATGCTTTTGGAAACAGCATCAGAATTCGCTTCTTGGACATGTGATGGACGATAATGACATCTAAAAGGCCGTCATCCGGTTTGGCATCCGGACAGAATTTAAAGCCGCCGCCTTCATATGGCGTATTCATGGAAGCGACAAAAAATGTTTTCTCAAAAATCTGCGGTTCACCATCATCGACCGTGATTTTCATTGTGACCGATGGATCGATGAAAAGGCGGTTTACTGCAATACCTCCATAGGTCAGTTTACCCAGTTTTATCTTATTGAAAAATACTTTCAATTTGGAGACAACAGCCTGATGGCAGATTGCCGCATCATAGCCGATTCCCGTGCTCACAAGGAAATGGTGAGTACGTTTTGGACATTCGAGCACACCAACATCGATTGGACGGATGCGTTCTGGATGCAGGATGTGCTCCAGTGCACGTTTGGGTTCAGTAGGAAGATGCAGACCGCGGGCAAAGTCATTGCTTGAGCCGGTCGGAATATAGCCGAGTGTGACAAGGCTGTAATCCATAATACCACTGATGACCTCATTGATGGTTCCATCACCGCCGAGCACAACGATTATATGCTCTTTCCCATCACCAGTCAGTTCTTTTGTATACTGTGTAGCGTGCTTCTGGTACTTTGTAAAGAAGACTTCGTAGGCAATCCCTCTGGCATCCAGAATTGCTGCTACCTCCTCCCATATGTGCTGTCCCAATCCGGAACGCGAGTGTGGATTGACAATAAATGTGTACATTTTATGCCTCCTCAGCTGTAATATATTATGGAAATCGTTCAGGTTTTATTTTGTGGAAATGAATGGAATCTAATACAGAGTGCTGTTTAGGTAATGTTCCAGAGAGCGGCGCATATTTCGCTCGAAATCAGCGTCTCCGTCTCTTAAACACCACTCGAATACATTTCCGATGACAATCATGCGGATATCTGTGGTAAAATCTTCAATTGATTCCCGGCAGGAAATGATGCCGGCTTCCATCGCACGTTCGACATAATGCTGAACCGTGACAATCGGGTAAGGCCGTTCGGTTCGCAGTACCGGATTCAGTGCCTGATTTTTGGGCGTGTAATATCCGGACATAAATTCAACGCCGAGTTCACGGCAGTATTCCACGTAATTCAGGTAAACATGAATAATCGCAATCTTTGCCTCGCCGGCATCTGCTGGCATATCCAGCAGGTCCGGATTGATGCTCGGCTGTTCCTCAATATAATAAGAAAGAAGATCATCCTTGGTCTTAAAGTGATGATAAAAGCTGCCGTTTGATACACCGGCCTCCTCGCAAATGTTTTTGATTGATAAATCTTCATATCCACTGCGCTGCAGGATAGCCTTTGCAGCATGGAAAATGCGGTCTTTTGTTTTTTTTGATTTTTGCTGTTGTTTTGATAATACAATATGTTCGTCCATGTTTTCACCTTTAACATTCTTTCTTTTTTTCATGTTGCATGATTGTACATGATCTATGTTCATTTTATCACTCTTTTCAGAAAAATACCACACAAAACCGAGCACACTCCAAAGGTGATTCCGAACGCTTGTCACAACAGAGAAAAAACGGTATAATGATTACATATTTGGATAAAGAGAGGATTTGCGATATGGATATTAATAAAAGACTGACGGAAGAAGTAGGAGTACAGCGCTGGCAGATTGATGCAGCAGTCAAGCTGGTTGATGAGGGAAATACAATTCCGTTTATTTCCAGATACCGAAAAGAAGTTACAGGGTCTATGGATGATGAACAGCTGAGAAAAATGCATGAAAGACTGTTATATTTGAGAAATCTGGAAGAGAAAAAGGAGCAGGTACTCTCTAGCATTGAAGAACAGGGAAAACTGACGGAGGAATTAAAAGAACAGATTCTGGCGGCGGAGACTCTGGTTGTCGTGGATGATTTATACCGTCCTTACCGACCAAAGAGAAGAACAAGAGCGACTATTGCCAAGGAGAAAGGGCTTGATCCACTAGCTGCAATCATTACTCTTCAGCAGACGAAGCAGCCGATTGAAGAGGCTGCAGCAGAATATATTGACGAAGAAAAAGATGTGAATACGATTGAAGAGGCGATTGCGGGAGCGAAGGACATCCTCGCGGAATCCATTTCCGATGAAGCCGACTATCGCATCTGGATTCGTAAACAGACCATTCAGAAGGGAAAAGTAATCTCTGCAGCAAAGGATGAAAAAGCAGAATCTGTGTATGAGATGTACTATGATTTTGAAGAGCCGATTACGAAGCTTGCGGGGCATCGGATTCTGGCACTTAACCGGGGCGAGAAAGAGAAGTTTTTAACGGTGAAGGTGGAAGCACCGGAAGAAGATATCATTCGCTATCTATGTAAACAGACAATTCACACGGAGAATCCATATACGACGCCGATTCTGCAGGAGGTATGTGAGGACAGTTACAAGCGTCTGATTGCCCCTGCAATCGAGCGTGAGATTCGCAGTGAATTGACCGAGAAGGCGGAGGACGGAGCCATCGATGTATTTGGCAAGAATCTGCATCAGCTCCTTATGCAGCCACCGATTGCCGGACAGGTTGTGCTTGGCTGGGACCCTGCGTTTCGCACCGGCTGTAAGCTGGCGGTCGTGGATGGAACCGGAAAAGTGCTCGGAACAACGGTTATCTTTCCGACTGCACCGACCACACCACAGAAAATCAAGGCATCCAAAGATTTGCTGAAGAAGATTATTTCAAAATACCATATTACACTAATTTCCGTTGGAAATGGAACGGCATCCCGCGAATCAGAGCAGTTTATCGTGGAACTTTTAAAAGAGATTCCGGAAAAGGTGCAGTACGTGATTGTAAATGAAGCAGGTGCTTCGGTGTACTCTGCGAGCAAGCTGGCGTCGGAAGAGTTCCCGAAATTCGATGTGGGACAGAGAAGTGCAGCGTCTATCGCCAGACGTTTGCAGGATCCGCTGGCAGAGCTTGTTAAGATCGATCCACAGTCCATTGGCGTTGGTCAGTATCAGCATGACATGAATCAGAAAAAATTAAACGAATCTCTCTCCGGAGTGGTGGAGGACTGTGTAAATAAAGTCGGAGTGGATTTAAATACCGCATCTGCACCGCTTCTGGCATACATTTCTGGCATCAGTAAAACGATTGCGAAAAATATTGTGGACTACAGGGAAGAGAACGGAAGCTTTACCGATAGAAAGCAGCTGCTAAAGGTTGCGAAGCTTGGACCAAAGGCCTATGAGCAGTGCGCGGGATTTATGAGAATCAGCGGTGGTAAGAATCCACTGGATGGAACAGGCGTGCATCCGGAATCTTATGACGCGGCGAAAAAGCTTCTGAAAAAGCAGGGCTTTACGGCTGACAACATAGCGGGCGGTGGACTGACCGGTTTGTCGATGACAATCAAGGATTACAAGAAGCTTGCCGATGAGCTCAGCGTGGGCGAGATTACACTGCGCGATATTGTAAAGGAGCTGGAAAAACCGGCACGTGATCCCCGTGATGAGATGCCGAAACCGATTCTTCGTACCGATGTTCTGGACATGAAGGATTTAAAAGAAGGAATGATTCTAAAGGGGACGGTTCGTAACGTAATTGACTTTGGCGCGTTTGTAGATATCGGAGTGCATCAGGATGGGCTGGTACACATTTCCCAGATTACCGATGCAAAATATATCAAGCATCCGCTTGAGGTTGTCAGTGTCGGCGATATCGTGGATGTGAAGGTTATGAGTGTGGATCTGCAGAAGAAACGGATACAGCTGACAATGAAAGGAATACAGTAAAGTATATATCACGCTAAATTTTTGCTGGAAAACAAAAAAATAATGGGGAATGTGTGTGCGGTGAAAGTACCGTGCACACATTCCCCATTTTAAATTTGCCGGGCACAAAGGTCCGGTGAACCTTAAACCTGAAAACTAAATTGTGTCCCCGCGTTTGATATAACCGGGCTCGCTTGGATCAGATACAAGTTCTTTTACGTGAATCAGTTTGGCGCGTTTATCGACAACCTGATTTTCAACATGGACATCTTCACCGATGACAGCACCGGCAAGAATCACACTATTTTTCACAACAGCCCCTTTTTTGATTTCACATCCACGACCGATGATAGAATTCTCTACAGATCCCTCAATCAGACAACCGTTGGATACGACAGAAAGTTTTACATCTGCATCCTGGAAATACTGTGTCGGGCAGGAATCATTGGTTTTGGTGTAAATCGGCCAGTCGGTAGAGAATAATTCTCTTGCTGTCTTGAAGTTAATCAATGCGATGTTGGCATCGTAGTAGCTCTTGAAATCTGTGATGCTTGCGAAAAAGCCACGATGTGGAATTCCACGAACATCCATAGTGCAGCTGACATCATTTACGATATCACGAAGTGTGTACATCGATGATAACTTGTGTGCTGCATTTACCAAATCAATAAACATCGTTTTTTTCATGACATAAGTATCCATTGAAATGTTTTTGTTCTTAGCGGTTCCCTGATTCGGAACGATACTCTCCACCCCTTTTTGTTTATTGAGGTTTAAAATATTACAGTTTAAGAAGGATTCATTTGCATTATCAACAGAGTGGTAAGCAATGGAAACATCGGCACCGGACTCTGCGTGCTGTTTTACCAGCTCTGAGTAATCCATTTTGTAAATCATGTAAGCAGGTGCGATGACAACATATTCCTGAGGCATCTCGATGATCTTCTCAATGTTCGTGAAGAATGAGTCAATATCTGTGTTATACAGGTCGTGTTCTGTACGGTTCTCCGGGAACAGTACCTGAAGGTCACCACGTTTTGAGTTAATGTTGTAGTGACGTCCGCTTCCGAGATGAGCAGTCAGTGAAAGAGGTTTTCTCTTGATGTAAACCTGAATACAGTCAATGCCGCTGTTACTCATGTTGGATACAGGAAAATCAATCAAACGGTATCTTCCCATAAACGAGAACGCTCCAACCGCACGATAATCTTCTAATCCGTCGACCCACACATTACGCCCGGTAGGCTTTACAATTCCAAATGCACTATACATATTACTCATCCCCCTTTACTTTTTTGGCAATCAATTCAATCTCGACACTGTCGGCACTTCCGACAACCGCGTTCTTGCCAATCTTGACACCGTCCGCAACAAGGGCACGGGTGATCGTTGCCCCATCTTCGACAATGACGCCCGGCATGAGCACACTATCAATGACTTTGGCACCGGTTCCGACTTTTGTTCCTGTAAAGAGGACAGAATTCTTCACTTCTCCATCAACGGTACATCCCTGAGTAAGGAAAACCTGTTTGAGGTTTGCGTTTGGCCCGAGATACTGAGGAAGAGTTGTTACATCTTCTGTATAAATCTTCCAACGATTGTCATGAAGATCTAATTCATTGTTCGGATCAAGAAGATCCATGTTTGCTTCCCATAAAGAATCAATGGTTCCGACATCTTTCCAATAGCCTTTGAATTTATAGGCGTGCAGCAGCTTCTCCTCTGCAAGCAGAGCAGGGATAATGTCCTTACCAAAGTCATGGCTGGAATCAGGGTCTTTCATGTCTGAAATTAACATCTTGCGAAGAAGCTTCCAGTTAAATATGTAGATACCCATAGAAGCAAGGTTGCTCTTTGGATGCTCCGGCTTCTCTTCAAATTCTACAATACGTCCGGTCTCGTCCGTATTCATGATACCAAATCTGCTGGCTTCTTTTTTCGGTACTTCGATAACTGCGATCGTAGCAGCAGCACCGTGGCTGTTGTGCTCAGCGAGCATCTTAGCGTAATTCATCTTATAGATATGATCCCCTGATAAGATTAGTACATGTTCCGGTGCGTAAGAATCGATGAAATCAATATTCTGGGAAATCGCATCGGCTGTTCCACGATATACATTTAGATTTGCATCTGCCTTTTCACGAGGAGGCAGAACATAGACCCCACTGTCTTTTGCATCTAAACCCCAGCGTCTGCCTGCAGCGACATAACTGTTCAGAAGAACAGATTCATACTGAGTCAGGACTCCGACTACATCAATGCCACTGTTTGCACAGTTGCTAAGTGGAAAGTCGATTATGCGATACTTACCGCCGTATGATACAGCAGGTTTTGCAACTTTGTTTGTCAGGTCGTGAAGACGAGAACCACGTCCGCCGGCTAAAATCATCGCAAGCATTTCATTTTGTTTCATATTACACCCTCTCTTTCGTAACACTTTACTGCGTTAGCATGTAAATATTATACAATTATTTTAAGGGTTCGTCCATAGCTCTGTGCAAAATAACAATGAAAAAGCGCTGAAAAAATATGGAAATAAAATAAATCGCTCTGTTTTTGCTTTTTACGAGAGGATTACAAAAAATAAACGATAAGAGCGGCATCAGGATGTGATATAATAAGCGTTAGTGAGCAGGAGCAAGCGTAGCTTGTTCAGTGCGAACGGCACTGCGAAAAGAATAGGATGATTGGAGATTGTTATGAAATTTATTTACCCCGCAATATTTGAAAAAGTAAGTGAACATGAATATAAAGGGCGTTTTCCGGATCTGGAAGATTGTTATGGAACCGGTGAGACACTGATGGATGCAATTGAGGATGCAAGACAGTCAGCATTTAATTGGATTGCGGTTGAGCTTGAGGATCCCGATGGGAATCTGCCGCCGGTAACTGATGAATGTGAAATCGAGCTTAAGGAGAATGAATGTGTGAGAAATATTCTTGTACATTTCCGATTCTATGAAGGATGGGATGAATAATAAGTACGGAAAAAACAAAAAATAATCCTCTTTCTTTTTGGTGACAACATGCTATGATAAAGATGAGAAGTAATGTGTCTCTTTTCAGAAAGACAGGTGATTGTGATGTTGAAGGAATTACAGATTTTTCGGGATAGGAAAGAAAATGAATGTTATCTCGTAACCGGAGCCGGTGGGCATCTCGGAGGGGCAATTGTGCGTGAACTGGTTGAAAATCATAAATCAGTTCACGCATTTGTTTTATCTGGAATGAAACACTGTCTGCCGTCCGAAGCGAACGTTTTCTACGGAGATGTGCGGGATAAGGATAGTATGAATGAATTTTTCACTGTGACCGAATGTTCACGGGTGATTGTAATTCATTGTGCGGCAATTGTGACAATCAAAAAAGGTTACGATAAAAATGTAATGGATGTCAATGTAGAAGGAACAAAAAATGTCGTAGAGCAGTGCGTGGAAAAAAAGGTGGACAAATTCATATATGTCAGTTCGGTTCATGCGATTCCGGAGCTGCCAAATAATAAAGTTATTCGTGAAGTGATGGAGTTTTCGCCGGAACTGGTGAAAGGTATCTATGCAAAAAGTAAGGCAATTGCAACACAGTATGTCCTGACAGAATCTAGAAAACGAAATCTGGATGTCAGTGTTGTGCATCCATCGGGGATTATTGGTCCGTATGATTCTGGTAATAATCACCTCACAGCCATGATCCAGACATTCTGCAGAGGAAAACTGCCGGTTGCCGTAAAAGGCGGCTATGATTTTGTCGATGTGCGTGATGTGGTGGATGGAATTCTGGCATGTGCGAACTTTGGGAGAAACGGCAGATGTTATATACTTTCCGGACATTATATGACAGTGCAGGAACTGCTTATAAATCTGGAGAGCGTATCCGGCGTGAAAGCTCCCAGGATATATCTGCACAGGGCGATTGCGAAGATATTTGTTCCGGTGGTGGAATGGCATGCAAAGGTTAAAAAGAAAAGACCGTTTTATACGGCTTATGCTATCTATGTACTGGGGACAAATGCGAGGTTCTCACACCGCAGGGCTACGAGAGAGCTGGGATATGAAGCCCGGGATATATATAATACGCTGAAAGATACGGTGTTGTGGATGCGGAATTAAAAAGGTATATCTGTAGCCCGGCAGATATACCTTTATCTTTTGTTGTTCTCTGAGAAGTTACAGAGATGATCCAAAGTCGCTGATGATTATCTGACCGGTAAGCGGGCGCGAGTAGTCGCTGGCAAGCATCAGCAGCACACCTGCGATATCCTGTGGTGTAGATGGCGCAATGTCACCGTCGGTATGGGATTGAATGGCACCCATGACTGACGCATCTGTCTTAGAATAGTCGATGTCGGTCATCATCGGAGTGATGATTCCTCCCGGACAAATAGCATTGCAGCGGATTTTCCTTGTCGCATAGGTAAGCCCGATGTGTTTTGTGATGCCAAGAATTGCTGCTTTTGAGGCTGTATAGGCAGCACCAGCCATGCCCAGGGCACCGCCGATAGAGTCTACATTCACAATGGAAGCACCTTCCCCCATGTGAGCAATTACTGCTTTTATGGTATTCATGGTTCCCATAGTATTGATGCTGAGAAGACGCTGCAGTTCAGCTGGATCAAAAGAGGCGATTCCACTGAAGGAATTATCAGACACGCCGGCATTGTTAACTAGAATGTCAATTTTACCAAAGGCTTCAAGAGCTGCAGAGGCAAGATTCTCTGCGCTCTCCGGACTTGAGATGTCAAGCTGGACAGCAAGAACCTTTCCGCCATTTCCCTTGATGGCTTCTTCAACTTCTTTTAGTGGTTCTACCCTGCGGGCTCCAATTACAACTGAGGCTCCCTGCTCTGCAAACAGCTTTGCTGCTTCTGCGCCAACACCGGAATTGGCACCTGTGATCACGGCTACTTTGTTCTCTAATAATTTCATGTGTTTGCTCCTATTCTTTTTTTATATTCTGTGATACAGTCATTATAAGATGTCCACTAGGTGTACAGTCAATTGTGATTGGAGAAAATATGCAGATTCAAAATGTGATCCAGAAGACGGGATTGAAAAAACGAACGATATATTACTATATAGAGCAGGGACTGATTTTGCCACGTTCTAATGAGATAAACGGATATTTCATTTTCACGGAGGAAGACGTGAATCAGCTGCTGGTGATTTCAAATTTGAGGAGAGCCGGTTTCTCCGTTGCACACATGAAGACGATATTGCAGCATCCGGGTGCAGCTCAGTTTTATATGCAAAAACAGATTGAAAAAATGGAAGAGTCAATTACACGGCAACAGAGAATTCTTGAGGAGATGAAAAGGCTGGAAGATGCATTTCCAATACATACGAGTGCAAAGGATCTGTACAGTATTTTCTCCTCCGATAGTCTGATCACACCAAACGTGGAGTGCGAAGAGCGTTTTCAGGATAGAAATGCAAGAGTAGTATGTCTGTATCTTTGGGGATTTTTTCTGAATAATGTTCCCGTGGATTCTTATCGAAAATCGCTGTGGGAGCGGTTATGCAGGAGTGTTGCCGGATGTGAGCAGACGGGAAAGATGAAAAACGCAGGCTGTAACTATACGGAGATTATAAAATTAAAACGGACACTGTATCAGTTATCGGCGGAGGCAATCGAGGGGGAATACTTCATCAATCAAAGACACTGCACATTCTTCTCAAAAATGAAGGAGGAATCTTACGAGGACTATCTTGACCTTTCTAAAAAGGCGCTGCAACAATTTGTGCAGAGAAAAAAGCAGAGCAAGTACTGGAAAGAAAATTACGAGAACTTGATTGTGCCCTCCATCGCAGTATATGGCTGCCCGCCACAGGAACTGCTGATGGAATTAAGTCCCTTGTATCAGCCCTATTATGAGAACATTCAGAAGATCTGTTCAGGATGTTATCGGTGGATGCTTTGTGACGGTCAGGGACGCAGTGTGAAAAGAACACTGGAAAATGAGCTTCAGATAAAGATGGATTTTGCAGAGAAAGAGTATGGCGTGATCGCTTCGCTGCTAAAATACAGTTTATGCTGATTTATGCCAAATGGCGCAAAAAAGTTTTTTTGAGAAAATCGTGTAATGCTAACTTGAAAAAGTAAATTCTAGTGCAGAAGTAAATTCCACACCTATTTAAAATTCCTTCATGTGTGGTGATGGAATTTAAAAATTCATTTTAGGTTATTGAGAGAGTTACACGAAAAGGTTTGTCTAAATAGGGAAAGCATAGTATAATTTTAGTAGAAGTTTTTGACGGGAATTAGCTACCAAGATGAAGCGTTTGCAAGAAAGAAGAACGTTTGAATATGGGGGAACAAGTTTATATTTAGGCAAAACTACTGAAAAGTAGTGACGCAAAGCTCGGAATTTGTAAAATGCTAGCCGGTTATGATTATGTGCACTGTCAGAAATGACGGTGTTTTTTACATTATAAAAAATCAAGGATTATATAATGCATAATGATCTATATTAAACAATTGAAAGTGTAAAAACTTACGCATTTTGTCGAAAAAGGATTGAAAGAATCAATGAAGTGATTGCAGTATGTTTAAAAAATTGTATCAAATACCTTCCGCAATTCTTTTTTTTCATCAAAGCAACCATCGTTGCTAGCCCAATCAATTGCAATACCAATGAGTGCAGAAGTGAATGTATGTAACATCATTTCTGGGTCACCGATTTTGATTTCTTTGTTTTTTTGCCCTCGCTTAACTAGATTAATTTGCATTGTGTGATTTTGAATTCTCTTTTGGCTCGAACGAATTGTTTTATAAGGAGAAAAGAAATTAAGCCCTTTTTGTATATCCGAAATCATAAAGGCTTTTAAAATAGCAGGAGTCAAAGAAATCGTATTATCAATTGAATATTCTAATAACATCCAAAGTTGTTCTTTGGCATTTTCGATTGTCAGTAAATCGGGAATGCTTTCCCATTGGTTCGCGTATAAACTTTCATAATATGCAAACGTGATGTCATCTTTATTGGCAAAGTGATAGTAGAATGTCCCTTTCGTAATTTTGGCTTCTCTGCAGATGTCCGCAATAGAAGTGTTTTCATATCCCTGTTTCTTAAATAATCTTATTGAAGTATGAACAATGTTTTCTTCTGTACCGTTCATAGATGGTCTCCTTTTTAGACTTTTTTTAATAATTGTATAATACATTTGTACGAGTAATGTTGATGTAGTTTCTTTGTGCACTTCTGTGTATAAATAGGACAGAGTTTTCAGCTTGAAATGGCTTCAATAAATGATTAGACTGTTTATATAAAGAATTATACCATAGTCTAAAAAGGAGGCAACAAAAATGGGAAAATATGATGCGTTATTTTCACCAATGAAAGTTGGAACAGTAGAAGTGAAAAACCGATTTGCACTTATGCCAATGGGAATTCATAGTGCAAGGCTTGTCAATCCAGACGGAAGTTTTACCGATGATGGGATTCGCTATTATGAAAGAATAGCAGAAGGTGGAGTTGGATTGATTATCACAAGTGCAATCACAGTGCAAGGGAAATTTGATAATTCAAAAGGCTCTCATTCCAGTTTAGATAAGGCAGGACCAGAATATATTGAGCGTTCCCAAAAATTAACAGATAGAATACATAAAGCAGGAAGCAAAATTTTTCTTCAATTATCAGGTGGTTCAGGACGTACACTTCCAATGATGGTGGCAGAAGGTGAACCAATTGCAGCGAGTGACGATATGCCTAATGTGTGGGATCCAAGTATAAAACATCGCGGCTTAACAAAAGATGAAATTCAATTTTATATTGATTCTTTTGCACATGGAGCAAAGTTGGCAAAAGAGGCTGGCTTTGATGGTGTGGAAATTCATGCGATACATGAAGGATACTTGATTGATCAATTTACAATTGCGTTTTTTAACCGAAGAATGGATGAGTATGGTGGTAATTTAGAGGGCAGACTATTATTCCCGAAGAAAATTGTTGAAGCAATTAAAGAAGCATGTGGAAATGATTTTCCTGTATCTGTACGATTTAGTGTACGGTCTATGATCAAAGATTTTAATAGTGGTGCAATTCCAGGTGAAGATTTTATTGAAGCAGGACGTGATTTAGAAGAAGGAATTCAGGCTGCTCAGTTATTAGAAAAATATGGATATGATATGTTGAATGGTGATAATGGTACATATGATTCATGGTGGTATCCACATCCGCCAGTTTATATGCCGGAGGCATGTAATCTAGAAGATTGCGCCGAGGTACAAAAACATGTATCCATACCGGTTCTTTGTGCTGGAAGAATGGAAAATCCAGCGATTGCTTTAGATGCAGTGGAGAGTGGTAAGGTCAGTGGTGTTGGAATTGCCAGACAGTTTTTGGCAGACCCGGATTATTGTAATAAGCTAAAAGAAGGAAATGTGGAAGACATTCGCCCATGTATTGCCTGTCATGAAGGCTGTTTAAAGAGAATTTTTAAAGGTCAGGATATGTGTTGTGCATTAAATCCGGCAGTGTGTAGAGAAGACACATATGAATTAAAACCAGCAATGAGCAAGAAAAAAGTAATGGTAATTGGTGGTGGAATCGGTGGTATGGAAGCTGCAAGAGTATGTGCATTACGTGGACACGAGGTTACACTTTATGAAAAGACGGATAAACTTGGTGGAATGTTCATTCCTGCAAGTGGAATGACATTTAAAGAAAGTGATAAACGTCTCATTGCATGGTATGAGCGTCAAATGGATAAATGTGGCGTTGCTGTATATATGAACACAACGGTTACTGACAAACTGATTCAGAAAGAAACCCCTGATGTTGTATTCCGAGCAACAGGTTCAATACCAAGAGAGTTAAATCTTCCGGGTGTTGAGAATGACTATGTCCTGAATGCTGTTGAAGCATTGAATCATCCTGAAAAAGTAAAGGGTGATATTGTAATTGTTGGTGGTGGACTTACTGGAATTGAAATAGCGTATGATCATGCCAAAAATGGAGAAAATGTTACCGTTCTAGAAGCAATGGATAAGGCTTTGAATGTAGATATCGCAGCAGCCAATCTGTTATATCTGAAAGAAGCAATTAAATATTATAAAATACCAATTGTAACAAATGCGAATATTACATCGTTTGAAAATAATGTAGTTACATACAACATTTCCGGGAAAGAAGAAAATGTGCATGCCGATACTGTTATTATTAGTATTGGATATACTTCTAATCCACAGGTTAATGACAGTGGAGCAGAATTCTACACAATCGGAGATGCAGACCATGTGTCTAACTTACTTGGTGCAATCTGGTCAGCCTATGAGCAGGCAATGAATGTTTAGACTCGAGGTATAAAATCACAGTCCGTTAAAATGGTAGACAAATATAATGCAGCTCATCCGAATGCGACAGCCGATTTTCCTAAAATATCAAACCATATCTTTCGACATACTGGATGCACAAAATATTGTGAAAGTGGAGAAATTGATTTAAATGTGATGGTTAAGCTAATGGGACATGCAGACGCTAAGCAGATATTAAAACCCTATGATTCAGTATCACAAGAAGGAATTCAGCGTCAGGTTGCAAAGGCTTGTTAAAAAATGGCGATATGATTTTTCGCTGGATGGGAGAGTTTTACACTTTTTGAAAAAACACATAAAAAAAGAGCTTTGATATGATGAGGTTTGGCGTGATGCCAAACCTTTTTTAGATGATAAATGAAAACATTTATCCACCACTTTATCCCCCACATATGTTAGAATGAATATGGGATAAAAAGTAGGAGATAAATAACATAGGGAGGTGAAGTACAATGCAACAATTACATGATTTGATAAATGAATTAGTTGTAAACAAATCCGAGGAAGAGTGGTTTGAATTTAAGGACAACTGGTTTGACGCAAATGGTATAGGAGAATATATTTCATCCTTATCAAATGTTGCAGCCTTTATGGGAAAAGAAGTAGCTTATTTAATCTGGGGAGTTAACAACGAGACTCATGAATATACGAACACAACGTTTGATTTTCATAGAGACATAAAAAATGAACCATTAGAGCATTTTCTAGCACGACAGATTACACCTGACATAAATTTTCAATTTAATGAAATCTTTATGGGAGATAATAGAGTGGTAGTATTGATGATTCCAGCGGCAAAACAAGTTCCAACTGCTTTTAACGGTATTAGATATATCCGAATAGGATCGAGCAAGGTGAATCTAAATAAATATCCAGAACGGGAATCAAAACTATTTGACATTTTAAGGAATGGGTTACCAACTATGGAAAGTGAGGAAGCTTATTCACAGGATTTGACATTCCGAAAATTATTTTTGTATTATGAAGATAAAGGCATCGTATTAAATAAGAAAAACTTTAAAAAGAATCTCGGATTATTAAATAAAAATGGGAAATATAATTTGCTAGCTCAAGTTCTTTCTGATGATAGCCAAATACCAATAAGAGTGTCTATGTTTCGGGGAGTAGATAAAACATCTTCGTTGTATTCTGTTAGAGAGTTTGGGAACAGTTGTATTTTATTATCATTAGATAAGATTCTTGAGTATGGAGATGTTTTGAATATCTTGCAGGCCGACGAAAAGAACAGAGTGGTGGAGCGAAAAGAAATACCGTTGTTTAATCAGGATGTATATCGCGAAGCAATCATAAATGCATTTGTTCATAATCTATTCCTGTTAATAGAAAATTATCGGACATATTTTTGCAACTTCATATAAGTGAACGCTCTGGAAGAGGAGTTCCCAAGATAACAGGAGTATATGGTAAAGATGCATACAGTTTTAGAGACAATTCGATTACAGTAACGATTCCATTTGAAAAACTCACATTAGAAGTGGGGGATAAAGTGGGGGATAAAAAAATGAAATTAAATCCAACACGACAAAGAATTCTAGATGAAATGAGAAATAATCCGAATGTTACACAGTCAAGGTTAACTGAGTTAGTTGGGGTTAAGAAAACTGCAATACAAAATAATATCACATTTTTGAAAGACAACGGGTTTATCGAAAGAGTTGGATCAAATAAGAATGGATATTGGAAAGTTCTATAATAAATTAGTGAATGCAGCAATGGTACGTGCAGCGAATGGATCATTAAGTTTTTCCGCAGGAGAAAGTATTCCATATGGAGATTACTTAACTACAAGAATGATGTTTGGTGGTGATAATACGGCGTATTGTGCTCAGCCGCTCATGCCAACGCCATCATCTGGAAATGATGCAGAAGCATTCTATGGAGCACCACAGAACTATATTGATAAAACATTTGAAGTAATGAATCGTATCAATTTAGGTGCAAAAGTGTGGAGTTTTTGAAAAAATCGCGAACCCTCTTGATTTTTGGACACTTCTGAGTTATACTAGCAACGTAAAAAGAATTTAAATCTTCGGGGTCGGGTGTAAGTCCCAACCGGCGGTATAGTCCGCGACCTGTTGTTTTAGAACAACAGCTGAACTGGTGTAATTCCGGTACCGACAGTAAAGTCTGGATGAGAGAAGAGATTATGTCATAGATGACGCGATAATAAGACCTTGGATGAATACAAATTCGTCCAAGGTTTTTTGACGTAATAGGAAAGTTCTCTGAACTTCCTTGTTCTGATTGTCGTCATAAAATGTCACATGACAAGTTTCCAAGAAGGTTTTCTTTCTGACAAAAAACATTCACTTAAAAGGAGAAGGAAAATGAGTATGCAAACAGATGTAACAACAAATGAAACAAAAGCAACCACAAATGACAATGCAAAAACAAAGGTGAGAATTCAAGCAATCGCACAGGTAGGTATGTTAGCTGCAATCGCAACGGTCCTGATGTTATTCGAAATTCCACTTCCATTTGCACCGTCATTTTATGAGATTGACTTTAGTGAAGTACCTGTACTGGTCGGATGCTTTGTAATGGGACCGGTTGCCGGCGCTGTAATTGAGCTGGTAAAGATTTTACTGAACTTCATCGTAAATGGCACAATCACAGCAGGTGTCGGTGAATTAGCGAACTTCCTTGTAGGCTGTTCACTCTGTGTACCGGCAGGAATTATTTACCGCAGAAACCGTACAAGAAAAGGTGCCTTGGTCGGAATGCTGACAGGAACAGTTTTGATGACGGTTGTGGGATGTTTCTTAAATGCATACCTGTTACTGCCGACATATGCGAAAGCATTTGAGATGCCAATTGATGCATTAGTGGGAATGGGAACGGCCGTGAATCCTTCCATTAACAGCTTACTGACATTTGTGATTTTTGCAGTTGCCCCATTCAACTTATTAAAAGGATGTCTGGTTTCACTGATTGTATTCTTGATCTACAAGAAAATCAGCCCGATTTTCCGTATGCATCAGAGATAACAGATTGAGAATCTATTGAAATTCGGGAGTATGTTTTCGATACCAGATTGGAATCAGATTACGTTGGCAGCGGGTGTTCTTTCTGGCGGTAATGGCAATTGTATCAAAGAATTCTTTCCACAGACCAATAAAAGGATCACTCGTATCCTCAAGGTCATGGAGACGTATGAACTCATCATCAGTCAGCGCTGTGAGATAGTAATCCTGATCTGATGGGTGAATGACGGCGCTTTTTCTATTATCATCTATAATCATCCAATTCTCGGAAGGCATACGGTCCTGAAAATGCGGTGCGATAAAGGTTAATACATTTGACTTTGGCTCAATATGAGAGACTAGAACATTTCCTTTCATGCTGAGAAAACGCACAAATTCGCGAAAGTAATGCGCTTCATTTCCAACGGCACGGTTCACTTCAAAAATGGCCGTGACCGCAGGGATCTGAATCATGTCGGTAATACTTCTTCCGTAATGAAATCCATATAATAAAAACCGGTAAATAATGTCAGCTTTTTGGGGAGATGGTGACATAGCACAGCGATAAATCATCTGATAAGCATAAGTGGAAATCTTCTTCTGGATGGAAGAAATGACTTTGTTGACCTTGTCAGAATCAGCATCAACATGCCGGTATTCACAGAACAATTCCAATTCGACAACCGGTTCTACGAGCAGACGAAGATTCTGCTGTCCAAGACCGGAGCCCCAGGCATCATAAATGCAGGTCAGTATAGATTCCAATGTATCCTCACAGGTAAATATGGTAGTCATGAAATACCTCCTATTTGATAAGGCTCAGCTGTGTGTCAAAGAGTGACAGCTGCCGGTATGTCTGCGGATGCTCAATATCCCAAGCAGAATGGTGTTCTTCTCCGGTCAGCTGCCTTGTGATAAAATCTTCATCGATTCGCAGATGATACTGCATCCTGCCCCGGCAGGTGATAAAATACCGGGCGCGCTTTAATACAACCCCAATTTTCTTTAGTGCATCAAAATCCAGACTACCGCCTTTTCTCGCATTGATAATGCGGTAAGCAGATTTATTGCCGATTCCTGGAACCTTTAAAAGTGTCTGATAGTCGGCGGTATTAATCTCGATTGGAAATAATTCAAGATGGCGCAGTGCCCAATCACATTTTGGATCGAGAAAAATATTAAAGTTCGGGCGATCGGCGCTTAACAGGTCATGTGCCTGAAAACCATAAAAACGAAGAAGCCAGTCGGCCTGATACAGGCGGTGCTCGCGCAGCAGCGGCGGTGCAGTGTCCAGAGCTGGCAGGAGGGCATCTTCATTCAGCGGTACATAAGCAGAGAAAAAGACGCGCTTTAAATCAAACTGCTGATAGAGCTTCTGGGTGGTAGTCAGCAGCTGATAGTCGTTCTCGCCTGTCGCACCAATGATCATCTGTGTGCTCTGTCCCGCAGGAACAAACGGATCTGGACGGGACTTGGCAGGAGCACAGAAAGAATCTGCACTTTGTATGGCAGCAATGCTGGAGTGATAAGCAGACGATTCGCCAATTCTATCCTGCCTGGCAGTATCGAAAATAGTTCCGGAAAGATAACGGTTAGCCGAGCTTCGATCCATCAGGGCTTCTTTGCCTACAGACAGCCGATGCTCCGCAATTCCATTCTGTACAAAGGACATAGGCTTTAAGATAGATGACTGTGTCTTGTGCGGGGCGAGATCATGTAATCCTTCTGCGGTCGGAAGCTCAAGATTGATACTCATACGGTCGGTCAGATAGCCAATCTTCTCAATCAATTCCTGCGGAGCATTCGGAATTGCTTTTACATGGATATATCCGTTGAAGTGATATTGATTGCGCAGCAAATAGATGGAACGGTACATCAGTTCCATGGTATAGGTCGGGTGCTTCACCACACCGGAGCTTAAGAAAAGTCCTTCGATATAGTTGCGCCGATAGAATTCAATAACCAGCTGACAAATCTCCTCGGGAGTAAATGTGGTGCGAACACGGTCATTACTCGCGCGGTTCAGACAATACTTGCAGTCATAGACACACTCATTACTCTGTAAAATCTTAAGAAGAGAAACGCAGCGGCCATCCGCGGCAAAGCTGTGGCAGATTCCGTCCGCACAGGAATTGCCGAGACTGCCCTTCCGGCCACGTCTGTCGACACCACTGGATGTGCACGCAACATCATACTTGGCAGCGTCTGCAAGAATATGGAGTTTTTCTTGGAGCGTCAGATTCTTTTCAACTAGTTCCATTGCTTACCTCGCTTTCCGGTGGCGGTGTGTCACCACAGAACCGAATATATGTTCCGAACAAATGTTTGTGTATAGGATAGCATATTATTTCCGAAAAAGCAATAACTAAGCAATAAAAGAGTACTATAATTCTACGCTGGTCACATCATTTGCCTCAATATGATGCTTATTCGCATATCCGGTCAGGATCAATGTCAGCGCTCCATCACCGGTCACATTACAAGCGGTTCCGAAGCTGTCCTGCAATGCAAAGACTGTCAGCATAAGCGCGGTTCCGCCCTCGTCAAATCCAAGAATTCCGGTAATCAGTCCGAGGGAGGCCATAACGGTTCCGCCCGGAACACCGGGAGCTCCGATAGCAAAGACACCAAGCAGCAGACAGAACAGAATCATGGTTCCGAGGGAAGGAATACTTCCGTAAAGAATCTTGGAGACGGTCATGACGAAGAATACTTCCGTCAGAACTGAGCCACACAGATGAATATTTGCAAAAAGCGGAATACCAAAATCTACCATGTCATCGCGAAGCGGCGGCTCGGCTTTTTTCGCACCCTCAAGGGCAACAGCGAGCGTTGCGGCGGAAGACATGGTTCCGACCGCCGTGATGTAGGCAGGTCCATAGTACTTTAAGACCTTGAGCGGATTAACTCCGGCGTAGGCTCCGGCAACCGTATAGAGCACGGTCAGCCAGATGAAATGTCCAATCATAACGATGATAATGACTTCAATAAATACAGGAAGCTGTTTGGTGATCGTTCCTTCATATGAGAGTCCGCAGAATGTAAATGCGATGAAAACCGGAAGAAGCGGGATAATCACTTTTGTTACAATCGCAAGCACAATTTTCTGGAATTCGTCAAGGACCTTAGTGATAGTTACGGCTTTTGTCCATGTAGCGGCAAGACCGATCATTACAGAGAATACAAGAGCGCTCATAACCGGCATAATCTGCGGAATGCTAAGCTCAAAAATGACCTCAGGCAGTTCCTTAAGACCCTCAACTTCTGTTGCAATGGATAAATTTGGAATCAGTCCAAAACCTGCTGCCATCGATAAAAGTGCAGCGAGAATGGAAGAAATGTATGCGATTGCAACAGCAATTCCAAGCATCCGCGATGCATTATTTCCAAGCTTGGTGATGGATGGAGCGATAAAACCGATGATGATCAGAGGGACACAGAATGTGATGACCTGACCTAAAACATATTTTACGGTGACAACAATGTTCATGACGTTTTCGTCGGCAATCTGACCGACAATGATACCGAGGATGACTCCGAGAAGAAGTCGAAACGGTAAGCTGGTGAAAAATTTTTTCATTTTAAAAACCCTCTCTTTTCCTTAGATTTTTTTAGTATATCATATTATATTCACTTTATCACATACTTCTGTATAAAAAAGACCATACTATTTTTACAATAAAACAGAAATAGGAGGAATACGCATCGTGCAGACAGTGATACCGATTACAGATGTGTACGCAAGAGAAATACTAGATTCCAGAGGGAATCCTACAATAGAAGTGGAAATACTGGCAGGGGAAAAATATATGGGAAGGGCGGCCGTTCCGTCGGGAGCATCTACGGGGAAATTTGAGGCGGTCGAGCTCCGTGACGGTGGAAAAAGATATCACGGAAAAGGAGTCCAAAAAGCGGTCGACCATGTGAATAATGAGCTGGCAAAAGAAATCATTGGCTGTAATGTGCTGGATCAGGGTTACATTGACAAAGTAATGATTCAGGCAGATGGAACAGAGAACAAGGGCGGATACGGCGCAAATGCAATCCTCGGTATTTCCATGGCGGCGGCAAGAGCAGCGGCATCAGCACTTCGGCTGCCGCTTTACCGCTATATAGGAGGGATGCACGAAGGGAAAATGCCGGTCCCGATGATGAATGTCATCAATGGCGGTGTGCATGCGGCAAACACACTGGATATACAGGAATTCATGATTATGCCGGTCGGAGCGGAAGATTTCAAAGAAGGCCTGCGGATGTGTGCGGAAATCTATCAGGAGTTAAAACGTCTTCTCGGGGCACACGGCTTAAGTACAGCGGTCGGAGATGAAGGCGGATTTGCGCCGGATCTTCCCGACACGAAGGAAGCACTGAAATTTTTGTCTGATGCCGTGAAGGCCGCAGGATATGAGCTGGAGCAGGACATTGTATTTGCAATGGATGTTGCGGCTTCGGAATTATACGATTCGGATTTTAAGAAATATGTATTTCCGGGTGAAAGCAGGATGCAGGGACATCAGGTCATTCGCTCCGCGGAAGAGCTGATTGAGTACTATGAAGATCTGGCATCGGAATTTCCAATCTGTTCCATTGAAGATCCACTGGATGAGGAAGACTGGGAGGGCTGGAAAAAAATAACTGAGCTGCTGGGAGACGAGATACAGCTTGTCGGAGATGACTTGTTCGTGACGAATGTACGACGCTTGAAAAAAGGGATTTCTGCAGGAGCAGCCAATGCGATTCTGATTAAAGTGAATCAGATTGGAACCCTCAGTGAGGCAGTCGAGGCAATCAACATGGCGAAAAAAGCCGGGTACCGAACCATCATTTCCCATCGCTCCGGCGAGACGGAGGATACGTTTATTGCGGATCTGGCAGTCGCTGTGGATGCGCGGCAGATTAAGACAGGAGCACCGTGCCGGGCAGAGCGTGTCGCAAAGTATAATCAATTATTAAGAATCGAAGAACAACTGGAGCAATAAATGAGAAAATAGACGAAAAATCAGGCGGAATCTGCTTGCATATTTCCATTTCCTATGTTAAACTAATCTATGCTTATTCACAGGAGGTGTAAAGAGATGCAGATTTTAAAAATTGTGTTAACTATCATTTTTGTAATAGATTGTATCGCATTATCAGCGATTATTCTTCTTCAGGAAGGCAAGTCAGCAGGACTTGGAACCATCAGCGGAGCAGCTGATACTTACTGGGGACAGAACAAGGGCCGTTCTATGGAAGGTGCACTGGTAAAGTCTACCAAGTTTTTAGCTATTTTATTTATGGTATTAGCGTTGGTACTGAACCTTGGTGTACTCAACTAGACGCACGAAGATGATGATTTTAGAGCACTCTATGTAATATAGAGTGCTTTTTTGTCTCGTAATAAAAAATTGGAGGAAATATGGATAAAGGGTTTGAAAAACGGAAGAAGATCGTCTATGACTTTATATGTGACGATTTATATATACCGATGAAAGCAAAGGAGTTAGCGGTTCTTCTGCAGGTATCCAAAGAACAGCGCGGAGAACTGCGGGCTGTTCTGGATGCACTTGTAGACGAGGGCAAAATCATGCTTTCCAAAAAAGGAAAGTACGTCAAGGGTGAGGCAAAGCATCTGACTGGCATGTATCAGGCGAATGCGAGAGGCTTTGGCTTTGTCATTCTGGAGGAGGAAGCTGCGGATGACATTTTCATTTCCGCAGACGATACGAACGGTGCGTTTCAGGGGGATACCGTTGAGGTTACGGTGACAAAATCACCGGAGGGCAGACGCAAAGAAGGAAAGATTGTGAAGATCTTAGAGCACGGTACGACCAGATTAGTCGGACTGTACCAGAAGAACAAGAATTTTGGATTTGTAAAGCCGGATAACCAGCGATTCACGACGGATATTTATATCCCGAATGAAAAAGCGATGGGAGCAGTGACCGGACATAAAGTAGTTGTGGAACTGACTTCTTATGGAAATGACAATGCGAAACCGGAGGGAAAGATTGTCGAGATTATCGGGCATATCAACGATCCGGGAACAGATATCATGTCCATTGTAAAAGGGTATGATCTGCCGACTGAGTTTTCTGAGAAAGTACTGAATCAGGTTGCCCGGGTGGCAAATGAAGTGAGTACAGCAGATATGGCGGGCCGCAAGGATATCCGCGACTGGCAGATGGTGACGATTGACGGAGAAGATGCCAAGGATCTGGACGATGCGATTTCGCTTGTGCGGGATGGCGATGGCTATAAGCTGGGAGTTCATATCGCGGATGTGTCCAATTATGTACAGGAGAACAGCGCGCTGGACCGCGAGGCACTAAGCCGCGGAACCAGTGTCTATCTTGTGGACCGCGTGATTCCAATGCTTCCACACAAGCTTTCGAATGGAATCTGTTCGCTGAATGCGGGTGAGGACCGTCTGGCACTCAGTTGTATCATGCATGTAGACAAAAAGGGTGTCGTAACGGACCATGAGATTGCGGAAACGGTCATCCATGTGGACGAGCGCATGACTTATACAAGTGTCTCTAAGATTCTGGTGGACCAGGATGAAGCGGAGAAAACGAGATATGAAGCATGTGTTCCGATGTTTGAACTGATGCAGGAGCTCTCGGCAATTATTCGTGAGGCGCGTCATAAACGTGGTTCGATTGACTTTGATTTTCCTGAGACGAAAGTGATTTTAGATGAGAATGGACATCCAGTTGATATTAAGCCGTATGACCGAAATGTTGCGACCAAGATTATCGAGGATTTTATGCTGTTAGCAAATGAGACGGTTGCAGAGGAATTCTTCTGGAGAGAGCTTCCGTTTGTATACCGGACCCATGAGGCACCGGATGAAGAGAAAATCAAAACACTTAGCACATTTATCAATAATTTCGGATATCATATCCACGTGGGCGCAAATGAAGTCAGTCCGAAAGAAGTACAAAAGCTCCTTGCAAATGTAGAAGGTGCAGCGGAGGAGACTCTGATTACGAGACTGGCACTCCGCTCGATGAAGCAGGCGAGATACACACCGGAAAACAGTGGGCATTTCGGACTGGCTGCGCGATATTATACACATTTCACATCGCCGATCCGCCGCTACCCGGACCTTCAGATTCACCGCATCATCAAAGAGACGCTGCGTGGACGCATGAAGGATAACCGTATCGAGCATTATGAGAAGATACTTCCGGAGGTCACGATGCATGCAAGTCAGATGGAGAGGCGCGCGGAAGAGGCGGAACGTGAGACCATCAAGCTTAAGAAAGTGGAGTATATGCAGGATCGTATAGGAGAAGTATTTGAAGGCGTGATTTCAGGTATCACCAAATGGGGGGCTTACGTCGAACTGGAAAATACAGTCGAAGGTCTGGTTCATGTGGTCAATATGAAGGATGATCACTATGAATATATAGAAGAACGGTATGAGCTGATGGGTGAGAAAACCCACAACATTTATAAGCTCGGAGAGAAGGTTTTCGTTCGACTGACTGGCGTGGATAAGCTGCAGCGGACGATTGACTTTGAGTTCGCAGATGAGGACGATGACGAAGAATACTGGGAAGAAGATTAGCACGCAAGACATAACCAGATAGTAAAAGGAGAACTATAACATGGCGAAAACTGCAAAGACAGACGGCAAATTAATTGCCAATAATAAAAAAGCATACCATGACTATTTTATAGAAGAAAAATTTGAGACTGGCATCGTGCTTCACGGAACGGAAGTGAAGTCGCTTCGCATGGGACAGTGCAGCATCAAAGAAGCATTTATCCGGATTGAAAACGGCGAGATGTGGGTGTACGGCATGCACATTTCACCCTATGAGAAGGGAAATATTTTTAATAAAGATCCGCTGCGTGTGCGGAAATTATTGCTTCATAAGAGGGAAATCGATAAGATTCTCGGAAAGACAAAGGAGAAGGGAATTACGATTGTTCCTTTGAAGGTGTATTTTAAGGGAAGTATTGTTAAGGTGGAAATCGGTCTTGCAAAGGGTAAAAAATTGTATGACAAGCGTGATGATATCGCGAAGAAAGATCAGAGACGCGAGGCGGAGCGTGACTTTAAGGTGAGAAATCTATGACAAATGATGAGATAAGAGCACATTTATTTGAATTAGCGGATGAGAAATATCAGGCGTTTCATCAGAATCTATGTCCGGGAGTTGCGCAGATTATCGGTGTGCGTATTCCAAAGATGCGGGAATTTGCGAAAGAGCTGGCAAAGGACAGCTGGCAGCAGTATCTTGAGAATCCGCGTGAGGACTATAATGAAGAAATCATGCTGCAGGGGCTTGTAATCGGATATGTGGATACGGATATTGAGACGAGACTTACATACCTTGCGAAATTTGTGCCAAAGATTAACAGCTGGGCGGTCTGTGACTCGCCGTGCATGGGCATGAAGTTCATCAAAAAGAACCGGGAGCGGATGCTGGAGTTTATTCAGCCGTATCTGAATTCAGAACGGGAGTATGAGGTTCGTTTTGGAATCGTGACGCTGCTGGACTATTACGTGGACAAGGAGCATATCGATTATGTACTGGAGGTGCTCGAACATGTGAAGCATGAAGGCTACTATGTTAAGATGGCGGCAGCATGGACACTCTGCGAATGTTATCTGAAATGTCCGAAAGAGACCAATGCATTTTTGGAGAACACACAGATGGATATCTGGACTTATAATAAAGGAATCCAGAAGATGACAGAGTCGAGAAGGGTAACTGCGGAAGATAAAATCCGGCTAAAGGCAATGAAAAAATAATTCTGTTAGAAATGATTTATTCTTTGTTTAGAAATTTTCGTTTTCTTTCATTTCTTCGCCACATTCTCGTCACAATTGGTGTATATACTTGTACTTAGATAGTTGATAAACAACTATCCCCCCTCATAAAGTTTAGACATTTGAAATAATGTCAACTTTACTCTCATTCCTTTAGATAACTATAAAACAAACAAAAACCCCGGTATCCGATAGTACCGGGGTTTTTGCTGTGATTTTTTGAAAAAAGAACGAATAGATGGTATAATGTCTGAGAAAAAGCATACCGGTTCGGCCGAGAAGGTAAGGAACTGAGAATGAGGGTTAAATATGAAGAATGAAAAACAGATGTCAGAATCCTTTTATGTGGGATTGTTTTTGACCTGCGTTGGAGGATTTTTAGACGCCTATACTTATATATGCAGAGACGGTGTGTTCGCGAATGCGCAGACCGGAAATATGGTTTTAATGAGTATCAAGCTTGCGGAAGGCAATATCATGGGCGGTCTTTATTATATGATTCCCATTTTCGCGTTTGTCAGTGGTATATTGATTACCGGAGTGGTCCGGAGACGATTCAGGCAAATGGAAAAAATCCATTGGAGACAGATTATCATTGGTTTTGAGATTTTGGTACTTTTTGGAATTTCATTTATTCCGCAGGGAAAATACAATGTAGTTGCCAATGTGCTGGTCTCTTTTGTCTGTTCCTTACAGGTGCAGAGCTTTCGCAAAATCGCAGGTAAGGCGTATGCATCAACGATGTGTACCGGTAATCTGCGGAGTGGTTCTGAGCACCTGAGTCATTATATTGGAACCGGAGATAAGGAGCAGCTGCTGCATGCACTGAAGTATTATCTTATCATTGTGGTATTCCTGATTGGAGCCGGAATTGGTGCACTGATTACGGACAAACTTGGAATTCAGGCGATACTGGTTGCATGTGGTGGCTTACTGATTCCATTTTTTCTTATGTTTAAAAAATAAAATCACGGAAAGAGAGGAACAAAAATGAAATTAGGATTTATTGGATGTGGGAATATGGCAAAGGCCATTCTCGGCGGAGTGTTAAAGAGCAATATAGCAGCGAAAGAGGATGTCATGGTGTCGGCGGCACATGCGGCAACAATCGAGAAAGCAGCAGCCGAATTTGGCGTAAAGACTACGTTGAATAACGCGGAGGTTGCGAAGAATTCAGATGTAATCATCTTGGCGGTGAAACCAATGTATTATGAAGCAGTGATTGCAGAGATTGCAGGGAGTGTATCGCCGGAGCAGATTTTTATTTCAATCGCACCGGGAAAGACGATAGAGTGGATTGCACAGCGGCTGGGTGAAGAGAGGAAGATTGTCCGCACAATGCCAAATACTCCGGCGCTTGTAGGCGAGGGCATGACAGCTGTGTGCTACAATGAACAGATGGAAGCTGCTGATAAAGAGAGGGTTATGGCAATTTTAAATTCATTTGGAAAAGCAGAAGAAATTAAGGAATATATGATGGATGCGGTGGTTGCCGTCAGTGGAAGTTCGCCGGCTTATGTCTATATGTTTATCGAGGCGATGGCAGATGCTGCGGTCGCAGAAGGTCTGCCACGCGCAGCAGCCTATGAGTTCGCGGCGCAGGCGGTATACGGAAGTGCGAAGATGGTGCTTGAGACTGGACTGCATCCGGGGGTACTGAAGGATCAGGTATGCTCACCGGGCGGAACAACCATTCAGGCGGTGGAAGTATTGGAAAAGCAGGGAATGCGCAGTGCAGTGATGGAAGCGATGACGGCATGTGCTGAAAAATCAAGAAAAATGTAAATCGAAGCAGGACAGACAGAGAAAATAATATGAAAATAATAGCAATTGTAGATGATGATATTCCAATCGGTGACATGCTGGAGGAATTATTAAAGAAAAATGGATACGAGGTAATCAGGGCTTATTCTGGAACAGAGGCGCTGCTGTTATTTGAGCAGCAACGCCCGGATCTGGTTCTTCTGGATCTGATGCTGCCGGGTCTGCCGGGGGAAGAAGTGATGCTTAAGATTCAGGCAATTCCAGTCATTGTGCTTAGTGCAAAGGTGGACGTGCGGGATAAAGTAAACCTCTTCAAACGTGGCGCAGTGGATTACATGACAAAGCCGTTTGATACGGAAGAGCTTCTGGCGCGAATGGAAGTCCGTCTGAGAAGAGACAGGTCAGACAGCGAACAGTCTCTTCTTTCCACCGGTGATCTTAGAATGGATATGGTGTCGCGTGAAATAACGGTCTGTAATGAGCCGGTTCATCTGACAAAGACAGAATTTGCTATTTTAAAGCTTCTGATGAACAATGCAGGAAGTGCAATTGCAAAGACGGTCATTCTCGATAGAATCTGTGAAGACACGCCTGATTGTACCGACAGCTCGCTGAAGCAGCACATCAGCAATCTGCGAAAGAAATTGAAGGATATAAGCGGAGAAGATTATATAGAGGCAGTCTGGGGAATTGGCTTTAAGCTGGTAGTAAAAGAATCTTGACGATTTCTTTACTTTTTTCTTTACCGTGTTCTTTACTTCTTTGGTGTAAGCTATGGACATCAAAGAAAAGAGGAGATGAATAGTTATGGAATATGTTCTTACAACAAATGCGCTTGGCAAACAATACAGACATTTCAAAGCGCTGCATCAGATTTTCATGCACGTTCCCAAGGGATCAATCTATGGATTTGTCGGGAAAAACGGCGCAGGAAAAACAACATTAATCCGGTTGATTTGCGGATTACAGGAGCCTACATCAGGTGAGTATAAGATTTATGGAGTTTCAAACAGTCAGAAGGAGATTGCAGACAGTCGGAAACGAATGGGAGCTGTGGTTGAAAATCCATCGATTTATATGGATATGTCAGCGGAGGATAATCTGAAGGTGCAATACCGGATGATTGGAATGCCGTCTTATGATGACATTCCGGAACTGCTGCAGCTGGTTGGTCTTTCGAATACCGGAAAGAAAAAGGCCAAGAACTTTTCGCTTGGCATGAGACAGCGTCTTGGAATCGCAATTGCACTTGCAGGAAATCCAGACTTCCTCGTGCTGGACGAGCCGGCCAACGGCTTAGACCCGCAGGGGGTCATCGAAATCAGGGAATTGATTTTAAAGCTCAATCGAGAGAAGCAGATTACGGTTTTGATCTCCAGTCATATTCTGGATGAACTGGCAAAGCTCGCCACGGATTACGGATTTATTGATCAGGGACAGATAGTAAAAGAGATCAGTGCAAAAGCGCTGAAAGCATCCTGCAGGAAATGTATCCGCGTAACAGTGACGGATGCAAAAGCAATGTGTCAGCTGTTGGATGAAAAAAATCTGGAATATAGTATTATTTCTGATTCAGAGGCAGATATTTACGGCGTGAATAATATTTCCAAGCTCTCAATTGCACTGGCGGAGCGCGGGTGCGAAATTACAGCTCTCCATGAGCACGGGGAGACGCTGGAGAATTATTACATGAATCTGATTGGAGGTGGGGCAGATGCGTAATCTTCTTTCAGCAGGACTTATGCGTCTTAGGAAAAGTCAGGTATTCTGGTTTGGTGAAGTCGTGATTGTCGGATTTAGCATCTTTATGGCAGTGAACATATATATTGATAAAAGAATGCAGGGAAGTACCAATGTATTTGATGATGGATTCTTTAATTATATTGTATTTATGGGAATTATTTTGGCGGTGTTCTGCATGCTGTTTCTTGGAAATGAGCATGGGGACGGAACGATACGAAATAAAATCACATTTGGATACCCGCGATATCAGATTTATTTGTCCTACTTAATTGAGTGCTGTATAGCGGCATTTGTTTTTAGCATGACATATATTATTATGTATACAGCGGTAGGTCTGCCATTGCTGGGAGCGATGCAGACAAGCCTGATAAAAGCAGTGCTGATCTGCTTTAGCGGGATGATACTGGCATTTGCTTATGTTTCAATCTATACTCTGATAGCACTGCTGAATCATAACAAGGCTGTCGCAGCCGTAAGCGGTGTGGTTTTAGCTTTTGTACTTTTATTCATAGGGATATCGATTCGCCTGAAACTGGAGGAACCCGTGACCTTTGATGCAGTTTATGTCACCGAGGGTGAGGACCGCGGAGAAGTGAAAGCGGTGGAAAATGATGGATATATCACGGGCGTGAAGCGGGCGGTCTACGAGTTTTTGGACGAGTCACTGCCGGGAGGACAAAGCATTGCGCTGTCTGGAATGGTGGAAAATAGCGCATGTACATGGAAATATCCTGCCTATTCTATGTTGCTTCTGATCTTGACCAGTGGAATCGGGATTGTAATCTTTACGCGGAAAGATCTAAAATAAGAAACACGATAAAACAGGAAAGAAAAGAGGTGGGACAGATGTTCTTATTATGGATATTGTGTGGAATATTGAGCGTGACTGTTATCATATTATGCATTCGCATTTATCTTTTGCATCAAAGTATGGATGAGGTTACGAGAGAATTCAAGGAACATTTGTCCCGGGAAACCAATCATCTGATACAGGTTTCTTCTCAGGACCGGTATGTCAGAAAACTGGCAAATGAATTAAATATTCAGCTTGCAAAGCTCCGCAAGGAAAGACAGCGCTACCAGCAGGGGGACCGGGAGTTAAAGGAGGCTGTCACCAACATTTCCCACGATTTACGCACGCCGCTCACTGCGGTCTGCGGCTATATGGATTTGCTTAAGAAAGAAGAAACATCGGAGGCGGTTTCGAGATATCTGTCTCAGATACAGAGCCGCACAGAGGTGATGAAAGAACTGCTGGAGGAATTATTCCGCTACTCGATTGTATCTTCCACACCGGAATTAAAAATGGAAACAGTGGATCTTCGCAAGCTGCTGGAAGAATGTCTGCTCTCTTTCTATGGTGTGATGCAGCAGAAGGGCATTATTCCGGATATTCAGATTCCGGAGCAGCAGGTAACGCGAGAATTGGACGCGTCAGCGGTCAGTCGTATCTTCAATAATGTAATCAGCAATGCGATAAAGTATAGTGATGGCGATTTTGCCGTGAGGATGGATGAGAAGGGTGTCATTACTTTTACAAATGCAGCAAGCGAATTGACGCCGGTTATTGTAGGGCGTCTGTTTGACCGTTTCTATACGGTGGAGACGGGGCGTAAATCCACGGGGCTGGGACTTTCGATTGCAAAATTCTTAATGGAGCAGCAGGGCGGCGTAATTGAGGCAGAGCTGCAGAATGAAAAGCTGTGTATTCGATTGGAGTTTGGAGAGAAGAACGAAGAAAAATCAGGACTGCAAGAAAAATCCTTGACAAAGAATAGCATTTTGCGTTACTATGCATCATATATGGAATAAGCGTTGAAGAGAACAAGTAATGATGGACGAAGACGAACAGAAAGCAGCCGGTTGATGAGAGGCGCGCGGATAGTCGATTGTGAATACATCTTGGAGCTTCGCACCAAACTCTGATGAGATTTATGGATATAGTTTCGTACATCATTTACTGGATGAGAACGATTAGAATCAGATAGTAGGCTGTGACGGATTTGTACACGTTAGCGTACGGAGTGGTTATTTAAGTGCACGATTTTGTGACAGACAGACTCCATGAGATAAGCAGTGCGAGCTGCTTATGAATAAAGGTGGTACCGCGAGAATTTACTCTTGCCCTTTTGTAATGACACAGGGGCAGGAGTTTTTTTGCCGCCATGCGTCCGAAGAAGCTGTCAGTGGCAGATTCTTCTGGCCGAGAATGCGAGTGAAAGGCTGCCCGGAAATATTTTCGAGAAAAAGGAGAAGAATGACAATGGGAATTTATGAAGAATTACAGGCACGTGGCTTAATTGCACAGGTGACAGACGAAGGTTTAATCAGAGATTTGATTAATAATGGAAAGGCTACCTTTTATATTGGATTTGATCCGACCGCAGACAGCCTTCATGTAGGACATTTCATGGCACTCTGCCTGATGAAACGTCTGCAGGAAGCAGGAAATAAGCCAATCGCCTTAATCGGCGGCGGAACAGCGATGATCGGAGATCCTTCCGGAAGATCTGACATGCGCCAGATGATGACGACAGAGACCATCCAGCACAACTGTGACTGCTTCAAGGAACAGATGAGCAGATTCATCGATTTTTCAGAAGGAAAAGCACTGATGGTAAATAATGCTGACTGGCTGATGGATTTAAATTATGTGGAGGTACTCCGTGAGGTCGGAGCACATTTCAGCGTAAATCGTATGCTTTCGGCTGAGTGCTACAAGCAGAGAATGGAGAAGGGATTAAGCTTTTTAGAGTTCAACTACATGATCATGCAGAGCTATGACTTCTATGCATTGTTCCAGAAATACGGCTGTAATCTGCAGTTTGGTGGCGATGACCAGTGGAGCAATATGCTGGGAGGAACAGAGCTTATCCGTCGCAAACTCGGGAAAGACGCAAGTGCGATGACGATCACATTACTTCTGAATTCTGAAGGCAAGAAGATGGGGAAGACACAGTCCGGTGCGGTATGGCTTGATCCGAACAAGACATCACCATTCGAATTCTACCAGTACTGGAGAAATGTAGCGGATGCCGATGTCCTGAAATGTATCCGTATGCTGACATTCCTTCCGCTGGAAGAGATTGACAAGATGGATGGATGGGAAGGCAGTCAGTTGAATCAGGCAAAAGAAATCCTTGCATTTGAACTGACCAAATTAGTGCATGGTGAAGAAGAGGCTGTAAAAGCACAGGAAAGTGCAAGAGCATTATTTAGTCAGGGTGCGGCAACAGATATGCCAACGGCAGAGCTTACAGCGGAGGATTTAAGTGAAGGAGCAATTGATATTCTGTCCATGCTCGTGGCAAGCGGTCTGGTACCATCCAAGTCGGAAGCAAGACGTGCGGTACAGCAGGGCGGAGTATCTGTGGATGGAGAGAAAGTGATGGACATCCATACGGTCTTTACGGCAGATGCGTTCGACGGTGAAGGAATTGTGCTTAAAAGAGGAAAGAAGAATTTCCGAAAGGTAGTGATGAAGTAAGCTTTCTGTTTCGTTGAGAAAGTTTTGAATAAGAGCGAGCTGGGGGTGTACGGTGAAAGACACCATACATCCCCAGCTCGCTCTTATTGCTATGCCTGCAGGATAAAATCTACTTCATCTGCAAATACTGCACAGAATACCCCGGCATCAGGATACTTCCATCCAGCACCAGTTCATCATCTGTAATTAATTCCCGTACCTCACCGCGAAGTTCATCATGATGCGCTGTGAAGTCCTGTTCTTCGGCATTGATGGCTACCAGCATTCTTTCCGTATTGGTACGGCGTTCGAAAACAAGCTGTTTGTTCGTCAGAACGACATTGCGGTAGGTTCCGTTGCACAGAGCAGCGTCTGCCTTGCGGATGGCAATCAGTTTCTTGATGAAGTCGGTCAGCTCATTCGGTTTCGGCGCATCGAAACATGGCCGGAGATCGTAATCGTTATCCGGGCGCTTTTCACCTTCCTGTCCCCATTCACTTCCGTAATAAATGCATGGAATTCCCGGCATGCCAAGGAGGAGTCCGTAAGCAAGCGGAATATGATTCTTATCCGTTAAAATGCTTGCAAGTCTTGCGACATCATGGTTGTCCACGAATGTCATCAGATGCTTGCCTTTATAGATAGCCCACTGGTCCGGACCGTACTGACGGTTTAAGGAATGTGCAATCTCGAACATATTCATGGAATTGAAGCTGGAGAAAATGCCCTTGTAACATTCGTAGTTCGTGCAGCTGTGCAGCATCTCGTTATTAACAATGATGTTATAATCTCCGAATAATACCTCGCCGATCAATGCGAAGCCCGGTTTCACTTCTTCACAGAAGGCGCGCAGTCGCTTCATAAAGCCATGTTCCAGAGAATACGCAACATCCAGACGGAGTCCGTCGATGCCGAATTCATCAATCCAGAAGCGGACAGTCTCTAATAAATAATCTGCCACCTGCGGATTGCAGAGATTTAATTTTACTAATTCAAAATGACCCTCCCAGCCTTCATACCAGAATCCGTCATTATAATTGCTGTTGCCATCGAAGTTGATGCAGAACCAGTCCTTGTACGGCGAGTCCCATTTCTTTTCCTGAACATCCTTGAATGCCCAGAACCCACGGCCGACATGGTTGAATACACCGTCCAGAATAATATTTACACCGTTCTTATGGAGTGAATCACAGACATCTGTAAAATCCTGATTCGTTCCAAGCCGGCAGTCGATTTTGCGGAAATCTCTCGTGTCATATCCGTGACTGTCTGATTCGAAGATTGGGTTCAGGATGATAGAGCCAATCCCAAGGTCTCCAAGATATTCGCTCCATTCCATGACTTTGCGAATTCGTGGAACGGTAACGCCATCATTCTCAGTCGGTGCACCACAGAATCCAATCGGATAAATTTGATAAAAAGTTTCATTGTAAGCCCACATAATAAAGTACCTCATTCTTTCGTTAATGTTTATATTTTAACACAGAATAGAGGTTCAATCTAGCTTTTTGCCATAGAAAATGATACAATAGACCAGTTAAAATACAAAAGTAAAAAATGAGAATGAGAGGGAAGAAAATGAAGGATGAAAAAGATAACGGCACAAAGAAGAAAGTAGTCAGCCTGATTGCAATTATAGCAGTGGTCGCAATTGTGCTTGGAATCATAGCCGGATCTATAATAGGAAAAGAGGTTAAAAAGCAGCGGGAATATGCAGCCGCACAGAAATTTAAAACAGAACAGAAAGATATTCTGAATCAGGAAATGGATAAACTTATTGCGATGGACCCACTGACGGATGAAGTTGACCAGACAATTTATACAGAAAAAGACTACGCAAAAGTAGAGAGTGCGATGAAAACATACTTTACAGAATTTGCTGCAGTTGCCAAATCAGTGGACGGCTTTGCAACAGATGAACGGTTTGCGATTTTAACTGATCAGGAACAGATACTTGGAGATGCACCTGACTTCGTAAATACACTGGAAGCAATCAATACATTAAAAACAGAATATTCTGCGGATGTGGACACCATTTCCACGATGATGACAAATGAAAAAATAAGAAGCTATCTGGATACGGATCTGGACCAGGAATATGTAGATCTGTATGAAAGTATGATGACAAGCGGTGCGGCTGTAGCGGCAGAGACGGCTGTTCAGGCTCAGCTGACAATATCGAAGGATCAGATTGTAACAGCGTTGGATAAATACAAAACGATGGTGGAATATCTGGTGTCAACCAAGGGAAGCTGGCAGCTGGAGGACTCTACCTTTATGTTTACAGATCAGGATATTCTGGATCAGTATAATGCATACGTAGATGATTTTAATAATTCGCTCGGTGATATTGAATAAACGGACCAGACAAGGCGAGAATACAGTCGAAATGTAATTGAAAATTTGAAAAAATGATTGACACACACGGATACGTATACTATAATGGTACAGCATGACGAAAACAGCGAGCACCAATGCCCCGGAGCGGACTGATTTCATATGGAACTAAAATTGAACTTTGAATATATTTATATAGGAGGAAAATCCATGAAAACTTATATGCCAAATACAGATAAGATTGAAAGAAAATGGTATTTAGTTGACGCTGAAGGATGCACATTAGGACGTCTTTCATCAGAAATCGCTAAAGTATTAAGAGGAAAGAACAAAGCTATCTACACACCACACGCTGATACAGGTGATTACGTTATTGTAATCAACGCTGACAAAATCAAAGTGACTGGTAAGAAGATGGAACAGAAAGTATATTACAATCATTCAGATTATGTAGGTGGAATGAAAGAGACAACACTTGCAGAGATGATGGCTAAGAAACCTGAGAAAGTTATTGAACTTGCAGTTCAGGGAATGCTTCCAAAAGGACCTTTGGGAAGACAGATGATCACAAAATTACACGTATACGCTGGAGCAGAGCACGAACAGCAGGCTCAGAAACCAGAAGTATTAACATTTTAAGGAAAGGTTGAAAGGAGGACAATACATTGGCTAGTGCAAAATTTTATGGTACAGGAAGAAGAAAAAAATCTGTTGCAAGAGTATATTTAGTGCCGGGAACAGGTAATATCACAATCAATAAAGTATCAATGGACGAATATTTCGGACTTGAAACATTAAAGGTAGTAGTTCGTCAGCCACTCACAGCTACTGACACACTCGATAAATTCGATGTTTTAGTAAACGTTCACGGAGGTGGATATACAGGACAGGCTGGAGCAATCCGCCACGGAATCGCAAGAGCATTACTTGAGGTTGATTCAGAGGAATACAGATCAACACTTAAGAAGGCTGGATACTTAACTCGTGACCCACGTATGAAAGAACGTAAGAAATACGGTCTCAAAGCTGCTCGTCGCGCACCGCAGTTCAGCAAGCGATAATCGACTATCAAAAACCCCGAAAAACCTCGAAGCCATGCGGCTTTCGGGGTTTTTCTTTGTCTAAATGGTTTGACGAAATTTGACCGAACCTGACCTGTTTTAACCCAATTTTTAGTGGTTAATTAGGGGACAATCGGCAAAAATAGCCCCTAAAAAGAGGCCAAGTGGTTAAATAATGGGACAATTAAGAGCCGATTTTCCACCTGTTTCGAGTGTGATTTTCCAGCTCATCTGGAACCCCAAATTTCGCTGATAGGGTTTGGCATGATTTGACCTAATCTGGGCAAT
>JAQUUC010000026.1 GCA_028694105.1 Hespellia sp.
CTTTGATTTCTTTTGATTTTACCCATTTTCCTTCTTCAGGAATTGGAGCAGCGCCATGTTTCACGCCCTGTGCCACTGGACACATCATTTCTACTTCTTGTGAATAAATCATGTTAAAACTCCTTTCATATGTATCATTTTTCTCTCTAATGATGTTTGAGAATTATTTAACATCATGCAGGTTCATTTTCTCACAAATAAGCCTTTTCGTCAATATAAAAGAAACCCGCAAACGCGAGTTTCCTTAATTTTATTCAGATTGTCCAAGTATTGTCCAAAATGTGCTGTCATTTTGATAATCTTTGATATGATCCATCGAATATGGAGCCGTCAGCCATCCGACAGAATACCCATCATCGGTAATATAATGGAAGGTCACAAAAAGCTCCACACCATCCTTCGTCCGGTAAAATCCCATAAAAGAATCATCCGGTCCCGGTTCTCCCGTAATCATATCTGCATATTCAGCCGTATCAATTCCGTAGATTACCTCATTAGTCTGATATTTGTCATCTAATTCTTCCTGAAAATCTTCCGCCAGATCATTTTGATCAGATACCGTCTGTCCGAGATCGTAGACCGTTCCCGTCTTCAGATCAATGTTGCAGGAACGCATATCAATATAATGCATATTATAATCACCTTTACAGTAATTATCCTCAAATACAACACTGATAAAATCATTGCTTAAGTATGTAATGTTATAAGTGACCTCGCTCACTATATATGTTCCGTATTCCCCGGCTTTAATCTGACTTCTTCCCTGTACATCAAGATAATATTTGTCTGCGGAAACCATCGCAACACCCTGAATCTTCTGATTGATTGTCTCCGTGAGCGTTTCATCTGTTCCTGAAATAACTGGATACTGCACATCAAAATAAATCTCGCCGCCGTCCCCGGCTTCTCTGTACAAGGAATAGGAATCCGATTTCACTGTGACTGTAGTTCCTTCTTCCTCATATGACTCAATGCCGGTTAATGCTTCTGTTGACGGATCCACACCTTTCAGATCTTCTTCTGTATATTCCTCTGCATCTCCATCCTCATAACTGTCATAATCGTCATACCACGCATCCGTACCGTGGTCATCCCCATACAAGGATACTTCCCTGCTCACCGCCACTATCCGGTATACGCTACTGCCAATTGCTGCAATATTACCAATTACTGCAAAGCATGCACCTATAATTGCAAGCACAATAACCGGAGTGCTGTACATATTTTTCTTATTCATGTGTCTCATCCTCACTTAGTCTCTGTAACAGAATATGCAGCGCTTTTTCAACTGCACTGTTTCTCACTTCACTTCGGTTTCCCCCGAAATGACATTCCTCACTTGTCACCTTGCCGTCTATATAGCATCCAATATAAACCAGACCGACCGGCTTCTCTTTCGTTCCGCCTCCGGGTCCCGCAATTCCGGTCGTCGACAGCGCCACATCCGCATGGGCAGTTTTCGCCGCACCGACTGCCATCTCTTCTGCCGTCTGATGGCTCACTGCACCGCAGGTGATGAGAGTCTCCTGTCTGACTCCTAAAATGCGCTCCTTTGCCTCGTTTGCATAGGTCACATGTGCCTCATTTAAAACGTCGGAAGCTCCCGCAACATTTACAATTCGTCCGGATAAAAGTCCACCGGTACATGATTCTGCGGTCGTAATCGTAAATCCGCGTCTTACAAGCGCTTCTACAGCCTGCTCCTCCAAATGCATCATTACATGCCTCCCTGCGTCAAAACCTGATTATTCTTCACTACATAATCAATCAATGATACAATCGTTAAGATGGTTGCTATCCAGATTAATATATTTTCAATAACAATGAACACTCCGCCAAGATTTACAATCAGTACGATAATCATGAGCATCTGGAATACGGTCTTGAATTTGCCCCAATAGCTTGCCGCAATCACAATTCCACTGTCAGAAGCAACCAGACGGAAACCACTGATGATAAACTCCCGGCTGATAATAATGATAACAATCCAGGCAGAGAGTCTTCCCATCTGGATTAAACAGATCATAGCAGAAGACACCAGAAGCTTGTCTGCAAGAGGATCCATGAATTTGCCAAAATTTGTCACAAGATTATATTTCCTTGCGATTTTACCATCCAGCATATCTGTCAGACTGGCTACGATAAAAATTGCAGCCGCAATCCATTTATTCGCAGGTCCACCGATATCCGTCAGCATAAATAAAACAAAAAAAGGAATCATAAGTACGCGCAGTACTGTTAATTTATTTGGTAAATTCATTACACAAGTCCTCCTATCAAATCATAATCCATTGCGCCGGTTACTTTTACTTTTGCAAAATCTCCCGACATCAGCTCTTCATCCGTATTAATAAAAATAAGACCATCCACATTCGGTGCATCCCGGTAGGTTCTTCCCACATATGCATTCTCGTCCGCGACTTTTCCTTCCACCATAACCAGAAGTTCTCTGCCGATCATGTCCTCCGCTTTATCAAATGCAATCTCCTGCTGAAGTTCCATAATATCTGCCTGACGGTCCTCCTTGATATCTTCATCAATCTGATCGTCCATCATCGCAGCCGGTGTGTCTTCCTCCGGCGAATACGTAAATACGCCCAGCCGGTCAAATTCCATCGCGTCCACAAATTCCATCAGTTCTTCATGGTCTTCTCTCGTCTCTCCCGGAAATCCGGTAATAAGCGTCGTGCGGAGTGTGATATCCGGGATTTCATTTCGAAGTCTGGTAATGATATCAATCAGTTCCTGCTTCGAGGTTCTTCTTCCCATGCGCTTTAGAATGGTATCGCTCGCATGCTGAATCGGAAGATCTAAATAATTACAGACCTTGTCTTCTTCCTTGATCACCTGAATGAGTTCGTCTGTAATCTCCTCCGGATAACAGTAAAGGACACGAATCCAGCGAAGCCCCTGAATCTTACATAGCTCGCGAAGTAATTTTGGAAGTGTCTTCTCACCGTAGATATCCTGACCATACAGAGTCGTCTCCTGTGCTACCAGAATCAATTCCTTCACACCCTGCTCTGCAAGTTCGGATGCTTCCGCAAGAATCCGCTCCATCGGAACACTGCGGAAATCGCCGCGGATCTTCGGGATAATGCAGTAAGTACAATGCTTATCACACCCTTCCGCAATCTTCAGATATGCAAAATGACCGCCCGTTGTCACCTGTCTGTGCGTCTCCACAACCGGAAGTGCATCGATATCTCCCATTGTGAGGAAATGCTTTCCTGCAAGTGCCTCATCAATCGCATCCAGAATCTTATCGTAAGAAGTCGTACCAAGCACCGCATCAACCTCCGGAATCTCATCGATGATTTCCTGCTGGTAACGCTGCGCCAGACATCCAGTCACAACCAGTGCCTTCAAACTGCCGTCTTTTTTATATTCTGCCATATCCAGAATATTCTGGATGCTCTCTTCCTTTGCATCGTGGATAAAACAGCAGGTATTAATAACAATCACATCTGCACGCTCCTCCTCGTCCACCATCTGATAGCCTCTGGAAGCCAGCAGTCCAAGCATGACCTCTGTATCCACCAGATTCTTATCACATCCAAGCGAAATAAAAAGTATGTTCATATAATTTCTCCGTTTCGTTGTGTTACTAATAGCATAAAAGGCAGACACCAAAGTATCTGCCACATTGTCATATAAGGAAGTTCACTGCAGGCTTAGTCCTCTTCAGAATCTTCGCCGATAATCTTAATCTTTCCTCTATTCAATTCCTCGATTGCAATTGACAATGGTTTCTCGCCGTCTTTTGCATCAACGAGTGGCATCTCGCCGTCAATAATCTGTCTTGCTCTCTTAGAAGTTGCAAGTACGATCGAATAACGGCTGTTAACGATCTTGCTCTCGCCCTCTTCTACATCTGCATTTACAACTTTCATTAAATCACTATACGATGGGTGTAACATATTATAATTCTCCTTTCAAATTTGCCTTGAGCTCTGCTTTGATCTGATCCATGAATTCAACATTGCGCGAACATCTGTGATGTTCACTTTGGATAATCCGATGAACTTCATCTCTGCACGCCTCGATATCATCATTGATAATCAGATAATCATAGGCGTCCATGCCATCAGCCTCCTGTGCCGCACGCAGCATCCGTGACCGAATCACCTCCGGTGTCTCGGTACCTCTTCCGACAAGTCGTCGCTCCAGAGTCGCAGCATCCGGTGGTGTCACGAACAGTAACAGTGTCTCCGGATATTTTTTCTTTACCTTGAGCGCACCCTGAATCTCTATCTCTAAGATTACGTCCTTCCCAGAATTCAACTGTTCTTCTACATAATCGCGTGGTGTGCCATAGTAATTATTTACGTATCTAGCATACTCTATTAATTCATCTTTCGCAATCATTTTTTCAAATTCTTCATTAGACCTGTAAAAATAGTGGACCCCCTCGACTTCTCCTGCTCTCGGCTGACGCGTCGTTGCGGAAATAGATAACGCATAATTATCATATGCATCCAACAGCACTTTCATCAGTGTTCCCTTGCCGGAACCGGAGAATCCGGAAACCACAATCAGTATTCCTTTGTTATCCATAATCACTGCCCCTATTCTATATTCTGAATCTGTTCACGAACCTTCTCAATCTCAGTTTTTAAGTCAATTGCATAGTTCGAAATCTCCAAATCATTCGCCTTCGATAAAATGGTGTTTGCCTCGCGGTTCATCTCCTGTGCAATGAAATCCAGCTTGCGGCCGATTCCTTCTTTTTCTTCCAGCGTGTCCTTCATATGGCTGATGTGGCTCTTCAGTCTCACGATCTCCTCATCCGTGCAGATTTTATCTGCAAATATAATGACCTCGGAGGCGATTCTGCTCTCTTCGATCTGTGTGTCTGCAAGAAGCTCCTGCATCTTGTTCTCAAGCTTCGCGCGGTAATCTGCCACAATCTGCGGCGAACGCTCTTCAATAGAAGTGACAGTCTCCGACATGCCTTCCAGCTTACCGATGATATCTTTCTTTAAGTTCTCACCCTCCGCAGTCCTTGTCTGGACGAACTGTGTAAATGCGCCTTCCAGTGCTTCTTTTAATCCGTTCCAAAGCTCCTCTTCGTCCTCGGTCTGCTCTTCCATGGTGATTACCTCCGGACATCTGGAAAGGGCCGATACACGAATATCATTATCCAGCGAAAATGTCTCCTCCATCTGTTTGAAATAAGACATGTACTCCGCTGCCAGAGTCTCATTATACTTCAAAGAAACCTGATGCTCCGATAAATCTTCATAGGAAATGAAAATGTCTACCTTTCCTCTGTTAGCGTATTTCTTCAGTAAAGTTCGGATTGATGCCTCAAAAAAATTCAGTTTCTTCGGCATTCTGATATTCACATCGAGATATCGGTGATTCACACCCTTAAGCTCTACCGTAAACTTCTTCTGCCCCTTTGAAATCTCGCACCGGCCAAAACCGGTCATACTCTTTATCATGATGTTATCTCCAATTCTTCGTTCATTTCCCCCTGTATTTCATTCTACACTTAAGCCCGACCATCCGTCAAGATTGTTCTGGCAAAATATGCGCATTTCAGTTATACTAGATACACTACTTGCTCAACAGTATTTTATTTCCAGTGATTTCAATAGAAAGGAGCCGATTTTATGGCTTTTGATGGCATTACCGTTGCGAATATCGCACATGAACTAAAAAACGAATTAAAGGAAGGACGCATTTCCAAAATTGCGCAGCCGGAGACGGATGAACTTCTCATCACAGTCAAAACTCCAAATGGACAGAAACGTCTCTGCATTTCCGCAAGCGCCTCTCTTCCTCTGATCTATCTTACAGATGCAAACAAACCAAGTCCGATGACTGCACCGAATTTCTGTATGCTGCTCCGAAAACACATCGGAAGCGGCCGTATTGTTCAGATTACCCAGCCGGGGCTTGAGCGAATCATCCATTTTGAAATTGAACACCTCGATGAATTAGGGGACCTGTGTAAAAAGGTCCTGATTGTGGAAATTATGGGAAAACACAGCAACATTATTTTTTGCGATGATGAGCTGACGATTATTGACAGCATCAAGCATGTCTCCTCGCAGATGAGTTCTGTCCGGGAGGTTCTTCCCGGACGTCCGTATTTCGTGCCGGATACAAGGAAAAAGCAGGACCCGCTCACCATTTCCCCCGCGGATTTTCTCACCAGTTTAAAAGCCATGCCGATGCCACTTGGCAAGGCATTGTACAGTGCGTTTACCGGAATCAGTCCGGTGGTCGCAGAGGAGATCTGTTACATTTCCGGAATTGAATCCGGGATCACGCCAAAAGAATTATCCGAGGATGTCTTAACGCACCTGTACCACCAGTTTGCAATCTATTTTGAACAGGTGATAAATGGCAGCTTTTCTCCGACTATTTATTATGACGGTGCAGAGCCGAAGGAATTTTCTTCGCTTCCCCTGACTCACTTTGGCAAATACGAGCGCAGAACATACGATTCCATTTCTTCTGTTCTCGAAACCTATTATGCCACTAAAAATGCATTGACCCGTATCCGGCAGAAATCCGCAGATCTGCGCCATGTCGTACAGACGGCGCTGGAGCGAAGCCGCAAGAAATGCGACCTGCAGGCAAAGCAGCTGCGAGACACCGAAAAGCGCGATAAATTCCGCGTCTACGGAGAGCTTATCAACACCTATGGGTATGGAGTGGCGGAAGGTGCGAAATCCTTCGAGGCTTTGAATTACTACACCAACGAGAATATCACCATTCCATTGGACCCGCAGAAGACACCGCAGGAAAATTCCCAGAAATATTTTGACCGCTACAACAAATTAAAGCGAACCTACGAGGCGCTGACACAGCTGATTCAGGACACCTGGGATGATATCACCTATCTCGAATCCATCAGTACCGCTCTCGACATCGCTGTCAGCGAAGACGATCTGGCTCAGATTAAGGAAGAACTGATTGACAGCGGCTATGTAAGAAGGAAATTCACCAAGAAAAAAGTTAAGATAAAAAGCCGTCCGTTCCACTACGTTTCCTCCGATGGATATGATATGTATGTCGGCAAAAATAATCTGCAGAATGATGATCTTACCTTCCACTTCGCAGTCGGAAATGACTGGTGGTTCCACGCCAAACAGATGCCCGGCTCTCACGTTGTAGTCAAAACCGGGGGCGATGAACTGCCGGACGCAACCTTCGAAGAAGCCGCAAAGCTGGCTGCCTATTATTCCAAAGGCCGCGGCAGTGAAAAAGTGGAAATTGATTACGTCGAAAAGAAACATGTCAAAAAACCGAATGGATCCAAACCCGGATTTGTTGTGTATTACACGAATTATTCTATGATGATGGATGATGATATCTCCGGGATTCGTCTGGTGAGCGAATAATGTTTTCATTAAAAAAAGGTTCGATTCCGAACCTTTTTTAAAAATTAAGAAACATACTGCAGGCCTTCAAACTCTCTGCGTCATAATCAATCTCACAGCTCTTATAATAGCTGCTGCTATCATGCCAGGTATACATATGAACGGCATCACTTTCATACAGCTCATACTCCGAGCCATAAGCAATCAGCGCCGTTGATTTCTCACTGCCAAGCTCGACACCGCCCGGGAATGTCACCGTCAGATGCCTGCCGGTCAGATCGTACTCCGTCACTGCGATTCCGGTGACCAGACATTCATTTAATGCTTTGGGCAATCGATCCGGATTCATAAATGTAACGAGAATTGCGTCCCCAAACTCATTTTTGAAATAGACCGATTCCCGGTTGCCACGATTCACGATCGTATCCTCCGCCATAAAGCTGGTGTCCATTTTCAGGCCAACGCCCTCCAGATTCGTTGCCGTACAGGGAAGTGTAATCACAACGCTGTTTAGTTTGAACGTAAATTCCTTCCAGTCCTCCTCCAAAATCCCACTCTGTTTTGCTAAAGCATACCCGGATGTTGTATCCGCCTCAGCAAGCAGTGTTTCGGTTGAGATTCCCTCCACTACTTCTGCCGATGCAACCTTTTTCAAAACACCGCAGCCGCACAGCATAAGACACAGTATCAGGCTCATGCAAAAGCAGGCGAAGATTCTCCAGCTTCTATTCATGTAATTCTCCTGTCTTATCACGACTCTTTCTTTCCCAGCAGATAGTCGATAAACTGCTGAGCCGTTCTGCCAGACAATCCGCCATGGCTGAGTTCCCATTTATTTGCTTCCAGAAGCAGTTCGTCCTCAGACATCTCTATCCGATTCTTCTTTGCAAGAGAAATCACAATCTGCTGGAACTCTTTCTTACTTGGTCCGCCAAAGTAAATGGTCACACCGAATCTCGCCACCAGAGATAATTTCTCCTGAACCGTATCATTGGTATGCAGTTCTTCATCGCGGTCTGCTTTATCTTTAAAGGTCTCTCTGACAAGATGACGTCGGTTTGATGTCGCATAAATCAGCACGTTGTCAGGTTTTCTCTCGAGGCCGCCCTCAATAACCGCTTTCAGGTATTTATATTCAATCTCAAATTCTTCAAATGATAAATCATCCATATAAATGATAAACTTATAATTACGGTTCTTGATCTGCGCAATCACGTCATTCAAATCCTGAAACTGGTGCTTGTACACCTCAATCATACGAAGTCCCTGATCATAATATTGATTCAGAATCGCTTTGATTGATGTTGATTTACCCGTTCCCGCATCGCCGTGAAGCAGACAGTTATTCGCACGTTTCCCGTCCACAAATGCCTGTGTATTGTCAATCAGTTTCTGCTTGGCAATCTCATAACCGACCAGATCGTCAAGCTTTACATGCGCAATATTGGTAATCGGCACGATCTGTGCACCGTCTTCCAGATGCTCAATACGAAAGGCTTTGTGGAGGCCGAATTTACCGACACCAAATTCCCGGTAGAATTCCGTCAGCGTATCCTTAAATTCCGACACATCCGCCGTATCTCCAAGTGCTTTTGCAAGAGCACAGATGCGGTTGCGGATTCGTTTGTTATACACCTTGCTGTCGCGGTTGATATTCGTATAATTCTCAATAATAGAAATGCTGTCCGTCTCCAGCTCCATCCCCATTTTTTCCAAATCCCATTCAAAGAATTCTTTGAAGATCTTAAAATCATGAAGTGCCACATTGTTGATGCTGCCCTCTACCGCACCCACCACTTCACAGGATGTGCTGTAGGCATTCTCATCATTTGCAAGCAGAAATGTCAGGTAAGTATGCCACAGATTTCCTTCAAATCCATGACTTGAAGATAATTCCAGAATCTCATTGACACACTCATAGAACAGTCCCTGAAGATCTTCCTTGTTGTAATATTCATTCTCATAGTTTTCCATAAGAAATGTCATATCCTTCAGGATCTCGCCATATTCCATATTCTTATAGAGCATTAATTCATTTGTTCTCATTCTCGTCTACCTTCTAACTAATAATTTCCAAGTATTTTCAGTGTTCTGGATTCCTCACGCAGTCCGCGGACTGCATTTTTCACAGCAGGATCTGCCATATTGCCGTCAAAGTCCACGAAGAATCGATACTCCCACGGTCTTCCCTCGATTGGACGTGATTCAATCTTACTCATATTCAGATCATTGTAAATGAAATGTGACAGTAAATGATACAGCGAACCGCTCTCATGTGCGACCTCAAAACAAATACTGATTTTCTGCGCGTTCTTAAGGAATATTTTCTGGTTCGTAACAATGATAAATCTGGTCGAGTTGTGTGGATTGTCATTGATATCTTCATCTAAAATCTGGAGCTTATGAATCTCTGCCGCATATTTGCTGCAGATTGCCGCCTGCTTCTGATCCTTCTCTTCCAGAATCTTCTTAGCAGCACCTGCGGTATTTGCCACACTGACCTGTTGCCATCCGCGTCTTTCATCCAGATATTTTGCGCACTGCATCAGTGCCTGCGGGTGCGAATACACACGGTCAATCATTCGTTCATCGGTTCCCGGCAGTGCTGCGAGCACATGGTTGATTGGAAGAACGATCTCATCCACAATGAAATTCTCGAACTCAACCAGCAGATCGAATACCTGGTCCACCGCACCGGCTGTGGAGTTTTCGATCGGAAGGACCGCAAAATCCGCACTTCCCTCCTCGATGGCCTCCATCGCATCCCGGAATGTCTGTACATGAAAACTATTGACATCCTTTCCGAAATACTTCATCAGGGCTTCCTGACTGTACGCCCCTTCTGTTCCCTGATAAACAATGCGTGAATTCTTCCAGTCCAGCGTCTCCTGTTCAATAAACGGAAGCCGTCCCAGTGCACCGCGCTCCGTCAGCAGATGATACTGTGCTTTTCTGCTGATGCTCATCAGCTGTTCGAACAGTTCCACCGCGCCCTTCCGGTAAAAATCATCCTGCACCACATCCGTTACACGGGCAATCTTCTCCCGTTCTCTCTGCCGGTCAAACACCTTTTTGCCAGTCTCAATCTTATATTCTCCAACCGCTCTGCAGCAGTCCATTCTCGCTTCATACAATTCGACAATCTGTTTGTCAATCTTGTCGATATCCAATCTTAATTCCTCTAATGTTGCCATGTCTTCTCCTTAAAACTCCTATTTGTCATTTCTGTCACATACCGATTGTTCTGGCAATTCCTGCAGAGACCGCCTCATCGGCAACCGCTTTTGCAACGGCTTTTCCGACGCGCTCGTCAAACGCTGCCGGAATAATGTATTCCTCGTTCAGCTCTTCCTCCGTAACAATTTCCGCAATTGCTTTTGCTGCCGCCAGTTTCATCTCGTCTGTGATCTCAGATGCGTGAACATCAAGCGCACCACGGAACAGACCGGGAAATACCAGTACATTGTTGATCTGGTTCGGAAAATCCGAACGTCCGGTGCCAACAACGCGGGCCCCTGCCGCCTTTGACACATCCGGCATGATCTCCGGAATCGGATTTGCCATCGCAAATACGCAGGCATCGTCAGCCATGCTCTGAATCATCTCTGTAGATACAATATTCGGTGCCGAAACGCCGATAAATACATCTGCTCCGACAAGTGCATCTGCAAGCGTTCCGTCTTTGTCCTCCAGATTCGTATATTTCAAAAGCTCAGTCTGTGACTCATTTGCAGCAGTTCTTGAGCTTACGATCCCATCACGGTCGCTGTATGTAAGATGTTTGACGCCATACTTTATCAGCAGCTTGCCGATTGCATTTCCTGCAGAACCGGCTCCACTGATTACGAATCTGCAGTCTTCGACCTTCTTCCTGCAGACCTTCAGCGCATTAATAACCCCTGCAAGAACAACGACAGCGGTTCCGTGCTGATCATCATGGAATACAGGAATATCCAGCTCTTCCTTCAGTCTTCGCTCAATTTCAAAGCAGCGTGGTGCGGAAATGTCTTCCAGATTGATTCCTCCAAAAACAGGTGCGATACGCTTTACCGTCTCAACGATCTCATCCACATCCTTCGTGTCCAGACAGATTGGAAATGCATCGACATTTGCAAACTCTTTAAAAAGAACCGCTTTTCCCTCCATAACCGGCATCGCTGCCTCCGGGCCGATATCGCCAAGTCCAAGCACCGCAGTTCCGTCCGATACAACAGCAACCAGATTGCCCTTTGCTGTATAGCGGTAAACGTCCTCTTTGTTCGCTGCAATTCTGCGGCAAGGCTCAGCAACCCCCGGTGTGTATGCAGTTGCAAGTGCATCCTTATCCTGCACCTTTACCTTAGAAATAACCTCGATTTTTCCTTTGTTCTTTTCATGCAATTCCAAACTCATCTGATTATAATCCATCTTCACGTCTCCTTTATTTTTCATTTCTCATACATGAATCCTAAAAACCATTCCTATATATTTTTTTTACTGTTTACAACTCTTTCGATATAATACCACAAAATCAGGCAATTGAAAATAAAATGACACATTTTTCATAGGAATGCCTGCAAAATAAGAGTCCGCCAATAGGATGTCATCCTATCAGCGGACTCTTATTTTGTGATCAAGTGAAACGATAAGCCGGGTTATGTCGTTGAACGATCATCTATCTAGGCCTGCTGTTGCCAGCAGGCTCAAGCGACCTACCTAAAGCGCGACGGGCCGCCGCAATGCTTTTTTCCGGTCTTGCTTCGAATGGGGTTTACATATGCCCTCTCTGTTACCAGCGAGGCGGTAGTCTCTTACACTGCCCTTCCACCCTTACCTGCATAAAGCAGGCGGTATATTTCTGTTGCACTAGCCTGGGAGTTGCCTCCACCGGACGTTATCCGGCATCCTGCCCTCTGAAGCCCGGACTTTCCTCGTCTACGACCTTTCGGTCCCTGTAGCCGCGATCGTCTGTCCCACTTGACACCTTTAGCAATCTAACACATTTTCGCTGAATTGTAAAGTATTTTACTTCATATGTTCGATGATATATGGCAGTTCCGGCAGGATATATTCCAGACTGTCCTGCGCTGCCTTCGGTGTCTCCGGAAGGTTGATTACCAGCGTGCTGCCTTTGACTCCGGCAACCGAACGGTCTGACATATGGCGCTTTGAATAACGGATATTATAAGCGCGGATGGCCTCCGGGATTCCCGGAAGAAGGCGGTCCACCACTTTCATTGTCGTCTCCGGAATGATATCTGTCTTTTTCACGCCATTCGAGCCGATTGTGAAGATAACATCCACCAGTCTGTCATCAATCAGACGATTCATAAAAACCGTGAGAATCTTCTCATCCTCCGGAAGGGTTGCATTCACAACCGTCTGAAATGCTGCCTGTTCCAGCATCCTCTGGACAGCCTTCCCCGCTTTGCTCTCTGTTTTATTCTGATATCCCTTTGTATTTGCTGTAATAATCGCTGTTTTCATTTGTATTTTCCCCTTTCAGTCCCCGTTTATCATTCTTGTATATTTTTGTAAATGTAAAGTTCTTTTCTATTATACTCATTTTTGCTGGCACGCACAATACTTTCTTCCAATTCCCAGAATTTTTAAATAATAATACACACCAGTCCGCCATTGCAGTCATTCACAATTTTCTGCATCGTATCCTGTAACTTCACCTGACTCTCATCATTGATCATCATGATTTTATTTCTCATTCCGTCCAGCACCAGATCCTCGACCGATTTTCCGAATATGTTCGTGCCCCAGATTCCTTCCGGCTTTTTGGATTCTTCATTAATAAAAGTCACCAGATCCTCCGCCTGCTTTTCATTTCCGACAATCGGTGCAATCTCTGTCTCGATATTCGCGCGGATCATGTGAATGGATGGTGCCTGCGAATGAATCTTTACTCCGTATTTATTTCCCTGCTTGATGATCGCCGGTTCTTCCAGCATGATTTCCTCCTTTTTCGGTGTGACAACGCCATACCCCCGCATCTTCACATCGGCAAAGGCATCCTTGATCTGCAGATATTCTTCCTGCATCAGTGCCATATCCTTAACCTTGGCGATCAGATCATACTCACTCGTGATCTTCGTCCCGGTCATCTCACTCAATACCTGATAATAATACTCTTCTGCAAATGAAAGCCCGATTTTCACAACACCGGTGTCCATCTCCACCGCATCGATTTTCACCTGACTGATGTATTTACTCTCCAAAGGAAGGAGCTTTGACTGGGTACTTTTCATGTCCCGCAGATGTTCCATGATCTCCCGTGCCTGCTGCACCAGATCCTGCTTGATTGGATGCTCACGCGACAACATTTCCACCCATTTCGGTATGTAAAACTGTACTTCGGAAATCGGAAATTCGTATAAAACCTGTTTCATAATCTGGTTGATATCCTCTGCCTTCAGCTGTTCACAGTTCACGGGCACCACACCGACACCATATTCATTTTCCATGTCTTCTGCCATTTTTTTTGCTTCATCGCCGTATGGTTTCTGCGTATTTAAAAGCACGAGGAACGGTTTTCCAATTGTTTTCAGCTCTGAAATCGCTTTTTTCTCCGGCTCCACATATCGCTCCCGCGGCAGCTCTCCGATGCTTCCGTCCGTTGTCACGACAATTCCGATGGTCGCATGATCACGAATGACCTTCTGTGTTCCGATAGACGCCGCTTTCGTAAATGGAATATCATAGTCAAACCACGGCGTTTTTACCATGCGCTCCTCCTGATTTTCTATGTGTCCGAGCGCGCCTTCCACCATATATCCCACACAGTCAATCAGACGGATTTTCACTTTCATGTCCACGGATAAGGAAATCTCCGCTGCCTCTTTCGGAATAAATTTCGGCTCTGTCGTCATAATCGTTGTCCCTGCGGCTGACTGCGGAAGTTCATCACGCGTTCGCATCTTCATATTCTCATCCGTCATATGCGGCAGCACAAGCAAGTCCACAAACCGTTTGATAAAAGTAGATTTTCCAGTTCGGACAGGTCCCACGACACCAATATAGATCTCGCCCCCGGTCCGTATCTGGATATCATTGTATAGATCAAACGTCTTATCCTCTACAGAATTTTTCATAAAAATACCCCTTTCATAAACAAAACGTGTATTCTCTCACATTGCTAGTTTATGAAAGGGGACTTTCAATTATACTTTTTAGTTCCAGGGAAGTGCAGAATGTTCGCTGCGATTGTCTCTGAGCATCAGATCATTCACTGCATCTCTGGCATTCTTGCCCTCGAACAAAATTTCATTGACCTCGTCAACGATCGGCATGGATACATCATATTCTCTGCCGAGCTTCCATGCTGCTTTCGCAGAATAGACACCCTCAACTACCATCTTTACTTCATCCATTGCTTCCTGCATCGTCTTGCCCTGACCCATCAGGTAGCCGGCTTTTCTGTTGCGGCTGTGCACGCTGGCACAGGTAACAATCAGATCTCCGATACCGGTCAGGCCTGCAAATGTCTCCAGCTTGCCGCCCATCTTCACACCAAGTCTTGAAATCTCCGCGATTCCTCTTGTAATCAGCGCAGCCTTTGTATTATCGCCATATCCCATTCCATCTGCCATGCCCGCCGCGAGTGCGATGACATTCTTCAGTGAGCCGCCAAGCTCGATTCCCTTGATGTCCGGACTTGTGTATACGCGAAATACCGGACTTGCAAATGCCTCCTGCAGATATTCTGCGGTTTCTTTTGTCTTCGCACCGATTACAACAATGGTTGGCAGTCCTCTTCCCACCTCTTCCGCATGGCTCGGTCCGGAAAGAACCGCTACATTTGCCTGTGGGATTTCATCGAAAATCTGCTCTGAGAGCGTCATCAGTGTTGTCTCCTCGATTCCTTTTGCCACATCGACAATGATCTGTCCCTCTGCGACATAAGGTGCCATAGCCTTCGCCGTGCTTCTGGTAAATGGAGACGGTACCGCAAGCACAAGGAAATCTTTCCCCGTGATTGCAGACTCTAAATCATTGGTAATCACAATCTCTTGCGGAATCTTCACCCCCGGGAGCTTACTCTCATGCTCTCGTTTCGTGTTTAGCATCTCCACTTCATTTTTATCGATGGACCAGATCGTAACATTATGTCCGTTCTTATTCAATAACAATGCAAGTGCCGTACCCCAGCTCCCTGCGCCTAACACTCCTACATCTGACATACCAAATCCTCCTTGCCTTTTCATTCTTATGCATCTTTTTTCTTTGAGCCGAATTTATTTTCTGTACCATGTACCAGTCTCACAATATTTGCGCGATGCCTCCACCATGCAAGCGCCCCGATAAAAACAGCAAGCGCATACATCTCATAGAGCAGCGAGCCCGTAAGGGAGAACACGCCCATCTGACCACAGACAATCACTTCTATCACAAATAACAGCGATACTGCAAGTGAACCTGCCGAAACGTATCTCGTAACTGCTACAATTCCCAAAAACACAATAATACCTGTAAGTGTCATCCATGGATTCGTTGTAATATAAACCGCAGCGAGTACCGCAATCCCTTTACCGCCTTTAAATTTGAGCCAGAAAGGATAATTATGTCCCAGCGTTGCTCCAACACCTGCGTAAAGTCCCAGAAGCGGAAGTTCGTCCGCATGGCTGCCTACAAAAACTGCTCTGCAGATCAGCACTGCAAGCACACATTTCATACAATCGCCAAACAATGTCAGAAGTCCAGCCTTCACACCCATGACGCGAAGTGCGTTGGTGCTGCCCGCATTGCCGCTTCCCTGACTCCGAATATCAATATGGTTCCACTTTCCAAGCAGATAACCGGTCTGAAATAGACCGAAAACATATCCGATTATGATACAAATGATTCGTTCCATCTGTCATTACTCCTTTTCATTTCTCTCACGGATTAGGAATTTCAGTGAAGTTCCCTTGAATCCGAATGCTTCTCTGATCTTATTCTCCAGATATCTGGTATAAGAAAAATGCATGAGCTGTTTATCATTTACAAAGATAACAAAGGTCGGTGGTTTTACTGCAACCTGTGTAATATAGAAAAGCTTCAGTCTCTTTCCCTTGTCTGACGGCGGCTGCTGCATCGCAACGGCTTCCATCATAATCTCGTTCAGAACTCCGGTCGCAACGCGAAGGGTCGAATTCTCAATGACCATGTCAATCATCTCGTAGAGCTTCGGGAGTCTCTGCCCGGTCTCTGCAGATACATACATAATCTCTGCGTACGGCATAAAAGAAAGTACCAGTCGAACCTTGTGCTCATATTCCTTGACGGTCTTGTTATTCTTCTCGATGGCATCCCACTTATTGACAACGATGATGACACCCTTGCCTCTCTCGTGGGCAATTCCGGCAATCTTCGCATCCTGCTCCGTCACGCCTTCCGTGGCATCAATCACAACGAGAACGACATCGGCACGTTCCACCGCCGTTACCGTACGGATGATGCTGAACCGCTCCAGCTCTTCCTTGATCTTACTCTTGCGGCGAAGTCCCGCTGTATCGATGAATACATATTCTTTTCCGTCATGGGTGATGGCTGTGTCAATTGCATCACGCGTTGTACCTGCAATGTCGGATACGATGACACGGTTCTTACCTAACAATTTGTTGATGATGGAGGATTTACCGACATTCGGTTTGCCGACGATGGCAATTCTCGGTCTGTCATCGTCCTCCTCTTCTCCCACATGTTCCGGAAAATATTTAATCACTTCATCCAGCATATCCCCGATTCCAAGTCTCGACGCTGCGGATACCGGTACCGGATCTCCGATTCCGAGATTATAGAACTCATACGTATCCGGTATATATTTCTTGAAATCATCTACTTTGTTGACTGCCAGAATAATAGGCTTTTTTGAACGGCGGAGCATGTCTGCAACCTTCGCATCCGAATCCACAAGTCCCTGCTTTACATCCGTGATGAAAATGATCACATCTGCCGTGTCAATTGCAATCTGTGCCTGATCACGCATCTGTGACAGTATCACATCGCTGCTGTCCGGCTCAATACCACCGGTATCAATTAATGTAAATTCCTTGTCAAGCCACGATACCTCCGCATAAATACGGTCTCTTGTAACACCGGGTGTGTCTTTTACAATTGAAATCATCTCTCCTGCGAGCGCATTGAACAATGTCGATTTTCCGACATTCGGGCGCCCTACAATAGCTACTACTGGTTTACTCATATATTTATCTCCATTTCTAAACGCACTCTGCTTTTTTGCGCAGAATTTCACTTATAATCTTGTCTATTATAACACAGTCAGCCCCAACCGTCCACCGATAAACATTTCACACAATGATTCTGGTTTTCAAGTATAAACAACAAAATCTTCCTATAATACTACAAGATTCCTCTTGTAATTCGGTTTAGATATGTTTATACTAAAATGGAAATTGCATAAATAAGAATTATGTACACATAGGAGAAGAATATATGTCATCAAACAAACTTTTAGATCAGACGCTTCCGATAGCGCCGCTGAAAATCATTGCTTTAGAGAGCTGCAAATCCATGGGGGACAAGGTCAATGATTATATGGTATCGTTCCGCGCAGACAGCCGCAACGATGTCTCTGACTCACCACTCTACACCAATTACAAATCAAACAACTATTTAACGAAATGCTCCTGCCCGAGATTCGGTTCCGGCGAAGCAAAAGGCATCCTAAGTGAATCCATTCGTGGATGCGACCTCTTTATCATGGTCGATGTCTGTAATTACAGCCTTACTTATACCGTGAACGGTCACGAGAACCATATGTCACCGGATGACCATTTTCAGGACTTAAAGAGAATTATCTCCGCAGCAACCGGAAAGGCCCGTCGTAACACAGTTATTATGCCGTTCCTCTATGAAGGACGTCAGCACAAACGCACGAACCGTGAATCACTTGACTGTGCAATGGCTTTGGAAGAACTCATTGCAATGGGTGTTTCAAATGTCGTAACCTTCGATGCACATGACCCGCGTGTACAGAATGCGATCCCGCTCAAAGGATTTGACAGCTTTGATCCACCGTACCAGTTCATGAAAGCACTCTTCCGCGAGGAACCGGACCTCATCGTGGACAAGGACCACATGATGATCATCAGTCCGGATGAAGGTGCCATGCACCGTGCTGTATATTTTTCCAATGTACTCGGCATTGATATGGGTATGTTCTACAAGCGCAGAGATTATTCCACCATCGTAAACGGCAAAAATCCTATCGTTGCACATGAATTTTTAGGTGACGAAGTAGAAGGAAAGGATGTCATCATCGTCGATGATATGATTTCTTCCGGCGGTAGTATGCTCGATGTCGCAAAACAGATCAAGGAACGCGGCGCAAAACGTGTATTTGTATGCACCACCTTCGGCCTCTTCACAGATGGCTTCGCAGAATTTGATGAGTACTACAAAAAAGGATATATCTCACGCATCGTAACCACGAACCTGACATATCTCCCACCGGAAATCTACGACAAACCATACTTTGTCAAAGCCGACATGAGCAAGTTCATCGCCCTCATCATTGATTCGCTCAACCATGATGTCACCATCGGAGCTGTACTGAATCCTACCACGAAGATTCATGCACTTCTCGAAAAATATAACAAGAAGTAATTTTCTGTATAGCTGTGCAAAAAGTGGCAGATATCTATGACGGACATCAAGTCCCATAGATATCTGCCACTTTTTACTTATGCTAAGAAAGCTACACTTAAAATATCCTCACGATATCATGATACATCACCACAACCATCAAAAGCAGCAGACATACCAGCCCCACGAAATGAACCATGCCTTCCCGCTCGGGATTCACCCGCCTGCCACGGATTGCTTCGATAATCAAGAAAACCAGTCTTCCACCGTCCAGCGCCGGAAGCGGCAGCAGATTCATAACACCAAGGTTTGCCGAAAGCAGTATCACAAAATTCAAAAGACTTCCCAGCACCGCCAGTGCGCCATACGGCGAACTTTGTTTCACCGTCTCTCCGACATAGTCCACAATACCGACCGGACCCGACAGCTGACCAATTCCAACCTGACCTGTCACCAGCATTTTCAGACAGTCAAACGTATAGCACACCCAGTACTTTAGCTCGTATGCACCGTATTCCAGTGCTTTGAAAAAGTTTGCCTTCGTATTGGCTCCGCCCTGAACACCATAATAGTAATATCCGGCACCGTCTGTTGTCTCTACCTTTGTTGGCTCTAACACAGCCGTGTATTCTTTGTTGTTTCGTTCATAGGTGAACGTTGCCTCCTCGCCCTGATGCAGTGCATTATAGAGCGCAATCTCACGCCAGATATGAATGGATTTCCCATTGATTTCGGTAATGCGGTCTCCTTCTTTAAGGCCCTGTTCCTGTGCGGACTGCCCCTCCGTAATTCCGGAGAGCACCGGCTCATCGTATCCGGTCCATGCCACGATAATAATCGAAACGACCAGCGCCATAATGAAGTTAAATACCGGTCCGGCGACAATCACGGACATCCGCGCCCAGACCGATTTGCTGTTAAAACTGCCTGCCGACACATCCTCCGCATCATCCTCGCCCATCATGCAGGCTCCGCCAAACGGCAGAAGCTTCAGGCTGAATTTCGTACCATGAAATTCTTTACCGAACAGCGTTGGTCCAAGTCCCAGTGAAAATTCATCCACCCGGATTCCATTTAATTTTGCTAATGTAAAATGTCCCAGCTCATGAAAAATAACAATGACGCTGAACAATAAAACTGCAAGTAAAATGCTTACAATATTCATGATTTCCACCTGCTCTCGATATATTCGTAAGTTGCAGCTTCCACTGCCAGAATCTCTTCCACTGACGGATGATCGATGACCGTATGCTGCTGCATGCAGGTTTCGATAATTTCAGGAATCGTCAGGTACCCGATCTTACGGTCAAGAAACAGACTGACAGCCCGCTCATTTGCCGCATTCAGTACAGTCGGAAGCGATCCCCCTCGTTTTCCGGCCTCATATGCAAGTCTCAGTCCATAGAAGGTCTCCATGTCCGGACGTTCAAATGTAATCTCTGTTAATTTTCCGAAATCAAGACGTTCTCCCGGAAGATAGCGTCTCTCCGGATAATAAAGTGCATATTGAATCGGCAGTTTCATATCCGGTGTGCCGAGCTGTGCAATGATGGCACCGTCTTCATATTCTACCATTGAATGAATGATGCTCTGCGGCTGAACAACAACCTCCACCTGATTCACATCCACCTCAAACAGCCATTTTGCTTCAATGACCTCAAGTCCTTTATTGACCATCGTAGAAGAATCAATCGTAATCTTTCGTCCCATCTCCCAGTTTGGATGCTTCAAGGCATCCTCCACCTGAATATTCTTCAATTCTTCGCGGGTCTTTCTGCGAAACGGACCGCCGGATGCCGTCAGTAGAATCTTGTGCAGACTCTTTGACTGTCCACCCTGCAGCGACTGAAAAATCGCACTATGCTCACTGTCGACAGGAAGAATGGAAACGCCATGTTCCTTCGCAAGCGGCATGATAATATGTCCGGCTGTCACAAGGGTTTCTTTGTTTGCAAGTGCAATATCTTTTCCGGCCTTGATTGCCTCAATCGTCGGACGGATTCCTATCATCCCAACAATCGCAGTAACCAGAATCTCCGCCTCCTGCGCCCGCGCGATTTCAAGCAGACCATCCATCCCCGATACTATTTCTATATGCAGATCGCTGACCATCTGTGCAAACATTTTTGCTTTTTCTTCCGACCATACCGCGACCAGCCTTGGCCTAAATTCACGCACCTGTTTTTCCAGCAGCTGGATATTATTTCCCGCAGCCATCGCGATGACTTCAATGTCCCCGTTCTCTCTCACGACTTCCAGCGTCTGTGTTCCAATTGACCCGGTCGAGCCAAGTATTGCAATTCGTTTCATATATACGTATCTCCTATCCAATCCATGTAAGTAAATAATAAATCATCGGTGCCACAAAAATCACGCTGTCAAAACGGTCCAGTATACCGCCATGTCCCGGAATCAGTTTTCCATAATCTTTGATTTCATAATTACGCTTGATTGCAGATGCTGCAAGATCGCCAACCATAGAAATCAGTCCGCCAATCGCACACACACTTGCAAAAATGAGCGGGCTGACATCTGCGCCGCCCCATTGATTGATTGCGAGTGCATATAATGCACCGAGAAGCGCAGCTCCGACCACTCCGCCGACCGCACCCTCAACGGATTTCTTCGGGCTTAACACCGGTGCCATCTTATGCTTTCCAAACAGAACGCCCACGCAGTATGCACAGGTATCACACCCCCACGAGCACAGGAACACCAGCCATACCAGGAACACACCCTCCCCCGGCATCGTACGGATCTGATAAATATATGACAGCATCACCGCCACATAGAACAATCCGAAATATGCTGCCATCATCTGGTCTGCCTTATATTTTGGATATGTAAATACATAAATCATAAGAAGTGCAATCAGAAATGCCATACACAGCGGCATAAGAGCATCTCCCCACAGCAGATAGACCGACACATAATATAAGACAGCAAACGCATATCCGCAGATGCCGGCTCCGCTTTTATGAATATCAAAAACTTTGTATAATTCGCTCATACCAATCAGACTGATAATCACAAGTGTACCAAATAAAACCGGACCTCCTGTAATAATTGTAACCAGTGCAGCCAAAACTAATACAATTCCACTTATCAAACGAGTCTTAAACATGTTCTTCCTCCTCAGACCTTCCCGAAGCGTCTGTCTCTGCCATTATAGTATTCAAATGCCTTCATCAGTTCCTCTTTGTCAAAATCAGGCCACAGAACATCCGTAATATAAAATTCTGTATAGGCAAGCTGCCATAAAAGGAAATTGGAAATGCGCATCTCTCCGCTTGTGCGAATCAAAAGATCCGGATCCGGAATGTCATGCGTATCCAGATAATGATCAAATACCACCTCATCGATTTCCTGCGGATTTCTCTTGCCGTCCACACAGTCCTGTGCTATCTTCCGAACCGCACGGACAAGCTCATCGCGTCCGCCATAATTAATAGCAATCTGAAAATTGAGTCCGCCATTCTTCTTCGTAGACTCCTCCAGCTCGCCGATTCTGAGGCGAATATCCTCATCCAGTCTGGTCTTATCGCCAATCACGCGGATCTTCATATCGTTCTTCTCTGCGGTCTTCAAACAGGTCTTCATGTAATTGCGGAGCAGCTTCATAAGCGCATCCACCTCTGACTGCGGACGGTTCCAGTTCTCTGTGGAAAAAGCATAGACCGTCAGATATTTTACACCCATTCTGTACGCGTCCTCGCAGATCTTCTCCACCGCCTTTGCACCCTGTGCATGGCCGTAATTTCTGGGCATTCCCTTGGATTTTGCCCAGCGTCCGTTGCCATCTAAAATAATAGCCACATGTTGTGGTACATTCATCGTATTCCCTCCCCCAAAAATCAATTTAGGACGTAGCAAAGTTAAGTTTTACTACGTCCTAAATTGCATTAAACTGTCAGAACCTCTTTTGATTTTACTTCGATTGCTTTGTCAACTTCTTTGATATATTTGTCGGTTAATTTCTGGAGCTCGTCCTCAAGATCCTGAATTCCATCTTCAGAAATCTCTGTTCCTTTCAGTTTCTTGAAAGCATCCATACCGTCACGCCGAATGTTGCGGACAGCAACCTTGGCCTCTTCGCCCTTTTTCTTGACATCTTTTACTAAATCTTTTCTGCGTTCCTCCGTCAGTTCTGGGAATACCAGACGGATTGTTGTGCCGTCATTCGTCGGGTTGATTCCGATATCTGCCATCTGGATGGCTCTCTCGATATCTTTAAGAAGACTCTTCTCCCAAGGCTGAATCTGAATCATACGTGCCTCCGGTACTGAGATATTACCAACCTGCTGAAGTGGTGTAGGTGTTCCGTAATAATCAACCATCACCTTGTTTAAAATATTCGGGTTCGCACGTCCTGCGCGGATTGACTGCAGTTCGCTCTCAAGATTCCCCATCGTCTTTTTCATCTTTCCATCAAATACTGTTAATTTCTCGTCCATTTTAATCTCCTTATTGTTATTTTTCCAAACCTTTCGAGGTCCTCGTTTCTGATGTTTCGTTATACGGTAACTTTGGTGCCTGTAAACGTACCACTCATAGTCTCGACGATACTGTTCGGCTCATTCAGTCCGAATACAAGCATCGGCATCTTGTTCTCCAGACATAAGATAGATGCTGCCAAATCCACAGCTGCAAGCTTCTGGTCAATCACATCCTGAATTGTGATCTCCTCGTACTTCTTCGCTGCCGGATTCACCTTCGGATCGCTGTCGTAGATTCCATCGATCGCTTTGGCAAGCAACATGGCATCTGCCTCAATCTCAATTGCACGGAGCACTGCTCCCGTATCGGTTGAGAAATATGGATGACCGGTTCCGCCTGCAAAGAAAATCACCTTGCCCTGATCCAATGCATCCACCGCTGCATCCTTTGAAAACAGAGAAGTAAATGCACCGCATGTAAATGGCGTGAAAATATCGGTCTTCATCCCCACATAGCGGAAAATATCGGACACATAAATACAGTTCATTACCGTTGCAAGCATTCCAATCTGGTCTGCCTTGGTACGGTCAATCGTCTCGCTGGTTCTCCCGCGCCAGAAGTTACCGCCTCCTGTCACGATTGCGACCTGAATCCCATCATCCACCAGCTGCTTTACCTGTCTGGCAACGCCAACACATGTCGCTTCGTCAAAGCCTGTCTTCTTATCTCCTGCCAGTGCTTCTCCACTGAGCTTTAACAACACTCTTTTCATAGCATATACTCCTTCACTTAATCTTTATAGTGAATTATACCCCATTTCGCTATATCTGGTCAACCTTTCGTTTGAGAATATCGCAACGGGGCGTATCCCGTCTGCGGCCTTCATTGATGCTGCCAGAATTTGCTTTTTTCATTCAGCAATCCTTAACAGTCAATGACAGCTCACAAAAAAGATACACCCCGCTGCAATAATTATTCTCAGGAATCCCGCTTATCCGGATCCCATTTTTCAGCCAGATTATAAATCTGTGTCTCAAATTTCGCTTTGTCTTTATTAGCCAGACCTTCGTTCTTGTAGATAATACCAAGCAGATATTTGCCTGCAAGCACCAGTCTCTCGAACAGAGAATCCGCCTGAGCTCTCGCCGCCTTCTTCGGCTGAATCGGAATCCGCTCTCCCTCGGAAATGATTTCTCCTGTAACCAGATCGACCTGACCGCCGGAATACGGTGCAAATGCTCTGCAGCCTATTTCCGCTCTGACCGTCTCCGCAAACTCATCCGTCACCGTATCCTCGCCATGTACGACAAAGACCTGCTCCGGTGCTTTCTGAAAGCCCCGCAGCCATTTCAGAAGTCCGTTCATATCCGCGTGACCGCTGATGCCGTCCAGATTCACGATTTTCGCTTTGACTTCAATCGGCTCACCGAAAATCTTAACCGAAGTCTCTCCGTCCAGCAGCTTCCTTCCCAGCGTCCCCTCCGCCTGATATCCAACGAACAGAACGGTACATTCCGGACGCCATAAATTATGTTTCAGGTGATGGCGGATACGTCCCGCATCACACATTCCGGATGCGGAAATGATGACCTTGGATTTTGCGTCCAGATTAATATTGATTGAATCCTGACTTGTCGTCGATGTCTTAAGTCCCGGGAACTGAATCGGATTCTTTCCCGCCTTCACAAGCTTCATCGCCTCCTCATCAAAGCACTCGTACTTATGCTTCGTAAATACTTCCGTTGCCTCAATCGCCAGTGGACTGTCTACATACACCTCAAAATTCGGATATTTCGTAATCAGATTCTTTTCTTTGATTTCACGGATGAAATAAAGCATCTCCTGCGTACGTCCCACAGCAAAGGATGGAATGACCAGATTTCCGCCTTTGGAAAAGGTCTCATTCAGAATCTCCGTAAATGCCTTAATATAGTCCGGTTTGATTTCCGAGTGGATCCGGTTGCCGTAAGTGGACTCAATCACAATATAATCCGCATCCTTCGTATACTGTGGATCTTTGATGATTGGCTGGTCCAGATTGCCGACATCGCCGGAAAACACAATCTTTTTCTTGATATCGCCTTCTGTGATCCACACCTCGATACTGGCCGAGCCAAGCAGATGTCCCACGTCAGTAAACCGTACCTGAATTCCTTCGCAAAGTGTCAGCTTCTGCTTATATTCACACGGTGAAAAAAGTTTTAGGACATTCTCCGCATCCTGCATACAATAGATTGGCTCAATCTCCGGTCGTCCGGCTCTTCTCCCCTTACGATTCTTCCATTCTGCCTCAAATTCCTGAATGTGCGCACTGTCCCGCAGCATAATCTGACATAAATCTGTCGTTGCAATTGTTGTCATGATCTGCCCTTTGAATCCATTCTTGCAAAGCAGCGGCAGTAACCCGGAGTGATCAATGTGTGCATGTGTCAGCAGCACATAATCAATCTCACTCTCCGGAACCGGAAGTGGCTGATTCTCGAAAAGGTTGCGCCCCTGCTCCATGCCATAATCAACCAGGATATTCTTCCCGTTTGCCTGCAAAAGGTGGCAGCTTCCCGTCACTTCGTGGTCTGCTCCGATAAATGTTAGCTTCATATGATTCACCAGCCTTTTTTTCTTCTATTGTAGCACTTTTTTTAGCTGCTTAGTAGATTATTTCATGTATATTGCACAATTTCTATCCGGTTCTTCTATTCATATCTCACCATCTCGCGCCGCAGTCTCACCATGATCTTCTTCTCGAGTCTGGAAATATAGGATTGGGAAATTCCAAGGATATCCGCAACTTCCTTCTGTGTTTTCTCCTCGCCCATCGGATTTCCCAGACCAAACCTCATTTTCACGATAATTTTTTCTCTGCTCGTCAGTTTATTTACCGCCTTCATCAGCACCTTTCGCTCTGCTTCATTTTCCAGATCCTTGTAGATCGTATCTTCCTCCGTCCCCAGAATATCCGATAACAGAAGCTCATTTCCGTCCCAGTCCACGTTTAACGGCTCATCAATCGACACCTCCAGCTTTGTCTTATTATTTCTCCGCAAATACATCAGAATCTCATTTTCGATGCATCTGGAGGCATAAGTTGCCAGCTTAATGTTCTTTTCCGGGTTAAATGTATTAATTGCCTTAATCAGTCCGATGGTTCCGATAGAGATCAGATCCTCCACACCAACGCCGGTGTTATCGAATTTCTTTGCAATATACACCACCAGACGCAGATTATGCTCAATCAGCGTTTTCTTAGCATCCTCCCGTTCTTCTGTTCCCAGCCGCCGTATCGCCCGGCTTTCGTCCTCAGCCTCAAGCGGAGCCGGAAGAATTTCCGAACCGCCTATGTAATGGATTTCTCTGTTCTTTGAAAAAAATAAATTTTTAAAATTCGGTACAACCTTCAGTTGAAACTGATTTGGCACTGCTACTTTCACTAACATGATAATGTTCCTCCTAATATATCAGGATTTAAAATTATTTGATACGACTTCCTTGTGGAAATGCTCCGCTCGCTGATTCCAATCATCGGTCCCTCAATCCGAAATTCCCGCCTCTGCTGTTTCACAACCATGGAAGTAATCCGAACCGTTGGAAGCACCCCTGTTTTTCCGATGGAATGATAAGGTACATATCGCATGGTATTCATTTCCTCCTCCAGAAAAATCTGTTCTGCAAGAGACTTTTCGATGATGCTCACGCCTTTCCCCGATACCGTATCTACTAATTCGTTTCCTGTATCTAATAATGCCTGCAACTCGTATGTTCCAGCGCTTGTATATAACACGACTCTGCATTTACTTTTCAGGTTTCTCTGCATTCTCTTTACAAAAAAACCGATTCCTCTCATAAGGTAATAGCTTACTATAACCGCAAGCAGCAAAAACACAGTGTTCCACGGACCCGCCATACTCTTTTGGGTCCAGCTGTCCAGCACTGTCTCCAGATAATTCAGAATCCCTCCCATAAGAAATGAGCTGATATACAGCATTCCGAATATCTCCCAGAACAAAGTTTTCTCTGAAATCTGATATGCGGTCTTTATCATAACCGTACCAATTACCACATGGAATAAGGCCAGTTTCAGCATTGGAAACGGAAATGGGAGCATCACCGCAACACATGCCATAAAAGCTCCCGCCGCCGCTCCTAAAAGAATGCGGACATGTGTGGCAGAACACGCAAGCACCCTCCATATAAACAGAAGCAGCAGATAATCCATTAGAAAATTGCTCAAAAACAACACGTCTATGTAGACTTCATAGTACATGTCTTACCCCTCTCCTCCTAAGTAATTTCAAGATCGATTTACACTCAAGCAAAATTTATTATAGGGGGTTGGGAGTGCGAAATTTGTCAAAATCAGGAAATGCACACAAAAAAAGACCTAAGATTTATTTTCAAAATCTTAAGTCTTTTTATACCATATTTTCTCCGATATGATGTCTTAATTGATCTTACCTTTTAAAGAAATCCGGAATCTTGATCGACTGCTCTTTTACCTTGCTTGAAGGTGTTCTCGGCTGCTGCAGTGTTGGCACTGTGCCGCCCGGTGTTCTTGTTGCCGATGTTCCCAGTGAAGATGTACGTGGAACAGAAGGTGTCTCTGCTTCTTTCTCTGCAAAAGAGATTGTCTCTCTCTCATTAGAAGGAACAAATGAACCAGCCTTAGCCTGTCCCTCTAAACGGCTCTTTAACTTGGATGCGCTGCCGCCTACATTGTGTAAGCCCGTCGCAATGACTGTAATCTTAGCTTCATCTGTTGCGGAATCATCATAAGTTGCACCAAAGATGATGTTCGCGCCTTCACCTGCAAGATCCTGAACGAATCCGGCTGCATCAGATGCATCCATGAGTGTAATGTCACCGGATACATTGATGATAACGTGTGAAGCACCTGTAATGGTGGTCTCGAGAAGTGGTGAAGCAACCGCTTCTTTTACAGCCTCTAATGCCTTATCATCACCCTTGCCGTAACCAATACCAATATGTGCGATTCCTTTGTCTTTCATAACCGTCTGAACATCAGCGAAGTCAAGGTTGATCAGTGACGGTACATTGATTAAGTCTGTGATACCCTGAATACCCTGCTGCAATACTTCGTCCGCTTTTCTCAAAGCTTCCGGCATTGTAGTTCTGCGGTCTACGATCTCAAGTAATTTATCATTCGGGATTACGATCAGTGTATCCACATTCTCTTTTAACTTCTCGATACCATTGAGGGCATTCTCCATACGTGTTCTGGACTCAAAACGGAATGGCTTCGTAACAACACCTACCGTTAAGGCTGCCTGCTCTCTGGCAATACGCGCAACAACCGGTGTAGCACCTGTTCCTGTTCCGCCTCCCATACCACAGGTTACGAATACCATGTCAGCACCTTTCAGTGCCGCTGAGATCTCTTCTGAACTCTCCTCTGCCGCTTTCGCACCAACCTCCGGCTGTGCACCTGCGCCAAGACCTTTTGTAAGCTTGTCTCCAATTTGCATGAGTGTTGGTGCTTTGCATAACTGAAGTGCCTGCTTATCTGTATTAATTGCTATAAATTCCACACCTGCGATCTGTTCGTCTATCATCCGGTTCACGGCATTATTACCACCCCCGCCTACACCACAGACAATGATTCGTGCAGCTGCTTCTGATTCATTCGTTTTAATTTCTAACAAGAGTATTTCCTCCTTTGTCATCTTATTATATTATACTATACACCCAATATCATTATAATATAGTTTTTTGCTCAAATAATCAATAGAATTTTACTTATTTTCTTAATTTTTTATTCATTTTGCACTACTCTTGGGTAAAACTGATGGAAGAATGGGCTTTACTGTAGCTTTCCAAATGCAGCGTACCAGCCTGATCCGGGTAGTTTTGCTGTAGTTTTTCCATGATCGGCGGCAATTGTGCAACTTTATCCGCAAAATTGTCACTTCCGAGTGCCGCGGCAACATTTCCCATATAGAGCGTGACCTCTCCGGCATCGGAAATGGACATGCGGTCTGCAGACAGTTTATTCATCTCCATCGCCTGAGCCACCTCGAAAATATTATTGAATGCCGTTGTTTTTTTGACCGGCAGTTCCTCATGTACGACGATTTTTTCCTGACTGACCGTAATGCCCTCAATGCACGGGACACCCTCGATACTCTCTGTTGTCCTTGATACCACGACACCGTCCTTGTCAAAATAGACATGGGTTCCCTCAAAGTCCAGATAACCGACGATCGATTTTTCATAGACACGGGCATTGATCTCCCACGGACTTTTTATCGTGATTTCCATAGTCTCTACCAGCGGAAGCTGCTTTGCATCCGTGTAGTTGAATTTCCACCAGGTATAAACCGTGTTGTAGGACAGTTTATCTTTTTGGATCCACGCCTGTACTTCTTTCTGTGTGCTGTATTCATTGCCGGTCACCGTGATTTTTCTGGTGTGAAACAAGAGTACAAATACCGCCGCTGCCGCGATGACAGCTCCGATGGCCATGAACACTCTTAAAATTTTATGTTTTCGCTTTTTTCCGCGTTCTATTACCTCATCATCTTCATCGATGTAATAATCGCTGCGATGTATCTTCATAATTCTCCTTCATCCTCCTTATTAATATCTCCCTTTTTCCTATTCTATCAGAGATGACACACTTAATACAAGCCCCATTTCCAATAGGAGGAATACTATCGAGGTTCCTCCGTAACTGATAAACGGCAGTGTGATTCCCGTATTTGGGATTGTATTCGTCACTACTGCAATATTCAAAAGTATCTGAATCATCATATGTCCCATCACTCCTGTGACCAGCAAAGAGCCGAAATAATCCCTAGTATGCGATGCAATTGAAAAGAAACGCCAGATCAAAATCAGGAACAAAAGCACAATCAGAATCGTGCCCACCAGACCGAGTTCTTCACAGATAATTGAGAAAATCATATCGTTCTGTGCCTCCGGCAGAAAGCCCAGTTTCTGGACACTGTTTCCAAGCCCCGTGCCAAACAAACCGCCGGAGCCAATCGCGTACAGCCCCTGCAGTGTCTGATACCCCTTCTCATATTTTTCCGGATTCTTCCAGATGGCAAGACGCTCCAGACGATAGCTCTCCAGTGCGAGAAAAATCGTCATGAAGCCCGCACCTGCCACACACATCCAGATAAACTGCCGATACGCGGGACTCGCGACAAAAATTAAAATAACGGCGATTCCAAGTATGATAATTGCTGTGCTGAGGTTATTGCTGCCAACAAGCGCGACAATCGGCAGCACACTCACCATGGCTGTCAGCAGAAACCGGAGTTTAATCTCGCTTCTTCCACCGCCGCCTCCGGAGAACTTCTTCTCTGCAATTTTGCTGATCAGATACGCAAGGAATACAATGACAGCCACCTTAGCATACTCTGACGGCTGAAAAGAAACAGGCCCAAAAGACAACCATCTTTTGGACCCATTATATTCATCTCCAACAAACAAAACTGCCGTAGACAAGAGCATTGCCAATCCATATCCTGATATCGCAAATGGTCTCCAGAAATGATAATCAATCTTAGCCACAATGCACATTCCCAGAATACCGACAAATGCAGCAAATCCCTGTTTCTTCAGATAGTAAAAACGATCCTGAAACTTTACCTGCCCATTGTATGCACTTGAGCTGTACAAAATCACAAGTCCAATCACCACAAGCAGGAGAATGACGGTAAATAATGTCGCGTCCCATCCATGCTTTTTCTGACCACCTGTCAATCAATCCACTCCAATACTCATCAATTTTCCATCCGGTTCACAAGCTCTTTGAACCGTTCCCCGCGAATTTCATAGTTCTTGAACATGCCCCAGCTGGCACATGCCGGTGACAGAAGGACAGCTTCGCCTTCCTTTGCTCCCTTCGCACAGGTATCCACCGCTTCTTCAAATGTATCCACGAGTACAATCTCTTCAAAACCATGTTTCCTTGCAGTCTCTGCAATCTTCTCTTTTGTGGCACCGAGCAGGACTAATTTGCGGACCTTGCCGTCAAAGCTTTCAATCCACTCGTCGTATGTAGAATCCTTATCATAACCGCCGCCAATCAGCCAAGTCGGACGATTCATCGCCTGAATGCCTTTGATAGCCGCATCCGGATTCGTTCCCTTGGAATCATTATAATATGCAACACCCTTCTTCTCCGCCACAAATTCAATGCGGTGCTCCACTCCGGCAAATGCTTTGATGACCTTCCGGATTGTATCCATCGGCACACCGTATACGGCAGCCATCGCGATCGCAGCCATCACATTTTCAAAATTATGCGTTCCGAGAAGCTTCAGTTCATTGACATTGCAGACCAGAACTTTCTCTCCCATGTTGTAAATTATATTCCCATTTTCCAGATAAATACCATTTTCCAATGGTCTGACACTGCTAAAATAAACCACCTTCGCATGGACCTTCTCGCCAAATGCCCGTGTCTCTTCGTCTTCATAGTTCAGCACACAGTAATCATCCGCCGTCTGATTCTTCGCAATATTCTTCTTCGCATTCATGTAAGCTTCCATCGTATGATGGCGATTCAGATGATCCGGTGTGAAGTTTAAAATGGCGCTGACTTTTGGGCGGAAGGTGTCAATCGTCTCGAGCTGGAAGCTGCTCATCTCTGCGACAGCAACCGTGTCCTCCGTCATTTCAAGCACAGCCTCTGTGTATGGATTCCCGATATTACCGACCACATAGACGCTGTCCTTCGCCGCTTTCATAATTTCACCCAGAAGTGCTGTCGTTGTTGTCTTTCCATTGGTTCCGGTGATTGCCAGAACATCGCCCTTCCCATAACGGTATGCCAGCTCTACTTCTCCCCAGATGGGAATCTTGCATTCACGTATCTGATTCACGACCGGCAGATCCGTCGGCACCCCCGGACTCATAACTACCAGATCCAGCAGGTCCAGCAGTTTTGCTTCAAATGTGCCGAGAACCACTTTGGTGCCCTTCCCGATGCTTCTCTGAAGAGTCTCTTTGTCCAGCGCTTCATTTCCATCATAGAGAATTGATTTTGCGCCGACGCTCTGCAGTAACCTGCTCGCTGCAATACCACTGACTCCAGAACCAAATACCAGCACGATTTTATCTTTCAAATCCATTCTATTTATCCTCCCAGTTTATCATGTATTGTATTACCCAATTGGTCATATCATGTGCTAAATCGCCATCAGACCAAGCAGGCATAAGATTGCTGTCACAATTGAAAAAATAGCTACAACTCTCGTCTCAGACCATCCGCACAGTTCAAAATGATGATGAATCGGCGCCATTTTAAAGAATCGTTTTCCACCGGTTTTCTTAAAATAGGTGACCTGAATGATTACAGATACAACTTCAACCAGATAAATCAGACCGACGATCACGATAAATATCGGCATCTGCATCATGTAGGCTGCTCCGGCAACAAAGCCGCCGAGAGCCAGAGAACCCGTATCTCCCATAAACACACTGGCCGGATAGACATTAAAGATCAGAAATCCCATCAATGCTCCCACAACTGCACAGGTGATCGGCTCGATACCGCTCTTATTGCCAATGGCGACCACGGTAAAGAACATCGCGACCAGAATCGTGACACTTGAAGCCAGTCCGTCCAGTCCGTCTGTAAAATTCGTACCGTTTACGGTTCCGATTACCGCAATAAAAAGCAGCGGAATCGCAAGCCATCCGATGTCCAGATAGACTGCTTCCCCTGTCACTGCGCTGGAGAACGGTACCAGAAGCGTCATCGGAATATGTGCCACTTTGATAATATAAAATGCAAAAATCGCCGTCACAACAATCTGCAGTGCCATCTTCTGTTTCGGATACAGTCCGTCCGAACGCTTCATGACAACCTTCAGATAATCATCCAGAAATCCAATCAGACCAAAGCCCAGTGTCAGAAAAAGAATTGGGATGATTTTCGGAAAGTCCTTCACATAAATCAATGATGTAATCACAATACTTGTAAGAATAATCACACCGCCCATTGTTGGGGTTCCTGTCTTCTTCAAATGCGACTGTACGCCATCCTCACGTTCCGTCTGTCCCATCTTCAGTTTACGGAGAAAGGGAATCACAAACGGTCCCATCAGAAGGCTGAGTCCGAAAGACACCAAAACCGGTAAAATAACATTATAATTCATAAGAATACCTCACATCTCTTTTGTTTAAATACTTAAATAGTATACCGCATTAGTACTGTGTTTTCAAGTAAATTGAACGTTTCTCAATCCCCTTTCTCAACCCCGAGATACGGCAGCACATTATCGAAGATATCCCTCACCACCGGTGCCGCAATCGTTCCTCCGTAGTACACCCCCTGCGGATTGTGAATCAGAATCAGTGCCAGTACCTGCGGATCATCTGCCGGCGCAAATCCAATAAAAGAGGAAATGTATTTATTCTGGCTTCGCGGCAGCGTCTCCGAGGTTGCCGTCTTGCCGCCGATTCGGTAGCCTTCAATAGCCGCATTTTTCCCAGACCCTTCGGCTACAACACTCTCAAGCAGTGTCCGCATGGTCTGCGAGGTTTCTTTGGATACAATATTGTCCGTTTCATCATAATCAAATGTCCGGACCGCCTTTCCCTCTGCATCCAGCACACGAACCCCCAGATGAGGAGTCACACGGCGCCCTCCGTTGATGATGGAGCTGACCGTCGTTGCCATCTGAATCGGTGTGATTTGAAACGACTGGCCAAAGGTCATGGTCGCAAGCTCCACAAGCCCGATATCCTCCCTGCGGTGCATAATTGTGCCAGCCTCACCGGGCAGATCCACATTGGTCAGGCCAAGCAGACCGAACTGCTTGAAATAATCGTAAAACCGGGATGCCCCAAGGCGCAGACCGATATTGATGAACACCGGATTGCAGGAGTTCTGCAGTCCCTGAACGAAGGTTTCAGAGCCGTGCCCGCCCACCTTGTGACACCGGATTTTCCGGTCCTCCACGATTGCATAGCCGGGGCAGGAAAAGGTGTCCTCCAGTTTCACGACACCCTCCTCCAGACAGGCCGAGCTTGTAATGATTTTGAAGGTACTGCCCGGCTCATAAGTGTCGTTGATACAGCCGTTTCTCCACATCTGATTCAGTGCATCCTGCCGCTCTTCCTCCGTCATCTGCGCCGCAGGGTCTGTCCCCGTGGCTCCCAGATCAAACGGTTCGTTCAGGTTGAATTCCGGAACATTGACCATCGCAAGAATACTTCCGTCCTGCGGATTCATCATCAGAATTGATACACTGTCCGCCTGTTTCTGCTCTCTGACCTGCTCTGCAGCCTGTTGCACATAGCTCTGGATATTGTAATCAAGACTGATCTGCAGTGTATTTCCCGCTTCCGGCTCAATCCGGTCTTCCGCCTTCTCATCCAGCTCCACACCGCGGGCATCCGTCATTGTCAAAATGCTTCCGTTAATTCCCTTCAGATCATCCTCATATTTCACTTCCAGCCCGATGATGCCCTGATTATCCCCTCCAGTAAAACCAAGCACCTTGGACGCCAGCTCATTATATGGATAATATCGTTTATAATCCTCATCCACCTTTACGCCCGGCAGGTTGTACTCCCGGATGCGGTCTCCAACCTCTTTGTCCACATTCGTCTTGATTTTTTCCATAGAGGAAATCTTTTCCACGCGCTCACGCACCCATGCTTCCTCCAGCTCCAGCTCCTTTGTAAGCACCTGAGTCACCTGCGTCTCATCCGCAATCTGGCTGTGGATCACTGAAACGGTACAGACCGTTTTGTTCGCGGCGAGCACCACGCCGTTCGCATCCACGATCTCACCGCGCGCCGCCTTGATTTCTCGCTCACGTTCATGTAACCGCTCCGCTTTTTCCTGATAGTATTCTGCATCAAAAATCATAAGAAAAACAAGCCGCCCGATCAGCGCCAGCAGCAAGATCAAAAAACCTGCAAAAACAAACAAGATCTTTTTCCGGTTGTACGTCCTGCTTTTTGCCATAAAAAATCCCCGCAAAAGATGTTTTCTAAAATGTATTACATCTTTTACGGGGTTATGAATTATTCTGTAACGGTGTCCCCCACCCAGTCTGTATAATCCGGCTTATAATCATCCGTTGAATAATCGCCGGAATCATTGTTGTAATCATCCTGGTATGCCGCATCAAAATCCGTGTAGGTTCCATCGGACGGAGCATCTGACGTTCCGCTCTGCTGCTCATCCGCCGTCTTTGTGACGCTTAAATACGGCAGTGCCTGCGACATGATCTTATTCGCCAGCTCCACTACATATGCAGTATTTGACTGATCTCCTGCGTTTGGTTCATCAATCACACAATAGATCAGAACCTCCGGATTTTCAACCGGAGCAAACCCCATGAACGAAAGCAGATATTTGCCCTGATTTCGCGGCAGTTTTTCGGCTGTTCCAGTCTTACCACCGATACTGTAGCCTTCCACCTGCGCTTTCACACCGGTTCCATAATCGACAACTGCTTTCAGATAAGACTTGATTTGTTCCGAAGTCTGTTCCGAAATCGTCTTGCGCACAATCTGAGGATCCTTCGTCTCCAGCACGCGTCCATTCTGATCCTGCACCTCTTTCACAACATGCGGCTCATAATAATTTCCGCCATTAACCAGAGAGGCATATGCCGACACCATCTGTGTCATGGTCACATTAAAGTTCTGTCCAAATGAGTTCGTTGCCAGATCGGTCGGTCCCATATTATCTTCATTATAAAGAAGTGCTTCAGTGGTTGCTTCCGCCGGCAGATCGATTCCCGTATACTGACCGAATCCGAAAATACGCTGATATCTTGTAAAATCAGCCACACCGATCTGCTCCGCAATATCCATCAGACCAACATTGCAGGAATATGCGACCGCCTGCTCGACCGTAAGTGTTCCGTCACCGCTTCGGTTATGACAATAAATATCATAGTCACCAACATGTTTAAAACCGCCGCAGTAATAGGTCTCATCCCCTGTAATTACACCTGTTTCAAGCGCTGCAGCAACCGTGAACGGTTTGATGGTCGAACCGGGCTCATAAGCATCGCTGACCGCAAAATTCCGCCACAGACTATTGTAATTTTCCGCCAGTTCATCATCCGACATTGCATCAATCACACTCTGATCATAAACTGTAGTCAGATCACGTGGATCATTCAGATCAAAATTCGGATAGGATGATTCTGCCAGAATCTCGCCGCTGTTTGGATCCATGATAACCACTGCAGTGTTCGCACTTCCCGGTTCTCCGGTGCGATATTCGCCTTTGTGCTCATCATTAAATTCAAGAATCGCATCTTCCACGATGTCCTGCAGGGTAACATCAATGGTGGAGACAACATTATTACCATTCACCGCATTCTGAATCGTATATTCCGATGTGGACTGTTCCGTCTGATAACCGTAGGAACGTCCATTGGTTCCATTGAGCACACTGTTATAGGAGTTCTCAATTCCGATCGTTCCGATATTATCCGTTGTCGAAAAACCAATCAGATCCGAAGCGAGGGAATTGTATGGATAAATCCTCTTATAATCCTGTTCCAGCCAGATGCCGGTTACATTCGGATAATTATCATTGTCCTCATCTACTTTTTCAAACGCTTTTGCCGTATCATAATCAATGCCCTTTTTCAGAATTGAATATTTGCTTTTCGGACTGTCCTCAATAATCTGTCGCACTTCCGTCTCGTCAAGGCCAAAACAATCCACCAGAACCTTCACGGTCGGATCAAGTGCCTTCTTATCCTCCAAAAGTGCAGCCACATCTAATATCACATTGTACACACGCTCGCTGGTTGCGATCGTCGTCCCGTTCCGGTCGATAATATTTCCCCGCTGAAACGGTATGACGGTGCTTGTATATTCCTGCTGATTCAGCACCGTTTTTGTATATTCATCCCCTTTTGACAGGTTGATGTACGTAATTCTTGCTATAAGCGCAACAAAAACTAGTATTATGCCTGCAAAAAGCACCACTAGTTTTGTCTGCATTCTCTTTGGAAATTTTTTTCTTAAAAATTCAAATCGTCTTTTCTTTGTTCTCGCCATTAATTCTCCTTCGATAAGTCTTGGGATTTTGCGAGTATACCATCCTCCGGAATCTCTTCATATTGTGTAACCGAATCGCTGTTTGGACCGTTATATTCCACTACTTGTCCTTCTGATGCATATACCATGCCCATCTCATTCATTGCCTTATTGCGGATATCCTCCAAATTCACAGAGTCCATTGTCACATTATAAGCTGTATCGTTCTCTTCTGTCAAATTGGCCAGTTCTCTCTGCAACACGGTAATGTTATTCGACTGATTTCTAAGGTTTGTCTGTAACTGCAGATACTGTATGCACACAAAAACTGCGAGGCATGCAGCAACTGCTAAAAAAGTAACATAAGCCGGGCTCATAAACAAAGCCTTCTTACGGTTCTTGCGGACACGACTGCTTGTCCTTCGAACCGGCTGCTCTGCTTCCCGGTATCTTCTTGGTTCAACTTCAGGCTGACGCACAGTATTGCCGTATACATACCCTGGGCGATACTGACTAACATAATTGGATTGTCTTCTGTTATTTGCTGTTGCTCTTCTATTAGCCATGATGCGTCCCCTTTCTTTGGTCCACTTCGTCTCCCCCGAAATGTTCCGTCATATATTTGCCTTTCTTTTAACTTCTTTCAAAGATGCGAAGTTTTGCGCTTTTGGAGCGGCTGTTTTCTTCCATCTCTTCCTCGCTTGGTAAGATTGGCTTTCTTGTAACTACACTCCCCTTTGAGACTTTCCCGCATACGCACGCTGGAAAGTTGCTCGGACAGATACATGGATTTTCATTCTTACGGAATGAACTCTTCACGATTCTGTCTTCGAGTGAATGAAATGTAATGATACAGATTCTTCCACCCGGATTCAGCATATCAATCATGGTATCAAGCGAATCTCTCAGAACCTCCAGCTCCCTGTTCAATTCAATTCGAATTGCCTGAAATGTTCTCTTCGCCGGATGACCGGTTGTTTTCTGGACTTTCATCGGAATCGCATGTCTGATGATTTCAATTAATTGTCCCGTCGTTTCGATGGTACCCTTCTCGCGTTCGATTACAATATGTTTCGCAATATTCTTTGCAAACTTATCTTCCCCGTAATCACGTATTACGCGAAAAAGGTCCATCTCTGAATAGTTATTGACTATGTCCTTTGCTGTCGTCTCCTGCCTTTGATCCATCCTCATGTCCAAAGGAGCGTCTACGCGATAGGAGAATCCCCGTTCTGCCGTATCAAGCTGATAAGATGATACGCCCAGATCAAGCACGATCCCATCGACCTTGTCAATCCCTATTTCGTGGAGCTTCGACTTCATTTCGCAGTAATTGCTCCTAATCACTGTTACTCTCTCCCCGAAGTCGCCTAGTCGAACACTGGCTGCAGCTATCGCAGCAGCGTCCTGGTCTATTCCTATAAATCTCCCCTTGCCAGTTAACTGTTTACACACTTCAAAGGCATGTCCGCCTCCGCCGAGTGTCGCATCTACGTAGATTCCTTCCGGCTTTACCTTCAGGCCGTCTACTGTCTCATGAAGTAATACTGAAATGTGCTTGAATGCCATAATCTAATCTTCCTCACTGCGTTCTTCAATTGCATCTAATTCCGCTTCGGAAATGTCATCGTTCTCTTCCCAAAGCTCCAAATCCCAAATTTCCATGTGGTCATTCATACCAATCAACACAACATCCTTGGTTAAACTTCCATGTTCTCTGAGTTTTGGTGTGATAAGCACTCTCCCCTGCTTATCAAAACTTGTCTCTGATGCACTACCGAAATAGTAACGCTGTATTTTTCTGGCATCTTTTTTGTTCCGTGATGATTCTGATATCTCGCTTACGAAATCTTCCCATGTATCCTGAGGATATAAGTAAAGACAGCCCTCACGTCCTCTGCAGATATACACGGTGTCACCAAGCTCTTCTCTGCACTTTGCAGGAATGATCAGTCTTCCTTTGTCATCGATATTATGATTATACTCGCCCAATAACATACGAAAGACGCCTCCCTTCCAATGCAGGTGCCTCTTTATCTGTCGGCAACCATCTCGTTCCACTATCCACCATTCTCTACCACTTGACTCCATTCTATACCACACTGCCTCCATTTTCAAGCTTTTTTTGGTTTTTTTATAATTCTTTTTTATTGGAAATATGCGGTAATCAGCGCGAAAACAGCACAAAAAAAGCAGCTATAACAACATGTATACTTCCATCTTGTTATAACCACTTTATATTGTGTTTTATTCAAATATGTATTACAAAGAGCTCATATAATCTGTAATTGCAGAATAATTGATCTCTGTTGTCGGTCTCGGAATACCCGCCTCATAATGTGAGTATCCGGAATAGCCAAGCCATCCGACCAATGCTAATGCAACCACCGACAAAATTACTTTACGGACTGCATTCATGATTTTTTCTTTTCTCATGTTCTTCTTGCGGTTCGCTTTCTGTTCTTTATAACGTTCTACTTTTTCCTGACTCATATCTGATAAACTCCTTTAACTCGTCTTCATTTTTATGCCATACTCTTTCCCGGCGCAAACTCTAGTTCATATTCTACCATAATTAAAATCAGATGACAACTATTATTCCGCCATCATTTGCATACATACTGCTGATTCCTGCTGTGTCAAGAACAATGCAGGATTTCACCTGAATCCGTTCCAAAAGCATCGCCTGCACCTGCTTTGCCCGTTCCGGACAATTACAGTGGGAAATGGCAAGAATTTTCTCTTCTGAATTCTTTACATCTTCGACAATGTGATTCACCATTTTTATCAGTGCACGCTTCATCCCCCGCGCCTGTCCCAATTGGGCAATCTCCCCCTTTGGTGTGGCGTTCATGACCGGTTTGATATTCAGTGTACTGGCAACCGCCGCTTTCATACCTGAGATTCTCCCATTTTTGCGAAGTGTCTCCAGCGTCTCCAGCACAAAATACGTATATTGTGTCTCTTTGTACCGCTCCACAGTCTCAATCGTCTTTTCAAATGACATTCCCGCTTCTTCACACTCCTGAATCTTCAGTGCCAGCAGTGTCTCTCCGATGGATGCAGAACAGGAATCCACCACATAGACTGGTTTTTCTCCATATTCTTCCTCATAAAGATTCTTTCCCAGAACTGCGCTGTTATAGGATCCGCTCAGGTGTGCCGACAAGGTCACTGCATACACATGATCTGCGTCACAGTGGAACGCTTTCATATAACGTTCCGGCGATGGGCAGGAAGATTTCGGTGCAGCCGGAGATGCTTTCACCATTTTCAAAAATGATTTCTGATCAAATGTCTCATCATCCACCAAGTGTACTCCATTCACTTCAATTCCAAGTGACGCAACTTCAAAATGACCACTCGCTTTCATTTCCTCTGTTAATTCCCCACAGCTGTCCACCACGATTTTATAGCTCATATTTTTCCTCCTCTCAATCATCACTGATTCGTATCTTTTTGGAAATGCCAAGCGCTATACCCATTTCTATCATGAGAAACAGCACCGAGGTACCACCATAACTGATAAACGGCAGTGTTACACCGGTTGTCGGTATGATGTTCGTCACAACAGCAATATTTAAAATAACCTGCAATGCAATGTGAGCCATAATTCCTGTCGCAATCAGAGAACCGTACAAATCCGGTGCATTTCTCGCAATGAACATCAGACGGTAGATCATGATGCCAAACAGAACCAAAATCACGATTGCACCGAACACTCCCAGTTCCTCGCAGATAACCGAGAGAATCATATCATTCTGAATCTCCGGAATCACGCCAAGCTTCTGTGTACTGTTGCCAAGTCCTTTGCCGAAAAAACCGCCGGAACCGATTGCATAGAGTCCCTGCATAACCTGATAGCCCCCCTGAGATGCGTAATTCTCCGGGTGAAGCCATACCAGAATACGGCGGATGCGGAAGTTTCCGCTGGTGTCAATCATGTTAGACAGCGCCCATACCGCAGCAGTAACTATCGCCGCACCGATACTGCCGAAAATTACAAATCCCTTTGTCTTAGGATGTACCACAAAGAATAAAATAAACGTGATACCTCCAACAATGATTGCCGTACTCAGATTATCTGTAAAGAAGAATACCGCACCTGCCGCGACCAGCCCCCATGTGAAAATGCGGGTACCTCCGGCAAGTGTCCATGCGTTCTTCCCCAGTCTGCATATCACAAACGGAATAAACAGTATCACTGCAATCTTTGCAAGCTCCGAAGGCTGGAACGAAAAGTTCAGTGGCAGTGGAAGCCATCTCTTCGAGCCATTCACCTCAATTCCAAGTGGCGAAAGTACGAGTGCCATCACGGCAATCGAGAGCCAGTAGAATTTTGCAGCAAATCTTGCGTAGACGTGATAATCAATCTGTGATACAAAAAACATAATCAGGAGACTCCCCGCGCTGATTGCCGCCTGTCTTGCAAAATAATGCATTCCGGTCCCGCCAAAATCCTGCTGCGCTTCATATGCACTGGCACTGTATAACATGACCAGTCCGAAACAAACCATAAACAGGATAACAACTAATAAATTGTAATCAAAATAAGTGGTCTTTTTTTTCTCCATTTTAACTCCCCAGTAATAGTTTTCCGTCTTACAAAAGCTTCGAATCCTCCAGCCGCTGTTCAAAGAAATGTGTCAGATTCATCAGTGGTCTTCGAAGAATCAGTCCCAGAAGCAGTGCAAACGGTATATAAATCAAAAGTTTTCCCAAATCTCCCCAAAATGCGTACTTATAAGTTCCGGCCACGCACTCTCTCATCGCATTAATACCGTAAGTAAACGGCATAAACGGATTCAATATCTGGAAAAACGGCGGTGTCACCTCAATCGGAAATGTTCCACCCGAGCCTCCGATCTGAAGCACGAGGAAAATAACACTGACAGCCTTTCCGATTGCACCGAATGAAACCGTAAGTGCATAGACAATATTTGTAAATACAAAGCTGCATACCCATGCACAGATAAAGAACTTCACCGGATGCAGGCACTGGATGTTCAAATAAAACAAGTCTCCCAGCGCAATGACTGTCGCCTGCACCAGACCGAACGTCATAAATGTCAGGTATCTTCCCAGATAAGCCTGCGTCGGACGAATCCCCTTAATCATATCATCCTCATCGACCCCGACTTTCATGATAGCAACCAGCACAATTGCCCCGACCCAGATTGCGAGCACCGAATAAAACGGTGACATTGCAGAACCATAATTTTCAATCGCATACAGTGAGGTCGTCTCCAGCTGAACTGGTGATGACATAAAGTTTCCGGTCAGCTCTGGATCCTTCTGCAGCACTTCGATCAATTTGTTCAGCTGTTCATCCCGGCTCACCGCCTCCACCTGGGAAATGATATTGTTCAGCTTCTCACGCGTTGATCCGATGATGTTTTTCGTATGATTCAGCGCATCTTTCCCGGAAGACAGCGCCCCATTCGTGTTTGCGAAAATCTCATCCAGATTCGAAAGGCTTCCGTCCGTCGCACTCAGGAGCCCGGATACACTTGCCGTTGTTGTAGAAATGTTATCCAGCAGTGTATTGATGGAAGGCTGTACACTCGTCTGGTAGGAATTGCGTGCATTCTGCAGATTCGTTTTTCCGGTGTTCACTGTATCGTTGATGGAAGCACGAATGCTGTCTGCATTTGCTGTGGACTGGCGGATATGATCCGCCGCACCCTGTATCTGGCTTTTTAACAGCTCCTGCTTTGCATTTGCGCTCTGAAGATCCTGAATCATGGCATCAATCGCAGCCGTATCTCCACCCAGTGCTGCCAGCTGATTTTTCAACACACTGAGTGAATCAATCAGCTGATTGTTCATGTTGATTGCCGTATCGCACGCCGCCGTCGCTTTCTCAATGGTATCAGCCGCATTGTTTGCATCGCTTCCCAGATTGTTCAGCGCATTGTTCGTCAAAGAGGCAACCGAGTCAAAGGTACTCTCGGAGCTGTTCATCACATCCCCGATGGTGGAGGTGATTGCGCCCGCCGTATTTCTGGATGTCTCCAGCGTTGCCGCCGAATTATTCAGCACATTGTTGCTGTTTGCAACGACATTCTTCACATCCGGAATGGTCAGCTGAGCCGCCTTTGTCAGCTGGCTTACGCCGTCCGCCACATTTGCGAATGCCGTAATGGTCTGTTCATACTGTCCCAGATCACTCGAAACATCCTGAAGCTTCTGTGTCAGTCGGTCAATCAGCGTCACGCCGCTGCTGTCAAGCTCCGCCGCAGTCACATTTAACACATTCGCAACCGTCTCCGTTGCCACGCTGATGAAGGTCGCATTCACCTGCTGCTGAATCGCCGATGCGCCCTTGTCTGTAATCTTCGGTGCAATCGCATTCTTCTTTTCATTCACATAATAGTCAAGCTTTGGCGCATCGATCGTACCAGATAAAATACTCGACATCTTCTCACTGAAGTTCTCCGGAATCACAATTGCAGCATAGTATTTACCGCTTTTGACTCCCTCCAGTGCCTTCTTATCATCCACAAACGTCCATCCGATCTGCTTATTGCTTTTCAGGTTTTCGATAATCTGATCACCGATTGTAAATTTCAGGCCTTCCAGTTCATAGGCCTTATCCATGTTCACGACCGCAACCTCAATTCCATCGGTGCTGCCGTACGGGTCCCAGTTCGCCGCAATATTAAACCATGCATAGAGCGCCGGCAGAATACGGATTCCCATAGCTACCACGAGCGCTACCACGTTCTTTGATAAGCGTTTAAAATCACGCTTATAAATCTTCCATATCGTTTTCATTTAAATCCCCCTCAAGAAACTCCTCATCCGATTCGTATATATCGCCATTCCGCAGTGCTTCAAATTCGGCATGCAGCTTCGAATAATAGAAATAAAAGTATTCGATTCCAATCAGATAACCTGCAATCGCAAGAATCGAAACAATCCACAGCACCAGAAAAATTAATTTCTGATTCACCGTAAACATCAAAATCATAAACAGAATTGGCACAGCAAAGATCAGAATAAATCCTGCTTTTACTAATTTGGGATAAATTTCCAGAAAATGCTGGCTTTTCTCCCGTCTGATTTCGTATTCTTCTATTAATTTTTCAATTACTTTATCATTCATATATTTCCCCTCTCGTAGTGTCACACCTATTATATAAAATGCACCGCAAAAAAGCAACTGAACATTATTGTGGTACGTTTTGCACCTTTTTTCCATACAATACTACTAGAAATATAAGAAGGAGCGAATAACATGCCTAATTATCAAAACAATATGCGTGGCTACGGCCGGCGGCAGATGTCTTCGCCTCCCCACGAAATGCCACAGATATCCAATATCTGCTGCAATGCCAGTACCGACATCTTAGACGGGCTTCCGATTGCAATGGCTTACGTTCCGTGGCAGGAGTGGAAATGTCCTTACGATCCGCTGAAAGGTCTGATGCGCGGTACCATTTTTGAAGAACTCGACAAACCATTTCTTGGAAAAGGAGGATGTGTGAAATGAGTGTAAACGGCCATCCCTGTAAAAAAGATTTACTGACCCAGATCAACGCCGTCAGTTTTGCAGTCATCGACTCCGGTATGTATCTGGACACACATCCGTGTGACTTAAATGCCCTGAATTATTTTTATGAAATGAACAAACAGCGTGGTCAGATGCTGCGTGAGTATGCATCCTACTACGGACCACTCACGCTGGACACCGCCACAGGTTCCTGCAGCGACCGCTGGAACTGGATCAATGAGCCATGGCCATGGCAGGAAGGAGGATGTTAGTCTATGTGGAATTATGAAAAGCGATTAGAGTTTCCGGTAAAAATTTCCGAGACAAATGCCCAGCTCGCCCAAGCGATTGCTACACAGTACGGCGGCCCTGACGGTGAATCCGGTGCTGCGATGCGCTACCTCTCACAGCGGTTTGCAATGCCTTATAAAGAGGCAATTGCTGTACTCAATGATGTGGGAACCGAGGAATTGGGGCATGCAGAGATCGTCTGCTCCATCGTCCGTCAGTTAACCAGAGACTTGTCCGTTGCCGAAATCAAAGAATCCGGCTTCGACAAATACTATGTCGACCACACCACAGGAATCTATCCGATCAATGCAAGCGGAGTTCCATTCGATGCTATGACATTCCAGTCCACCGGCGATCCGCTTACCGACCTGCATGAAGATTTGGCGGCCGATGGTGCAACTTTGTAAGTACAACAATGGGTGTTTAGAAGATGGCTTATGATAATCTGGCAGCGTAGCTGCCATGCTATCATAACCTTAGAAATTCCAATGTATTTCAATAGGTACTTCTCTTGTCTTTGGTTCACGTTTCCCAACTAATATGTAGTCGATTAACTTTTCAACAGTTTCCCTATCTAAATGTTCAAGATTTGTGTATTGCTCTATTAACTGGCGGCGATTATCGCCAACCTGCATTTTGCTTTCATTATCCGCAAGCTGTTTTTGCTTTTCCAGCACCAGTTTTTCAAGCCTGTTTCTTTCTGTTGAGAAATCTTTGGACAAGTCCATATAGTCTGATTCGGAAATGATTCCTTTTGCCTTGTCTAAATAGAGTTCTCTAATACCTTTTGCATATTCAGTGATTTTCTTTTCATATGCAGCAAGTTCTGATTCAATCATCTGTTTCCTGCTTCTTAGATTATCACTAAATTCAACATTTTGTTCCAACTCGCCTTTGTTTAAATATTCTGCTGACAGCTTATTCAATTCAGTTATGACAGCCTGTTCCAGTTTTTCAACAGAAATAAAAGAACCAATGCAAGCATCTTTTGCCACATGACGGTTAGAACACTGTAAATAATGTTTCCCACGATTCTTTGATGAACGCATTGTATAACCACAGTTCATGCAACGTGCTTTTCTAGCGAATAAACCAATCGTACCAACAACAAAAGGTTTTGCTTTTTGAGCAACCAACACTTGTACTCTGTCCCACAGTTCCTTGTCAATAACAGGCTCATGCGTCCCCTCAACTCGATACCATTCCTCCTGCGGTCGTGGTTTGTTTTGCTTTGTTTTATATGAAATACTTCCATATTTACCTTGTACCATATTGCCAATATAAATTTCATTGATTAGCATATCTGATATAG
>JAQUUC010000027.1 GCA_028694105.1 Hespellia sp.
ACGAAATGACTATAACACTTTGTGTAATTATTGTTCAGTCTGAACCGGAAACGTGTTCAGAAATGAACGGAATCAATGTTCAGCTGATAGCGGAATGCGCGTTCAGTTTAAGCGGAATTTGCATGCTTCTGTTCTCACAACTGGATAATCGAAAAAACGTATGTTTTTGTTTTCGCATTTCTTGACTGTGTCATCAAAATCTTTGTCATAGCGCATATAGAATTCCATGTTTGACTGGCCTCCGGCAATCCATACCTCACCGACTGCTACATTAGAATATGTGATTGTTTCTTCTTCTGACTGAATCACCAGTGTTTCGCATTCTGACGCATGTAATGCCGGCAATGTCAGCTTCCATGTTCCTTCTGTTCCTACGACTGCTTTTTCAGTAACATTCTGTACTGTTGCAATCACAGTGCTGCCGGAGTCTCCAGTTCCCCAGATATATACCGGTTTGTTTTGCTGTAATACCATACCGTTTCCAAATATTTCTGCTACTTGTAAATTCATTTCTCTACTCCTTTTCGTATATTTTGATTAGCTATTTTTATAGTAATGATAAATCTTATATTTTCCAATAATAAAACACATAAAAATGATGGACAAAACAATTCTGTTCTTCATCGTTTTCGTGTTATACTAATATTAGTTGTCGTGCATCCGAAGAAGCTGCCAGTGGAAGGTCCTTTCGGTGAAGCAACGTGCCTGCACGATTGACGAACGAGGAATTAGATTATGATAGTTGTTTTTACAGAAAGGAATTTTGTGATGAATCTTGATTTTAGTATCCTAAATTTTTCAGAACAGTTAGAATCGAAAGACATGGTAATGCGTTCTTATCAATATTGGATTATCCTATCAGGAAGTGCTGTTATAGAGCAGGAAGATAATCGTTTTGTACTGGTATCCCACGATTTGCTAGAGATTCCTCCCGAACTATCATTTTCGATTACATCCACAGAACCTTTATCGATTGGATGCATCGAATTAACCGATTTTTTTATAACGAATAAGAAACTGAAACATGTCTCGTATCAGAATACAGCGTTTGTCTGCAAGGTGTTTTTCTTTGCACTCGACACACAGGGGATGCACATTGCTCATGCTTCCAAGGCGAAAGAAATCATCAATCAGTTGATGTTTGAAGCTCTAATGTCAATGAATCTGCGCAAACCACAGATGTCAGCAGCAATTTTTAACTTCATTGAGGATGTGAATGAGCATTACCTTGACTCTGATTATCAGATCAGCAAATCAATCAAACAAAGTGGGTACAGCGACAGTCATTTCCGCAAGCTTTTTCAAAATGAAGTCGGTACTTCACCCTTGCATTTTCTTAATAATCATAGACTGGAACACGCGAAAAAGCTGATGCATGAGAAAAAAGAGAAAACATCCATCAAAGAAATCGCTTTGTCCAGCGGATTTACGGATGCATACTATTTTTCAAGACTGTTTAAACAAAATGAACATATGACACCAACGGAATATTTGATAAAAACACAGGAGGAATGAGATGGAACGATTAAAGATTTCAGAAAACAAGCGATATTTTGTAAAAGCAAATGGCGAGCCATTTATATGGCTTGCGGATACAGCATGGACCATGCCACAGCGAATGAAAGATATTTTGCGTATCTTGACTGGATACTTGATAAAGCGGAAGAATATGGATTTTATGTGTTGCTCCTGCCAGTCTGGGGACAGCTTGTAGTAGGCGAAAACTGGATGGGACAGACAGCCAATTCACAAAGGCGTCAGCTATAAAACGGTATGGCGAAATATGGCGGAAGGGCTTGCAAAAGGTGTACTTGGAAAAGATCTTGCGTATAATCAGAACGAAGAAGACTGGAAAGAAATTTTGATTATTTATCATTCGTGCTATGAACAGGAAACGGGAGAATGCTCTTCCATGTCGTACTGGTCTGATGAAGAAAAATGGATTCAGTTTATCATGTTGCAATCTGGTCATGGCCTTACACCAAAAAACTATGAGATGGTGAAAAAAGAGTATGACAGAGATCATGTGATGCCGGTATGGGATGGCGAACCAGCATATGAGGATATGCCTACTTCGTGGCCGGTGATTGAAACTTTTCATGGAACTGACATTGTCAGAAAAAGAGCCTATTGGAGTCTCTTTGCAGGATCGTTTGGTCATACGTATGGTCATTGTACGGTGTGGTGCAGTATTTCTGAAAAAGAGAAAAACCAGATTAATGTACATGACTGGTACGAGGCAATTCATTCAGAAGGCGCAAAGAATATTAAGATATTAAGAGATTTTCTGGAAACGATGAAATTGGAGCGGTTTACACCATGCCAGAATGTGCTGCTTGTTCAGGAAGCAAATGATGATGTGTTGGATGAGCATCGTCAGGCATGCATAGATGCAGAAGATGGAATTATGTGTGTGTATTTTCCTCAGACGAAGGAGGAAAACATAGATGTCAGTGGCTTGCAAGCAAGCGAGCTAAAGATGTTATGGTTTAATCCAAGGGATGGAAAGAGTTATCGTTCAAATGGAGACTGGATTATGATATCAAAATAGAAGCAAAGGCGTATGGAGAAGGCGAAGAAGAATCAGAAGCAAAAAAAGTATTTGGGTGGTAAGATGATAGAAAGACCTCTGGGTGGCGCAGATTTCTGCGTTTCCAGAGGTTTTCTTCAGCCGAATTTCTTCTTGACTTAGCCGTACGACAAAGAATATAATGTTTATAGTGAGAAATGAGCCGTACGACTAAGAAAAGAGGAGATATCGAAAAATTTGTGCGTACGGAAAAGAAGGAGGAGCAATGAAAGTAATTGGTACTGATTCATTAGGAAAAATAATTAAGCAAAGAAGGAAGGAATTGAATTATACACAAGCATTTCTTGCAGAATTCAGCGGGTTGAGTGTCAGTTTTTTATCAGATCTTGAAAATGGAAAAAAAACTTGCGAAATCGGAAAGGTCTTGCGTGTGGTAAATCTGCTTGGTATGGATTGTTTATTGACTCGAAGAGGTGAAGAATGAATAAATTAAATGTTTATATAGAAATTCAAGGAAAACAGATTCGTGTAGGAAATATTTCTTTTAGCAATGAGCGGGGTGGTAATTTTTGTTATGTATTGGAATATCTTGACAGTAGAGATGCAGCACCAATATCCATCAGTTTGCCGTTGCAGAAGGAACCCTTCTCAGCTATAAAAACCAAAAATTTTTTTGAGGGACTGCTTCCAGAAGGATTTACCAGACAATCCGTTGCTCGTTGGATGCATGTGGATGAAACAGACTATCTTTCGATTCTTGCAGGTCTCGGAAATGAATGTTTGGGCGCGATAAGGATAGTTTCAGAAAATGAATCTCTGCAGAAACCATTTTATGAAAAACTGACATCAGAACAGGTTGCTAAACTTGCGAAAGAAGGGGCAACGAGATCCACACAACTGGTCACAAAAGCACATTTGTCATTAACTGGTGCTTCTGGGAAGGTAGGATTGTATTATGATGAACAAAACGATACTTGGTTTTTGCCAAAAGGGGAAGCACCTAGTACACATATCGTCAAGCAGAGTCATATAAGATTGGATGGTATTGTGACGAATGAACAACTATGTTTACAGACGGCAAGACATTTGGGAATTGATGTTCCTGAAAGTTTTATCATCAATATGGGAAATGCACAAGAAGAACAAGTGCTTTTTGCCAGCAGAAGGTATGACCGTCTGCTAGATTCAAGTACAGATATGATACAGGGGCTAAGACGTCCGTTGAGATTGCATCAGGAAGATTTTGCTCAAGCTATGGGGATGGCATCTTCTGAAAAATATGAAAAGAATAATCAAGAATATTTGAGAAAAATATTTCATTTGCTCTCAACTTATTCAGCAAGTCCTATTGAAGATCAAATGAAATTATGGGATATTATGGTGTTTGATTATTTGATTGGGAATACAGATAACCATATTAAAAATATATCGTTGCTCTATGACAAAAATCTGAAAGGAATACATCTTGCGCCAGCCTATGATATTATCAGTACTGCAATTTATGAAAGTAGTACGAGGAATATGGGAATTGCTATCGCTGGGGAAATATGCCTGGATGATATCAACGAAGAAGTCTTCCGCAAAGCGGCATCTGAGATTGATTTGGGAGAAAAAATGCTAATGAATCGTTTTTATGCTATGAAGCAGAGATTCGCTTCTGCTTTAGAAAAATCAATACATATGCTAACAGCAAAAGGTTTTGACAAGGCAGAGTCCATAGGAAGAGAAATCATGAAACAGGGTGGTATTGCAAATAAGTAAGTCGCTGTTTGCAATCGTGTATCAGGTGTGCTTAATATTATTATATAAATATTATAATATTAAGATTGAGAGATGCTCTTAATAGAGACTATAATAAAATCATAAAGAAGAGGAGGACTTATACATGAACCAGATACCTACGATCAAAAATGATAACGGAATCCCGACCTTATATGTAAAGGGCGAACCATTCTTTGCCTTGAGCGGAGAGATTCACAACTCAAGTTCCAGCTCGTTAGAATATATGGAGCAGGAAGTGTGGCCAAAATTAAAAGAACTGCACATGAATTCCGTGATTGTGCCACTTTCATGGGAAACATTAGAACCGGAAGAAGGAAACTTTGATTTCACGTTGCTGGATGGGCTGATTCGGCAGGCACGCAAGCAGGAAATGAAACTAATTTTCTTATGGTTCGGTCTGTGGAAAAACAGCGAATCCATGTATGTTCCGGGATGGATGAAGAAGGATACAAAAACATATTTCCGCGTGGAAAAAGTCAACGGAGAGAAAATCAATACCATTTCGCCACTGTGCAGGGCAGCAGTGGAAAAGGATGCAAATGCATTTGCTGCAGTCATGGCGCATATCAAAGAACTGGATGAGGAAGAATCCACAGTCATCGTGATGCAGGTGGAGAATGAGATTGGACTTCTTGGAACAGAAAGAGACTACAGTGAGGTGGCAAATGAGGCATTTAAACAGACGGTTCCAACAGTACTTTTAGAAGCAAAAGAAATGACGGGACAAAACGGAGCTGACTGGAAATCTGTATTTGGTGATGACGCAGAAGAATACTTCATGGCATACTATTTTGCGAGTGCAGTAGAATCGATTACACGCGCCGGACAAAAGGAATATTGCATACCATGCTATGCAAATGCCTGGCTCAGACAATACCCATGGTATGCGGGCTCTTACCCGTCAGGTGGTCCGGTTAAAGAAGTACAGTGGATCTGGAAAGTGGTTGCACCATCATTATTTACATTAGCACCTGATATCTATGTGCCGTATGTGGCAGATATTCTGGACGAGTATAGTTATGAGGGAAATCCGCTTTTTATACCGGAAGTACGAAAAGATGCGGTGACTTCCTCTTATTGCATGTATGCATTTGGGAAGCACAATGCCATCTGTTATTCGCCGTTTGGAATCGAGGAACTGGCACTTCCACCGGAGGCCATTCAAAAGCCGCCAATGGAAGTAATGATTGCACTGAATATCGACCCATCTGCATTTGACATTACAGGAAGCAAAGAGTGCTTAAGCAGAACTTATGAACTGATTGACAATATGAAGCCGCTCTATCTGAAATATCGAGGAACCAGTCATTTACAGAGTTACTGCAGAAAATCCGAGACGGATTATGGAACATTTCTTTCATTTGAAAAATATGATCTGTCCATTGCTTATGCACCGAAGATGACAGCAAAGCCGCTAGGCGCAGGGATGATCTATGAACTGGATGAGAACAAATTCTTGCTGACTGGACTTGCAAGCACCTTGACATTCCGGCCAAAAGCCGGGGAGAATGTGAAAGTGGACTATATCAAATTGGAAGAGGGCAATGTTGTGAACGGCGAGTGGAAGCCGGGGCGTATTATGAATGGGGATGAAAAGATGTCTCTGCAGTTTGGAGATATGCCGACGTGTTATGTTGTGGAGATTTATAAATATTAGGCTGGAGAAAGGATGATTGAAAAAATGAAAACATTAGAAATTGCGATCAATGAAAAAAAGAAGGTAAAGCTAACAGCGTTTATACAGGATGCAGGCGGAGAGTACCGCAACATTACAAAACGCCCGGCAGTCTTAGTGATACCGGGAGGCGGCTATATGTTCTGCTCAGACCGGGAAGCAGATCCGGTAGCACTTCCCTATCTGGCAGCAGGCTATGATGTGTTCGTTCTTCGCTATTCAACCGGAACAGAAGGCGCATGGCCTGCGCCGCTTGACGATTATGAGGATGCGATGGAATATATTCAGCAGCACGCAGATGAATGGAAGGTGATGGCAGACCGGATTGCCGTTGTCGGTTTCTCGGCAGGTGGACATCTTGCAGGAGCCGCAGCTACGATTGCGCAGCACAAACCGGCAGCAGCGATTCTTGGATATGCCGTATTAAATGAGACGGTAGATGAGATTGCTCAGAATGCACCAAGTATTGTAGAATGTGTAGATTATGATACCTGTCCATGCTTCGTGTTCGCGTCACGTTCCGATAGTGTGGTTCCGATTAAAAATTCGATTGAGATGTTAGGAGCACTTGACAAAGCAGGCGTTACATTTGAAAGCCATATCTATCCTTATGGGCCACATGGCTTCTCAACGGCAGAGATGTCACTGCAGACACGAGACAGTGCTTTCTGTCCACGCATTCCGAACTGGGTAGAGGACAGCATTGGATTCTTGAAGGATGTATTTGGGGAGTTCTATGTCGGATCATTGGAGGACAAGATTTTATCGACACCTGCCTGCAAGGCACATGCAACAGATGATGGCAGTGCATGGTTATCGCTGGACTGCACAATCGGGCGCATCTTCGGAAATCCGGTGGCAAAAGAGGCGATTGTGGACTTGGTAGAACGGATGCAGAAGAAGATTGTACCGTTTGCACCGGGGATGACATTTGATGATATGATGGGCGTCTGCAGCAAGATGAAGTTAAAAGATCTGCTGGATGAAAGAGCGGTCGAATACGACGAAGAAAAAGTGAATGCAGTTTTGAAGGAAATTCCGAATATTTGAGATGAACGGTTGAAAAACGGTTGACATACGGACGGCAATAAGTGTAAAATAAAAGTATGTAATCAACCGTTTGTAATGCTATATATAAGAAGGAGAAGCGAATCATAATGACCGTTAAAGAGATGAAAGAAAGACGAATCGAATTGGGCTACACCATGGCAATGCTTTCGGAATATTCGGGTGTATCCCTTGGCACACTCCAAAAGATTTTCAATGGCGTGACAAAAGCACCGCGGTACGAGACCGTTCAAGCATTGGAAGCAGTGTTAAAGAAAAATCCACAGGAGCTGTTATTGCGGGAAACATCTGCCTATCAGGCAAAAGCGAAGCATACAATTGCAGATTATGATGCGCTTCCGGATGAGCAAAGGGTGGAACTGATTGATGGAGAATATTTTGAAATGACTGCGCCTCGAACGATACATCAATCAGTGTTATATAGAATCTCTTATCAGGTGATGTCCTATATTGAAAAGAATCATGGTTCATGTCAGCCACTCTTTGCACCCGTGGATGTGCAGTTAGATGGTGAGGATGAGTATACAATCGTGCAGCCAGACTTTATGATTATATGTGATAAAACAAAGGTTACCGAAAAGAGAGTGATCGGCGCACCGGATTTTATCATAGAAATACTGTCACCATCAACACGTGAAAAGGATATGTTTATCAAGGCGAATAAGTATCTGCAGACAGGGGTGAGGGAATACTGGATTGTGGATACGGATAAGGAGAAAGTGATTATATATTTCTATGAAGACGGTTGTATTCCAACGATTGTAGGATTTGACGATCCGGTACCAGTGCGAATTTACGAGGGAAAAATAAAGATTCAACTTTGATAATTGCTTCATATTGAAACACATGTTGCAATATGAAAACACGCATGTATAATTAGAATAACAGATGTACAAAGGAAGGAGCGTGTAAAACAATGTCTAAATTTCATGAATATTTACGCTTGATTCGTATGACGAGAGAGTATACGCAGACCCAGATGGCAGAGAAACTGGGAATTCCAAGATCGACCTATTCCAATTATGAGGCAGGAAAGCGCTCGCCGGATTTGGATACATTGGAAGCGATTTGTGATGTGTTGGATTGTTCTATGGATGAATTATTTGGAAGAATAGGAAACGGGAATATCATTCGAGAAGAGCCAGTGGTATACAAGGTAAAGAAAAAAGAAGCTGCACGTGTACCTCGTATTGTAGATGAGAAATACTTGCGGGAAACACCTGGGAAGCGAATGGGAATTGGCAAGCAGAATTTCCGGAGATTGCGAGAAGATGGGAACTACTATGTGGATAAGACGCTTATGATTCAGGAGTTCCTAGAGTCAGGCGAGGATGTCAGTCTGGTTACCAGACCCCGGCGATTCGGCAAGACATTGAATATGTCGATGCTTGCTGAATTTTTGGATTGTACCAAGGATTCTATTGATATTTTTACAGATACCCGGATTGCAGAGACAAGATACATGGAGGAGTGTAATCAGCATCCCGTGATATTCTTATCGTTTCTGAATGTAAAAGCCAGCTCTGCAAAAGCACTGTTGATGCAATTGTACGATGTAATAAGATGTGAGTATCTGAGATATGATTCGATTATTCTATCTGATAAGTTGTCTGAAGAACGAAAAGAAAGTATCAGGGAAATCTTAGATGTTTTGAAGAAGCGAGATGTCTCGTTAGATGAAGCCGAACCTATTGCTACAAAAGCAATTGTAGAATTGTGTCAGGCGTTGGAGGAGTATTATGGCAAAAAGGTATATCTGTTTATCGATGAATATGATACCCCATTTATCACTGCGAATCGCGGAGGATATTATGACCAGGTGCGTACATTTTTGTCCGTCTTACTCAGCTCTGCACTCAAAGGAAATGATGCTTTGAATAAGGCAATGCTGACTGGAATTCAGCGCGTCGCCAAAGAGAATATATTCTCGGGGCTGAACAACATCACTGTGTGTACGGTAAAAGACAAGCCTTATGCCTCTTGCTTTGGATTTACGAGCGAAGAGACAAAGCAGCTATTGGAATACTCTGGAATGAAACTGACCAAGGAAGTGCAGGAGATGTATGATGGATATCAGTTTGGCAATGTGTGGATGTACAATCCCTGGTCAGTGACTTGTTATGTATCACGTCAGGAGTTAGAACCCTATTGGGTGAATACCAGTGAAAACAGTATGATTGAACAGGCTATGGATGATTGCGGAGTCTCATTTCGTAAAGAGTATGACAAATTAGTGGAGAGAGGAAACGTATCTGTAAGTGTTGAACTTGGAAACTCTTTTTATGAACAACCTGGGAAGGATGCACTCTGGGGAATGCTGATTAATGCTGGGATGGTGACGATTGAAAAGGTGATTGAACACGATTATTTTACAGTTCGCATTCCGAATAAAGAAGTTGCACTGGCTTTTCGAAAATTGACTGCTCACAGCTTACAAGTGCCTCATGATGCTATGTTTGCTGTGGTGCGCTATCTTCGAATGGGAGAGATGGAAGATTTTATAGATGAATATCAGCATATTCTGCTGACACTGCCATCGTATCATGACTTAAAAGATGAGAACAGCTATCACATGATGATGCTTGGGATGTGTTCGTACTTATATGGTGAATATGAGGTGAGAAGCAATCGTGAAAGTGGCAAAGGAAGAAGCGATATATTGTTAAAGCCTTTGAAACCGTGTAATCCTGAGATTGTGCTCGAATTCAAATATACAAAGGATGAGAATGAAGATCTGGTGGTGCTGGCGCAGCAAGTTTTGCATCAGATCAAAGAGAAGCGATATGATGCGGAATTAGAAGGAAAGATATATCATATTGGAATTGCACATTGCGGAAAGAAGGCAGAGATTGCGTATGAAATATAGATTGATTATAAAAATTCAATTATGATAAAATAAGCGGAACAAAATAATGAACATGAATGACACTAAATATCATTGGAGCTAAAAATCTGGTGGCTCTGTGGGATTTAGAATCTTTTTTTTCAGGGGGGAGGAGATATTCATCATGAGAAAATTAGAACAATTATTGCGACAGGTAGATGGTAAGAGTTATCCGGCTTATAAATCACTGCGTGGAACATATGATTTTAGGGAATATAGTTTAAATATTGAACACGTACAGGGAGATCCATTTGCGGCACCGTCGAAGGTCAGTGTACAGGTGAATGGGAAAAAGGCAGGATTCCCTGCATGGATGTACGATACGAAAGAGAAGAGAATCGCTTTGCAGGATATGCTTTTGCGTGCATTCTGGAGTCAGACTGGGAAATACACACGTAGGGCGAAAGGCTCTGGTAAAAGCGGCGTAATATCGGTTAGCAGATGTGGGCAGGAAGTGTTAGAACGCAGTGGATGTGAAATCAAGCAAACAGACGGAAGCGTGACAGTACGTCTGGAAATCGGATTTCCGGCAAATGGACGAAGAATTCAGGCGGGGGAACTGAACAAGATTCTGTTTGACTATCTTCCGGACTGTGTAAAACATGCATTATATTATGCGAATATGAACCAGAAAAAACTGGAGGAAGCAGTTTTTCTTGCGGAGGACAGAGTGGCACTGGGACAATTGCTGAAAGAGAAGAAACTGGCGGCTTTTGTAGCAAATGGCTCTGTACTGCCGAGAGAGAGCAGTGTGTTGGATGCACCGATGAAGCAGGCAGTTCCGTTCCAGTCTCCGAAGGAACTAGAAGTGTTGTTGGAGCTTCCGCATAAGAAAACCATCAAGGGAATGGGAATACCAAAAGGTGTTACCTTGATTGTTGGCGGCGGATATCATGGAAAGTCTACACTGTTACAGGCGTTAGAAAAAGCAGTATATCCGCATATTCCGGGGGATGGAAGAGAGTATGTCATGACGGAAGAGAGCGCGGTGAAGCTGCGGGCAGAAGATGGCAGAAATGTCTGCAGTGTGGACATCAGTGCATTTATCCGGCAGCTACCCAATGGAAAAGATACAACAAGTTTTTCGACGATGGATGCCAGTGGAAGTACCTCTCAGGCATCGAACCTTGCCGAGGCTATCAGTTGTGGCTCCAAGATTTTGCTGATTGATGAAGATACCAGTGCGACCAATTTTATGGTGCGGGACGAACTGATGCAGCGCGTGGTGCATCGTGACAAGGAACCGATTATTCCGTATGTGGAACGGGTGCGAGAGTTGTATGAGAAGTTCGGAATTTCAACGGTACTTGTAGCTGGAAGTTCTGGTGCATATTTTCAGGTGGCAGATACCATTATTCAGATGGATATGTACGAGCCGTATGTGATTACGGAACGGGCAAAAGAAGAAGCATCACATTTCCAAGGATTGAAATGTGATGCTGAAAAAATCCATGGGATTCATCAAACCAGGGTTCCGATATTCAAGGCAGAGCGAAATGACCGTACCAAAATCAAAGGATTGGGGAAAGACGGATTTCTCATCAACAAGGAAGAAGTAGAACTTCGGTTCATAGAGCAGATTGTAGATGGAGAACAGACTCAGCTGCTTGGATATATTCTGGAGTATCTAAAAGAGCATGTATTTGATGGGAAGAAAAATCTGGATACCTGCGTAGACGAGGTCTATCAGCTGCTGCAGGAAAAGGGGATTCAGGCATTGTTTGCGAAGGGCAGTGTGCCGGGGAATCTGGCGATGCCACGGAAAGAGGAGATTTCGGCAAGCGTGAACCGGTACAGAGGGTTGCAGATTTAAAATTAATATTGTTATAATGCACAAAATCCAAATGGTTTTTTGTGCATTATTTTTTGGTGAGGCGATCTTTAATAAACCACCTGCTATGCGGGAAATGGCGTGAACTTAAGGTACCGATCATATATCAACACACACAATTGCGAAGAATGCAATGTAATATTAAAAAAAATTTGCACTATAAATAAGACGATTGCCTTTTTACAACTGTCTTTTGCAATCAGTTTTTTTGTGATTAAATACAACTTTTTATGAGAGATGCTGAAGATAGAAATATGATAGCGATTACTCCGAGCGGTATTTCCTATGCAGCAATGACGGAGGCAGATATAGCAATTGTTGAGATGAAAGAGGATGGAACAAATGAGTGGATTGACGGTCCTTATAAGCCATCGTCTGAGATTCCGATGCATACGGCTGTGATGCGGGCAAGAGAAGATGTGAATGCAACGGTGCATATCCACAGTATGTTCGCGACAATTATGGCAATGGGTGAAAATGCGGAAATTCGTCCGATTACACCTCCGCAGTGTGAGTTCCCTCCTCATCATGCGTGCAATAGCTGCGGCTATCATGAGACAGAGTGGACAACGCTGAAAGGGACCGGAATGTTAAAGTCATTCGTATTTACAGGGTTGTTAAATGCAAGACTTGAACTTGAAGATATGGGTCTGAAATATGTCTGTGGTGAAGTTCAATGTTGGTCTTTACTGAATCTTAATTTGATAACAACCTCTCTTGATATGTACTAACGTTTGATCCTCGCATAACTTCTTTAATGTACGTTGAAGCTGTCGTCTGCTGCAATGAAGCGCGTCGACAGCTTCATTGACGCTGGTGAGCGTACAATCTGTACAGATATTCTCCATGTAAAAAAGCAACTTGTCTTCTAAATCAGAACAAAAATGTGTTATCTCTGAATTCTGTATCTGACTTAGAAGAGAATTTCTCAGTAAAAACAGTAAGAAGTCGCAGTCGGATTTCAAATTCCCTGCAGGCTGATGAAATGGGAGAACCAGGCATACGGTTTGCACGAATGCTTCCGCATATAAGGTGTATTTATTGTTGTTGAAGCAGAATTCATTATATCCCAGACAGTCGCGTCTGCGAATGTTTATAAGTGAATGGATGATACCATCTTCATCTAATTGATAGACCCGGATACTCCCTGAGATGACAAAAACGAAATGATCTAACGGATTGAGCGGAGAAACGATTTGTTCTCCTTTTTCATAGATTCTAATTTCAAATTGCAGAGAATCGGTGTCAAATTCTGTACTCAAATTTAATTGTCTGATTGCCTGCGCTATTCTGTTTTGCTCAGATATTGTTCTCATTCTATATACCTCACCATTGGTATGTCCTATGCAATCGCATTTTCATTCCATTACATAAAAGCACATCATATTTGCTTATTTGTGCCGTATGGCACATACTACTGTTTGCTAAAACGATACCATATAGTTATCACGATAGCAAGAAAAAATAGACTATAGGAGGCAATTTTATTATGGAAGGAAAAGTATATGCACAGGTTTATTCATTAATTAGAGCAGAACATGATGGTCTGATTGACGCTCTTCATGAGTTTTCGAGGGTTGGTTATGATGGAGTCGAAATCGTTAGTGCAAACACGGGGGATTTACCTGTGGATGAATTCAAAGAACTGTTGAAGGAATTGAAACTGGATGTCATTGCAATTCATGGATGGGGTTCGGAAGAAGAGATTGAGTTGGCAAAAGCCCTGGGAGTTTCTTATATTGCATTTGATGCAAAATTCGATGATAAAACACGCGAAGCAGTTCTTAATACCTGCAAAGAATTAAATGAGAAAGGGAAAGCACTTAAGGAGCAGGGACTTATGCTGACCATTCATAATCATGCGGATGAGTTTATGTGGATTGCGGGAGAAGAAGGAAAAACAAGAATTTATGACATTCTGCTTGCAAACACGGAACTTGAATATGTGGGATACCAGCTTGATACTGGCTGGGCTGCGAGAGCAGGTGCAGATGTAATTGAATATATCAGGAATAACCCGGGACGCTTCCCGTTGATTCATGTGAAGGAATGTACAAGGGCTGCAGCAACTGAGGAAGAATATGAACATTTTCCGAAGGCAATCATTAACAAAATACAGCGGGATGAACATGGCACACCTATTTTCACAGAAGAAATCAAAGCTCAATTATATGAGACAAGAAACTGGAATAAAGGACTTGGTCAGGGAATGATCGACTGGAAAAAACTTGTTGAAGTGGCAGATGCACAAGGATGTGCAGCATATATCAGCGAGCGGGAGTATTATCATTTTGAGGGATCAGATGGCACGGCGTCCTGCTGCGTGAAGCTTGATTATGACTATTTAAGAAGTCTATAGAACCTATAGCATTGATTATGAAGCGGAGGAAGAAAAATGGAATTAAGTATGATGACTTTCATGCTGGAGTTTCCGGTACTGTTTTTCAAAGAGGAAAGTAAAGAAGAAAAAGTGAAAGAAATAGAATCATTTGTTGAGCTGACAGCAAGGACGGGATATAAGAAGATTGATTTGCTTTGGCAGACAATTCAGCTTGTTGGAAAAGAAGAAACGAAGAGAATGCTGAATGCAAATGGTTTAACTCTGAACTGCCTTATTTATATGGGAATTGCCGAGAATGATGAGAGCACTCCGGAGGTGATTGAAGCTGCGAAATATTTTGGATGCAAGAAGATTATGCTGGTGCCGGGTGAAGTCGATGAGGACAGAAACAAATCCTTTCATCGTATGGTGCTGGTATATAAAAAAGCGGTGGATCTTGCGAAAGAAAATGGAATGGTATGCGTGATTGAAGACGATCCAAATATCAAAATACCAATGTGTACAAGACAGGAAGTAGATGCATTGTTGCATGCTGTGCCGGGACTTCGTGTGGTATATGATTCTGCAAATATGCTTCCAGGCGGTGACGATCCTATTTCCTATTATGAGTATTTTGCAGATAAAATTTCTCACATACATATCAAGGATATGCAGATTGCGGATAAGCATCCAGAAGGGCATGCAAATCCGGGAATGGATGGCCGCTTTTATATTAATGCACCGCATAAGACTGGCGTTGTGGATTTTGAGAGATTGTTTGAGACGATTAAGAAAAGTGGATATAATGACTCACTTGCAATAGAATATGTTCCAATGCCAGGGAGTTCTCTTGAGGAAGATTTTAAGCGCGTGTATGACATATTTTCAAAGCTAATCAAAATGTAATTAATATACAGCTGGTATAGCAGATGGTGTTCTTGCCGTGATTGTATTGCATTCCCGAATCCCGGCACACATCTGAGACCATAATTCCACATGCTTCCATGGAAGGGAACATCTCCTTTGGAAAGCGGCATGGGCTGTCAGGATAAGTGCATTCCTTACAAATGGTGCAGGAACCGGCAGACATAGCATAAAAATGAGTATTACTTTCAGCCAGCTGATGAACCAGCTGGCTGAAACTTTCTTTATGGAGTTGCTCCGTTTCCATCATGGTTTCCACATCGAATTCATCTTCTAACTGTCCGATTGACTGGACAAGAAAACCATTGTGAAATGCAGAGATGTCTTTTTGAATCTTTGTCAGAGAGCCGCAGGCAGGAGGACAGCTCCAACTCTTATTATAACGATTGCATCTGTCGGCTCTGCACATATCACGAACTTCAGGCATAAATGTTACTGCGCTTAGGTTCAAGTTACCTGCTTCATCAAACCCGCAATCGTCTTTGGCAATTCTAATCCAGTGTTCTAGTGTCTTCATAATGTCTCCTGAAAGTTATCGATTGTTAAAATCTGCAACAGCCTGGAAGAAAGAATGAATATTATCCCAAGGAGAAAGTGGCGGAATGTCACATCCGGACGAGATGATAAAGTTCTTATATTTGCAGCATTTTTCCATTACTTCTAATGTTTTGTTATAAACAGATTCGGGTGTACCGTTTCTGAATTCTCCAGCCGGGTCAACGTTTCCCATTGCAATCATATCATCTGGAATATGACTCATCATTTCTTCCATATCAATCGCATTTCCAAAATGGAATATTTTGCAGCCATTCGTCACAATGCTATCAATCGTTTTGATTGCGCTGTTTCCACAGTTATGGTATACGATGATGAATTCGTCTGTCTGTACAGCGTCCACTATTTTTTTGACATAATCAGCAGAAAATTCTTCTGCCATGTCAGGCGAAAGAAGACCAGCTAATGGTTCTGCCATTACTACACCGGCAGCTCCGGTTTCTTTGTAGGCATTATAGTAGTTAATTAAGAATTCAGTCACTTTGTCAAGAACGGTATGAACCATGTCTTCTTCTTCGAAGCAATAGATCAGGGCCTCCGATACCCCCATCAGTCTTCCGGCAAGCGAGAATGGTCCAATCGCACCTGCAAAGACGGGTCTGTCTGCAATGAGAGCTGCTGCTTTGCGAATCGCTTCTATGTTGATGGCGATTCTTCCTGCGCTGATTTCTGGTATTGACAGAGCATCTGCCGCCTCTTCATCGCTTACAATTGCACCGATAACAGTTGGTACTTCGTCATCAGCTACACGTATCTCAGATCCGAAGGCTTCTGCTTCGATGGATAAATCCATTAAGCTGACGGAAGCCAGAGAATCAGTCTCATCGGCGATGGTTCTGAGCGCCTGTGCCTGATAATCACTGCTACCAATTAAATCGCGGACTGTAATATTCATTTTCTGAATTGCTGGAAATGAAAGAACTGGCAGAGCTTTTCTCTGATCTGCTGCAAGAACTTCTTCCAGCCATTTTGTCATATTCATGTTATCGATTCCTCCTAAGCGGTTAGTAATGCAACTGCTGCATCTGCTGCAGTGGCTGCGTCATCTGTATATGTATCTGCCCCCACAGTAACACAGTATTCCTCGGTGACAGGAGCACCGCCGACCATGATTTTCACATTGTCACGAAGTCCGGCTTGCTCGAAAGCTTTTACAACATCACCAAGAACGGGCATGGTGGTTGTGAGAAGCGCAGAGCAGCATACGAGTTTGCAGTCTTCATTTTTCACACATTCTACGAATTTCTCGGGTTCTACATCTACGCCTAAATCAATTACTTCGATGCCCTTTCCCTCTAACATCATACGGACAAGATTCTTGCCAATATCATGCATGTCACCTTTGACAGTTCCAATACAGGCTTTTCCCATTGGCTTTGCGTTCTCGTCAGAAAGAAGTGGTTTTAAAAGAGCAGTACCCGCATTCATTGATCTTGCTGCCATCAATACTTCGGGAACAAAAACTTCATTTCTTTTGAACTTTCCCCCGATGATATCCATTCCAGCAAGCAAACCGTCATTCAAGATGATGTTGGCATCGACACCTTCATCGATTGCCTGCTGAACTAAGCTTACAACCACTTTTTTCTTCCCTTTTTGTAACATTTCTGAAATCTCATCTATTATACTCATTTTGAATTCTCCTTATTTTTTGAAAATATCTGCGCCGTATTTATTCACTTCTTCATTGAAAATATCCAAAACATCATGTCTGGAATAAATAAAACCCGGAACATATCTGCCTTTTCTGGCATACTGATCCATCTTGCTGATAACTTCTTCACGAATCTGTATCGCATCACATTCGCCTTCGTCAAGAAGCTGGTTGTTAATACCGCCTTTAAATGTGATTTTATCACCGTATGATTCGAGAAGTGTATCTAAATCATTGCATACGTTCAGTGGGCTGATGACATCAATTCCTATTTCAATTAAATCTGGAACAATCTGCATGATATATCCGCAGGAATGATGTTCGTAGATCATGCCCAGCTCGTGGATTTTCTTTGCATAGCGTATCTCATTTGGCTTGATGAACTCTCGCCATAAGTCTGGAGACATGAACATATTCTGTGCAGTTCCCCAGTCATCGTGCATTTGAATCATATCCGGCTGAATGGCATCGTATGTAAGCTCGATGCATTTTAATTTGTACTCGCACATGGCATCCATATATTCATGCATCTCATCCGGATATTCATAGAATGCACAGAGTGCATCTTCCATACCAATCATTTCGTTTAACCGTTCAAATTGTCCGGAAAGAAGAAGACCGCTGATGACGGCTTCATCGCTGTTAAACTGCGATGCCTGTCCCTGCAGCACTTCTTTTACGGGTAACTGATTCAGATTAGGAAAATTCACATGTTCTTTCCAGTCCTCCATATCGTCAAATAATTTGAAGTTAGCAGAAACAGTGGAACCATCTAATCCGGGATCAGGACCAAGCTGGGTCCAATTCACGCCCCATGCATCATATCCTTTTTGATCAGACCCGAAGTAGCGCTCTCCCGGAAATGCCAAATCTTTTTGAATTAGATTTTCAGCAGGAATAAAGTCTGCTTTCGCTCCTCTGTAAAGTGCTAACAAAGCTTCTTTTGGTGTTTGCATAATACCTCCTTGTGAAAAATCGAATTTTTACAATATAGTATTATCTTACATTCTTATATACGAAAAGAAAAACATTAAAAAACTGAGTGCTTACAATTATAAGTTGTAAGTACTCAGCTCTGACTGGAGAAGGTTCCATACTTTTTCAGTGGACTTATTCGGAGTGTGTTTCTTGCACAGTGCTGTTGTTAGAAAATAGGATTCATCGTCAGGGATATCAAAAAACCGAAACTTGATATCATCTACATTTGCAAAGATATTGGGAAACACTGCGAAGGATTTGCCTTGTTCTAGTAACGTGTACATCGTGCTGAAGTTCGAGACGTAAACAACGTCTTTATATGGAATCCGTTCATAAATGGCAGAATACTCTTTGTCATAGACACCCGGGTCTGCATGATCTAACATAAGAATGGATTCTTTTTTCAAATCTTCTCTTGTAATATGCTCTTTCTGATACCATGGATGTTTAGGTGCAACGACAATCTTTGCAGGTTTCCTTGCAAATACCAGATAGTTGAATTCTCTTAAAACATTAGTTTCTTCAAGATTGGTAAATGCGATATCGAGTTTATCATCCATCAGAAGTTTTAATGTATCACCTAAATCCACCATTTCTAACTGTAATCCAATGTCCGGCAATTCTGTGAGAATGGAGTTGATGACAGGCGTAATCAGTGATTTTTTGGGTAGTGCGTGGAAGAATCCGATGCGTATTTTTTCTCCCTTAGTTTCAGAAAATGCTCTTACAGAACGGATGGCATCGTCCAGAACCGTATCAACCGTCCGAAATTTTACGAGTGCAAATTTGCCGGCTTCGTTTAAGATGACATTACGTCCTACACGGTCAAAAAGCTGCACACCCAATTCTTCTTCCATAAGACCAATCTGTTTGGCTACGGATTGAGGAGAAATGAAAAGCTTTTTTGCAGCAGCAGAAAAACTTCCCGCCTGAGCTGCCGTGATAAAATATTTGATGCGCTGATATTCCATAATATATGACCACCTTTTTCTGGATAGTAAACTTTTAGTTGAAAAAAATAATTCATCTGATATGATATATATTAAATTGTATCTGGATAAAATTCAATGCTTTTTGGAGGAAATATGATTACGATTACGGTAAATGAAGATAAATATGAATATGACGGAAAAGAGAGCCTTTTGGAACTGCTTCGTGCAAATGCGTATTATGTGAGTGCCCCATGTAATGGCAGGGGGCGCTGCGGGAAATGCGCGGTGACAATTATGAAGGGATTCGTGAGTGCCTCCGAGGCAGACAAACAGTTTTTCTCAAAAGAGCAGATTACATCGGGAATGCGGCTTGCATGCACCTGTTATCCGAAGCAGGACATCACGGTACATTTGGAATATGCAAAGAATGAAGAAGATTTTGAAGTTGTTACGGAGTTTATAGAAGATATGGATGAAAGGCTGGAAACCAGTGAAGAGAAGACATATTCTATTGCAGTTGATATCGGAACGACAACCATTGCAGCGGTATTAGTCGATGACACATCAGGTAAACAGCTTGCATCAGCGACCGGAATCAATCACCAGCGGGCATATGGCGCAGATGTCATTTCGCGTATTCAGGCGGCGAATGAAGGAAAACTGAAAGAATTGTCTTTGCTTGTGAAAAAAGATTTAGTCGGGCTGATTGACGAAGTGCTCGTACAAGCAGAAGACGGGTGCATGGAGAAGGTGACACAGATTTTGATTGGCGCCAATACTACCATGACACATCTGCTTATGGAGTATTCCTGTGAGACATTGGGCGTATACCCGTTTACACCGGTGAATATTGCTGCGATTGAGACGAAGGCAAGAGACATGTTGGGAGAAAATGTTCCCGACTGTATACTTAAAATTGTTCCGGGAATTTCCACTTATGTGGGCGGAGATATTGTTTCCGGGATTTACCTGACGGGAATCTATCATCAAGAACACCCCTCGCTTTTGATTGATCTTGGAACAAACGGGGAAATGGCGTTGGCAGGGAAAGATAAGATTCTCGTAACATCCACGGCAGCAGGGCCAGCATTTGAGGGTGGCAACATTTCCTGCGGAACCGGAAGTATCAGAGGTGCAGTGTCTGATATTACGATAAAAAATGGTGCTTCGGCTATAACATTAATCGGTGGAGATCAGGCAGAACCGGCTGGAATCTGTGGAACGGGAGTTGTGGCAATAACTGCGGCACTTTTGGAAGACGCACTTTTAGATGAGACAGGCGCATTTGAGGAAGCGTATGAAGAGAATGGTTATCCTTTTGCGAAGACGGCAGCGGGAGAGCCCCTTACATTTACCCAGAAAGATGTACGTGAAATACAGCTCGCGAAAGCGGCAGTCTGTGCGGGTATCGAAATCCTCATAGAGCGGTATGGAATCACGAAAAATGAGCTGGAACATGTTTACATTGCGGGAGGATTCGGACTGAAGCTGGATGCAAAAAAAGCACTGAGGATTGGTCTGCTTCCGAATGAGCTTGCAGATAAGATAGTCATGGTCGGAAACAGTTGTCTTGGTGGACTGGTCCAATTGATTACACATCCTGAAGATGAGGATATTCTTACGGATATATCAGAAAAAGCCATTGAACTTTCATTAGCTGCGGATGAAAAGTTCAATGAACTCTATATTGAAAATATGTATTTTTAAAGCCCGGTCAGCAAAAAAGAAAGTAAAATTTTGTGCAACTTTTTACATGAAATGGAACAAAAATATGCAATTTCCGTCAAGATTACTCTGATAAGATACAGAAAGAACATAAAACGATGGCGAGTGGTGCACGATAGACGACTCGCCGGATTTCTAGGAGGAAATGAGATGGAAAACAAAAGAAAAATGAACAAACCTTCTGCAATTGCTTATTCAGCAGGTTTTGCTTCGACTAACATTATCTGGTATATGATCAACAATTACCTGATGTTATTTTACACCGATGTTGTTGGGCTGGCAGCAGGAGCAATTTCAATGATTATGCTGATTGCTCGTATTTGGGATGCAATCAATGATCCGATGATGGGAGTCATCGTTGACCGGACGAATTCGAGATGGGGAAGATTTCGCCCATACATTGCAATTGCACCGCCTGTACTTGCGATATTTAATATTTTAACATTTACCGTATTCCCACTTGAAGGAACTGCAAAAGTCGTGGTATGTCTGCTTACCTATATCGGCGCTGGTATGGCATACACGGTAGTAAGTGTAGCAATCAATGGTCTTTTGAATCGTCTTTCTGATGACTCACAGATTAAGATGAACATTGTATCGATGTCACAGGTTGCATCTTCGGTCGTAGGCGTTATCCTTTCGGCATGTGCGATGCCACTGATTCTGATGTTCAGCCACAGTGATGTTGCAACAGGCGCAGGATACTTCAAAGCAACGGTTATCTTTTCAATTATCTCGGTTCCGTTATTGTGGTTCTGTGCATGGAAATGTAGAGAAGAAGTACATGATGCACCCGTCGATTCGACAGCAGGAAAAACAGAAAAACGTCCAATTAAGGAATCGTTCAAACTGCTTCTTAAGAATAAAAATATCCTGATTGCAATTTTCATGGTATTCGCAGGAGCAACTGCAGCAATTGCCAGAATGTCATTCCTTTCATATTACATTATTTATGTAGCAGGATCATTTACATTAATTGCACCGGTATTTACAACGATTACAATTATGCAGACACTAGGTAATATGACACTTCCATTCTTCACAAAGAAGTTGGGTAAGAGAAATTCAATGCTGTTTTTCAGTGGGGTACAGATTGTATCACTTCTGATTATGTATTTATTCCCATCAAACAACATGATTTTCTTGATTGGTATGAGTGCAGTATTCGGATTCGGAATGTCAGGATCTTCTATTAGTTACGGTATCATGTGTGACGCTATTGATTACGGCGATTGGAAGTTTGGAATTCGTGAAGAAGCATTAGCATCATCACTTATGAGCTTTGGAGTTAAATTATCGACAGCACTTATCGGATCCGTAGGTGTACTTCTCTTAGCAGCAACAGGATATGTTGCAAATGCTGAACAGACAGCAGGAGCTGTTGCAGGTATCAATGCAATCGTTAACTTGATTCCAGCAGTTATCACAGTAATCGCGATGATTCCAATGTTCTTCTACAAACTTGATAACAAGACAATGGAGAAGATTCAGGGTGAATTAGCAGCAAGAAAAGGTGATGTAGCATAAAACAGACAAGGGGACGGTTCTATTGTCCGATTTTGCGAAGCAAAATCAGACAATAGAAACGTCCCTTTGTCTGTCCCACTCTTACGAGAATACAAAGAAGAAAAAGAAAGGACACTTAAGATGTTAGAATTAGCGATGATTTTTTCAGACAGCATGGTTTTACAAAGGGAAAAACCGATACACATATGGGGGAAGGATACACCAAAAAGCCGGGTGAGTGTTACGCTCATTGGAGACAAGGTTTCAGCTTGTACAGACCAATGTGGGAACTGGCATATTGTGTTACCAGAAAAGAAGGCTGCAACAGATTTGATATTGACAGTTTGTGATGATGACGGAGATAAAATTACATTAAAAGATATTTGTATCGGCGAAGTATGGATTGCAGGTGGACAAAGTAACATGGAATTTCCACTTGCATATGATGTACATTTTGAAACTGAAATCATAAATCAGGAAAGAAACCCTAGGATTCGTTTTTTTGATTATCCAGAAGTTGCTTATGAAGGTGAATTAAATGATCGCGAATATAAAAATGAAGGATTTTGGCGTGGATGTACAGCAGAAGATTTAGGTTATTTTTCGGCAGTTGGTTTTTATTTTGCCAAGAATTTGCAAGAAGCAATCGATGTACCAGTCGGTATTGTGGGCTGTAATTGGGCTGGGACACCGGCATGCGCATGGATGGATTCGAATTATTTGAAAGGAACAGAAGGAGAAGTCTGGGTAAAGGATTATGAGTCAGAATTTGCAAACATCAACTTTGATGATTTCATTGAAAAGTACAAGGTAAGTCCGTTCACTGATAGAACAAACAATGTGGATAACCCGTTTAATATACAAATGGTGAAAATAGGTGCTGCGGATGAGCGGGAGAATCCGATGGATGAGGTAGAACTAGACAGTAGCATGTTTCAACTTTTTAAATTTGAACAAAGACCAGGTGGTCTGTACGAGACAATGTTGAAAAAGATTGTTCCATTTGCTGCACGCGGAGTTATCTGGTATCAGGGAGAAACAGATGGTGACTCACACGCAAAAGAGTACACCACGGTATTTAGTAAAATGATAGAAAACTGGCGTGCCTTGTGGGGAGAAGAGTTACCATTTCTATTTGTTCAGTTAGCTCCGTTTGAAAAGTGGGCGGAATGTTATGGAGAAAACTATATTCAAGTTCGAGATTGTCAGGAAGAAGTAAGTAAAAACGTGTCGAATTGCTGGATGGCAGCAATCGGAGACGTGGGGATGCAGTGGGATATTCATCCAAAGAATAAAAGACCGGTTGGGGATAGACTTGCACTTTTAGCAAGAGGACATGTTTATGGTGAAAATATTGTATGCGATGCTCCAGAAGTAATCGATGTGGTGAAAAAAGGAGATGACATAGTTATCCGATTTGCGAACGCGGAAGGATTATTCATCAAAGGAGATAGATTGCAGGCTATGAATTTAAATTCAAAAACACAAGACTCGATAGCAGTTGATGCGGAAGTTTTGAATGATACATTAATTCTCCACAGTGTGGGAGATGTGACTGAGATAAGATTTGCGAAGGAACCGTATCATGAAGTGAACTTGTATAATAGCAGTGAGATTCCAGCAAAACCATTTGTTTTCAAATTATAGGGAGAGGAGATCAACGATTATGAGATTTAATAATCAAAATACGATTAACGAAATTCTTGCAGACGAGGGCATAAAGAAGTGCATTGGAGCATTCTTTCCGGAATCTATATTATATATGATTCCAGATGAATATTTGAGTAAGCCGATAACGGTTGTTGGGGAAGAAGTGATGATGCCGTGGGGAGGTCCGTTTATGGCGGATGATTTTCTGAACGCAGCAAATCAGGCCGATGATATAGTGAAAAATCACAGTTTCAAGTTTATTTCTTTATGGGAAGAACATAGTGAAGCGTATATTCCCGATATGAGTAAAAATGATGAAACCTCGGTTTCATTGATGGTGAAAAGCACCTGTGCAAGTTCCTGTGTGGGAAAGAATCGACCTGCCGTCATCATTTGCCCGGGAGGTGGATATCGTGTGCTTTCAGGTACTTCGGAAGGTGTGGAATTTGCTGAAAAAATGGAAGAAGCAGGATATGTTCCATTCATTCTATATTATCGTCTTGCACCAAATCAGTTCCCCAAACCACAGGATGATTTAGTCAAAGCAATCCAATATGTACGTACTCATGCAGATGAATATGGGGTTGATCCAGATGATCTTATGCTTATGGGTTCTTCGGCAGGTGCGCATCTATGTGCATCCGTAGCAATGTTAGAAGTAGACACCCCAAATTGTCCTAATAAATTATGTCTCAACTATCCGGTTATCAATTTTCAAAAAGAAATGCATGAAGATAGTGCGCTTGCACTTGTTGGAAATGATTCGAAATTGATGGACATGCTTTCGGTGGATCAACATATTACACCAAAATATCCGAAAACATTTCTATGGGCATGTGAAGATGATCTCTTAGTGCCTCCTAGTAATAGTGTTCGAATGGCCGATGCATTAAAAGAAAAGGGTGTGGAATATGAGTTTCATTTATATCCTCAAGGTGGTCATGGCTGCGGATTGGCTATTGGAACATCAGCAGAAGGGTGGATGGATGAAATGTTGAAATTCATGAATGGATTTTCACCACAGAGTACGATAAAGGAGATTACCAATATACCAGAACTAGGAGAAATTAATAAGTATCTTATGTTTGATAATAACCTGGATATTGGACAGGGAAATGATTTTTATGATTTGACATTGGAATTTATGAGACCAATCGGATGGAGTCCGGAAGGAATCATCAAAGGAATCAACCATTTGGTTCAGCAGGTTGAAAATGGTGCAAAACTCTACCGCGTATATGCTGAGGAGGATCGAAAAGCAGATCCTGCCAAGGAAGATGTAACGATTGTACGATTGATTCCAGAAGAAATTGACCCAAAGAAGCCTGTGATGATACTTGTTCCGGGCGGCGGGTATACTGCGGTATCTGTAGTCGTTGAAGCATATCCGGCAGCAGCCGATTTTGTGAACTGTGGATATCAGGTTTTCGTAATGACCTACCGCATTGGAGGATTTGGTCAGTTTCCAAAGCCGATGGAAGATGTTGCACAGGTTATCCGCTTTATCTTTTCGCATTCAGTTGAATTTGATATTGATACCAACGAGTATGTTCTCAACGGTTATTCTGCAGGGGGGAATCTTGTGTGTACTTTTGGTACTCGTGAAAATGGATATGAAAAATACGGATTACAAAAGCCAAAAGCAATTTTGCCAATCTATGGTGTTCTTCGCGTGAAAGAATTTGCCCATAAAAATATGGATATTGTGGAAGATATGTTGAAGCGTATGTTTGGCGAACATTACAAGGTTAGTGATATTGAAAAGTATGATATTATGAGTCACTTGGATGAAGAATATCCACCTTGCTATGCGGTGCATGGTCTTGCGGATTCACTCTCTGAATTAGAAAGTGAGAAATATTTAAAAGAAGGGCTTGATCGTCATAATATTCCATGCGTGGTAGAAACTATTCCAACAGCTGGACACGGATTTGGAGATGGGACTGGAACAGATGCTGCTGGCTGGGTGGAACGTGCAGTTGATTTTATCGAAAAAATATAAATTTCAGATGAAAGATATGTTTCAAGATGGATTTGCGTCAATTACTTTGAGCAAAAAATGTGGAAAAGGTCGGTACAGACTTGTGATAGAAGAGTCGTCCTCTCGTCTGCTACGAAAGAACAGGACAAAAATATACACAAAAGAAGATGAATAAATACTATTTTAAAAGATGAAATATTATTACAGTAGAAGAAAAGTCGGACAGAGGAATCATCCCCTTGTCTTAATCACAAAAAGGAGTGTATGAAACATGTCATTAAAAATGGGAAAAATCTTACATCTGGGAATTGTCGTGGAAGATCTCGAAAAAGCGGTAAAAATCTATGAGAACGAACTTGGAATCGGACCGTGGGTGATTGAGAGTGCCAGTCCATTCTTTGATGATAAACTTGTAAATGATGGCGTGGGACTGAATATCCGCACAGCCATGTTCAAAGGTGATGGATACGAAATCGAGCTTTGTGCTCCAACGGGACATGGAGTATTTCAGGATTGGATCAATGAAAAAGGACCGGGACTTCATCATGTGAAGTTTGAGTCAGAGGCATCTTACGAGGAGATCATCGAGACAGCAGAACGGGTTTCCGGAAGAAAGCCATATCTGGATGTGCGCTGGCCGGATGGAAAACCATTGGTCGCCTATGCAGATCTGTTAAAAGAGACTGGATTGTTGCTGGAAATTGGTAAGTAATCAAGCAAAATATGGAATTCGTATATAGAAAATCAAGGCAACGTCATCTGGGAATTGCCTTGATTTTTTATGCAATACGAAGAAAGTTCTCTTCTCCTATACAATTGCCCCTTCTTCATCAAATGCAAATGTCTGCATCCCGCGGTATCCGGACTCTAATGGCTCAGGTCTGGTACAGGAAGATTGCAATGTGTAAAATTGTCTGGTCTGAGAACTGATCTGAAGACCTTGTAATACTTCAAGACAGTGCGAGCCGAGTTGAACATCTGTCCGGGCAGTGCGGTTTTGACGGAGAGCCCATGCCATTTCAGCAACGCCGACACCGCGAGAATTATGAGGGAATCCAAACGCAGATATCTGTTCGATTGGTTCGAAACTTCCGGGTCTAAAAAGCTTCATCTCGCCACTGAACAATCCCGGATTCGGAAGGGAGAGTACCCCTTCTGTTCCGTAGATTAAAAATTGTGGCGGTGCGGATAGGATACTGTTGCCGTTCAGGTGAATGGTTCCGATCGCACCAGAAGCAAATTTTAAAGAACCCATCATCATGTCCTCATTGACATATGTATACGATTCTCCGAAATGAGGATGTGTGATTTGTTTGTGGATACGATTTGGGTACATAGTTTCTACGATGCCACATACTTCTTTGACTGGACCTAAGAGTCCAACCATTTCTGTGATAAGGTAGATGCCAAAGTCAAATCCAATTCCACCGGCAGGTTCATTGATAAATGCAAGACGGTCTGCAAATACATTCATATCCTGACTGACACACGCGTATACACTCGTAACAGTACCGAGCATTCCTCTGTCTATCATGTCACGGGCATGTTGCCATGCAGAACCTAAGAAATGATCCGGAGCACTGCAGAGATATAAATTTTTGCTTTTTGCCAATTCGATTAATTCTTTTGCATTCTCCGCTTCAGGCGTAATTACTTTTTCGGTGTAAACATGTTTTCCAGATTGCAGTGCTTGATGAATCAGCGTGTAGTGTGCTGGTGCAGGCGTCAGATTGACAATGAGTTCAATCTCTGGGTCAGCCATAATGTCTTCGACTGTAGAATTTTGAATACCGTATTTTTCAGATTTCACCTGCGCACTGATCCCTCCTTTGGAAGCACATTTTACTAAATCAATGATGGAAAATCTGTGAATCAGATTTTCAAAATAAATATCACTGATGTCACCGCATCCAATGATGGCGGTTTTGACTGGTCTCACATTGTGGTGCATAAATAATTCCTCACTTTCAAAATAGTAGTTGTAGCTCATTTGACAATAGTATACGTGATTTGTTTCTGATTTTGGAAAGAAAATGTGCATTTGTATGCAAAGAGAAAAAGTGGGAGGTTGTGTACAGTATATATCTGAACAAGAATAAAAATGTGTACATCAAAACCGATTTATATGTTAAAATCGATTCATATAGATGAGAGACGATTACCAATAATATGTGTAGTATGCAGAACGTTTTTACAGAGGGAATACAAAAATGAAATATATAACAATGAATAAAACACTGATGGAATTGAATGAGGAAGAAAAAGAATTTAAAAAGTTATATCGCACGACTGAAGGAAAAGAAATCCTGACGAAGCCGATGCGTTACCCTGAATATCAGCAATTTGCCAAGGAGCACCCAGGCTGGATTAATCTAGAGGTGTTTTATGCGGAGCGAACAAGAGAGAATCTTGGAAGTACAATTGCAGACGTAGGGGAAATTGAGCGCGGAGAAGGAATCGCAGTCGAGAGACATGGCAGATACAGCTATCCCCTTGTTCATAACCATGCATATATTGAGATTGTGTATGTATTTAGTGGGAGATGCACGCACTATGTGGATGACCAGCCTTTTGAGATGATAGAAGGGGCCCTGTGTATCCTTGCACCGAATGCGATGCATGTCATTGTAGCGATGGAAGATGAGGATGTGATTCTGAATATTCTAATGAGTAAAGAAGTGCTGAATCAGTCATTTCTAAAGATGGTGAAAGAAAAACGTCTGCTTGCAGATTTTTTTGAAAATGTGTTATATGGCAAAACGGTCAGTCCATATATTATATTTCCAACTGGAAAAGATGCGTGGATGCACGAACTGTTGTTAGCCATGTATCAGGAGGCAAATGAAAAGAAATATGCCTATCGGGACAGCTTGGAATTGTATGTCAGACAGATGTTCATCCATGTAATCCGGCAGTATGAGATGCTTGCGAAAGTAGCAACGCCACAGGAAACACAGATGCAGGATAATATCGTTGCTGTACTTGGCTATTTGGCTGTGAATTACAATCAGGTGACATTAAAAAAACTGGCGGATTTCTTTTGCTATAGTGAGTCTTACATGAGCAGAATTCTGAAAAAATTTACGGGAAAGACATTTGGGGCAGTTGTGACTGAGCTTCAAATGAAACGTGCGGAAGAACTACTGATGCAGACAGAACAGTCGCTCAATGATATTGCACAAGAGGTCGGATGTTTCGATTATAGTCATTTTAGTCGGAAATTCAAGAAGGCATATGGGGAATCTCCGGATACTTACCGGAAGAATAGGACAAAAATTTACACGAATGAGGACGAATAAGTACTAGTTTGAAAGATGAAATATTATTATAGTAGAGGAAAAGTGGGACAAGGAGACGCAGGAACTGTCACCTTGTCCCAACCTTTAGGAGGATTAAGGATGAATAATACAAAACAGGAAAATCATATTTTCCCATTTTTATGGATGCGTGGCGAAGATGAAAAGGTAATGCGTACAGAGATGGAGAAGATTGCTGATTGCGGAATCGGCGCGGTCTGCGTGGAGGCTCGTCCTCACGATGACTACTGCGGACCGGGATGGTGGCATGACATGGATATCATCATCGAGGAAGCAGAGAAACGTGATATGAAAATCTGGATCTTGGATGACAAGCATTTTCCAACCGGATATGCGAACGGACTGATTGAGACAAAGTATCCGGAGAGAAAGAAAACATACATCAACTATTCATCAGCAGATGTGTTTGGTGCGCCTCATAAGCTGACTTTGAATGTAAAGCGTATGCTTCAGCCGACGGTAAAATTCTGGGAGATTGGACAGCCAGTCAATCAGGAAGAACGAGATAGAAATGAATTCGTTTCTATGACAGCACTACCGTTTCATGAGGGGAACATTTTCACAGAAGGAGCGATTGATTTATCCGATACATTTGATGGAGAAAATGCTACTTTTGAACTCCCGGAAGGTGCATGGAAGGTTGTCGTTGTATACAAGACGAAGACGGATGGTGGGGATGAAGCGTACATCAATCTGATTGACGAGGTGTCTGCACGTACACAGCTCGAGGGTGTATACGAAGCTCATTATGAAAAATATGGTGACAAGTTCGGAACAACGATTGCTGGATTTTTCTCAGATGAACCACAGTTTGGAAATCTTCCGGGATTTTCCAAGGATGCGATTGTTGGTAAAAAGGATATGCCGCTTCCATGGAGTGATGAGTTAGACGCTATGCTGACAGAAAAATATGGCGATACGATGAAAAATGTACTTCCTTATCTCTGGAATACAAGTGATGAGATGGTACTCTGTCCACAGATTCGTTTTGATTACATGGACGCCGTATCGAGATTATATGAGAAGAACTTTAGCCGTGCCATCGGTGCATGGTGCGAAGAGCACGGCGTGGAATATATCGGTCACGTTGTGGAAGATGAGGGGTGCCACAGCCGGCTTGGACTTGGCGCAGCACACTATTTCCGCGCGATGGCAGGACAGCACATGGCTGGTATCGATATTATCGGTGGGCAGGTAGTGTATGGTGCACCAGATCTGCTTCATACGGATATGCTGCCAATCGACGGAGAATTCCATCATTATACGACTGGCAAACTAGGTGCGTCCTGTGGACATCTCGACCCATTGAAGAAAGGTCGCACCATGGTAGAACTTTTCGGCGCATATGGCTGGAAATTTGGCGTGCGCGACATGAAATATCTGTTGGATCATGTACTGACAAAAGGAGTAAATTATCTGGTGCCACACGCATTTTCAATGGCGGAATATCCGGATCTGGACTGCCCGCCACATTTCTATGCGAGAGGCAATAATCCGGAGTTCCCATATTTTGCGGAACTGATGAAATATGCGAACAGAATGTGCGATCTCTTAAGCGGTGGACGCCACGTAGCTACGGCGGCAGTACTCTATGATGCAGAAGCAGAATGGGCAGGTGACCGCATGGCGATGCAGAAGGTGAATAAACAGCTGCTTACGAACCAGATCGATCTGGATATTGTCAGTACCGATATGTTAGTGGAGCAGGCAGCATATTATGGAACGAAAGTAGAAGATAAGAAGTTAAAGATCAACAAGGAAACATTTGATGTACTGATCATTCCTTATACGCAGAGAATTACAAAAGAGCTTGTATCATTTATCGAACATGCAGACGGACTTCCGATTATCTTTATTGATGCACTTCCGGAGCAGGTCGTTAATGCAGAAGACAAAGCAGTGCCGGAAGCGGTTCTGGCATGTGACGTTGCAGCACTTGACCATCTTGCAAAGACATTAAAAGATGCAGGTTATTATGACGTAACTCTGAGTGAATATTTCCGGGATTTAAGCGTCTATCACTATGTGAAGGATCAGGATATCTTCATGTTCCAAAATGAATCTGCAACCAAGGCATTTGAAGGAGAGATTACACTTCCGACGAATAAGAAACTCTGCATTATGACCGGATTGGATGGAACGAAGGCGGTGCTGCCGGGAAAAATACATGGCGATAAGATTACGACCTATATTCGCTTAGAGCCTGCGGAATCATGTATTATCATGGAAATGGATGAGGCAAAAGATTATCCATTATTCAAATCTGTGAAAGAGGTCATGGATTCCTGCAAACATGTCATTGCCATGGAACAGAATTGGACCGTCAGCAAGACGAAAATGATTGATTATCCATCCTTTGGAGCGCGAGAGACAATGGAGACACTCGTTCCGATGTCAGATAAGGAACCGAATTTCGCCGGAGTGATTCTCTATGAAAAGGAAGTAGAACTCACTGCAAAACCAGAGAAAGCATTTATCACGATGGAACATGTATATGATGTGATGAAAGTTATGGTCAATGGTGAGGCGGCCGGTATCTGCCTCCAGCCTCCATATCGTATGGAAATCAGCAAATATCTGAAGGCAGGAAACAATGAGATTGCCATAGAAGTTGCGACAACGCCGGATCGGGATCAGGCAAATTATCCGGCACCACCGTTTGTAATGTCACATGTGGTGAAAGAGCCGACTGGAATGTTTGGAAAAGTTGAACTGTATTGTGACAACTGAAATGGATTGATTGAATTTGCGCCTGCAAGGTCAAAAACATAGGTTCCATTTTTAACCTCATTAAAATCTTCTAAGAAAACTAAGCAAAAATTCATTCAAAACAAGTCATTATATAAAGCGCTGATTTGATAAGAAACATCTATAATTAAGGTAAGCGAGTCTTGAATAAAGAACAAGAAGACACTGGAAAAGATGGAATAGGATGTAGACAAAATGAGCGTACAGAAGGATATGACAGAAGGAAAACCAATTGGATTGATTATCAGATTTGCAATACCGATGTTTATCGGAACGGTTTTCCAACAATTATACAACATGGTAGATTCCATTGTGGTGGGGAGATTTGTAGGTGCAGATGCATTGGCAGCGGTTGGAGCATGTGCTCCATCATATAGCCTGATCATTGCTTTGGTGATGGGACTGGCGACAGGTTCGTCGGTGATTATCTCGCAGGCATTTGGCTCGGGAGATCGGAAGAGAACGAAAAGTGCTTATTTTTCATCTCTGATTGTAATATTCGTTACGGGAGTGATTCTTACAGTAGTCGGGCTGCTTGTTGCAGTTCCACTTCTTAAAATACTGGGAACACCGGAAGTCCTGATCGATGATTGTAAACATTATCTTTGGATTATGTGTATCGGAATTGTGGCAACCTGCCTCTATAATGCGATGGCAGGTTTCTTGAGGGCGGTCGGTAATTCCGTGATCCCGTTGGTAGCGCTGATTATCGCAAGCATCATAAATGTTATTCTGGATATTTTCTTCGTGCTGGTGTTAGGCATGGGCGTACCGGGAGTGGCAGTTGCAACAATACTTGCCCAATTGGTGTCCGGCTTATATTGTCTCATCTATATTGAATGCAAGATGCCACAGTATCATATACAGCCGAAAGAATTTGAAGTGGAAAAAGACATGATGACTGAGATGATTCGAATCGGTGCGCCGGCAGCATTGTCAAGCTCGATTGTGTCAATTTCAACGATGTTCCTGCAAAAAGCTGTCAATGCATATGGTACAGATGTTATCGCTGCTTATACAGCCGGCAATCGAACGGAACAGATCTGTTTTTGCCTGAGTTTTGCAATTGGCAGTGCGGTAGGTACATTCTGCGGACAGAATGTTGGGGCAAAACGTCTCGACCGGGTTATTCAGGGGCTTCATGCAGGATATATCATTACGCTGGCTTATAACATCGTGGTTGGAGCAGCCGCATTTATAGGTGCAAAATATGTATTGATGATTTTTACCACTGATGCAAATGTTATCCGGATTGGAATTGGTCTTGTGCGGGTGACGACACTATTTGCACCGGTGCTGGGTATGGTATTTGTATATCAGAATTTCCTGCGAAATGTATCGGATGTCAAGCCAACCGTGTGGATGAGCCTTGCGGAAGTTGTGGCCAGAGGATGTCTGGGCTTCGTGTTCTCGGCATTGTTTGGTTATGCAGGCATCTGGTGGGCAACACCGGTTGGATGGACAGGATCGATGCTGATCGGGTATGTGAGCTATCGCTCTGGTAGATGGAAGGAGAGAGTGTGATGTTACAGGCGGCAATGATATTTGGCAGCAAAATGATTTTACAACAAAATAAGCCAATACAAATATGGGGGACTGCATCCTCATTGGAAACGATCACTGTGCAATTGGGACAGACAGCGATTGCCATCCAAAGGAATATGCCACGGTCTTTCGTAAATTGATTGAAAACTGGATGCATGTGACAGGTGAAAATTATGGAATGGTAAGAGATGTGCAGGAAGGCGTAAGAAAAACGGTGCATAAGGCTTGGATGACTACTTCTGGCGACGTGGGAATGCAGTGGGATATACATCCGAAGAACAAGAAGACAATCGGAGAAAGGCTTGCATTGTTGGCGAGAGGACATGTATATCAAGAAGAGATATTGTGTGATCCGCCAGAAATGAAAGGCGTGCAGCGTCAGGAAAATGATATTATCATTACTTTTTCAAATGCAAAAGGATTGCATGTAAAAGGGAACGAGTTACAAGCACTTTCTATCATCACCCACGATAAGGATATCGGATCTGGAATTGATTTTGAAATTCAAGATGATAAGTTAATACTTCATCAAGTGCCAAATCCATGTGAAATCCGTTACGGGAAAGAGCCATATTGTGAGATTAATCTTTATAATGAGGCAGATATACCAGTCATACCATTTGAATGGTTGTCTGAAAATTTTAAATAATTAGTTCACGAAACATAATTTTTACGTTGACTTTTTGAATGGGATGAAATGACGATTATTCAATCATTTCATCCTATCTTTTTTGTCAAATATCCTGTTGGAGTTATGTGTTAGCACTTGTTAAACATTTCAAAAAAAGTATGCATCACCACATCCGGTGGACAAAGTGTTTTCTTTGACGGGTTAAAATCCAGAGCATGATTTTTGATATGTGAAATCTGAAAAGAGTAAAAATGTAACAAAACATCATGATAAGGGTACGTATTTGGTCTAGATAAACAAAGAAAAGCTGTTTTATAATTAGAATACGAGTAAATTGAGATAAATCTCAAAATAGAAACGATATGTGAGAGAAAGGTGATAACAAAATGGGAAAACAGATTCAGACAACAAAAGGTTTAATTGAAGGAGTTCCGTGTGATGGCTATGTTCTATATAAAGGCATTCCCTATGCGAAACCACCAGTAGGAGAACTCAGATGGAAAGCGCCACAGGAGATGGATGCATGGGATGGAGTATTTCGGGCTGACGCATTTGGGAAGATAACCGTACAGGATTTGCCAGAACCAGGTCATCCAATCATGGGAAGATTTTGCAAGGAATTTTATAACAATCCGGATTATATTCCGGAGATGAGCGAGGACTGTCTTTACTTAAATATCTGGACACCAGATGACTGTGATGGGAAGAAACTCCCGGTAGCATTCTGGATGCATGGCGGTGGATTTTCAGGCGGATACAGTAGTGAGATGGAATTTGATGGAGAAGCATACTGTAAGAAGGGCGTTATCCTGGTTTCTGTAGAATACCGCTGCAATATCTTTGGATTTCTCGCACACCCATGGCTGGATGCAGAAAATGAAAGAGGTATTTCTGGAAATTATGGAACGCTTGATCAGATTGCTGCATTAAAATGGGTATACGAGAACATTGAGAACTTTGGAGGTGATCCGCAGAATATCACAGTATTCGGACAGTCGGCAGGCAGTATGAGCACACAGACACTCATCTCCAGTGAACTGACAGAAGGAATGATAGCCAAAGCGATTATGCAGAGCGGCATTTCCTGCGCGGTTGGCGTCGGCATCGCACCAACTCTTGCGGAGGAAGAAGAATTCGGAGCGATATTTGTTAAAATTACAGGTGCCAAGAGTATAGAAGAACTTCGTGCACTTTCAACAGAGGAATTACATGCGGCACATCAGCATTTTAATGCGAAGATGTGGATGGAAGGAAAAGGACTTGTGCTGGTTCCAAATGCAGATGGATATGTGCTAAAAGATACAGTGAAGAATCAGTGGGCTAGTGGGATCATTCGCAATATACCATATATGACCGGAGTTGTGAACGACGATCTGCTCGCAAAACCAGAAGAAGTAAAGGCAAAAAAGACTGGCGTTCTGATGGAAGAGTGTAAGCGATGGAGTCTGAAATCAGAAGAGGTTAATGGAAAACCAGCTTATCTGTATTATTTCTCCCATGATCTTCCGGGTGATGACTGGGGTGCATTCCATTCGTCTGAACTTTGGTACACATTTGGAACACTTGGAAGATGTTGGAGACCAATGAACGAAGAAGACTACGCAATCAGCGAAGAGATGGTGTCGGCTTGGACGAACTTTATGAAGAACGGCAACCCGGAGGGAGAAGGCGCCGGGGAATGGAAATCATATTCGGAGAAGCAGGGATATATAAAAGAGTTCAAATAGGAAGAGTCAATCAGGCGGGCAAAAATCAGCAGTAATATTTTGACCTTCTTGGATTGATGGAAAATCAAAGAGGTCACAATCGTATAAAAACACATCAAATAACGAACGGCAGAATGTTCACATCCTTGATACACTTAGTACATGCTTTGAAACAAGTAAAAGGAGGATGTAATTATGAAATTGAAAAAGTTAACAGCAATTGTGTTAGCGGGAGCAATGACAATCTCGTTAGCAGCATGTGGTGGAGGAGACAAGTCTTCTGGCACAGCAACAGGTTCCACAGGCGCGACAGCAACAGCCAGCTTTCTGCAGCCAAACACGGATGCAGCAAACACAGAAGAGACAGATGAGACACTGACAATCGGTCTGTCATCAGAGCCATCGACACTGTTTGGTATCGCAGCAGGCAAGACAGAGAACGAGGATCAGATCATTCGTTCCGCTCTGACAGAAACACTTGTTAAGAAGAATTATGCAACAGGTGAGATAGAGCCAAACCTTGCAAGTGAGTGGGAATGGGTAGACGGAACACATTTGAAATTCACACTTCGTGATGATGTTACAATGGGCGATGGAACTCCATTGGTAGCAGACGATGTTGTCTATACTTTTAACGTATGTAAGGAGTATTGCGCAACAAGTGATGTAGGAAAATATCTGGTTGGTGCTGTAGCAGATGACGAGCATACAGTTACAATCGAATTTACGACAGAAGCACCGGACTTCCTCACTATGGTGTCATGGACAGATTATGGAATTGTAACAGAGGATGAGGTAAATGCAGCAGGTGGTCTTGAGGCAGCTCAGACAAATCCAGTGGTAGGAAATGGACCATACAAATTTGTAGAGTGGAAGAATGGACAGTCTATCACTTTAGAGAGAAATGAAGATTACTGGAATACGGATTATGCAGGATACTACAAGACAATCGTATTCACATTCACATCAGATGCAGCAGCACGTGAGATGGCAGTTGAATCTGGAGATGCTGATGTTGCAGTTGATATGCCAGTAAGTCAGGCAGCTACATATGCTTCAAGTGATGCAGTAAATACAACAATCTACTCATTTGGACAAGAGACACATCTGTGGTACAACATGGGAGATGATTCTCGTGCAACCGCGGATGCAAATGTACGTGCAGCAATCGATAAAGCATTAGACTTTGATGCAATTGCTCAGGTTGGAACATCCGGAACAGCAGACGCATCTCTGTCATACTGGGATACAAGTTGTGAGTTCTATCAGGCAAATTATACAAAAGAAGAGAGAGACGTTGATGTTGATGCAGCAAAAGAGCTTTTAGCAGAAGCAGGATATGAGGATGGTCTTGAAATCACAGCACTTGGTCTTCAGGATAATACACCAGTCCTTACTGTTATGCAGGCAAACCTTGCAGAAGCAGGCATTACACTTACAATTGATACACCTGATACAGCACAGTTCGTAGAAGCTGCATTCGGAGGAGATTATGACCTGATTTGTGTTGGAGATACACCTGCAACACGTATCCCACCAAATGTAATGCCATTCCTTCAGACATTGAATGTAGAAGGACCTGGAATGGTTATCGGTGGACCAAAATGGACATCAGATGAATTTGATTCTAAGATTACAGCATTAATTACAGAATCAGATGCAGATAAGGTTGTAGAATTAGCGACTGAACTTGATGAGATGGTAAAAGCAGACACAATCTGTTCAAACCTCTATCCAGAGATGAAAGCAGCTGTATATGCAAAAGACTTAAAAGGATATAACACAATCGAAAGAGGTTTCATTGACGTAACAACTTTATACAAATAAACATTTCAATTAGAAGCAGAACATGTGTTGCCCGGGGATGAACTTGTCTCTGGGCAATACTTTCAAGTGCCAAATGTGCAGGCAGAGATTCGATGGACCTGCTGCATATTAGAAAGTAGGAGAGATTAACATATGCTGAAATATATTTTAAAACGAATCCTCTACCTGATTCCAATCTTAATCGGTGTATCGATTATCATCTTTGCACTCAAGACATTCACACCGGGAGATCCTGCAAGACAGATTCTGGGAAACAGTGCGTCAGAGGAACAGGTTCAGGAAAAGAGAGAAGAGCTGGGATTAAACGACCCGGTTCCGGTACAGTATTTTAATTATGTAAAAGGAATTGTCACAAGACTTGATTTTGGCGATTCATACAGAACAGGAAAACCTGTATTATCTGAGATCACACCAAGACTCTGGACATCCGCCAAGATCACACTCGGAGCTGTTATCATCGGTGCACTGATCGGGGTGCTGCTTGGTATTATATCGGCACTGAAGAAATACACGGCAGTTGACTCCGGAGTACTGGTCATTTCTATGTTCTTCCAGTCGGTTCCGGAGTTCGTGATCGGTCTGGTCCTGATCATGGTTTTCGCGGTAAACTTACATGTCCTGCCGGCCAACGGTATTGAGACATGGCAGGGATATATCATGCCGATGCTCTGTATCGGACTTGCATCCGTTGCAAGCTATACCCGTATCACACGGTCTTCCATGCTGGAAGTACTGGGTGAGGATTATATCCGGACAGCAAAAGCAAAAGGCCAGTCACAGAACAACATCACATTCCGTCATGCACTTCGAAATGCCCTGATTCCGGTTGCACAGTCAGTTGGAACCAACCTTGGAAACTCCATCGGCGGTGGTATGGTACTTGAAACGGTCTTCGGTGTTCCCGGAGTCGGCAAGTATATCGTCGATGCAATCACACAGCGCAACTATCCGTCGGTACTGGGCGGAGCACTTATCATTGCAATCGTGCTCACGATTATCAACCTGCTGGTTGATATCAGTTTCGTACTGATTGATCCACGGTTAAAGACGACCATCATTTCAGGAAGCGGAAGCAAAAAAATGAAAAAAGTAAAACCGGAAACAGCAAAAGCGGCGTAGGAGGAGAAAATAATGGCAAAAATGCAGACTCCTGCAATGGAGAAAATTCAAAAGAAAAATGCAAGAAGAAAAAAAGCATATAAATCAACACCGGGACGCGAATCCTGGAAACGGTATAAACGTAACCCCACAGCAATCATCGGTCTTGTCGTAGTCTGTATCCTGATTCTGATCGCAGTCTTTGCACCACTGATTGCACCATTTAATTACCAGACGCAGGATTACGGCGCAATGATGCAGGCACCAAGTGCAGCACACTGGTTTGGTACGGACCAGTTCGGCCGTGATATCTTCAGCCGTATTATCTACGGAACCAGATACTCACTTGTTATCGCATTATTCTGTACCATCGCAGCCTTCTTTACCGGCGGTCTGCTTGGCATTATCGCAGGATACTTTGGCGGGATCGTGGATACGGTCATCATGCGACTGATGGATATCTTCCAGTCCATCCCGATGATCATGATGGCAATGTGTATCGTGGCAGTATTAGGCAATGGTATTCCGCAGCTTGTCGCGGCGATTATGTTTGCGTCCATGCCGACCATGGCAAGGAATAACAGAGCGGCGATCCTGCGGGTGCGCGGATGCGACTATATTGAATCCTCCGAGGCAATCGGCGTGAGCCAGCCAAGAATGATTATTAAACATATGATCCCGAACGCAGCCGGCGTTATGATCATCTTCTTCGCAGGCTTTCTGGCAGTATCAATCATGATGATGTCATCGATGAGTTACATCGGTGTGGGTCTTGCAGCACCGACGCCGGAATGGGGACTGATTTTAAATGACGGAAAAGCATACCTGACCTCTGCACCATACATGATGCTCTTCCCGGCAATGATGATTATGATTACGTGTTTCGCTTTCAACCTGATGGGTGATGGACTTCGCGATGCATTCGATCCGAAAATGAAGTAAGGAGTATGACTATGAGTGAAAATATACTAAAAGTGAAAGACCTTGTCATCCATTACGAGACGGATGAGGAAGTCGTAGAAGCGGTAAACAACATCAGCTTCGAAATAAAGAAAGGCGAAGTACTCGGCATTGTAGGCGAGACCGGAGCCGGCAAGACAACCACAGCACTGGGAATCATGGGGCTGCTTCCGGACAAGGTAGGCCATGTCATTCAGGGAAGTATCGAGCTGGAAGGCGAGAACCTGTTTGACAAGTCTGAGAGAGAGATGCGCAAAGTCCGTGGTAAGAAGATTTCCATGATCTTTCAGGACCCGATGACTGCACTGAACCCGGTTAAGACAGTCGGGGAGCAGATTTCGGAAGTAATCCTGCTGCATGACCAGTGCTCGAAAGCGGAAGCACTGCTCCGTGCGCAGAAGATGCTTGCCATGGTAGGTATCGTGCCGGAGCGTTACAAAGATTATCCACACCAGTTCTCGGGCGGTATGAAACAGCGTATCGTTATCGCCATCGCACTGGCCTGTGAGCCGGAGCTCTTGATTGCAGACGAACCGACGACAGCACTTGATGTTACAATCCAGGCACAGATTCTGGATATGATGAGAAGCCTGCAGCAAAAGCAGGGCACATCAATGATCCTGATCACACATGACCTCGGTGTCGTGGCAGAGATGTGCGACCACTGCGCAGTGATGTACGCAGGTGAATTAGTAGAATACGGAACGGTGGAGGAAGTCTTCGACAATCCGCAGCATCCATACACAAAAGCATTATACCAGTCCATCCCGTCTCTGGATAAAGATGTGGAAAGACTCCATGTCGTACCGGGAGCAGTTACGGATCCGTCGAAACTGCCATCATACTGCAGTTTTGCAGACAGATGTACAGAAAAATGTGAACTCTGTGAAAAAGGTGATCCGGAATGTACAGAGGTAAATGCAGAACACTGGGTGAAATGTTTTACCTATCAGCAGAAAAAGGAGGGAAAATAAATGGATCATTTAATTGAAGTGAAAAATTTGAAAAAGTATTTTCAGACTCCGAGGGGAGAACTCCACGCAGTAGATAATGTGACACTGGACATCGAAAGAGGTAAGACCATCGGTATCGTTGGTGAATCCGGCTGTGGAAAATCCACACTTGGAAAGACACTGATGAGACTTCATGACGCCACAGCAGGACAGATCCTTTACAATGATGTAGACATCGCAGCAATGCCAATGAAAGAATTCAAGAAGAATTACCGTTCCAACATCCAGATGATCTTTCAGGATCCTTATGCATCGCTGGATCCAAGAATGAGCGTTCTCCAGTTAGTGGAAGAGCCAATCAAGGTGAACAACAAGAAGATGTCCAAGGCGGATGTTACGGCAAAGGCAAAAGAGATGATGGAATTAGTAGGACTTGCAACACGTCTGGAGAGTTCTTACCCTCATGAGTTAGATGGAGGAAGACGCCAGCGTATCGGTATTGCAAGAGCGTTATCTCTGGATCCGGACTTCATTGTCTGTGATGAGCCGGTATCGGCACTGGATGTTTCCATTCAGGCACAGATTTTGAACCTTCTGCAGGACCTTCAGCAGGAGAGAGGCCTTACCTATATGTTCATCACACATGATATGTCAGTGGTAAAACATATCTCAGATGACATCGCAGTGATGTACCTGGGGCAGGTCATTGAAAAATGCCCGGCACATGAAATATTTACGAATACGATTCATCCATACTCGCAGGCACTGTTATCAGCAATCCCGATTCCAAATGTACATGTGAAAAAGGAACGTATGGTATTAAAAGGCGAGCTGACATCTCCAATTAACCCGAAAAAATGCTGCCGGTTTGCAGAGCGCTGTCCATACGCAACGGATCAGTGCCGTGCAGAAGAGCCGGTACTCCGCGAATTGAAACCAAATCATATGGCAGCGTGTCATTACGCAGAACAGTTTGTGAAATAGATAAGTAAGACAGAGGAAAAGTAATGAAAAAAGTAATACGCACACCGGATTATCCGATAGTAAAGACAAAACAAGGAAAACTGCATGGATATCAAGAGGATGATGTATTTCATTTTTATGGAATTCGATATGGAACAGCAAAAAGGTTTGAACTTCCAGAAGCTGAAAAACCGTGGAATGGTGTAAGAGATGCGAAAGCATATGGATATATCTGTCCGTTGATGCCGGAACCACCTGCTAGAGAAGATGATCCGATGGCAGCACCTGGAAATTCATTTGAGATGCCACATGTGTACTGGCCGATGAGTGAACAGTGTCTTTACTTAAATGTATGGACAAAACATATCGAAAAGGATGCAAAGAAACCTGTTATGGTATGGCTTCACGGCGGCGGATACGCAGCTGGGTCATCTGTTGAGATACCGGCATACAACGGACACAATCTCAGTGATTATGGAGATGTGGTAATTGTAAATCTGAATCATAGACTGAATTGCATCGGATTTTTGGATTTGAGCTCTTATGGAGAAAAATACAAATATTCCGGATGTGCAGGCATGGCGGATATTGTGCTTGCACTTCAGTGGGTGAAAGAGAACATTGCGGCATTTGGCGGAGACCCACAGAATGTAACTGTAGCCGGACAATCCGGCGGCGGTGGCAAAGCTGTGACGTTACTCCAGATGCCTGTTGCAGACGGATTGTACCAGAAGGTTATCTCTCAGAGTGGAGCTCTCAGAAATCGTCCGGATTCTAATGTGGAACAGGAAAAGGCACACTGGCAGGAACTTGGCAAAAAGACAGTTGAAATGCTGGGATTGAAGGAAGATACAATCGACCAGATTTGTGAGATGGATTACGATACTCTGGCAGCCGCTGCTGTAAAAGCGGGCAAGGAGTTGGGACTTCAGGGGGGAATGATGCTCTATGAGCCATCCCCGGTGGAAGGCTTTTATACCGGACCGGCTACGGTCGTAGGATTCCGCGAAGAGACAAAAGAGATTCCAATTATGGCTGGCACAATGCTTGGTGAATTCTCATTCATGCATTATCTGGGAGATAAAAGCAAATACATGGAGACGGAGAAGCTTAACATTTTGGAACAGACATATGGTGAGCGTACAATGGCTGTGGTGAATCAGTTCCGCGCAATATATCCGAAGTTAGATATTTTATATGCGTTGAGTGTGGATACACTTTTTAGAATACCTGCAATTTCATTTCTAAATAAACGAATTAGTTTCACAAATAAACCGTGCTACAATTATATGATGGATTTTATCATTCCGTATATGGGTGGACTTGTTCCATGGCACTGTGGTGATATTCCGTTCGTATTCCGAAATGTGGAGATGGAACCGGCACAATGCACCGGATACGAGTACACAGAAAAACTGCAAAATCAGGTAAGCGATGCATGGATTGCATTTATGCAGACAGGGAATCCATCTACAGATGAACTTATGTGGAAACCGTATCGCAAAGACGATCCGTGTAGAATGAAGTTCGCAGAAGAATGTGGGATGGAAGAGAAGGATGATTCAGAGTTGTTACGATTAGTAGCGAAAAGTTTTTATATGTAAGACAAGGGGACAGAAGAACCGTCCCCCTGTCTTTTTACTATTGGAAATATTCATGAATGCAATTCTAGCATGTTTTCATTGCATTTTCATTGTATTGGTGAGAGAAGATGCCAAAGGGTATTGACAAGATTCCTGTAAAAGTAGTATTGTATATTCAGAAATTCTATTCAAGATAATTTTCATTTTCTTTAGAATTTTTAGTGAGCATAAGATGCTTGCAGATCTGAAAAATCAAGGCACAATCAGCCGGATATTTCAAAAATGTAACTGAATAAAGTAAGCAGAGAAGTGAAAATGCATGTTGCTTTTTGAGTATAGTTCTATATAATAAAAGTATCGATATAGTCTCTTTTCTGCACAGCATGAAAGGAGAAACTATATGGGAAAAGCAAATGATACGATTAATTCGTATCTGTCAGATTCTGCCAGATATGCGGATGTGGTGAATCATGGGTTATTTGGTGGTAATGGCCTTATCGATCCAAGATATCTGAGTGAGCTTGACAGTGTAGAGAAGGATCCGGACAGTCAAAGAGTCAGGGATCTCAAGAAAAGGTATAAGGATGAGGCGATATTTCTTGTCATCGGAGTGGAGAATCAGGAGAAAATCCATTATGCAATGCCGTTGCGAGGGCTGATTTATGATACTTTATCGTATCAGGAACAGTATCGGGAGATTCAGAAGCAGCATGAAGAAGCGAAGGATTTGCAAGGGGATGAATGGGTGAGCAGATTCGCGAAGACGGACAAACTTGTTCCTGTTATTACACTGGTTGTATACTATGGTACGAAAACATGGGATGCATCGGTGGATTTGCATGGCATGATTGAGATTGCAGAAGAGTTAAAAGCATATCAGCCTATGATGTTGAATTATCAGATGAATCTATTGGAGGTATCTAAGATTCAGGATTTGGACACTTATGGTGATGATTTAAAAATGGTGTTTGGATTTGTGAAGTATCAAAAAGATAAGGAAGCACTCACGAATTTTGTAGAAGAAAATGAAGCGCTGTTTTCCAGTGTATCGCTGGAGACATGTAGAACAATTCAAGTGGTGACCAATGCGAAGGAACTTACAAAATATATAGGAAAAGGCAAGGATGAGAAAGGGGAGATTGATGTGTGTGAAGCATTACAGGGAATGAGAGAAGATGCGAAACTTGAAGGCAGAGCGGAAGGTGAAATCAGAAAGATAATCGAATTAGTGTTGAAAAAAGTAAAAAAGGGACAAACCTGCGCAGAAATTGCGGGAGCTTTGGAAGAAGAGCTGTCCTACATTGAGCGAATTGTAACCGCGGTGAATCACCATGCACCGGAATATGATGAAGACTTGATTTATGAGGAAGTTCAAAATCTTACGAATGATTAAAAACCGGGCATTATTTTTGTTGCCGGGATCATATAGCTGGATGTTAAGAAAGGTGTCGCACTAAATCAGCTAGTGCGACAGTTCCGTCTTCTTCTGTCTTATATATTTTGAAAATATTCCTGAATGCAATTCCTGCATGTTTTCATTGTATCGGTAAGATAACTGTCTTTTCGCCATTTCAAATAAACATATCGTTTTAATTCCAGATGTTCGATTTTTTTTAGGCAAAGATCAGCCATTACTGATGGACTGTTCCATGTCTTTTGCGGAATGAATGCAATTCCCATCTTTTCTTTTAACAGTGTTCGCATCATGCTGGGATTATCTACCCGGACCGTGATATTCGGACTGAATCCGTTATCATTACATGCTGTATCTAAAAGATTTCCGAGACTCCACTCTTTATTCAACGCAATAAAATTCTCGTGTTCTAAATCATTCCATTGAATAATTTTTTTGCCAGTAAGTTTATGTTCTTTAGGTACGGCGAGCCGTATATCTTCTTCCAAAAGAAGTATGGCATTTGTATCTTTTGTCAGTTCATTCTGACCCACGATGGAAAAATCAGTATTAGGCTGAACATCAGTCTGACGCATTTGCAGAATACGAAATGTGATCTCGCCACATTGTTTACGAAGCTGGCTAAGAAGACCGGGGAGTGCTAAAGAAGCACATCCAATATAAAGAGAGATCTCTTTTGCCTGAATGCCGTTGATTTCATCTATTTGACGGAGGGTGTCTTTTAGTTTTTCCTGCATGGATTCGATTCCTGCAAGAAAGACTTTTCCTGCTTCATTTAATTCAATTGTCTTTCCATGTCTGTCGAACAACTGATAACCGAGTTCCTTTTCCAAATGACCGATAGTCTGGCTGAGAGAGGATTGTGAAATGTATAATTTCTTTGCTGCCTGTGTAAAACTTTGCATATTTGCAACAATCGAAAAATATTTAAGCTGTAAAAAGTCCATAGGAACCCTCCTTTTGAATCTACAAGTAAATGTTTATATATTACGGGATATACATTAGTTACCACTTATGAATATATTATCATAAATGTATTGGTGTACGCTACGTATATTTGATAAAATAATAATAATCGTTTAGCAAATTCAAGGAGACCAGCTATGAAAAGTCAACCATAAGTTAGCAAAAAATTAGTTTTTAATATCGGTGGTAAAAAAGGGTAACTTTAATAGAGCTCCCTAAGGGTGCTTTTTCAAAATCTATCGATATTTGTA
>JAQUUC010000028.1 GCA_028694105.1 Hespellia sp.
CCAGCATCAGTGCATGTGGATTGTATCGGATCTCATCCTCTGATTTTGGATTGTTTTCAATTACAAGTGCTTTTGGATTGTCAATCAGAAGTTCCAAAGTAACGCCTCCTAAATCTTCGTATAATTCTTGAATCGCTTCATAGATTGCATCTGCATCTACCTTAAGAGAGCAGCACACTGCTTTTTTTCGTGAAGCTGCAAGAATCATTGCAAAGCAATATATTTTCTGGTAGTGATTTCCAATCAGCATGTCGTATTCCGTCCAGTCGAACTGCGCCTGATCACCCGGTGGACTTTCATGCCTTACCGTTGCCTTTTTGCTGATGTGATTTCCAACATCCTCATCTGCTTTCCCTAAGAACCGGTAAATCGGTCCAATGCTTCCGGTGTAGCCTTTCTCTTTCAATTCACGAAAGATACGTGTGCCATTAAAGTTGTAAGGATCACAGCGCCATTTAATGATTAGCTCTTTATAATCATCTAATTTTGATGAGTAGTCTGTCCGGTGGTAGACCGGTGGCTCTGACATATCAAGTAGCCTCTTTACCGTGTTTCGGGAGATGTTCAGAATCTTTGCGGTTGCCCGCTTGGATTTTGTCTGCTTGTACACTTTTTGTACAGCTGCCCAGTCTTCCAAATCTTTCACCTCTTTTTTCTCCGTTCTGTATGGGCTGCATACAGAAGGTGTTTTATAAATCTTAAAGAGCTGGGTCAATTTTCCTCGTAAATCCTGGGTCAGTTTTAATTATAAATCAACACATATATCAACACACAATTGCGAAGAATACAATGTAATATTTGAAAAAAATTGCACTATAAATAAGACGGTTGCCTTTTTACAACTGTCTTTTGCAATCAGTTCTTTTTATACTAAAATTACAAGGCTTCGCAAAAAAGCATGTAACATACCAGCAGCAAACCATCGCGTGGTTAGGGAATGCCAACAGGTGGTTCCAATACCAGAGTAAACTCTGTAAGTGATTTTTATGGAAAATATTAGATTTTTCTATTGCTGGAGTTTTATTTAGGAGTATAATATAAGTGTGTGGTGGCAAAATAGCAAAAAATGGTATTTTGTCGCCTTTTTTAGTTCTAGTTAAGGCCCATACAGAAAAAAGATGTATATAGTTGGGGATTTGGGAGGTACGAAAGATGGATGTAGAGAAAACGAGAAAATATAAAGAGATTCGAGAGCATGCAAAGCATGTGGAGAATTCTGCAGCAGGGTGGAATCAAGTGGAGGTTACTTTTAACAGTGAACCGGTTGCCTTTTCAGTTGAGATTAGAAATCTTTCCTCAAAAGGAGAGGATCATATATACAATTTGCAATATTTTTTCGTTTTCGTAGACAGAGTACAAAAAAAGAGAAAGCTGAAAAATTTAAAGGAAATAGACAAATTCTATCTTTTTATAAGTTGTAATTCTGACGATAGTTATAGAATTAGTGCTTTTTTAAAGGCGCAAAATATGTTTAGACTGGATATAGATATAGTCTTAGATGGCAAAAAAGGTTATTATAATCAGCTTTATCAGGAAAGCAATGTAGGTAGTGGTAAAATCATGCCGCTTTTTCATGTTGAGAATACAGAACACTGTACTGCAGATATTATTGCATATAAGGACTTAATGAAAAAGGATGATTTTTTGTACGAACAGCTTCAAAAGATGCAAGAGATAATAGAATTAGAAAATGAGGATATCAATTATAACCGTGAAGCGATAGTTTCAAAATCTTCGTTACAACTAATGAAAGTGTTTTCAATTACGCAGATTGTAGAGTTGCTTAAGAATGTGAAAGGAGATCGCAAAACTAAATTTTCGGTGAAAACGAAACAACAGTATCGGAGTCAGATTATTGCATACATTAAAAATCAATTAAAATATATGAATTTCCTATCGCAGCTGATTTGGATGTATCAGCTGAAATATATCAATGAGAACCGAGAACTTGTTGAAGTGTTGGCAAATGGTGAGATACATTTAAATCAAGGGATTTTCGAATGTACTATGTGGGATTCCATTGCTTATGCAGAGGGTGTTTTACAATTGATAGAGAACAGCTGTCAGCATTCTAATGGAAAGAGTGCATATATTAGTATGCGTGTCCGACAGGTCGGGTTAAATGCTGTTGATTCTGAATTGTTGTCAGTGGCTGAGAAGCGCGTGCAGTTAAAAAAGAAATTTAGTTTGCATAACGGGCACTCTCCTTTAGAAGAAGGCGTTTCGTTTTATTTGGAATTCATGTTGATTGATGATATGCTGAATGTAGAAACCGGAGGCTTTTCAGGAGTAGCAGATAAAGCAGATATAGCGCCTGAGGAAATTCACAAATTGTTTTTGGGTAGTGAAGAGGATGATGAGGCAGAGGGTAGAGAAGAAAGAATATTGCATCATTATGGTCTACCACTTTTTAGAAGAATCATTAAAATGAATGGAGGAACTTTTCTGTTTTCTTCTGGAAAAAAGAAAAACAAACAAGACATTCTAGATTCGGTTGTGTTTTGTGATGCATCTGGAATAAAATGTGAAAGAGAAGAATATCAATCAATCAAAATAAAAAATAGGACTTGGATACCTGATGGATGTACTGTGTTCGACATACTGTTGCCGATAACAGACAGAAAAAAAGAAGTTTCAAGTAGTCAGTATATGGATACCGATTTTTTTGGCGCAGACATTATAAGAAAGGGATGGTTGGATTATAAAGAGTACGATATTGCTTTCGATAAAATAATACCAGAAGATTTATGCAAGCAAAGGAATATATTATGGGAGCAATCAGATAAAATTGAATATGTAAAAAAAATAGAAAAAAATTTGATTGTTGCTCTTGATGGAAAAGAACAAGCTCTATGGTATATTAAAATCGAGAAATGTTCGCTATCTCTATTGGAACTGTTTGTTAAAGCAATATATGCATTGGCATTTCATGAAAGAAGAACAGAAAATATGCGTTTCTTTGCAATTTCTTTTGATAATAATCTGATTATGGCAGAGTTTTTGCGTCTGGCATCAGTATTTTATGACCGTGAAGGAGTTCGTGAGTGGTCAAAAAATATACAGATAGCGTTATGTGGCAAGAATGAAGAAACAATGTTGCCAGAGATAAAGTGTGTTTTAGCTGGAAAAAATATTAGGTCAGTTTACAACACGCTTCTTATGTATGCTTACTATAATTCGGAAGCATCATTGCAGTTAATGAATCAGGCATATTATTTAACACGTACTGAAGAAGAAAAGAAAGATGATAAAGATATAGAAACAATTTTTCCGTTTGATATGATTCTAAAATGTGAATCAGAAAATTATTTTTTTTCAAGGATAAGAGCAATTCTGGAACATGATGTTCAGGAAGAAGGAATGGGCTGTAAAATAAGCAATGCCCATATTAGATTGGGGTCTAAACTTCATATTACGGATTTTTATGAGGCAGAATTATTGTTTCACAATATTGCAAATGTATATAAGTTTTCATTGTGTCTTGCAGATAAAATTTATCGAACTTATCATCAAGAGACCGGACTTGAGATCCCGGAGCGCTTAGTATTAGTAGGATACGAGAATTATTCTGCAATCTTGATTCTGCAGTTGAAACAATTATTAGATGATTTAAAATTTAAAAATGTGTTTTATATTATATACAAAAGCGACGAAGTATTAGATGATACTACAATATCGGATTTGACGTTAGAAAAAACAAATTATATTTCAGTTTTGCCAGTCGCAACAACGTTGTCTACTGTTTATAAAATCCACAATGTTGTAGAGCGAAAATATAAAAGCGTATTAAGCGATGAGTTTCAATGGGAAGATTACGCTTTAATTATTGTTGGGAATAGCAGACCGGATTCAAATAAACTACAAGAAGCTTACTGGAAAGAAAACAGAAAAGAACAAAACGTTGCGTTGAGGATTGAAAAGAATGAGGAAAGTTCAAAGGAGTGTATTGTTAAATACATTTTGATGCTTAAAACGACGTGGTATAAACCCGAAGACTGTGAATTATGCAATGTTTCTCAAAATAGCCGGCTTAAAATGCGTCCTTTAAGTTTTGTTGACAAAACATCAACAATTCCTAATATGATTTTCCCTAAGAGAAACAGTGATTTTAAAGGAATCTCTTATTTTATTCGCGATGATAAAAATAATTCAAAGAAACTTGAGAAAATTCAGGAATGTATTACTTATGGGCATATTGTATACGGTGATAATCATTTTCAATTTTATATTGATTTTCCTCATTATTATAGAAAATTGCAGAAAGAACAAAGTTTGCTGAATAAGTGGTTTGCAGATGAAAAGAAATTATTGCAAGAGAATAATGATGTCTTAAATTTTAATATTGTTGTATCACCGTTATCTTATTCTGAACCATTATTTTTGAAAGGAATCATGGATAATGTATTTGGAAATGCGGCCCGTTTATTATATATTCCAATAAACGAAAGTTATAAAGAGGATGTTCGTTCGAAGTTCAACTATTTTACGAAAGAGTATAAGTCGATGTATGAGCAGGATGTGAATACGAAAATCAATATATATTATGTTGATTATTCTATTATTTCGGGACACACATTATATAGGGCAAGGAATCTTATTCGTATGCTTTTGGAAGAATCCGGTGTATCCTATAAAAATAATGTTACATTTTTCTCAAAGGTATATGTATTACTAAATAGGAGTTCGTTTGATACTGTCAACTCTTTTGTAGAGAATCCGTTTTTGAATTATCGTGTTTTTGCAACATTAGCAATTAATTCATTTAATACCTTGGAAAATTCATGCCCGATTTGTGAACAGGCGAATATCTATGCAAATATAGCAAACAATTCAGCGACAAATGCAATTTATTGGAAGTATAAAAAACTTGCGGAAAAGCATAGTAAGAAAAGCAGCTCGGAATATCGCATGTGGCAAAGAAATACTATTTTCAAATCGAGTAGCTATAATCAAAAGCTTCAAAAAAATCTGTACTATAAAGAGAATAAAGAATATGATTTGAAAAAAGAATATTTAAGAATATTTGATGAATTATATAATAAAAAAGAAAATCTGGATTTCAAAATCGTAGAGGCGTATAATGATCGAATTAGTAATCAATCATTGGATGATATATTTACTGGAAATAATAAAAACAATGCTGAAAAATTAATTGAAACTGATATTGAGAAAAAAGCATATCTTAGAATGATTTCTACACATAATGCTATGATTGCACAAGAAAAAATATATGATAAGTCCTATATCTGTAACAATGTGGATCCTCGAATTATACAGGATGATAATATGATAGCTCGGAGTGTGAACGGAATTGTCCAAGTTTTAGAAAAAGATGTTATTTCTATTGAAGGAACGATAACGGAAAAAAGAGAACGACTGATTTCGTATATAAAAGTATTTTCGCGAGGATATTTGGGGAAAATCAGTTTTATACGGAGTGCAATGTATTTGATTCTTCAAGAAATGTTTGATCAATTTTTAAAGTATTGGAACTACCGGAATGAAGAAGAAAAAGAGAACTATGTATATGACAGCAAGATAGCTGAGAGTTTAAAAGATATTGGCGATTTTTTTAAAGTAGATAAAAGTGGTGATTTTCTAGAAGTATATCAATTATATGCTACAATTGCAAAAAGATTATGTGATATGCAATCCAATAAAATATTTGAGTTTCAAAATTTTATGAAAATAAAAAACTTTATTTCAAATTTAAGAGAGCAATATATCAAATGGGTAGAAGAGCTCATAGAGAAGGCTAAAGAGGCTGAGAACAGCAATGAGCGTAAAGAAATAGAAAAAATAATATTAAATCCATTCCCTACAGCTGAACAATTCAACTTTGATTATATGAATTTACTCAAATGGGCTGTAATGTCTGGTCAGGAAGATAATAAGGCATTTAGGTTAAAAGGATTATATGAAAAAATTCTTTTGGAGAATCAGAAATCAGTAGATATAGAATTGAACAATTTTGAGCTGGATAAAGTACTTCAACTTGAAAATACTCGTATTATTTGTACTGGGATAAAGCGCATGAATGAGTTGGCTTCTGAAAATATGTCAATAGAATATGCAGAGAAATTAGTTGAAAAAACTAAAAAAAGTTGCAATAGGAGTGACCCAGCATATCCGTATGACTATTTGTTACAAAATCCAATGTCAGATTTCTTTCGTTTTATGTGCGAGGGCGCAACGGTTAGTGAGGAAATATTAACAAAACAACAAGCTGCGATGTTATTGCTATACAGAAAAATAGAAAGATTGCAAAGAAATGTTAACGAGTTGAGCACAAAAAAAACATATGTAGCGGAATATAATGAAATGTGTGACTATATGAGTTTGGTAGCGAATGGAAGAAAATGCTATTTAATACATGCGAGAAACGATGAAAATATTATATTAGCTCATTCGGGAGATATAGTGGAAGATAAAGAAGCTGATATAAATGCGGATATTCATACTCTTACTAATTTAGCTTTTGAATCTTTACCATCAGGTATTAGCATTGATGCCACCATTACAAATGACGATATTTTTTGGATTATAAAATTGCTAGTAAACAAAAACGAACATATTGATTATAAGCAACGTGTGTATATTGTGTTTAAGCAAAAAAATGATGGATGCTTATCGGAAGAAGAGATGTCTGTAGCTAGAGGAATTCTTTTTTTGAGACCTCAAATTCAAATCCTATTAGAAAGAGATTTATATGCGATACATCATTTTAAATCTAATTATGAGGATGTTGAGAAAAACGAAAATGAAAATGTATGTCGAATTCTTCATATTACAGATTTGCATGTTGCAGAATATAATGCTGAAGCAATAAAAGATCAAATTAAAGCTACATTTTTTGGGAAAAGTGACAACGGTGCCACAGCAACAGAACAGTTATACTATGATTTGATTGTTATAACGGGAGATGTTGCACAAGGAAGTGGAACAGCAAAAGATATGGAATTAAATTATCAGAAAGCGGCAGAAGTCATAAAAACACTTGTAAAACAAATATGGACAGACAAGGATACGAAGATGATCAAATCTGATTGGCAAAAACGAGTGATTATAATTCCTGGAAATCATGATTATGCATCGATGAATGAGCTAGAAGTTGTGCATCGCAACAGGATGACTTATAATGGTTCACCCACAAAATACGATGGGAGCACAATGATTAAATTTTCGTACTATATTGATTTCCTTTGTGAGTTGTTGGATTTAAATATGTCTGAAGTAATTAGAAAGAACCTAAATGATTATAGAGTGTATGAAAAACTAAAAGTACGTTTTGTGACTCTGAATACAGTGACAGAAGTGAGTGCACTTAGAAATAATAAAATGCAGCTTGACGAAAATTATATTAAATCACTTCCAACAGTGACAAAAGGAGATGAATATACGAATATATATTTGATGCACCATACCCCACTCTATATGAATAATTACAATAACGATAAATATTGGGAAAAAGATATTACAAAAGAAATGCAAGAGGTTTTTGGCAGTATTATTGAAATGATTGTTGAATATTATTCCCCAGAAAGTAATAAAAAAATTGTAGATGTAAATAACTATTTTGAACAGAAAAAAATTCAACGGATTCTAGAGGTGATGCGGAAACAGTGCAGAAAATCATCACTTTATAGCGATGTTATGTATCTGAAACAACATTGGCAAGATCAGACAAATGAGAGATGTATACATATTATAATGGAATATGTAGTGAATAAGAAAATGCAAGAACGAGATCGAGCTGAGTTTAGAAGACGCCTAAAGTCTGCAAATAATAAAATACATATTGATATAATTCTGGGTGGACATACGCACCAAAAGAGAAAAAATAAGGAGAATGATTGCTTTGAAGAAATGAAATTTTATGATGAGGAAAAATCGGCTACGCGTTTGAATTATGGTATATTAGAGATTACTGTTGAAGGTGATGGAAGTGTAAAAAGAGAATATAATTTTTCATTAAATGAAAGCATAGATATCGAAGATATCAAGGGCAACACATGGAGAGAGGATGATTAACAATAGGCAGAGGTAACGAGAGATGAAAGTATATTTATTTGAATTGGATTCAGTTAGGAATTTCCACTCGGAGATTATGATTGGGCAGAATGCACTTTATGAAGAAATTGTAAAGAATGGAAATACTGTGGTGCTGTCAATGAATCAGTTGACAGATTCCAGATCATTTCTGAGCCTGCTTCATGAGGAGAAATCATTTGAATCAATTATTAAATTATTTAAAATGGGGGCAATGAAAGTTTCACTGTATGGGAACAAAAGAACTGCCTCCCAATATATTCAGGAAGCAATTCAAAAGCGGGTGGAGGTGGAATCAGATGCGTTTATTTTCTCTGGTTTGCCGGTTAGGTGTAATGATTCGGAGATTCTTCATATGATTCGTCATGCATTACAATATAGTGATCTTAAGCGTATTGATGATTATCAAAAAGAAAGTGGAATTGATAATGAGGCCGCAGTTCTTGATAAGGCAATACATATTTTAGCGGCGATACAATTAGAATTATTGAGTGAGGTTCAGGAAGCTGCGGTGGAGAAAGGACTTATCTGAATAATCGTTCAAATTGGGTAAACCATCTGTATGCCAGACCGATGAGTGAAGGGGTATGCATGGCAGAGGCAATTGTGGATTTGTGCTATAATTATACGGTTGAGGATAGTATTTCAGGAGTTACATATCATTATAATCAGGATGAACAGAATTCCTTTGCAGCTGATTTTACGAATAGACTGAGTCATTATTGGCGTTCTTACCAACGAGGAAGTCATAAGTTCCATAAGGGTGATGTGGAGGAGGATGAAGTGAAAACCTGGATTCGGGAAGGAAAAATTACCGAGGGATATAGTTTGGCGGCGTATGCATATTATTGTGCAAACTTTGAATGCGTTAGCGGAGATGGAGAAGATTGCGGCATTGATGAAGTTTGAGCTGCAGCGGGGTGATTATGAAGCGGGGGTTACAAGAGAGATGGTAAGCAAGAGACTTCACGAGGTATTTAAGGATAGTGGTGTGGATGTCTGGGAGACAAAGTCTATCTAGGTACTGAAGCAATATGGAATACAGAAAGCGAGAAGACAGGATGCAGATATTAGGAAAAGAGAAACAGGAACAGATTGTGTCTACGATTCGGACAGCAGGAACGATGATATCTGATGCAAAGCTGGAGCAGTCACAGATTTATGACAAAGAAGGCGCAGCAAATTTTGTGACGAAATATGATAAGCAGATACAATCTTATCTGATTGATGCATTTTCAAAGATTCTGCCAGAAGCTCATTATCTGGCAGAGGAAGATGGAATACAGGATCAAGTGGAAAAGGGATACTGTTTTATTATTGATCCAATAGATGGAACGACGAACTTCATCTATGATTACCATCACAGTTGTATTTCAGTTGGTCTGGCATTAGATGGTGAGATGTTGTTTGGTGTGGTGTACAATCCTTATGTGGATGAGATGTATATCGCTCAAAAAGGACAGGGCGCTTTTTTGAATGGAAGACAGATTCATTGCTCCTATGATGGGCTTGATAGGAATATGATTGCATTTGGATGTGCAAGGTATAATACGGATGATACGGATCGGATCTTTGCGATTGCAAAAGAATTGTATCTGAACAGTATGGCTATTAGAAATGGTGGCTCTTCTACACTTGATATCTGCAGATGTGCAAGCGGTGCGAATGGAATCTATATCGAACTAAAATTGTATCCATGGGATTATGCGGCAGCTTCGTTGATATTGACAGAGGCTGGTGGCGTAATCACACAACTGGATGGCAGTCCGGTGTCTTTGCAGGAAGCGAGTGGGGTGCTGGCTGGAGGTGCGAAGTGCTGGGAAGAAGCGCTGTCTATGATATAGAATACATATGTCACCATATCTTCCGAAATTCTCCGGGTGAAATTCCTTCTACCTTTTTAAAGACTCGCGAGAAGTAGTTTGCATCATTCAACCCGCACACGGTTGCAATTTCATTGATATTCATATCGGAGAAACGCAGGAGTCGTTTGGCGTGGGTAATGCGAAGTTGTTGGATGTAGTTGTGGATGGTAACGCCGTGTTCTTCCTTGAAGATTCTTGAAAGGTAGAATTTGTTAATATAGTACATATCAGCAAGCTGGTCAAGTGTGATTGTCTTTTCATAATTGTTATTTATGTATTCTTTGATCTGCTGTAGACTTTGACGCTTGGAGTAGATGTTAGAATGTGATTCTGAATGCCAGCTGTCATTCATTACAGCAGTTAGAAGTCCGGTTAGTTTTTCACAGATACTCATGTCTTTGATGTGAGAAGAAGAGAGTGCAATATCCTCCATAGTAGTAAGAAGCGTTTCGTAGTGTATCAAATCATAGGGGTGGAACAATGGTGTTCCGCTCCTTTCTTTATATTTCTTATAGATTTCATCCATATTTGGTCCGTTAAAATGAACCCATCGTAACTTCCAAAGATCTTCATAGGTGCTGTGCGCATAGGATTTTTGGCAGTCTATGAAGACTACGTCTCCAGAATTCACGGGATAGGTAATATCATTGTATTCCAGTGTTCCGGAACCGGATTCAACCAGAAAGAACAGATAGGAAGATAGATTCTCTCTACGGCTTGTATGTGCACTGGTAGCCTGCAAGCTCCCAATTTCCTGAAGATGAAGAAGATTTTTCTTTGCAAATGAGGAGGGGGTATAGAGGATTCGATTAGAGTCTTCCATATTCCCCTGAAATGTAAATTGATTCATGAGCAGGTGGTTCCTTTCACTAATTTTAATTTTAGTATATCACAAAAGTCAATATTGTGCTATGAATAAGCAAGATATGCCCTCTACATTTCCAAATCATTCCACTACAATGGACAACAGATGTTAAAAAATAGGAAAGACAGAGGATAGATGATTATGAAAAAGGCATTAATTACAGGAATTACCGGACAGGACGGTTCTTATCTGGCAGAGTTTTTATTAGAAAAAGGATATGAGGTTCACGGTATTGTAAGAAGAGCATCCATTTCCAATACAGCAAGAATTGACCATTTATTAGCAGAAGATGCAATTACCATTCACGATGGAGATTTATCTGACTCCAGCAGTCTGATCCGAATTATCAGTCAGGTTCAGCCGGATGAAATCTACAATCTGGCGGCGCAGTCTCACGTACAGGTATCCTTCGATGTGCCGGAATACTCCGGCGATGTGGATGCCATCGGCGTTCTTCGAATTCTGGAAGCAGTTCGCATTTTAAATCTTACCCAAAAAACAAAAGTATATCAGGCATCTACTTCTGAGCTGTATGGAAAAGTGGAGGAGGTTCCGCAGAGAGAGACAACTCCGTTTCATCCTTACAGTCCATATGCCGTGGCAAAGCAGTACGGTTTCTGGATGGTAAAGGAGTACAGAGAGGCTTATGGTATGTTCGCAGTGAATGGAATTTTATTTAACCATGAGTCGGAGCGGCGTGGCGAGAATTTTGTTACCCGCAAGATTACGCTGGCAGCCGGAAGAATCGCAGAGGGACTGCAGGATCATTTGGAGCTTGGCAATATGGACTCGCTTCGAGACTGGGGGTACGCCAAGGATTATGTGGAATGTATGTGGATGATTTTGCAGCATGAGACTCCGGATGATTTTGTTATTGCGACGGGAGAGCAGCACACAGTACGTGATTTTGTGGAAAAGGCTTTTGCGGCAAATGGTCTGACCGTTCGATGGGAAGGCGAGGGTCTGAATGAGAAGGGCTATGATGCCGAAAGCGGGAAGATGCTGGTGTGTGTGAATCCGGAATGGTTCCGACCGACAGATGTAGATAATCTGTGGGGAGATCCGACGAAGGCAAGGACGGTGCTCGGATGGAATCCGCAGAAGACAAGTTACGAAGAACTGGTGCGTATCATGGCAGAGCACGATCGCATACGTGCTAAACGGGAAGCAGCAATGAAGAATGCTGTGGATGCTATGGAGCTGATGGAATGTGGCAATAAGTAAAGGAACAGGAAAGAAGGAAGAACAGATATGATGAATCAGGATGCAAAAATATATGTAGCAGGACACCGGGGGATGGTCGGTTCTGCAATTGTAAGGGAGTTAAACCGTCAGGGATATCACAATATTATTACCCGTACGCATCGGGAATTAAATCTATGCCGTCAGGCAGAAGTAGAGGAATTTTTTGCACAGAACAGACCGGAGTATGTCTTTCTGGCAGCAGCAAAGGTAGGCGGAATCATTGCCAATCAGGAAGCTCTGGCAGATTTTATGTATGACAATATGACGCTGGAGATGAATGTCATACATGCGGCGTGGGAAAATGGATGCAAGAAGCTGGAATTCCTTGGTTCCTCCTGCATTTATCCACGAATGGCACCACAGCCGATGAAGGAGGGATGTCTGATGACCTCCGAATTGGAGAAGACCAATGAAGCATATGCGCTGGCTAAGATTTCAGGATTGAAATACTGTGAGTTTTTGAATAAGCAGTATGGCACGAACTACATTTCTGTTATGCCGACGAATCTTTATGGTCCCAATGACAATTATCATCCGACACACAGCCATGTGCTCCCAGCACTGATCCGACGTTTCCATGAGGCGAAGGAACAGAAGCTTCCGTTTGTTACCTGCTGGGGTGATGGAAGTCCACTACGTGAATTTCTGTATGTGGATGATCTGGCGAATCTGTGTGTATTTCTGATGAACCATTACAGTGGCGATGAGACCGTCAATGCCGGTACAGGAAAAGAATTGTCAATTCGGGAATTGACGGAGCTTGTGGCAAAGGTGATCGGTTATGACGGAGAGATTAAATGGGATGCAGGTAAACCGAATGGAACACCGAGAAAGCTTCTGGATGTATCAAAGAGTGCTGCTCTTGGATGGACTTATCAAACGGAGCTGGAAGAGGGAATTCGTCTGTCGTATGAGGATTTCCTGAACAACCCGGTGCGGGCAGAAAGATAGGGGTAACGAATATGAATATTGTACTTTTATCCGGTGGTTCGGGCAAACGTCTCTGGCCACTGTCAAATGATATACGGTCTAAGCAGTTTATTAAAATTTTTCAAACGGAGACAGGAGAATATGAATCGATGGTACAGAGAGTGTATCATCAGATTAAAACGGTTGATTCGGATGCAACGGTAACGATTGCAACCTCGAAAACGCAGGTCGCAGCAATCCACAGCCAGCTTGGAAATGATGTGGGAATCTGTGTGGAACCATGCCGGAGAGATACTTTTCCTGCAATTGTACTGGCAACGGCATATTTAAAGGATGTCAAAGGCATTTCCGAGGAAGAAGCGGTTGTGGTGTGTCCGGTGGATCCATATGTGGAAGCAAATTATTTCGAGGCATTAAAGGATCTGGGACATCTGGCGGAGACAGGAGATGCCAATCTGGTGCTGATGGGCATTGAGCCGACCTATCCCAGTGAAAAATATGGCTACATCATTCCGGAAGGGACGGAGAAGGTCAGCAGTGTATCTACCTTTAAGGAAAAACCGGATGTAGAGACGGCAGAAGCATATATCAATAGGGGAGCACTCTGGAACGGCGGTGTCTTTGCATATAAGCTGAAATACGTGCTGGAGAAAGCGCATGAATTAATCGACTTTACGGATTATCAGGATTTGTTTGCAAAATATGATAAGCTGACAAAAATCAGTTTTGATTATGCGGTTGTGGAAAAGGAAGAGAAAATTCAAGTGATGCGTTTTGGCGGAGCATGGAAGGATTTGGGAACATGGAATACGCTAACGGAAGTGATGCAGGAAGATGTAATCGGGGATGCAGATAAAAATGAAGCCTGTGAGAATATACATATCATCAATGAACTAGATGTGCCGATAGTGTGTATGGGGCTTAAAAATGTTGTCGTGGCGGCCAGCCCGGAAGGGATTCTGGTATCGGAGAAAGAGCAGTCCAGCTATATTAAGCCGTATGTGGACAAGTTAGACCAGCGTGTCATGTTCGGGGAAAAATCATGGGGAAGTTTCTGTATCAGTGATGTGGAGGAGGAAAGCCTGACCGTCAAGGTGACGCTGAATCAGGGACATCGGATGAACTATCACAGCCATGAGAGAAGAGATGAGGTCTGGACAATCATTGCAGGACAGGGACGTACGATTGTTGATGGTATGGAACAGCCGGTATCGGCCGGAGATGTCATTACAATGCAGGCAGGCTGCCGGCATACGATTTTAGCTGATACGGAACTGAAGCTTATTGAGGTACAGCTTGGCAAGGAGATCAGTATTGATGACAAGAAGAGATATGAACTTGAAGTATAGTCCCTTTTTACTGCGGCCTGCTGGAAAGGATTATCTTTGGGGTGGAAGCAGACTGCGGGATGAGTTTTCCAAAGAAATGACGATGACGCCATTGGCAGAGACTTGGGAGTGTTCCACACATCCGGATGGTATCAGTACAGTTGCAAATGGAGAGTTTGAGGGTCAATTGCTCTCAGAAGTCTTAAAGAGCCATCCTGAATTTCTCGGAAAACACATGAGAGTTGAAGCAGGATATCAGGGAGAACTTCCGGTACTGATCAAACTCATTGATGCAAAAAAAGATCTGTCGGTGCAGGTTCATCCGGATGATGTCTATGCGCGGGAACATGAACATGGCTCGCTTGGAAAAACCGAGATGTGGTATGTGATGGATGCCACCAAGGATGCAAAATTAGTCTATGGCTTCTATCATGACATGAAAAAGGGAACACTAGAAAAGAGTCTTGCTGAAGGGACGGTAGAAAAATATCTGCGAAAGGTTCCGGTTCAAAAAGATGACGTGTTCTACATTGAAGCCGGAATGGTCCATGCCATCGGAGCAGGAGCACTCATTGCGGAGATTCAGGAGAATTCGAATCTGACTTATCGGCTGTATGATTATAATCGTGTGGATAAAGACGGTAAGAAAAGAAAGCTGCAGATTGACCGGGCATTAGCTGTGGCGAATTTAAAGAGCAGTTCAGAACCAAGACAGCCTATGCGTGTGCTGAAATATAAAAAGGGAACTGCCAGTGAGTTCCTCTGCCGCTGCAAATATTTTCAGGTGGAGCGGGTGCTGCTTAACACGGAACGAACCCGAGGGATGGCAGAATTCCAGACCAGCAGCAATACGTTTCAGGTACTGCTCTGTGTAGACGGGTGTGGAATTCTGTTTGACGAAAACCGGACAATGAACTTTTTTAAAGGAGACTGCATCTTCGTGCCGGCAGATTCGAAACCGCTCAAGCTGCATGGAAAAGCACAGCTGTTAAAGGTGAGCTGTTAGCCCGTGTATGGATGGATAGTGAAATGAGGATAGAAGGAATGGATCATAAGATAACGGAGCAGTATGAGCTGTGGAGAAAAAGGGCAACAGAGGACGTGGATATGGTCCGGGAGTTAGAGCTGATGGCGGATAATCCGGAGTGGATGAAGGATGCTTTTTATCGAGAGCTTGCCTTCGGAACCGGCGGACTTCGCGGTATCATTGGTGCAGGAACGAACCGGATGAACATCTATACGGTAGCAAAAGCGTCTCAGGGACTGGCGAATTATATCATCAATCATTATCCGGAAGAGGAGAGAATGATTGCGGTGAGCTATGATTCCAGAATCAAATCGGAACGATTTGCGCAGGTGGCATCGGAGGTGTTCGCTGTAAATGGAATTCGCGTACAGATTTATCCGCAGCTGATGCCGACCCCTTGTCTTTCTTTTGCGGTTCGGAGGCTGCATTGTGCGGCTGGGATTATGGTGACTGCGTCTCACAACCCATCGAAATATAATGGCTACAAGGTATATGGAGCAGATGGATGCCAGATTACCACGGAGGCAGCTGATGAGATTCTGTCCGAAATTGAGAAATTGGATATCTTTACCGATAGGCAGCGGATGGATTTTTTTACAGGATTAAAAGCAGGATTGATTTCTCGAATCGATGAAAGCGTGTATACGGCTTACGTAGAATCGGTGAAAGCCCAGTCTATGCTGAATATGTCAAATGAAATTCCTCGAGATGTGGCGATTGTCTATTCTCCACTCAACGGAACGGGACTGGCTCCGGTACTTCGTACATTGAAAGAGTCTGGTTATACGAATATAACGGTAGTAAAAGAGCAGGAACAGCCGGATGGTAAATTTCCGACTTGTCCCTATCCAAATCCGGAAATCAAAGCTGCGATGAAACTGGGCATGGAATATGCCAAGAAATATCAGGCAGAGCTGCTGATCGCTACAGATCCGGACTGTGACCGCGTCGGAATTGCTGTTAGAAATTATGCAGGGGAGTATACACTGCTGTCCGGAAATGAGACCGGAATCCTGCTGTTGGACTATATCTGTTCCAGACGAATGGAAACCGGCACAATGCCTGAAAATCCTGTTATGATAAAGACCATTGTTACGACGGATATGGCAGAGCGGATTGCAAAGCATTATGGTGTGAAGACAATCAATGTTCTGACTGGATTTAAATTCATCGGAGAACAGATTGGGAAGATGGAGGCAAATGGCTGTGCAGATTCTTATATCTTTGGTTTGGAAGAAAGCTATGGTTACTTAAGCGGCTCGTATGTCAGAGATAAAGATGCCGTAGACGGAGCTTTTTTAATCTGTGAGATGTTTGCATATTATAAGAGCAGACAAATTGGTCTGATGGAGAAATTGGCTGAGTTGTACCGGGTTTACGGATTTTGTCTGAATACCCAGCATTCTTTTTTGTTTGAAGGGGCAGCAGGCTTCGCGAAAATGCAGGAAATCATGCAACTGTTTCGCAGTGAACAAAATGCATTTGGTGGTAAGCGGGTTCTGGATTGTCTGGACTACAGGAATGGTCTGAACGGACTGTCAAAATCAGACGTGCTGAAGTTTTTGCTGGAGGATCATTGTTCAGTTGTCGTACGTCCATCCGGAACGGAACCGAAGCTGAAGGTGTATATTTCTGTCAGTGCTGGCCAGCGACTGGAAGCAGTGCAAGTGGAAGCGTCTATTATTGCAGAAATAAAGGCTTATTTATAAGCTCGATTGACGGTATCGCTTGATTCGTGGTAATATGTGAACAGAATATTCATTTTACTTTAGGAGGGAATCAAGTCGTGCAGTTAAAATACAAAAAGATGCAGAATCTGTTTTTGAGACAGAGTTATTTGGATTCATGGGAGGATTACGAAAGAAGTCTTCGCAAGAGAAATTTTATTGTATGGGATTATGTTGTTCTGACAGCTTCCAATGAAGATCAGGCAGAAAATTACCGTCAGCAGATTCAGGAGCGTAAGGAAAAGCATTTACTCCCGGAAGGAACCAAATATGTAGTTCTGTCAGATCCTGATGGTAAGCGCGTTGGTTCTGGTGGGGCTACTTTTAATGTCTTGAAATACATTTCCGAGCAGGACGAGGAAGATGGCGTGGTGAATCATTTTGAAAATAAGCGTATTCTGGTGATTCATTCCGGTGGTGACAGTAAACGTGTACCTCAGTATTCCGCTTGCGGCAAATTATTTTCTCCGGTGCCGAGAGAACTGCCGAATGGCCGTCCCTCTACGTTATTTGATGAATTTATGGTTGGGATGTCGGGAATTCCTTCCCGTATTAAAGAGGGGATGTTGATTTTATCTGGAGATGTACTCTTATTGTTCAATCCGCTACAGATTGATTTCCAGTATCACGGGGCAGCGGCTATTTCAATTAAGGAGCCGGTGTCAACGGGAAAGAATCATGGTGTATTCCTGAATGACGGTAAGGATGAAGTGCAGTGTTTCCTGCATAAGCAGACCGAAGAAAAGCTCAGTGACATGGGTGCTGTTGACCAGCATGGCAATGTGGATTTAGATACAGGTGCTGTCATTTTGGATAGCAAGCTGACTGCTGCGCTGTTTGGGCTGATTAGCACAGATGGTGTGGCTGATGAGAAAAAATTCGGTGAATTTGTAAATGAACGTGCGCGAATCAGCTTTTATGGAGATTTTCTGTATCCATTGGCAAAGGAAGCCACGTTAGAAGATTATTATAAGGAGGCTCCGGAAGGCTCGTTTTGTCAGGAACTGAAAGTGTGCAGAACCAAGATCTGGAATCAGATTCATGAGTATGGAATGAAGCTTCTGTGCGTATCCCCGGCAGAATTTATTCATTTTGGAACGACCCGCGAATTGCTGCAGTTAGTTACCAAAGATGTGGAAGATTATGAATTCCTGAACTGGCAGAGCCGTGTGCTGACCAATGCGGAAGGTGAACTTGAATTTGCTACGAATAATGCATTGATTTCTAAGGATGCCGAGATAGGAAGCGGCTCTTATATTGAGAATTCATATGTGCTTGGCAACGCGAAGGTTGGTAAGAACAGTATCATTTCGAATATACGTCTGATGGACAAAGTGGTTCCGGATGATGTTGTAATGCACGGACTCCGTCTGAAAAACGATTGCAGGGTTTGCAGAATCTATGGCGTATTGGATAATCCGAAAGGAACCTATGAGGATGATGCGCCTTTCCTTGGAACGACCTTGAAACAGTTCATTTCCGATAATGGATTGGATACTGCGGATGTCTGGAAGGACGAAGAAGGTTATCTCTGGTTTGCCAATCTTTATCCAGAGTGTGAGACTATGGAGGAGGCTATTTATTTTGCGGAGGTGCTGTATCGTATGGCAAAAGGCTGTGCAGACGGTCAGGAAATTGCAAAATGGAAGCAGACGAAGAGAGCAAGTTTATACAGCAGCTTTAATGAAGCTGCCAATTTGAATATTACGCCATGGCAGACGCTGCTTGCGGATGAAGTTCTGGTAGAGAGATATATTAGCAGGGTGAAAGATGGAGTGTATTACAAGGATGCAATTCGTGTGTTTGGCGTTGCCGGTGTGACTGACAAACAGTATGAACTTCTAATGCAGCGTGCTGTGGAGGAAGAATTCTCTACGGAAATCCGCATTTATTATAATCTGTCACGTTTTATGAAGGAGCATAATGTGCATTATGGTAGTGTGTATTATGAAAAATTAGAAAGTAAGTGTTTTGATTATATTCAAAAAGTTATTTTTGAGAATGGAAAGCAGAAGATCAAAAATAGCGGGAATTATCATATTGCAAAGGATGCAGTGGATGTGAAGCTTCCTGTTCGCGTGAACTGGGGCGGCGGATGGACCGATACGCCACCTCATTGCAACGAAAAGGGCGGTGTGGTTCTGAATGCTGCGATTAAATTGAAAGGAACTCTTCCGATTCAGGTATCTGTTCACAGATTAGACCAGCTTCAGGTGGAATTTGAGAGCGAAGATATTGGCGTGTTTACGACCATTCATTCAGCAGCAGAGATTCAAAATTGTCATAATCCTTATGATCACTATGCACTTCATAAAGCGGCACTGATTGCCTGCGGAATCATCCCGGTAGAAGGTGACTGTGATTTGGAGAAAATTCTTGAGAAGCTTGGTGGAGGAATTTATCTGTCAACGAAGGTTGTCGGTGTGCCGAAGGGCTCCGGGCTCGGAACCAGCAGCATTTTATCCGGTGCCTGCGTAAAGGCGATCTTTGAGTTCCTTGGCGAGAATCTGAGTGACGATGCGCTGTATGAGATTGTTTTGTGTATGGAACAGATTATGAGTACCGGCGGAGGCTGGCAGGATCAGGTTGGCGGCATTACACCGGGAATTAAATATATCACGACGAAACCCGGAATTAATCAGGATATTAAGGTACAGAACGTGGTGCTTGCAGATGAAACGATGAAGAAACTGCAGGAGCGGTTTGCGCTGATTTATACGGGGCAGAGACGTCTTGCAAGAAATCTGCTTCGCGATGTTGTCGGTGGATATATCAGTGGCCGGAAGGAGTCTGTGGAGGCTTTGGCTAAAATGAAGCGTATGGCTGCACTGATGAAGTTTGAGTTAGAGGAAGGCAATGTGGATGAATTTGCGAAGCTTTTGAATGAGCATTGGGAATTGTCTGTGCAGTTAGATGGGGGATCTACGAATACTTGTATTGACCAGATATTCGTTGCGTGTGAGGATTTGATTGACGGTAAGTTTATTTCCGGTGCCGGCGGTGGCGGATTCCTTCAGGTGATTATGAAGAAGGGCGTGACGAGAGAGCAGCTGAGCCATCGGTTGAGAGGAATCTTTGGTGACAGCGGTGTAGATGTCTGGGAGTGCGAGTTGTATGAGTGATGTGATAATAAGTGTTGCAGAAGTCTAAGAAACAGAAGGCTGCCGTGGAGCAGTTGAAAACCAATTGTACAGAAAAGAATCTCTGGGAGTGTATCATTGCATTTCAGGAATATCCATTTTATACGATCTCAGGACTCCCGTTTTCTTATCAGTTGAAGATCGGGAAGAATGGAATGTATACAAAGGAATTATTTATCAGTCGGACGGAACATAGTAAATCATTAGCATGGAGCAGTGTGCTGTATGCTTTTAGGGCAGCGCAGGAACGACAGGAAATGGTATTTTCAAAACCAAAGCAAATTGCAGATGTCAGAGGAATCAGTTACACATATAGTATCCTCTGGCAATTTGGCATAATTCAAGTGCCAGAAGATGTAGTTGCTAAATTACAGAGTGGCAGAAAATTGTAATAGCAAGAAGCGGATTCATTTCCGGGTCATTTTACTTGCTCCCCATAAGAAGCAGTGAGGATGACGTACTGACGGAATTTCTGAGAAATAACCGATGGGAGGCAAAGAGAGTGAGTATATTTGAATATGATGAAGAACTACATATGAAGCAGGTGAAAGAAGAGGGCCGACAAGAGGGTGAAACCCATGAAAAGATTAAGGTAATGAAAAAGATGATAGATAAGAACCTTGATGTGGATACAATGGGTGAACTTTTGGATGAACCCATCGATTTTGTGGAGAAAATTTGTAAGTTTGTGAAAGAAAATCCGTCGGCAAATGTGGACACGATTTGGAAGATGCTGTAAAAGTGAAAACGCAGCGCGTCTAATTTCTTCCTTTCTTCATGCGTCAATGAAGAAAAGAATGACCCGAAATGGTTTTGCACTTGCACATTCGATTACCAATATGATATTATAAAAGAACAAAAGCAATGACTTCTATTTTCTAAGATACATTTCTTTGCTGCATCAGCAGCATCTGGCGGACATCCGCATGAATTCCTTGCTTATTACAATTAAATATGCAGGGAGAGAATAGAAGCCTGATGATTCTGTCAAGGTTATTGTTTTCCTGCCATCTGAAAGGAGAACAATATGACAGAAAGAAAAAAGTACGAGGATCTGGATTTTACAGATGATTTTATGTTTTGCAAGATTCTGCAGAACAATGAAGCTCTTTGCAAGGAGCTTCTGGAACTGATTATCGGAAAGAAAATTGAAGTGCTCAGATATCCAGAGAAACAGAAGGCGATTGAGATTACCTCAGATGGGAAAGGCATTCGTCTGGACATCTATGTCGAGGATGAAAATAATGCAGTATATGACGTGGAGATGCAGACCACCAGCAGTCGAAACCTTCCAAAAAGGTCTCGTTATTATCAGGGGATGATAGATCTGAATCTGATTGAACGGGGAGCCAAATACGAAGAACTGAAGAAAAGTTACATTATTTTTATTTGCACCTTTGATTACTTTGGGATGGGATTGCACAAGTACACATTTTATCCTGTATGCAAGGAGAATCCAGAAATGATATTAGATGATGGAACGGTACGCATTTTCCTGTGCGCAGGTGGAGGCGCGAATGATGTGAGCCGGGACATGAAAGATTTCTTGGATTATCTAGTGGATAAGAGAACAAGGAATGAATTCACGGCGGAACTAGACCATGCGGTTATAGACGCAAGAAAACATGAGAAGTGGAGGGATGAGTTTATGACACTGCTAATGAGAGATCAGGAAAATCAGGAAATCGGAAAAGAGATTGGACAGAGAGACAAGTTGAAAGAGCTAATCAAAAAGAAATTGGCAAAGGGATATAGTACTTCTGAAATTGCTGACATGTTGGAGGAAGAACCGGAGTTAATTGAAGAACTAATTAAGGAAATGCAGACTTAGTAGTCCATAATATTAAAAACTTATCGACTGACGAAAATTTTGTGAAATTTTTTCTTGCAAATTCAATGAGATTTGCTACAATGGAATTAGCATATATCGTGAAATACATATCTAGGCACATCGCCATCTAAAAAATCATTTCATAAACTCTATGCGAAAACACCAAAAAGAAAACGAAAGAAGCAGGAGTTCATTGAAGTGACTGAGCTCCTGCAAAGGAGGAAAATTGAATATGGCAAACAATGTTAAGCTGGTAAAGGAAAAACCGTTGGAAGAGTTGAATTTGCTGGACGATTTTTTGATGTACTGTGTAGCATCTTCCCACAAATATGGTGCGTCCTTTTGTAGAGAAATGTTACATACCATTTTGGAAAAAGATTTGAATGATGTTACAATAGTGGCACAGAAAGTTTTTTATGGCAGTAATCCGGAAAAGCATGGAACACGCTTGGATGTTTATGTGGAAGAGCATGAGGACGGAACTCAGATTGGAACTATCTATGATATTGAACCGGAGAATGGTGAATACAAAAGAGAAGAGTTGCCGAGACGTGTAAGGTTCTATCATGCAAAGATTGATGCGAATGTGTTTGGTTCCGGGGAAGATTATAAATATCTAAAACAAGTGTATGTGATCTTCATTACGCCATTTGATCCATTTGACCGAAAACGGATGGTTTATACGATTAAGAATGGATGTGTGGAAGAACCGGATATGCCTTATGAAGACGGAGCGAGGACTATTTATTTGTATACACGCGGGACGGAAGGCAATCCAGCGAAGGAGCTTCAAGATCTTCTGCATTTTATCGAAGAGACGAAGGCCTCAAATGCCAGCAATAGACAGTTGAAAAAGATTCAGGATATGGTGAAGGATGTAAAAGCGGATAAGGAGGTCAATCTCATGTATTTGAAAATCAAAGAACGGGAAGCAGAAATCCGTAAAGAGGTACAAGAAGAGAAAGATGCTGTGATTCGGAAGCTGGAAGAAGAGAAGATGAAAGCGGAGAAGCAGAAGTGTGAAGCAGAAAAGCAAAAGCATGATATGGAAGAAGAACTTCGCAGACTGAAAGAGAAATATGGAGAGAAGTAAAAAATCAGCCGGTATGGACCAGCTTTTTAATCGCCCGCTCCTGTTCGATATCGTTTATCTGCTGATCATATTCGGTTGTGCATTTTATGATGCAATATAATACAAAAATCAAAATCAAAGTAAAAACCTCCTTCGGACATGTTATAGTATGCCAAAAGAGAGGTTTTTATTATTATAATAAGCTGAGTTGCTATAGAAATAAAATAAAAACGTAGTATACAATCATCTACAGGGTTTTTTTGGTGTAACATCTTTGCTTTTCGGATTCAATGGATTAAGTCCAGGCATGAGATAATTGAATAATCTTTGATAGAAGCTAGTCAGATATGTCATTCGTAATAAAATTCGCTTGCTTGTTTGCTCTGCCTTCTATATAATAATATGTGGTTATTTATGTGCGAAAAGAAAAGTATGCAAAAGAGGAAAATAATATGAAAGCACTAATTTTAAATTCAGGTATGGGAAAACGAATGGGGATACTCACATCAGAACATCCCAAATGTATGACTGAGATATCACCACAAGAGACGATTATATCTCGTCAATTGAAGCAGGTTGCTGACGCAGGTATAGAAGAAGTGATTATTACAACGGGATTGTTCGATGCTGTTCTTATGAAATATTGTGAAAGTCTGGATTTACCGTTACATATTACATTTGTCCATAATCCAGATTATGCGACTACGAATTATATCTATTCAATTTATTGTGCAAAGGAATATTTGGATGATGATATCATTCTAATGCATGGAGATCTCGTATTTGAAAATTCTGTGTGTGATGAAGTGTTAGCTTGTCCTGATAGTTGTATGACTGTGTCATCGACGCTGTCACTTCCGGAAAAGGATTTTAAGGCAGTTATTCGGGATGGACATATTACAAAAGTTGGAATTGAATTCTTTGAAGAAGCTGTTGCAGCACAACCATTGTACAAGCTGAACAAAGAAGACTGGACATATTGGAAAAAGCAGATTATCGCATACTGTGAAGCTGATAATAAAAAATGCTATGCAGAGAATGCGTTTAATGAGATATCCGATTCATGTGTTATTCGTCCATTGGATGTGAAAGAGAAATTGTGTTGTGAAATTGATAACCCAGAGGATCTTCAGGTTGTGACGCAGAAGCTTCATGAAGTTGAGAATCGAACGGTATATATGTGTTTTTCGACGGACATTATCCATAGTGGACATATTGCAATTATCAAGAAGGCGCAGCGATTGGGTAAACTGATTGTAGGCGTTCTTTCTGACGAGGCAGTTGCAAGTTACAAGCGTTTTCCACTTTTGCCATATTCAGAGAGAAAAGCAACGCTGGAAAATATCGCTGGGGTATATAAAGTAGTAGAACAGAAATCACTCAGTTATAAAGACAATATCGAGAGATTTCATCCAACGTATGTTGTACATGGGGATGATTGGAAGACTGGAATTCAGAGCCCTGTCCGTGATGAGGTGAAGACCTTACTGGCGGCATATGGTGGACAATTAGTCGAGTTCCCATGTTCCAATGATGAGATATATGCAGAATTAGACAAACGTGCACGCGCAGAATTGTCCACACCGGATGTGAGACGTGCAAGACTTAAGAAAGTGCTTGCAATGAAGGGAACGATTACAGCAATGGAGACCCACAGTGGCCTTACAGGCTTGATTGTTGAGAATACATGTGTTGAAGAGGAGGGCGGCAGGCATCAGTTTGATGCTATGTGGATTAGTTCGCTCTGTGATTCTACCGCGAAAGGTAAACCGGATATTGAATTGGTCGATATGACATCCAGATTTCGAACAATCGATGATGTATGTGAAGTAACAACGAAACCGATTATTTTTGATGGTGATACAGGTGGCCTTACAGAGCATTTCGTGTATACGGTTCGCTCACTGGAGCGTATGGGTGTGTCCATGATTATTATTGAGGATAAGACCGGACTTAAGAAGAATTCTCTTTTTGGGACAGAAGTGGAACAGACCCAGGCAGGCATTCCTGATTTTTGTGCAAAGATTACTGCTGGAAAAAAGGCACAGAGAACCAAAACATTTATGATCTGTGCAAGAATCGAGAGCTTGATTTTAGAAAAGGGCATGGAAGATGCGCTGGAAAGAGCCTTTGCCTTTGTTGGAGCAGGAGCGGATGCCGTCATGATTCACAGCCGAAGAAAAGACCCGGCAGAAATATTTGAATTTGTGGAGAAGTTCCGCGCAAAAGATGCGATAACACCAATCGTTGTTGTTCCGACTTCTTTTAATATGGTGACAGAAGAAGAATTTAAACAACGGGGAGTCAATATTATTATATATGCGAATCAACTGACGAGGACCGGATTCCCGGCGATGCAGAATGCTGCAAGAATGATTCTGGAAAATCATCGCGCAAAAGAATGTGATGACATCTGTATGCCATTTAAAGAAATTATCAATTTGATTCCGGAAGATATCTAAGGAGAGGTGTCATGGATGTGCAGCAAATAGTTATAAAAGAGAATGATTACACCGCTTTAGAAGAATTCTTTGCATCAGCAAATCATAAAAAAATCTTATTGGTATGTGGAAATTCGATAAAAAAGCTTCAAATCGGAGAGCATATAAAAAGAATAGAATCAAAACTGGGAATAGAATTTATAAGATTTACCGAATTTGAACCGAATCCAAGATATGAGTCTGTTGTAAAGGGCGTAAGTGTGTTTCACGAAAGTGAATGTGAGGCCATATTAGCGATTGGCGGTGGCAGTGCAATGGATGTTGCGAAATGCATTAAACTGTTTTGTAAGATGCCAGTGAATGTCAATTATCTGCAAGAAGAGATTGTGCCCAATGATGTGAAGCTGTATGCAGTGCCTACAACGGCGGGAACAGGGAGTGAGGCAACTCGCTTTGCAGTCATCTATTATGAGGGGGAAAAGCAGTCAGTTATGGATTACAGCTGCATTCCGTCTATGGTAGTGTTTGATTCGAGTACACTCACATCGCTTTCTGATTATCAAAGGAAAGCAACGATGTTAGATGCATTTTGCCATGCAATTGAATCCTTCTGGTCTGTGAATTCGACAGAACAGAGCAGAGAATACGCCGCAGGTGCAATTCGTAAGATTGTAGACAATATGGATTCCTATATGGCAAATGAAGATACTGGTAATGCGGAAATGCTAGAAGCATCTAATATTGCAGGTCAGGCAATCAATATCTCGCAGACGACTGCCGGACATGCGATGTGTTACAAATTGACGAGTCTGTATGGCCTTGCTCACGGACATGCGGCTGCGCTCTGTGTTTCAAAAATATGGCGATATATGATTAGTCATACAGCGGCGTGTACAGATCCAAGAGGAGAAGAATACCTGAAGCGAATTTTATCCAATATTGCAACGGCCTTTGGATGTGAAAATGCATTAGAAGCGGCAGACACATTCGATGAGTTGTTGAAAAGACTGGATCTGAGCGTTCCACATGCATCAGATGCTGAGTATCTTGTTCTGAAAAAGTCAGTTAATCCTTTACGTTTAAAGAATATGCCGATTTTGCTGGATGAGAATACAATTGATGCATTGTATCATGAGATTTTAAGAAAAGAAGGAGAATAACTATTGAAAGTAGAAAAATTAGTGGAAATTATTGGCGCAGATTTTTATACCGGTGTGCCTGATTCGCAATTGAAAGCACTTTGTAATTATTTAATGAACACATATGGGATTGATCAAAAGCATCACGTCATTGCAGCCAATGAAGGAAATGCTACAGCACTGGCAGCCGGATATCATCTGGCTACAGGGAAAACACCTGTCGTGTATATGCAAAATAGTGGAGAGGGTAACATTGTCAATCCGGTTGCTTCACTCTTAAATGACGAGGTATATGCGATTCCCATGATTTTCGTTGTGGGATGGCGTGGAGAGCCGGGCTTACATGATGAACCACAACACATCTATCAGGGTAAAGTGACCATTAAACTACTGGATGATATGGACATCAAATCATTTGCTATTGGAAAAGAAACAACAGAGGCGGAACTGATAGATGCCATGAAGAATTTCCGAACTGAACTGGAACAAGGAAAGAATGTTGCCTTCGTAATTCGCAAAGGTGCGATTACATATGATGAAACGGTAGAATATAAAAATGACAATCAGATGGTTCGAGAGGAAATTATTTCGCATATTGTGCAAGTCTCCGGAGAAGATCCGATTATTTCTACAACAGGAAAAGCAAGTCGCGAATTGTTTGAGCTTAGAGAGACAAATAGGCAGAGTCACAAATATGATTTTCTGACGGTAGGTTCGATGGGGCATTCATCTTCCATCGCATTAGGAATTGCTATCAAACAACCGAATACAAAAGTATGGTGTATTGATGGCGATGGAGCAGTACTCATGCATATGGGCGCGATGGCAGTTATGGGTGCTAATAAGCCGAAAAATGTGATTCATGTTGTGATTAATAACGGCGCGCATGAAACGGTTGGTGGAATGCCGACGGTTGCAGGCAACATAGATATTGTCGGAGTTGCCAGAGCATGTGGATATCCAAATGCAGTCTCAGTCGACAGCTTTGATGCATTGGACAATGCGCTTGAGACGGCAAAAAACGTGGATGGATTAAGTATGATCGAAGTAAAGTGTTCCATTGGTGCACGTGATGATCTTGGAAGACCGACAACAACTGCGAAAGAAAATAAAGAAACCTTCATGAATTATTTGAAATTGATGTAGGATTTTAGGAGAGAGATACGGATGATAAACATTTTGTATTTGATTTTTATTGCACCAATCAAGACACTGCTTGAAATTGTCTTTTTACTTATGTATCGTTTGGTTGGAAATGCTGGATTTGCAATTATTGCAGTGAGTCTGGTTGTAAATATATTGATTCTTCCGATGTATAAAAAGTCAGATAAGATACAGGAAGAAGAGCGGGCAAAACAAAAGAAGATGTCGCATTGGATTAAACATATTAAGAAATCGTTCAAGGGAGATGAACGATTCATGATGCTCAATGCGTATTATAAAGAACAGAACTATCAGCCACTTTCAGCGGTGAAAGGTTCGATGTCACTGTTTTTACAGATTCCGTTTTTCATTGCGGCATATAGCTATCTGTCGAACTTGTCGATACTGCAGGGGGCTTCTTTTGGCATCCTTCAGGACTTATCCAAGCCAGATCAGCTGATTCAGATTGGAAGTATCGGAATCAATGTTCTTCCGATTCTTATGACCTTGATCAACTGGATTTCGGGCGTGATTTATACCAAAGAAGCAGTGTTTAAAGAGAAAGCACAAGTCTTTTTGCTTGGGCTTGTATTTTTGGTATTTTTATATGATCGTCCAGCGGGACTTGTATTTTATTGGACGTTAAATAATGCATTTTCACTTATCAAGAACATCATTATGAAGGCGATGCCAAAATCTTATCACTTATCTGGAAAAATTGGTGCATTTTTCAAAGAAAAAATACCTACAGAAAAATTCGTTGCCCTGATGAGAATCGGTGGAAATGTAAAATCAGAGAAGAAAGCATCGGATCGTCCTATCTACATTTTATCAGCACTGGTGTGTGTATTGCTCTGGGGATTCATGATTCCTCTTTCTGTTATCAGTGCATCACCGGTAGAATTCGTTAATATGCAGGCGTATGTAAGTCCACTGCAGTACGTTGTAGATGCTGCAGCTCTCAGTGCAGGCATCTTTTTGGTGTGGGGATTTATATTCTTCTATATGGGAAGTGAGACAACGAAAGCCAGATGGGGATATGCATTATGTGCAATTTCTTCTTGCTTTCTAGTGAACTATATGTTCTTTGGACGTAACTTCGGGACGCTTTCATCAGAATTGCAGTTTGGCTCGGATCCTTCCTATGGTGCACCTGAAATCGCATTAAATATCATGGTGAATATCATTTTGGTTTTTGCAATCTGGTTATTATTCAGATACAAAAAATATGTGGTGAAATATGTATTAGGTATTGTGATTGTGGGAGGAGTCGTACTTTCGATTGTTGGAATTGTGGATGTGAATCAGTCTTTGGTTTCAGTGAAAGCTGCTTATGAAAAAGAAGTCGCGAAGGAAAAGGAGACACAATTCATAAAGTTAAGCAAAACAGGTCAAAATGTTGTTGTAATTATGCTGGATCGTGCAATCGGAGAATATATCCCGTATATCATGGAGGAAAAACCGGAATTAAAAGAGGTATTTTCTGGATTCACCTATTTTCCAAACACAGTTTCTTTTGGAGCATTTACAAATTTCGGAACACCAAGCTTATATGGTGGATATGAATATACACCAGTGGAAATGAATGCGAGAGATCAGGAAAGCTTAAAGGACAAGCAGAACGAAGCGCTGTTGGTAATGCCTTCATTGATGTCTGAGAATGGTTATGATACGACGGTGGTTGATCCTCCATATGCAAATTACGAATGGTATTCGGATTTATCTATCTACGATGATTATGAAAATGTGACAGCATTGCACGCGGAAACAGGCAAATACATGGATCTGCTTTCGGAAGATGACGAACAAGTATCTACTGTGAGACCGGATACTTTGAAACGTAATTTCTTTTTCTATAGTGTGTATAAAAGTGTTCCTTTATTTATACAGCCGGGGGTATACGACGACGGAAATTATCTTGCTACTTCTAATAGTGCTGGCTCAGAATCTACAGCTACAGATGATGATTCAAAAGAGGATGTATTAACGAGCAAAAAAGCAGATACAATTCCAGAAACTTTCCTGGAATCCTATGCTGTACTAGGAAACCTGACAAAGGTAACAGGTGTCATGGAGGATGGAGACAATCAGTTCTTGCTTATGAGAAATTCTGTGACGCATGAGCCGGTTCCGTTGGAAGCACCGGACTATTCAATAACTGGAAGTATGCAGTATACAGGGAGCGAAGAACCACAAGTTGTGGACGGAAAAGTCATGAGGATGGATACAGAAGATCAGCAGAACCATTATGATACGAATATGCTGGCGATGTTGAAACTTGCAGAGTGGATTGAATACCTCAAAGAAGAAGGTGTGTATGATAATACGAAAATCATTTTTGTTTCAGATCATGGACGTAACTTGGGTCAGTTTGAAAATGAGAGTATAGATGGATATGATATTCAATGGGTGAATCCTCTTTTGATGATGAAAGATTTTAACACAGAGGGAGAGTTGTTAACGAACGAGACATTCATGACACAGGCGGATGTGCCAACTTTAGTATGCAATGATGTGATCGAGGATCCGGTTAATCCGTTTACTGGAAATGCGATCAACAGTGCAGAGAAAACGGCTCATGATCAGATTATTACATTTTCAGAAAAGTATTCAACTACTACAAACAATGGAAATGTATTTGATACGAGTGATTCGCCGTGGTTCTCAGTTCATAATAATATTTTTGATTTGAACAATTGGACGAATCTGGGACAGGATTATTCGTTCGTGGGTGAAGGATACTAAGAAGGGTGGAAAAACGATGTTATTATTATATATAGATCCAGGAACTGGAAGCATGTTGTTTTCTATCCTGATAGGGATTATTGGAAGTGTCTTTTTTCTGGCAAAGAAAGCATTCATAAAACTGAAATTCTTGTTTGCCGGAGGAAAGGTAAGTGATGTCAGCAATGAAAAAGTTCCATATCTGATTTTTAGCGATAGCAAAAGATATTGGAATGTCTTTAAACCTATTTGTGACGAGTTTGAAAAAAGACAACAAAGAGTGAAGTTCTGTACGGCGTCAGAAGACGATGCGGCACTAAAAGAAGACTATAAATATGTAGACTGTGAATTTCTGGGAGAAGGGAATAAAGCATTTGCAAAACTTAATTTAATGAGTGCTTCTGTATGTCTGTCAACAACACCTGGTTTAGATGTATACCAGTGGAAAAGATCAAAGAATATTGACTGGTATGCACATACGTTTCATAGTATTGACGAGGGCCTTGGATATCGTATGTTTGGCCTTGACTTTTATGATGCGGTATTAATGTCAGGAACGTTTCAGGAAAGATATATACGAACCATAGAAGAGATGCGTGGATTGAAAGAAAAAGAGCTCAGTGTTGTTGGTATTACATACATGGATGAACTGAAAAAGAAAGCTCTGACATATAAGACCTCATCAAAAAAGGATGATTTCACAGTGCTTTTGGCTCCATCGTGGGGACCAAGTGCTATTCTCAGTGTTTTTGGCGAAAAGATTATCGATGCACTTTTGGATACAGGATATCAGATTGTTGTGCGACCACATCCTCAGTCTGTTACGGCTGAGAAAGATATTTTGGAATCACTTCAGGAAAAGTATAAAGAGAATGACAGAGTGAAGTGGAACTTTGATAATGATAACTTCCGGGCGATGTATGATTCGGATATTCTAATCACTGATTTTTCAGGCATCATTTTCGATTATGCATTTGTACTGGATAAACCGGTACTTTATGCGGACACACATTTCGATGCATCTATTTATGATGCAGCATGGCTGGATGAAAAGCGATGGAGATTTACGGTGCTCGATAAGCTTGGCAAACAATTGAAAGAAGAAGAGTTTCCAGATTTAAAGAGTATCATCGCTGATTTGGTTACGAATGAGTCTTATCAGAAAGGCAGGCAGGAGGTCCGGGCTGAAGCCTGGCAATATGAGGATCATGCAGCAGAAAAGATTGTTGACTATATGATGGAAAAATATGCGGAATTGAATGGAGAACAATATATGCCGAATAAAGAGGAAGAATCATATACACCGGCTTTTGAAGATGACTATGTGGCGAACAGAAAAGAAACAGAAAGAAATAGGGATGAGAACAATTGGGGGTTTGATGAGGCAATCGAAGCATTCAAGGAGTTTGATGCGCAGCATAGACCTGATGAACATATTAAATTAGAAAATATACAGAGTCCAGTCAAAGAGACCCATGAGGAAGTTACTTTTGAAAACAAAAACCTAGATGAGAGCTTGAGTAAGCAAAAACAGAAATTAATTATAGCGGCAGCAGTGTTGGCAATCGTAGCGATTATTGAAATCATAGCGGCAGTACTGCTTGTGCAAAAGCAAAATCAAAAGAGTGAAGAAGTTCAAAAGCCAGTGGTGGTTGCGGAAGAGGATACGGCCGGACCACAGGTGAGGGTGAATGAGTCGATTCAGGTAATGGCAGGCGAAACATTTACATCCGAATTGGTAATTACAGAGATGACAGATGATTCAGAAATTCAAAGCATTTCATTCAGAGAATATGAAACCGGTGAAGGTGTACTGGGTGAAGATGGTATTGTAACACCGGCATCCGGGATGTATGACGCAGTTGGACAATATACGAATGCCGTGATTGTGACAGATACAGAAGGAAATGTTACGGAACAGGAATTCGTCGTAAGTGTCATCGACAATGTCTGGTGGAGCACGCAGGGGGTTAGCGATAAGACTTACACAGTTGGTTCTGCGGATGTGAATTTTATGGATGGAATCACGTGGAATGAAAATATCATGGAAGTGACTTGCGATGCATCACAGGTGGATTTGAATGTTGTTGGACAATATCCGCTGATTTATAATGTGGTTGCATGGGATGGTACTGCCAGGAGTTGGACAGTGACGGCAAATGTAGTGGAATAGAGATGTTTATAAGAGACTAGGAACTTCAAAGGGAGGAACAGTAATCTGAAGAAGTAAAAAATCAGCCGGTATGGACCAGCTTTTTAATCGCCCGCTCCTGTTCGATATCGTTTATCTGCTGATCATATTCGGTTGTGCATTTTATGATGCAATATAATACAAAAATCAAAATCAAAGTGAAAACCTCCTTCGGACATGTTATAGTATATAGTATGCCAAAAGAGAGGTTTTTATTATTATAAATGAAAGATGAGGGGCTTGGATTTGCGAAAAAGAAGAGTTATGACAGCTATTCTGTGGGGAGGATTGGTAATATGGCTGGGAATAATATATTATTTTTCCACACAGAATGGAGAGCAGACAGCTGCAACCGGAATGCTCTGGGCGAAAAAATTATCTGTAATTGTATATGAGAACCCATCGGACGCTCAGATTGCAGATTTTCATATGATACTGCGAAAATCTGCACATTTGTTTTTGTTCTCATTGCTTGGGAGCATAACGACTTGGATATCAGCGGTTACATTTCCGAAGGCAAAGGGGATTCTGCGGGCGGGGTATCTTTTTTTTGCGGTGTGTCTGACGGTTGGATGTGGTTATTTTGATGAATGGCATAAGCAGTTTATTAGTGGAAGGCACTTTGATCATGCGGAGACATTACTTAATATGAAAGCCGGAATTGCAGGAGTAATATTTGCTGTCGCGGTGATTGCAGTGTGCCGAGTGGTAAGGTATTGTATGGAGGAAGAAGCGTGAAAAGCGATTGCAGGGTATTCAGCAGTTACTTTTTCTTCGGTGGATAGGGTGTTTTTTGCGCAGTAAGGCCCAGCAGATAATCGACACTGACAGAGTGGAAATCTGCAAGTTCAATGAGAATTTCTGTTGGAATGTAATGATCTCCATTTTCATATCTCGAATATGTGCGTTGAGTGATACAGAGCCGTTCTGCCATATATGCCTGTGTTAAGTCTTTATCTTCACGAAGGTTGCGGATATTCTGATATTTTTTCATTTGTGTCACCTCTTGTTCTATTTTTTATCAGTATAAATAAGATGCAACGAAATGTTGCAGAGTAGACTGAAACGGTCTAAAAATGGTGAGCATTGAAAATTATGTCTTTGTTACTTGCAAAATAATGAGCAATATGTATACTTAAAAGGATAGTAATAGAAAACTGGGGAGAAAATATATGCAAAAATTATCAATTATCGTACCGTGCTATAACGAATCGGATACGGTGGAAGTGTTTTACGAAGAACTGACAAAGGTGGAACAGACCATAGAAGACATGGAGTTTGAACTTATCTTTGTAAATGATGGTTCCAAAGACGATACCTTTGAGATTCTGGAGCGGATGCATCAGAATGGGTGCGGTCTGAAGGCGTATTCATTTTCAAGGAATTTTGGGAAAGAAGCCGCGATGTTTGCAGGGCTGCATAAGGCAACCGGAGACTGCTGCATCGTAATGGATGCGGATCTGCAGCATCCGCCGGCGGTGATACCAAAGATGGTAGAGCTGTGGCGGCAGGGATATGAAGTCGTGGAGGGAACGAAAATCGACCGGGGAAAAGAGTCGGTGGCACACAAATTATTTGCGAAAATGTTCTATTCACTGATGAATAAATGTATGGGAATGGATATGTCGAACAGTTCGGACTTTAAATTACTGGACAGGAAGGTCATTGACATTCTCTGTGCGTTAAAGGAACGAAATACATTTTTCCGTGCACTTTCCTTCTGGGTTGGTTTTCGATCGACCATAGTAGAGTATGAGACGCAGGAAAGAATTGCAGGCTCGTCAAAGTGGTCTTACTTCTCACTTATTAAATATGCGCTGAGTAATGTAGTATCGTTTACTTTTTGGCCATTGTATCTGATTAATGTTATCGGAGCAGTACTTCTTGTTGTCGGAGCCGGAATGGGAATTGATGCGGTCATCTCGTTTTTTCGCGGACATGCCATTGACGGTTATCCGTCTCTGGTGATTCTGATGTGGCTTGCAACGGGTGGAATTATGTCGGCACTTGGAATTATAGGAATTTATATTGCAAAGATTTATGATGAGTTAAAGGCAAGACCGCAGTACATTATTGACGGTGTGATTGAGTGAAAAATGGAGATATAAAAGATGAGTAAAATAGAGTTACATGCAGATGACTTTGCCGTGTCCGCACACGCTTCGAAAGACATCATTGCCCTGCTAAAGGAAGATGTACTGGACAGTATCAGTATTATTCCGAATATGAAATGTTTTGAGGAGACAATGGAACTTCTTCGTGATGCGGATCTGATGAAAGTGCCTGCATCGGTTCATTTGAATTTCATGGAAGGAAAGTCCTGTGCAGCATTGGAGGATGTTCCATTACTTGTGGATGAGAACGGATTTTTTAAGGTGACATGGTTCAGCCTGTTCTTTGACAGCTTTAAGCCGGACAGAAGGAGGGCACTGACGCTTCAGCTTGCGTGTGAGATAGAGAGTCAGATTCGAAAGATTCAGACGGCGATGCAGGGGGAGTACCAGCTTCGTATTGACAGCCATCAGCACACGCACATGATACCGGTGGTGCGGGATGCGCTTCTTCTTGCAATAGACAGAATGGGTGAGGATGTCACCTTTGTACGCCTTGCAAAAGAGCCGCTGGTTCCGTTTTTGAAACACAGCGAGCTTTACCGGGAGTACTCGGTTGTGAATCTGATTAAGAATGTCCTTCTGTGGGCACTGGCATTTCCGATGGAGAAGCAGTTGAAGAAGAGAAACATACCGTATTCTTATCTGTTCGGACTGATGCTGAGTGGAAATATGAATGCAGCCTGTGTGGAACAATTGTATCTGGACATGGCAGCATCGGCAGATAAAAAGGAACAGGACCTAGAGATATTGTTCCATCCGGGTTCTGTCCTTGAAAGTGAGATATCAGAAGAAAATGTACAGCATAGTTTTATTGAATTTCATCTGTCTTCGTCCCGCAAAAGCGAATACGAAGCAGCCACAGTACTAGATAAACTGCGAAAGAGATAACGCTTACAAGTATGCCGGCTTTTAGTCCCGGTGTTTGGAAGGTCATTTCTATCTGATTACTCCCTTTTTCTACCGGGAGAGTCATGAGACAGTCAGCAGTTGTCTCCGGTGTTATCGTTTTATTATTCACAGTAACCGTCCAGCCGGAGGAATTCGGTATGGTCAATAGCAAATCCTTGTCCTGATCTACTACAATCTCACCGGAAACGTGAGTGTTGGTAAATGTATTCAGGGTGAGGGTTTCTTTTTTTAACTCCCGGAGGCACTCATTCAGAACGGATTGATCCAAAGTATAAAATGCGGCATTGGTAATCGGTAAAGAATTGCGAGTGCCACTGAGGCTTACGTTTACGGAATCCTGCGAAGCATTTCCAATGAAAAAGGCGCTTGGACTGAACCGGTCAAAGTAGTGCGTGACATAGGTTCCGTTTACCGTGACATTCATCCGGTGAAAGATGTCGGAATCTTTCTCATTTTCTAGGCAGCCATATAATGGCTGGCCGTTTTGCGAGACGGCTGGCGAGATCGTATAACTGATACCGTCTGTGGTCTCAGTCTGTTCATAGGCAGCTTTGGTATACAATGTAACTTTGTGCCCGAGAAAATTCGAGAATAAGGCATTCTGATATTCAAATACATTATCAGCCGTGATTTTATCTGTGGCAGAGGTACTAACGGCATATCCGAGCGGCAGTGCGTTTTGGTTGCAGTAAGTATTTTTACCATTCTTAGCAGATAAACCGGTTACAAGTTTTGTACCGATGACCTCCGTGTCGGAGAGAATATACTTAAGCCCCAGTAAAGAGTCGGAGGCAAGCAGTGGCTGGGAATAGTTCAGGATCTCCTCCGTCTTGGTGTAACCAAGGTGATTCAGCAGGGTCAGTGTGCAGTCATCAAAGCTGGAGCTGTAATGTGCAAGTCCCATAAAGTTTTTGGTTGCCATAGATTCAGAAAGGAAGGAGCTGGTGTGGTCTGTGTGTCGTTCACGGGTCAGTGTCTGTTCGGTCCGGTACCAGGAACTGTCGTATTTTTTTAAATTTGCAATCGCCTGATTCTGACCTTTTACATAGGAGGCAAAGTCGGTATGGCTGGTCTGGTAAATGCCCTGGAAACTCAGTGCGCCATTGATGCATAATTCGCCGGATAAAAGGATAAGACAGAGTGGATAAAGGCATTTGTGAAAAGTAGTCTGTTTTTCCAGACAATAGGCTGCTGCGAAGAAGATGAGCAGAAATATTGGGAGAAATGCAAGACGACAGTAATCAGAATAGGATTTCTGCATGCCGTTCCAGATGCATTCCAATGGATTAAAGAGACAGCATAAAACCATAAACCCTAAGAAAATCAACCCTGCTTTTTTCTCTTTTCTGGAATCATTTCCACGAAGGAAGTACAGGATGGCGAAAATGAGCGTAATGGTTCCGCAGAATAAGGAGAGAGTGTTCGTGTCCGGTTTGGCACCCCATAAAAAGTATTTGGGGAAAATCATATTATGAAAGGACGGCTTTAGGACACCCAGAGTAAAGGAAGTCTTGCTGGACATCTGGCCGATGATGGCTGGCAGGAATAAAAATGCGCTGCCGCAGACACCGAGTGCGAATACAAAAACCAGATGAAAAGATTTCCGCCAAGAGAACTTGTCTGCATAGAGACATTCAAACAGGTAAAAGCATAGTGCGAACAGAATAATTTTATAGGCACCGTACCAGTTCAGGGTAATCGAAATGACGATGCTGAGAAAGAGCAGAAGGCTCCGGTCTCGGTGGAGGAATTGATAGATACCGAGCAGCAGCAGCGGCAGCAGAACGACACTGTCCAGCCACATGATGTTGCTGCTCTGGATGATATTGTAGGACATCAGTGCGTAGGCACACGAAAAAAGCAGGCACCAGTGGTGCTGAAGCTTTTCAAAACGATGGGACAGATAAATGGACATAGTCAGTCCGCACATTCCGATTTTAAATGCTGTTAAGAGTACAATGAAGAAATCCACCTTCGTCTCTTTGAAAAAAACGATCAGTAAATTCAGTGGATTTGCAATATAATAGGAAATCAGTGGGAGCATTGAGCCGCCCAGCGATTTCTGAAAGGAATAGAATAGTGATTCGCCGGAGAGCAGGGTGTGACGCAGCCATAGGAAGAAGTCGATATACTGGATATTCATGTCATCGTAGAGGAAGGATTGTGTTCCGAACGGGTAGATGTTGGACATGGATAATATGCAGGTGAACAGAATGCATGGAACTGTAAAAGCGAAAAAGTATTTGAGTGCTCGTTTCATAAAAACCTCCGATGATAAATGTTGTTAAGAATAGTATATCGGATTTTGGGCGGAAGAGCAATCATGTGTCTGGGTAATTTTGGTATATTTCCACATATTATCGCACGGTTCATAAAGAAACATAAATCGGCACATACTATCTGAAAAAGAACAGGAGTATGTGAGCGATGAATGATGATACGGTACAATTATTGAAGGAATGCAACTTGGGATGTAAAATGGCGGTGGAAAGTATTCATCAGGTGACGGAATATGCAACAGATGAAAAAATGCTGCATTTGCTGGAGGAGTATAAACAGAAACATAAGGAGCTGGAAGTGGAATCTGAAAAGCTGTTACTGGCAGCAGGTCTTGAGGGCAAAGAGCCGGGAATGATGGCTTCGTCTTTTTCATGGCTGAGCACAGAGATGAAGATGATGATGGAGGATGACAACAGGCAGATTGGAAAAATCATGATGGATGGCTGCAATATGGGGATTAAGTCAATCAGCGAGTATAGGAATCAGTACGCGAATGCTGACCGGGAGGCGCGCAATATTGCCAGAGGAATTCTTAAAGTGGAGGAAGAGTTTGTACAGAAACTGGAGAAATTTTTGTAAAATAGTGTGATAAATAGCGCATATTCTCGAAAATGAGGGGCTGCGCTATTTACAACTTGTTACAAATTTGTTACAATACCTCTATTGCAAAAATACAAATTATTAATTTAATTGTGCAAACAAGAGGAGGCATCTTATGTGTGGAATAGTAGGATATATTGGAGAAAAACAGGCGGCACCGATTCTTTTGGACGGTTTGTCGAAGCTTGAATACAGAGGATATGACTCGGCAGGACTTGCAGTTCGCAACGGCGAGGCGGATGTGAAAGTCGTAAAGGCAAAGGGACGTCTGAAAATTCTGGCAGAAAAGACAGATGATGGAAAGTCGATGATTGGTACCTGCGGTATCGGCCATACGAGATGGGCGACACATGGCGAGCCTTCGGAGACGAATGCGCATCCACATCACAGTGATGATGGAAATGTTGTCGGCGTACATAATGGTATCATCGAGAATTATCAGGAGCTCAGAAACAAGCTGCTCCGTAAAGGATATCAGTTCTATTCAGAGACAGATACAGAAGTTGCGATCAAGTTAGTAGATTATTATTATAAGAAATATCTTGGAACACCTGTTGATGCGATTAATCATGCGATGATTCGTATTCGTGGTTCTTATGCATTAGAGGTTATGTTCAAAGAATATCCGAATGAAATCTATGTTGCCAGAAAAGACAGCCCAATGATTATCGGTGTCGAAAATGGGGAGTCTTTTGTGGCTTCCGATGTTCCGGCTATTCTGAAATATACAAGAAACGTATATTACATCGGAAATATGGAAATCGGCCGCCTCCAAAAAGGCGGAGTTACCTTCTATAACCTTGACGGTGATGAGATTGAGAAGGAACTGACTGAGATTAAATGGGATGCAGAAGCAGCAGAGAAGGCCGGATTTGAGCATTTTATGATGAAGGAAATCCACGAACAGCCAAAGGTTGTTGCGGATACGATCAATTCAGTTATTAAAAATGGAAGAATTGATTTATCAGAAGTCGGTCTGACCGAGGAAGATATTCAGAAAATCAGTCAGATTTATATTATTGCGTGCGGGTCTGCTTACCATGTCGGTATCTCGGCACAGTATATAATAGAAGACTTAGCCCGTATTCCGGTACGTGTGGAAGTGGCATCTGAATTCAGATACAGAAAGCCGATTCTGGATAAAGATGGTCTGGTGGTTGTCATCAGTCAGTCAGGCGAGACGGCAGACAGTTTAGCTGCAATTCGCGAGGCGAAGGATGCAGGGGTCAAGACCCTCGGCATTGTAAATGTAATTGGTTCTTCCATTGCGCGTGAGGCGGACTATGTGCTTTATACGCTGGCAGGGCCTGAGATTTCCGTCGCAACGACGAAAGCATACAGTACACAGCTGATTGCGAGCTATGCGATTGCGATTCAGTTTGCGAAGGTTCGAGAGAACATTTCAGAAGAAAAATATGCGTCGCTCGTTGAGGAACTTCTGACAATCCCTGAGAAAATCGAGAAGATTATTGATGATAAAGAACGGATTCAGTGGTTTGCGGCAAAGCAGGCTGCGGCAAGGGATGTCTTTTTTATCGGACGTGGAATCGATTATGCAATCTCGCTGGAAGGAAGCCTGAAACTCAAGGAAGTCAGCTACATTCATTCGGAAGCTTATCCTGCCGGTGAGTTAAAGCATGGAACGATTTCTTTGGTTGAAGATGATATTTTGGTAATCGGAGTCCTGACACAGGAAGAGCTGTACGAGAAGACACTCAGCAATATGCTGGAATGTAAGAGCCGAGGTGCTTATCTGATGGGACTTACGACTTATGGCAATTATAATGTAGAGGACAGTGTTGACTTTGCGGTATACATTCCGAAGACCGACGTACATTTTGCAAACTCACTTGCGGTGATTCCACTGCAGCTGCTGGGATATTATGTATCGGTTGCCAAGGGACTGGATGTTGACAAGCCGAGAAATCTCGCGAAGTCCGTTACAGTTGAATAGTTCAACGTTTTGCAATACTTTAAACACATTTCCATCACAAATGTTCGGTAGAATAAGGTTATAAATTAAGAACAAGAGATGGAAAGGAGCCATTGATATGGACAACCAATATAATTATTACAATCCAAATGAACAGCAGAACACATACAGTAATCCGGATCCGATGAATCAGACGCCTCCGAATAATGTAAAACCAAAGGTAAAGAAGAAATGGAAAATGCCAAAGATACTGGCGGTGATTTGTCTGGCACTTGTATTTGGTCTTGTATCAAGCGGTACGTTTTTGGGATTTAGCTTCATTGGAAGCAGGGTGCTTGGTCTGACCGGCAGCTCATCAACCTCCGGTTCGAACGGAAAAGCAGCTGCAACGGCAACGCTGAAGCAGACAACAAGCTCTGTGTCGTCGGATATCGCCGACATTGCCGCAAATGCAATGCCATCGGTCGTATCGATTACGAATATGAGTGTACAGCAGGTTCAGAACTTCTTTGGACAGAGTGGTGAGCAGGAAGTGGAGAGTACCGGTTCCGGTATCATTATCGGACAGAACGATTCGGAACTTCTGATTGTTACGAACAACCATGTAATTGAAGGCAGTGAGACACTGACGGTTTCATTTATCGATGAGAACAGTGTGGAAGCGAATGTAAAAGGCTCGAATTCTTCGATTGATATCGCAGTGATTGCAGTTCCGATTGACAGCATTTCCGATGATACGATGGATGCCATTTCGGTAGCAACACTTGGAGATTCAGATTCTTTGAAGGTTGGAGAACCTGCAATTGCAATCGGTAATGCACTTGGTTATGGTCAGTCAGTCACAACCGGCATTATCAGCGCAACAGACCGTGTACTTACGGGTTCTGGGAGCGACACTGCATTTATTCAGACCGATGCGGCAATCAATCCGGGCAACAGCGGCGGTGCACTTCTGAATGCAAATGGCGAAGTAATCGGCATCAACTCTGCAAAGCTTTCTGACACAACGGTAGAAGGTATGGGGTATGCAATTCCAATCAGTGATGTCAGCGACGTTATCACGAATCTTATGAATCAGGAGACGAAGACAAAGGTTGCGGATAACGAGAAGGGTTATCTTGGAATTCAGGGTGTCGATGTGACCAGTGACAGTGCGCAGCGTTACAATATGCCGGAAGGTGTTTACGTATCGTCGGTTATCAAAGGCGGCGGCGCAGCTGATGCGGGAATCATGGAGGGCGATATTATCACAGCACTCAACGGAACAGACATCGATGGAATGACAGCCTTGCAGAATGAGCTTTCTTATTATAAGCAGGGCACGACAGTAACGGTTACTGTTCAGAGACAAAATGGCAATTCATACGAGGCACAGGATATTGATGTGAAGCTTGGCGCACAGAGTGGCAATTAAATAAAATGAGATGATTTGAGAGGGTATCCGCATTATGGCAAAAGAGACAAAAGAAACCGCATGTGAATGTAAAACAAAGCATCGCGATGATACGGAATATACGAAACTGATTCACCGCCTGAACCGAATTGAAGGTCAGGTGCGCGGAATCAAGGCGATGGTGGAGGATGAAAGGTACTGCGTGGATATTTTAACACAGGTATCGGCAATCCAGTCGGCGCTGAATGCATTTAATAAAGAATTATTATCAAATCATATTAAGACCTGTGTGGTAGAGGATATCAAAAATGGAAATGAAGATGTCGTGGATGAACTGTGTGCGACATTGCAGAAGCTGATGAAGTAAACTGTATTTTCCAACGGGAAATATGTAAGTGGGGACATAGTACTTTTGAAATGGTACTATGTCCCCAACTGCGTTATTTACAGCATCCTTTTCCGTCAAAGGCAGGGTTGAATGCATAGAAGTTCTTGCTGTCGAGATGATCCTGAACGATGCGCAGTGCCTCGCCGAATCTCTGGAAGTGTACGATTTCGCGTTCGCGCAGGAATTTGAGCGGCTCTGCCACATCGGCATGACCGGCACAGAGGCGCAGCAGATTGTCGTAGGTTGTTCTGGCTTTCTGTTCTGCTGCAATCTCACAAGTACAACATTCACAAAAGAATATATATAGAAGATAAAGAAATCAACCTATCTGCTCCAATGTATTTCGGGTTTGTGTTTACAGGCGTTCAGCAATGAGCGTCTATTTTTTTACCCAAAATGAAAGGAGAATTAACAATTATGAAAAACATTATGAAGCGATTGCTTACAGGTGTACTTACCCTAGCAACCGTTTTTACCGCATTGCCTGTCACACAGGTATTTGCAGCAGAAACACAGTATTGGACGGAATCAACCGAGCGTGTCGGTATTATTGAAAAAGTAATGAATGACGGTTCGATTGGCTCTACATTCAATGAGGGCATGATGAAAGTCGAGGGCGACACTGCCTATTGCGTTGACATCAACACCAGTTTTCAAAATGGCTACAAAACCCGTTCTGACGCAAGTTCACGCATGAGTGCAGACCAGATAGCGGACGTTGCCCTATCCCTTGAATACGTCAAGCAATATGCAGCAAGCCACAATGGACTGAACCACAAACAGGTCTACCTATTAGAACAGTGTATTGTATGGCAACGATTGAGCGTTCATCTGGGTTGGAGCTGTGATAACGTCAGAGCTTCTTATGATGAGATTTCTCAAGGTACACAGGAAGAAGTTTTCTCTGGTGCTAAGGAATTTGTCAAAGCCAATAAAGGACGCTATGAATGTGGCGGTTATATCTACACAGGAAATGGACAGGACTTAGGGCAATTCTGGGCGAAACTTGCTGTAGGAAATGCAAACTTACAGAAAATGTCGTCCAATCCCACGGTTACCAATGACAATGACTGTTATTCCATCACTGGTGCGACCTATGGTGTCTATTCTGATAAAGGCTGCTCCAATGCTGTTGCCACCCTTACGACTGATAGTGACGGGAACACCGATACTGTCGAAGTAAAAGCTGGCACAGTCTACATCAAGGAAACGAAAGCACCAGCAGGATTCAAGCTGGACACAAAGGTTTATCCTCTTGAAGTAAAGGCTGGGGAAACTGCCACATTGAAAGTCAGCGACACCCCAAAGGTCACAACAACCTTGATAGACCTGTTTAAAATCGACTTGGAAACTGGAAACGCAGTCTCACAAGGTAGTGCTTCACTAGAGGGTGCGGAGTTTACTTGGAACTATTATGATGGATTCTACAGTAAAGAAAATCTCCCAGCCGAAGTAACACGCACATGGACAACAAAAACGGTAGCAGAAAAAGGCAGTGATGGGAGTATCCATTATGTCACAAAGCTGGCTGACAGCTATAAGGTATCTGGGAATGATTTTTATTCACAGGACGGAACAAATTGTCTGCCGCTTGGAACAATTACTGTGGAAGAAACCAAAGCACCAACAGGTTACCTGCTTGATGGTGCGTATATGCAGGCAAATGGCAGCGAAGAACAGATAAAGGGTGTGTATATGGCACAAATTACCGAAGATGGCGACCTTGCTGTATTATCTGGCAGCAATCAATATTCTGTATCGGACAAGGTTATCCGTGGTGGTGTGAAAATACAAAAACGTGACCTTGAAACAAAAGATACCAAATCACAGGGAAGTGCAACTTTGAAAGACACGGAATTTACGATTACTTCCTTAAATGAAAATCCTGTCTTGGTGGAGGGGAAATTGTACAACCAGAATGAAGTGGTAAAAACCATTCATACAGGAATTGACGGTATCGCTGCAACCGAAGCAGACACACTTCCCTATGGCACATATCGTCTGGAAGAATCCAAAGCACCAGAGGGTTACTTGACAGACGGTGCAAAACCCATTGAATTTTCCATTACAGAAAACGGTAAAATCGTTGATTTAACAGACGAACAGCACTCTGTCTATAACCAGATTAAGCGTGGTGATATTGAGGGGGTAAAGATTGGCAGTGGCACACACAAACGTCTTGCCAATGTTCCATTTAAAATCACAAGCAAGACAACGGGTGAAAGTTATATTGTGGTGACGGATAAGAACGGACAGTTTTCTACTGCTGCTGATTGGAACTCTCACAAACAAAATACCAATGCTGGCAAAACCAGTGATGATGGAATCTGGTTCGGTACAGCAGAACCAGACGACAGTAAGGGTGCATTACTTTACGATACCTACGAAATCGAAGAATTACGCTGTACTTCCAATAAAAATTACAAACTAATTCCAGCATTTGATGTGATAGTGTCAAAAAATAAAACGGTCATTCATTTAGGTACATTGACCGATGAATACGAAAAAGAAGTCACAATCCACACCACTGCTACAGACAAAGCCACTGGTGATAAATCAATCGTAGCTGGAAGTAAGGTGACGATTGTTGATACGGTCACTTTGGACGGGTTAGATAAAGGAACAAAATATCAGCTCAAAGGCTGGGAAATGGTAAAGTCAGAAAATGCAGAACTTCTGGTAAATGGAAAGCGAGTAGAAAATGACCTAACCTTTACCGCAGAGGATACCAAAATGGAGGTAAAGATTGAATTTACCTTTGACGCAAGCGAACTGGCAGGAAAAGACCTTGTCACATTTGAGGAATTATACGACAGTATCAATCCAGATGAACCAGTCAAGGTAGCGGAGCATAAGGATATTTCTGATAAAGGTCAGACTGTGACAGTCAAAGAAAAGCCAACGACACCTACACCAGAGAAACCAACTTCGCCAGAATCACCAGATACGCCAACAAAAACCAGTAACGCTCCAAAGACAGGTGACAATACGCCACTTGCAGCACTTCTTACAATGCTTGGTCTTTCTGGTGCTGGTCTTATCGCAGCAATTTATAAGAAAAGACGCAGCTTAAAAAAATAGCTACAGGAGGTATCTGCTTTTGAAAGGTGTTTCCCGTTCACCGCCAATCATGGGAAATGCAGTCTGTGACTGGCACAACAGCTTAATTCTGCTTGATTACGCATTATCTTTCTGAATGGGGATTGTCAAGGGTGCGTAGCATTTATCTTGCCCTTGATAATTCACAGGCAGACAGATAGTA
>JAQUUC010000029.1 GCA_028694105.1 Hespellia sp.
ATTTTGTGGTGATTTAACAATACTACTTTTAGGACTTGGTTGCCACTTCTTTTATTTTGTAGAAATGTAAAAACTGCGCCACAGCCTTGACAGGCCATCGCGCAGCGATTTTGTTCAACTGGAAGTTGTCGTCAGCATCAATTCTACTTTTTTCCATTTTTAGAATCAATGAACCTATGAAATGCGAAACCAACCGCTGAGCCAACAACAATCCCCACAAGAGTATTGCCACACAAATTTCCAATTCCTGCACCTATGGCAGCTCCAGAATACCATTTACAAACTATATCTTCTAATGTGAGAGTTTTCCAATCCTTATCTTTGTTTTTATTCTCCATTTTACTACCCCTTATCAACTTCTGATTTATTTCGCTTCTTTCAACATCTCGTAAAATGATGAATCTGTCTCATAAATACCTTGATATGCTTGCTCTATATAATACTTGTCATTTTTCTCATACACAAACAAAGTGCTTACTGCATTATTTGTATTTATATCAATTTTAATATAGTCATCAACTTGTGGCATATCGTTTACAGATTCTTTAGTTGTTGCTTGTGCATTTACAATATCTGACATACATTGCTTAATCCACTCGATATCTGTAAAATTAACTAATTCATCATCAACCGATACGTCAACTGATTGTATGCTACTTTCATCGGGTAGAACGATTGGGTCTGCTACTTTTTGTGAACACCCTACAAGTGAAGCTATTATCATCACGACAACCAAAATGCTTACCATTTTTTTCATAGAATATTCCTCCTCAAGCTGTAATTGTTACTTCTGCTTTTTCTTGATAATTACTTTTATTACTACACAAATAATTAAGGCACAAATCAATGCAATTCCGTTAATCTGAATGCTTAGATACCATGGTGCTGATTGTACAACATATAAATCTGGATATTTTTTGTAGTCCAAATATTTGAAAATAGCACTTCCAATAAAAACACCTATAGAACATCCCATCAAAATATTCATGAAGTTATTTACTTTTTTGAGCATAAAGAACCTCCCTCGCAACTTCAAATCTGTTTAACTTTCATTATTCACAGTATAATTCTATTTGATAAAATGCACAACCTGAAAAGAGAACCTGTATATATTTTAACATATCCAAAAGTCAATATCGTCTTTCATTTGCAATCTTTCTTTTTCAAAATGAACAGAACAATGCCCAAAAACAGAACGAAAAAGAATACATTACTGATTAAATATGCAGCCATCGTACCGGACAATACATTTGCGCTTTTATTTGCATTCATTCCCATAAACATCAATGCATACGGCCAGAAAAATCCATAGGAACTATTCATCGCAGTCAGCAGCATTCCGACAATACCGCCGCCTAATGCGATTCCGATTGGAATGGCAAAGCTGCGTATCACCATAGATAAAAACAACTGGCACGAACCGATGGCAAATGCCGCAAGTGTTCCACGCAAACTCCAGAAGATCATATCAATCGGAATACCACCCGGTAAACCAATATATTTTCCGCAGAGAAAGAATAAGATCATCATCCAGATCTGGGTAATCACTGCAACCTTACAAAGAACAAACAGCTTGCTCAGACAAATATCAATCTCAGGAACCGGCATGGTCATCAGCGTGTTCCAGTTATGGTTGAAGTGTTCCAGACGCCAAAGGTACGCCGCGTAAAGTCCAATCATTGGTGGGAAGAAAAACAGGGAATAGAACAAACTGAACTGCGTCCACAAAGAGTACCATCCATCATGAAGAATTTCCAGATTCATCTGATAATTTCCAGTTCCCATAACGGCAGGAATAATTGGTATGAACACGCAGGCAAGCCAGATGACAGAATGATGAAGTTTTCTGTTTTCATTTTTTATACAAGACAAAAGCATATGCTACACCTCCCTTTTCGCAAAGATTTTTTGACTGATGATAAAAAGAGCCACACCCAGAATGAGCAGCAAAACAAATTTCACATAGGGAAACGAAAGTGGCGTAAACCACATTTCTCTTGTATTAGCATCCCAATACATTTTTGCCGTCTGAAACTCTGCAAAATAACTATAAATGATCCATCTGGAAACGGTGTGCGGCAGGAACATGGCGAATAATCCAAGAAATGAGCCTGCCAGTCCTATAATGAGCGGAAGAATCTGATTCGTAAATCTAAGTGAGAGGAAATGCTGCAGCATCAGAATCACAAGTCCCACTACGAAGGTCACCGCACCAAATTGTCCAAATGCCGTCATATTCAAATTATCTGTATAATGATATATCGTTCCGCACAAGCATATAATGGCGCATTCCCCAATTACAAACAGGAGAAGGAAAAATGCTTCATGAAAAAATTTGGAGTCATAAAATGCCTTCCGGCTCTGCAGCGTATAGAGCTGCTTGATGGTGTCCCCCTTGATTTCCATGTCGCACAAACGACTCGCCAGAACCGCGATCATCAACGGCATCATCAGGCTATTCATAATAGGAAACTGGTATAATAAATAGGTGTAGCCATACGCCAATTGCTCACTGGTCAGTTTCTGATTACAGAAAATCTGCCAGAGGATGGTAATGCAGATAAACGCAAGCGGAATCGCCCAGACATACGCGTGTCTGCCTTTATAGAATTCATTGTATAATGCTTTTTTCATGATAAACTCCTTCCTGTCAGTTTTAAAAAGATATCTTCCAGACTTGCCTCATCCTCTGCAATGCGGAGAATTCCGATTTCCTGCGCATATAATTGTTTTCCGACTTCAAAGAGCCTTGCATCGGATAAGCTGTCAAGCACCAGCGACTGATTCTCATAAGATGGCGCAAAACCCATTTGTTTGAAGATTAGGGACGCTTTTTTATCGTTTGTCGTGTGAATGCGCAGATTCGGACGGCTGCTTTCGTGAAGCGCAGATAACGAATCCTGAAAGAGCAGCTCTCCCTGATCGAGAATTCCGACATGCGTTGCCATCTGATCGATTTCCGACAATAAATGACTGGATACCAGAACAGTCATTCCAAATCTTTGGGGCAGCGTACAGATCAGACTTCGCATTTCCTGAATTCCTGCCGGGTCCAGACCATTGGTCGGTTCATCCAGCAAAAGCAGACTTGGGTTTCCAAGAAGGGCGCCGGCAAGACCAAGACGTTGTTTCATTCCAAATGAATAATATGTTGCTTTTTTATCCTTTGCCCCATTCAAATGGACAACCGACAGTACCTCTTCCACTTGGGCTTCGGGCACCTGCTTCATAGAAGCAAGGAGCTTTAAGTTTTCCTCCCCAGTTAAATGTCCATAGTACGAGGGAGATTCAATGAGCGATCCGGTGTTTCCTAATATACTGATTCTGTTTTTTGCATTCATGGTTTTGCCAAAAATCTGAATTGCTCCGGCAGATGGTTTGGCAAGGCCTAACAGCATTTTCATCGTCGTAGATTTCCCCGCTCCGTTTGGTCCCAGAAACCCATAGATACTCCCCTGCTCCACAGTGAGGTCTAAGTCTTTTACAGCGGCTTTCTGATGGTAGGATTTGCATAATCCCTTTGTTCGAATGATTGTATTCATATAATCGACTCCTTTTCTACTTGTTTTTTGTTTTCTGCTACAAGTCTATAAGTTTCTCCTTAATCTCAAGCTAAAGCCACCTTATTTTTACCTTAAGAAAAACAAATTCTATGTTCAGACACGCCAATATGTTTTATAATAAATGAGTGCAAAGGAGTGATGATAAAATGGAACATTTTGATAAAAAAATTATGCTCGTGGATGACAATCACGAGCTCCTTGAAATGATTCAGGACATTTTAAAAAAGCATGGCTATCATAACATTGTGACGGCAGATAGTTTTCACAATGGATGCCGCATATTCGAGACAGAACTGCCGGATCTTGCAATTCTTGATATCATGCTTCCGGATGGAAATGGCTATGCTCTGTTTCAAAAAATCAGAGAAAAGCTGGACATTCCGATTTTATTTTTATCGGCAAAAGATGAAGATGCTGATCGTATTATGGGATTGGGACTTGGTGCGGATGATTATATTACGAAACCATTTCTCCCGCAGGAGCTGGTCTTAAGAGTTGGCGTGATTCTAAAACGAAGCTATGGACAAGTCCCTCCCGTGCAGGAAAATAGCTGTGATCTTGATTTGGGAAACTGCGTACTCCTGATGGAGCAGGGCTGTTTAAAGCGAGAGACGGATACCATCTCTCTGACTGCCACAGAGCTGACAATTTTAAAAAAATTGATTGCCAACCGGGGAAATATCGTGACCTTCGATGCACTTTGCCAAGCCGTCTGGCAAGATGATTATTATGGCTATGAGAATACGTTAATGGTGCACATCCGCCACCTGCGGCAGAAGATTGAAGCAAATCCATCCCATCCCAAATGGCTGCTTACCGTGCGCGGAGTCGGGTATCGATTTGCAAAAGGAGAGGTCCATGAAAAGTCTGTTTAAAATCAGCAGCCGCTATGTCGTGACTGCTGCGCTGATTACTCTGCTTGTTCTGACAACAAACATAGCTGGAATTTTGATATATGTCAGTCATATTTCGAAAGGTCTGGAAGATAGCGGAATGGGGCGGTCTGAAATGGCCGATATTGAGAAGGAAATTTCCAAAACCGGAGCGGGATATGAGATGTCCGAGGAGGGCTATGCCTTGCTGCAAAACTCCGCCTGCCTCTGGGCTATGCGGTTAAACAGCAAGGGGGATGTCGTCTGGGAATATCAACTTCCCGATGAAATAAGCCGCCACTATTCCCTGAGTGATGTCTCAGTTTTCAGCCGATGGTATTTGAATGATTATCCTGTCTTCACTTGGAAAAACGGAGAGGATTTGATGGTCTACGGCATAAATAAGCATGTTGCCCGATTTGATTTTTATGGAGATGTTCGATTTTATCGGAAACTTCCACAGATGTTTTATCTGTTACTTCTGTTCAATTTGTTCCTGATTGCCGGTCTCGCGTTACTCTTTGGCTTTCGGTTCTATCGATCGCTGCGCCCCGTCGCAAAAGGAATCGAACAGCTGTCCTCTCAGGAAGAAATACATTTACCGGAAAAAGGGATGGTAAGTGATCTCACGAGACAGTTGAATCAAACCTCTGCGATTTTGCAGAGCCAGAACGAACAGCTCCAAAAAAGAGATCAGGCTCGAACAGATTGGATTGCAGGCGTCTCTCACGATGTACGCACACCGCTCTCATTTATCATGGGATTTTCAGATGAACTGGCAACTTCGCCGGAACTAGCAGAAGAATTGCAGAAAAAAGCGGAACTGATTCGTAATCAGAGCCAAATCATCAAGAACCTGATTGCAGATTTAAATCTGACGGTAAAACTGGAATATCAGTCGCAGCCTTTGCGAAAAGAGAATCTTTCCCCAGCTAAAATGCTGAGGGAAATGATAGCTGAATTGTATAACGAGAGTATAGACGCCCATTATCAAATCATTCCGAACATCGAAAAGGCTGCCGAAAAGGCTATGGTTTTCGGTGACCGGCAACTGCTGTCTCGTGTATTTCAAAATATCATCGGAAACAGCATTCGCCACAATCCGGACGGATGTGAAATCAAGATTACGCTGAGTGTCAATGCAGACCATCTCCTCCTGCTTTTTTCCGACAGTGGAAATGGTATTCCCGACAGCGTAGTCGAAATCTTAGAAGGAAAAAAAGCAGAACAACCCGAAATCCACATTATGGGACTTCGGATTGTTCTGCAAATCATAAAAGCGCACGGCGGAGAAGTTGCATTTTTAAAGGGGCATGCGAATGGGAATCATATCATGATTTATCTACCAGTAAGTAATGAATCGGATTACAGTTCCTTATAGGTACACGGTGCGTAGGTGACACATTTCCCGCACACTTCACTTCCCACAGCATTGGCGGTTCCGTCATTTTGCAGATACGAGCTGCCAAACTGTGTGTGCACCTTCGCATTTTCCCAGCACTGCGCATAACATCTGCCGCGGTCATAGCCTTCGAGCGTGAGCGCATGCGCCTTGCAATGTTTCACACAGACACCGCAAGTGCCATTTTTCTTATACAAACACAGTTCTTCTTCCATCGGCTTTCCCGGCTCCATATCCAGATTCGTCACAATCGTGGTTAACCGCCCACTGCATCCTGCTCTCGTAATCAGCATATTGTTCAGCCCAAACGTTCCAATCCCGCTGGCATATGCAAAATGTCTGTGGGACCAGTTGCTTTTTAAAATCTGATTGTCAAATACCAGTGACTCCGGTGCAATGCGCCCCTGATAACCATGTTCCTGCAAGAGCTTTAGAATCATCTCATTTAATTTCGGAAACATCGCATTGGTAATTTCGTATGCCTGCGCCCATGCAGGTGACGCAAGCTCGTCCGAGTTCTTATTGCTGCGTGCGACTTCTTTTGTAAACGGCACAAAACAGCACAGAACCACCGTCGCATCTTCCATTACCTCCTGCGGCAATGTGTGGGAATCACGCACCACTTTGGGCAGGTTCTGAATATAGGGATGGTTCACGTCCGCATAGCCAATAATCGGAGTTCTCCAGAGCTTTCCTGCCAGTGAATCACTTCTGTTGTCATAGTTTTTGATAAATTCTGTCACATTCTCTTCTATTATCTTTTTCATTATCCAATCTTTTCTCTATACATTTTGCAAAGAATTTTCATCCAACAAAAAATCAAGCATATTTAACTTTTTATATCCATATTCCAGATTCGTAAATGGATCGTTATCCATAGTAATTAAGATTTTCTTGTAACCATCATCAAGATTCCGAAAGGAGCCCAGTTCTCTTTCTTTTGTTTCCTGATTCAGAATAGAATATGACACTTGAATATAATAGGTATCTTTCATGTCTTTCACAAGAAAATCAATCTCCTTGTTATTGTTATTTCCAATATCCACCATGTATCCACGCTCAATTAATTCCATATATACAATATTTTCTATTGTATGTGTCGGCTCAATCTGCCTGAAATTTAAAAGTGCATTCCGAAGTCCTATGTCGCAGACATAATACTTATTTAGTGTCTTCAAATAGGCTTTCCCCTTGATGTCGTATCGATCCACCTTATAAAACAAGAACGCATCGCATAAATAGCGCAAATAATTTCCCACGGTCTTATGATCTATTGTAGCAAACCCATTGCTTTTCAGCGTATCCGCTATTTTTTTACTGGACACATAAGAGCCAATGGATGAACACAATAATCTGACCACCGCTTCAAAAGCCTCTTTATTTCGAATATTATGTCTATCAATTATATCGTTAATTTCAACTACTTCTGCAACCATTCGAAGGTATCTGTCTTTTTCAAGCGGATCGTCCTCTTGCACTAAGTACGGCATTCCTCCATATAACATATATTGATTAAATGCCTGATACTTATCCCCATCTGTCACTTCATACATTTCGCTAAAGCTGAATGGATGCACTCTTAATTCCATCCCCCTTCCACGGAACTTTGTATTAATATCAGATGACAAAAATTCGGAATTAGATCCTGTAATATACAAATCGCACTTAAAATCATTCTTGATACCATTAACAACATTCTCAAATTTATCAACTAATTGAATCTCATCTAGAAAAATATAATAGATTTCTTGATCTTTTATCTTCTCCTCAATGGCCTGATAAAGATTATGTGGTTCAAGCAACGCTTCATTTTTTATATTATCCAGTGCGATTTTTATAATGTGACTTTCCGTAACCCCCAAATGGATCAGTTCATTATAATACAATTCAAAAAGTAATGTAGACTTTCCGCTTCTTCGAATCCCTGTAATGATTTTCACTATATCTTTATCTTTTTGTTTTAAAAGGAAATTAACATACTTTTCTCTTTTAATTGCCATCTTCATCGCTCTTTCTATTCCCAGAACTTTTTATTTTTCTTTTTTTTGGGATTTGTTTATAAGTATTATATGCGAACTCCAACAAAATATCCACACTTTTTATATTTTCCTAAATCGGTAAGTTAAAAAGCCTGGTCCCATGAGATCTTCCGGATCTCTTTCTATACAGCAAACAAATCATTAAATGCCTCGGTCATCGTAGGATGGGTATATATCTGATCTCTAAGTACCGTATAATCCACATCCATATCCATGGCAAGCTTCAGCAGATTAATCATCTCATACGCCTCTGGGCACAAAAGTGCCGCGCCTAGTATCTTCCCCGTCTCAGCGTGTATGACCGCCTTCAGGAATCCGTCCGTCTTCCGAAGAACCTGCGCTTTCGGAACTGCAGCGGTAGGAAGCTTTGCGATTTTTACCGGTATCCCCTTTTCTCTGGCCTGAGCTTCCGTTATACCCACTCTTCCAAGCGGTGTATCCATAAATACGCTGTACGGCACATTGACTCTGCTTTCTCTGCTTCGTCCTTTCCCGTCGAGCTGTGACAGCACGATTCTGTAATCATCCAGCGATACAAATGTAAACTGAGGTCCCCCGTTGACATCTCCCATCGCCCATATATTTGGCACATTTGTTCTCAGAAATTCATCGACCTGCACTGCACCTCGCTTCGTAAGCAGAATTCCCGCCTGCCCGACATCCAGTTCTTCAGTGTTCGCCTTTCTCCCCGCAGCGATAAGAATTGCATCTCCCGTAATTTCCTGATGGCTTCCGTCCTTGTCATATAGGACCTTGCCGTCTTCAATTGCGGTTGTCTTTGCTCCAAGAATGAACTTGACACCTCTGTTTTCCATAATCTGATGGATGGCATCCGCAACATCTCTGTCTTCTCTCTTCAGAAAATCGCCCCCATCCTGAAGCACGGTTACCTCTGAGCCGAAATTTCTGTACATCGAAGCAAATTCCATTCCAATGTAGCCTGCACCTATGAGTATCAGATGTTTTGGCAGCTTTTCCTCGTCCATCAGCGTTTCACTGGTGTATACCTTCGGATTATTTTCCATTCCGGGGATGCCTAAATCTATCGGTTTCGAACCTGTATTGATAAATATCTTCTCCGCCTCAAGTACCTCACTGCTGCCATCCGTTCGGTCCACCTGCACTTGTGTCTCTGACAGGAAATGTCCTGTCCCATCATAGATTGTGACCGCTTCAAGATCATTTAGCTTGTCATAATTCTTCTTTCTGAGCATGGAAGTGACTCTTCGTTTTTCCTCAATCGCACTCTTATAGCAATCTGCCTTTTTTGAAAAATCGCTGTTGCTGTGGCGGCTTGCATGTTCTGCACTGATCACCAGTGATTTCGATGGAATACAGCCCACATTGATGCATGTACCGCCGTACATTTGCGTTGATTTCTCAATCAGCGCTACCTTTTTGCCTCTTTTTGCCAATACGCCCGCAAGCGTTTTTCCTGCTTTTCCGAACCCAATTATAATCGCATCGTACTTCATACTTTTTCCTCCTGCATTTGATATAATTCCATTATAGCATGACTCGAATTGATTACAAGCGCGTCTCTTGGTCGGCTCCGTTTTAGCTCAGCTTCCAGCTACCCCAGCTTCTTATTTCGGTATTCATTTGCCGACATCCCTGCATACTGCTTAAATACTCTGGAGAAATGTGCAATATCCAGAAATCCAACCATTTCCGCCACATCTCCGACCCGCAGGGACGGGTCCTTTAAAAGCTTCTTCGCCTCCCGTACCCGGATTTCATTGAGCAGCTCACTAAAGCTTTTCTTCGTATGCTTGTTCAGCAGTTTGCTTAAATGCCACTGACTTACATACATCTTATCCGCAAGGTCCGACAAGGTCACCTTGTCCTGATAATTCTCTTCCATATAGGTCAGCGCATTTCTTACGATAAAGCTTCCGGCATTTCCTTCTGTGTGTTCCTCTTCACTTCCTGATTCTTTCGTTATGCTATCCGGCTCCATTCGCGGTTTTTTCGCCTTAAGCATATCAGTCATGGCACTCACAGCCTCCTCAATCTCACTCAGATTCGATGGCTTCAGTAAAAAGCGGTTCACCCCCAGCCTGATTGCCGTCTGTGCGTAATCAAAGTCCCGGTATCCGGTCAGAATCGCAATCATGGTGTCCGGATGTTCCACCCGGATGGCGGCAATCATCTGCAGCCCGTTCATTCCGGGCATCGCAATATCTGTAAAAATAATATCCGGATTTATCTCATTAATCACCTGAAGGCCTTCTGCTCCGTCGTAAGCGGTTCCTGCCAGAGTACAGCCGTACTCTTCCCACTTAATGACTCTGGAAAGACCTTCTACAATGATTGCTTCATCATCAATAATTACTACCTTATACATGTACTCACCCTATCTATCCTTTAACTGCTCCTGCTGTCATTCCCTTAATAATATACTTCTGTAATATAATATACACAATAATAACCGGAATAACAACCAGTGCTACCGCCGCTGCCATCAGTCCATAGTTCGTTCCCTCCATCGCAGTCAGTTCGTTCAGGAGCCTCGTAATCGCACGCTGCTCCGGAAGTCTCAAAAGGAACATCTGTGTAAACAGATCATTGTAGCTCCACAAAAATGAAAAGATTGCAACCGTTGCAAAGGATGGCTTCGTCAATGGCACGACTACTTTAAAAAATATCTGGTATGCACTGCAGCCTTCCAGATAAGCAGCCTCCTCCAGTTCGATTGGAAGTGACTTGATATATCCGGTCAGAACCACAATCGCAAAGGACATATTTCCTGCAATCTGCGGCAGTGCAACCGACAGCAGAGACATCCACAGGTTGCTCGTGTTGGCAATGTGCATCACATTCAGCATCCGAAAGACAGGGATGATCGTAGAAAACACTGGGAACATCATTCCCGCAATGACCAGTGAATAGATAAATTTCTTTAGGCGGAAACGGTATCTTACGAGCGCAAAGGATGCAAGCCCTGCAAGCAGTACCACCACCAGTGCAACCGTACAGGAGATAATCAGACTGTTGCGGTATGCGCTGAAAATATTCAGCCGTTCAAATGCGGTCTTATAATTGGACAGCGTAAACTGATCTCCCAGCGGCAGTGAAAATGAATTTGCCAGAATCTCATTTTTTGCTTTGAACGAATTCATAACAATCCAGAAAATCGGATAAATCGTTGTCAGTGCCCAGAAGGACAGTACGACATAAATCAATCCGTTCCATATCGATACGGGTTTTTTATTTTTCATATCCATCCCTCCTAATATTCTGCTTCTTTAAATACTTTGTTGACAATCTTAGACGTTACAATTCCAAGAACAACAATGAGTACTGCAATTGCGGAACTGTAATCCACGTTCTTGGTATTAAATGCCTGATAGTACATGTACGTTCCGGTCAGCCACGTCTTTCCAAGCGGCATTCCCTTCGGGAACATGACCCATGGCAGGTCAAACACCTTCAAAGCTCCGGTCACTGCCAGCACCACGCAGGTACAGATCACATTTCGAAGCAGCGGAAGTGTAATATAACGAACTCTCTGCCAGCGCGTTGCGCCGTCGATTGCAGCGACTTCATACAAATCCTCCGGAATATTATTCAGTCCCGTAATCAGAATGACAAAATAAAATCCCACATACTGCCACATAACCGGTATCATCATGATAATCAGCGCATGCGCCGAATCCTTCCAGTCCGTCAGTCCGGTCTTTCCCAGCATTTCCAGAAACTGATTTACCATTCCCTTATCATACAGAAAGATCAGATTAAACATCAGACCAAGTGCTGTTGCCGATATCACGATTGGGAAAAAATATACCGTCCGAAAGAACTTGCCGCCACGTTTGATATTGTCGACCATCAGCGCGAGCACCACTGCGATTCCCACCTGTCCGACGATCGTTACTGCCATCATAATCAGCGTGTTAAAAAGTGCCGTGCGCAGATTCTTGTCCCCGGCCATCTTCACGTAATTGCTGTACCACGGTTCATTCCAGCCTTTTCCCGCCGCTCCCAGACTGGAAATATTCTGAAAGCTGTTCCATATATTTTTCAAAAAAGGATAGTAAAGAAATACCGCCATGAACAGAAATGCCGGAACCAGAAATACCAGAAGATTCCTTTTCTTTTTATAAATACTAGATTCCATACACGTTCATCCTTTCAACGAAAAAAACCGGAGGACCAGATTTTTGCTCTGCCTCCGGTTTTAATCCTCATTTATTCTGCTGTCTGGTCCGCATATGTTGCAAGACCTTCGGCAACTGCGTCCTTCGCACTCACTTCGCCCGTAACAATCTGTGGCATTCCATCAAATGTTGAGATTCTGCATTCGCCGTTGAACAGATCCTGTGCCGCTCCTGTCAGAGAAGTAACACCAGCCATCATGTCTATCGCTTTTACCTGCAGAGAGTTAAACTGTGTCTCGTCTACCTCTGGTGCGGCTTTCAATGCAGATGCTGTGTGCTGTGCGAATTTTGCAACCATATCATCTGTTGTCATATACTCTACGAATTTAACCGCTGCATCTCTCTTGGCATCGTCATCCCATGCCTTTTTGGAAATATAATATCCCATAGACAGTCCGCCGATTAAGTCCGTTGCTTTTCTTTCACCGTTTGTCGGTACATATGTAACTGTGAATTTATCTAATTTGTCTTTATCTAATGTGCTTGGATCTTCCGCATCTGACTGGCATGCTGCTGCGATTCCGCCAACCTTCCATGAACCGTCGATCAGAAATGCTGCTTTGCCGCCTGTGAATAATGCAAATGTCTCATCATCCTTTGCAGAAAGTGTATTCTCTGGAAAATAACCTTTTTCGTACAGTGCTTTAATATCTTCCATACCTGCTACCCATGCAGGTCCGTTTCCTTCGTCCACACTTGTAGGAATCTCAAGGTGTGTCTCAGGTGTTGTGTGGTTGAATATGCTGTATTCCCACCAGTAATGAGGAATCTCTCCGAGAGATGCCGCGATTGGTGAATAGCCTGCCGCTTTGATTTTCTCACAGTCTGCAAGGAACTGATCCCATGTATAATCTGCTCCCGGAACCTCTACATTTGCTGCAGCGAGGACCTCGGTGTTGCAGAACATGCCTTCCCAGTATCCGTTGACCGGAACTGCGTATTTCTTATCATCTACCAGTGACGGAGCAATCAGATCATCATTCATGTTTGATGCATAATCCGGATATTCTTCGCGGATTTCGTCAATGGAAACAACCTTACCCTCTTCAATAAATGAGTTTGCATCCGCTCCGTTGAAGAAGAACAATACATCCGGTTCTGAGCCTGCCTGAAAATCGGTCTCGACTCTCGCCTTAAAGGTCTCATCCGAGGTCGCGGAAGAATCATTGATCTTCACACCTTCCTGTTTTTCAAATGCAGCAACCGCATCCTTGTAGTTCTGCGCATTGCCATCCTCACCTGCAAATGTTGTGGTAACACTTAAGGTCTTATCATCCCCCGCCGTGCTGTCAGAACCTGTCTTTTTGCCACATCCCGCAAGCAGTGAGCAAACCATTGCTCCTGCCAGTAGTACACAAACCACTCTCTTTTTCATAACTTTTCCTCCTCGTCCATTTTTTATACACTTTGTATAATTGTTAATTTTATTATGGCATTTTCTTAGGAAAAGTGAATAACTCAAGCTGTGATTTCTTGTATTATCTTGTGCTCTTAACAAATAAAATCAAATCTGAATGGTCAGCCGTGCCCGAACCTTCTCTTCCCCCTCTTTTTGAATGGTCAGACCGCAGGGTTCTCCATAGATGATTCGCAGCCGCTGATTTACATTTGCGATTCCCATACTTCCGGAGGATTCTTTGCTTGTATCATAATCTACACTCAGCAGCCGTTTCATCCGCTCCTCCTCTGCCTTCGTTAAAACCGCATCATTTACGATATCCAGATACAGGTATTTCCCCTCCGTATGTCCGGTAATCAGAATGGTTCCCTGACCGTTCCGCACCACGCCATGCTCCACCGCGTTTTCGATGATTGGCTGGAGAATGAGGCGTGGAACCTCATACTGCATGATCTCCTCCGGCAATTCCTTTTTGATTTTCACACGCTTTCCAAGACGTTCCGCAATGATATAGAGGTAGGCATCCACATAGATCATCTCCTCTGACAGCAGCACAATCGGCTGCTTTTTACGGTCAATCGTTGCATCCATGAGTGTCGACAGTGCTTCAATCATCATCGAAACCTTTTGATTTCCGGAAAGTCTCGCTTCCCAGTTGATAATTTCCAGAGTATTATTCATAAAATGCGGATTGATGTGCGACTGCAGTGCCATGATTCTTGCGTCCCGCAATGCAAGCTCTTCTTCATATATATGATCAAACTGGTATTTTAATTTGCTCGACATCTCATTGAAGGACTGTATCAGGTACTTAAATTCCTTTCCGCCCGCCGCGTAATCCATCTGGTATCCGAGATTGCCGTCCTCGACCTCTTTTGAGCCCTTCATCAGCGCATTGATCGGCTTCGTCAGATGATTGTCGAGTACCCAGATCAATACAAATAAGAGCGGTATCAGACAGAGTACCATTCCGATGACCAATGAACGGTATCCATAAAGCGTCGTCAGTGAAGACCCGTCATCAAATTTAGTCAGTGTCGTCATCTTATATTCGCCTTTGTCTATCACATGGAACAGTCTGAGATTTCGATTTTCCCAGATGTATCCCGCTCTGCCGCCGATTGCTTCCATCTCCGATTCGTCCAGTTCAACCGGACTGCCCTGCAGATCCATTGCACAGTCATCCAGCTTTACGGTGTGAGAAGTTCCTACCGGAAATGATCCGTAGCTTTCAAAGCAATAATCCTGATTGAGTAATATGACGAGAGTTGCCACCCGCTGATAAGAAGAATCCAAGAGATTCCTCACCATATAGCAGCGTTTCCCATCGCCGTAAAACCCTACCGCAGTATCCAGTGTATCCGCAAACTCCGCAACTTTTTCATGGTCCTCACTCCAATATTCCCGCACCTGCTGATAGACTCCGTTCACACTCTGGTTATAGGTACTGCTGTTGAGCTTCTCAGGGTCTTCCTTATACCAGAGAATCGCAGCCTTCATGCTGTCATCCTGCCCGTACTGGCCTGCCAGATACACCGTGGTCGACTGAATCAGCTTCCGCTCCGGAATTTTATCTCTTCTGTATCTGGAATACAGTGAGATAATCGTTCCGTCATAGGATGCATGTCTTGACGATTGAATCGCTTTATCCAGCCGCTCCACACTAATCTGATCATTAAATTTTAACTGCTCCAGCTGTTTTGATATGACGGCATCAAAATGGCTGCCCCAGATATATCGAAGGTTAATTCCGACGATGAATATCAGCGGCAGCAGCCAGCATAACAGCATAATTCCTATGATGCGTAATTTCAAAGAAATCTTTTTTTTCTCTTCCATATTTCCCCTTACAGCCGGGCGGGTTTAAGCGGGCAGATTTAAAAACTGCTCAAACACTTTACACAAATTGGCAGCGTCCTGCATATCCGGCATCTCACAGAAGATTCGCAGCAGCGGCTCCGTCCCGGAAAACCGTACGATAATCCAGCTTCCATTTTCAAAATAGACCTTACATCCATCCAGATAGGACACCTTTGCAATCGGCAGCTTCATTTCCGGAAGAAGTTTTTCTTCCATAATCTGATGATAAATCTCCTGCTTCTTCTGCTGTGTAAATGCATACTCGCGTTCTTCCATATGAAGCTGTCCGTATTCGCTCACAATCTTCGTCCATATTTCTGACAGGCTCATACCGGTAACCGCCAGCATTTCCACCAGAAGCATTGCAGCATAGACCCCATCTTTTCCGTTGATGTGACCGCGGACCGTAAGTCCTCCGGAAGATTCGCCTCCCAGAATTGCGCCGGTCTGCTTCATCTTCGCGGAAATGTATTTGAATCCTACCGGAACCTCGTAGCAGCTCTCGCCAAAGTGCTCTGCCACGCGGTCGAGCATGTGTGTCGTAGCTACATTTCGCACAACAGGACCCTTCCAGCCCTTATATTTGATTAGATAGTAATATAATACCACCAAAATGTCATTTGGGTGCAAAAATCTTCCCTGATTGTCGATCACACCGATCCGGTCTGCATCTCCGTCCGTCGCGAGCCCGATATCGCAGCGGTAATCAAGCACATAGGTCTGCAGTGCCCGGAGTGTACTGTGGTTCGGTGCCGGAAGTCTTCCGCCAAAGAGGGTGTCATGCCGTTCATTGATCAAATCCACATCGCATCTCGCGGTCAAAAGAATCGTCTTTAATGAGGTCTGGCTCACGCCGTACATCGGATCGAGTGCCACATGAAGTCCCGAATCCCGGATTTTCTGCATATCCACATGTTCAATGATATTATCCAGATATTCGTTCAGAGGATTAAACTCCACCACAAGGCCTGCATCCAGTGCCTTCTGATATTCCACGGTAACGATTGGCTGCGTCTGAATTTCTGTCTCAACCTCCCGGACATAATTCTCAATATCCTGCGTCTGAATCTCATCCGCATCTCTTCCGCCCTCGGTAAAGACCTTAATGCCATTATATATCGCCGGATTATGGCTCGCCGTCACCATCATTCCGTATGGGAAATTATGTTTCATCACATAGAACATGACAAGTGGTGTCGGCACGGAGCGATTGATGAACCAAGTCTTGATCCCCTCCGCCGCAAGCACCTCGCAGGTCCAGTAAATCGTCTCCTTCGAAAGAAATCTGCGGTCGTATCCAATAACAATTCCCTGCTCCCACACCCCTTCATTTTTCATTTTCTTTGCCATCGCTTTGGCTAGAATCTGTATATTTGCTTTCGTAAATTCATCTCCGATAATCGCTCTCCAGCCGCCAGTTCCAAATTTAATCATCACTGATTCGCCTCTCTTCCCATCACAACACGCACCTCATGTACCTGACCATCATCAAGCCTCGGAATTCTTTCGACCTGTATTCCGTCCAGATAAAGTTCTCGGACCCCCTTCATCACGCCGTCCGGATTCGATACTTCGATGTGGTAAGAAGCTCCCTGCCAGATACGTTCTGCCTGAAATCCACTCCAGTCTGCCGGAATGCAGGGATCAATGACCAGCTCGTCAAATCCCGGTCGAATTCCCAGCATATAGTGTGTCGCGGAAAAGTAAGCCCAGCCACCGCTTCCGGTCATGAACGGGTGTCTCGCCCTGCCATACGCACTGTGATCTTTCCCCATAATGAACTGACAGTAAGAATACGGCTCTGCCTGACGCATTTCAATCTTATCGTTCTGATAATACGGACAGAGTGCATTATAATATGCCATTGCCTTGTCACCTCGCCCCAGACGGCACTCCGCGGCCCACGCCCACGGATTCGGATGACTGAAGACAGAACCGTTTTCCTTCACCCCCGGATAAACACGGGTCACAAACCCGATATCCTCATCCGGCACAGTGTAGGAAGGCGCGTTCAGCATAATGCCATACGGCGTGGACAAATATTTCTCCACGCTGTCCATTGCCTGAATGCCTTTTTCATAAGATGCCGCACCGGAAAGCACCGCCCACGCATTTGACTCCAGATGTACCTTGCCCTCTTTGTCCTGCATCGTTCCGATTCGTTTGCCATTCTTCGTAATTCCCCGGATAAACCACTGCTCGTCCCAGAGCTGCGTATCACAGACTTCCTTCACATGCTTCAGCATTTCCTGATACTTGGCCGTATTTTCTGCGTCGCAGCGGTATTTTGCCAGCTCCAGAAAATTCTCGATCGCCCAATAGTGGAGAAAGGATACAAGTGCACTCTCACCGCCGCCCAGATTCAGGCAGTCGTTCCAGTCCGCCCGCAGTCCTTTACAGATTCCGGTCGCTCCGACCTGTGCAAACGAAAAATCCAGAATCTTCTGCATATGTTCGTAGACACTGCCTTCACCGCCGTCCGCATAGGTAACTACTTCATCTACAAATGTATATTCTCCGGTCTCTTTTACGTACTCAACGATTGAGCTCACCAGCCAGAGCGCATCGTCCGAGCAGGTGTCCTCCAACCCGTGAATCATATCTTTGACATTCGGTGTCGGCACAACCGTCGGTGACTTGAACGGCTTCACTTCATGGTTCGGATCAAACCATTCAGGCTCGAATAAATGCAGCCCATAGCCTTCACTCACCAGACCTCGAAGCAGCTCCACCAGGCGCTGTCTGCACTTTGCCGGATTTGAGTGCTGCACGGTCATCGCATCCTGCGCAGTGTCCCGGTAGCCCAGACCGGTACGTCCGCCAACCTCAATGAAGGAAGCAAATCGGGAGAACATGATGTTGATTTCCGCCTGATATAATGTCCATGTATTTAACATGACATTCATTCCCTGATTCGGGGTGTAAACCTGCTGTTTCTTACATTTCCGCTCCCAAAAATCCCGCAGATCTTCATATACCCTGTCCACCTGCTTCATATCGCTGTACTTTTCCCGCATAGCCGCCCCGGCACTACGGTCACCCTCGCCCAGCAAAAATACGACACGCACTTCCTCACCCGGCATCAGATGATATGCCTTGTGCAGCGAACCACAGTGATTATTTCCCTTTTCATAAGAACCGCTGAGCCGTCCGTTTTCTACACCGATTGGGTTTCGCTCAGTCCGGTAAGGACCGATAAATGTATCGCGCAGACAGTCAAAGCTGTCCGGCGTGACACTGGCAGTAAAATACTGATAGCCGAATTCTTCATAGAATAAATCATGCTCGATGATTCCGTCCTCGCAGGAAGAACCGGCCGCATAGAGGCTCATCTGGAAGTTCTTATTGTCCATTTCAATATGATGGAAGGAGAACTCACAGTACGAGAACACACTGATGTCCCGCGCCGTATCACCGATGTTTTTGATCTTCACATCCCATAATTCCACCGGATCCTCCAGCGGGATGACCAGTGTTTGAGTTGCCTCTATGCCCTTATATCTGCACTCATATGTCGTGTAGGACAATCCGTGTCTGCAGCGATAGTCTGCCTCCTCCAGCGGTTTTCCCACGGGCTGCCAGGAAATGCTGTAATATTCTCCATTCTCATCATCCCGCAGATAAACGTAATGTCCCGGCCCGTCCATCGGAACCCCATTTCCACGAAAACGCGTGATGCGGTGGTACTCCGGTGACTTGTAGAATACGTAGCCCCCTGCGGTGTGGTTGATGACCGCACACATATCCTTCACGCCCAGATAATTCGTCCATGATGCCGGAAGATTCACTCGGTCGATGACATACTCTCTCCCAGCCTCATCAAAATGTCCATATTCCATATTGTCCTCCCATCTAAACACACTTTTGGAAATTGCTTCATCTTATCTTTCATTATAGCGCGATGGCAGTTTGGAACAACTGTCAGGAATGTGATTATTTGCATGAAATTGTCAAGACTGATGTACAAAAGCGGAAATGAATATCTCTACTCATTTCCGCTCAAAATATCAATCACCTCTGTCAGGTCTTTGCATACCTTATATGCCTTTTGCAGAATCTCTTCTTTCACCTGAATCTGGTCCGGGACATGGATAACCTTCGCCCCTGCATTGTGCCCTGCCATGATTCCGGCCGGACTGTCCTCGATCACAAAACACTCTCTTGCTTCCACACCAATCCGTCTTACCGCTTCCAGATAAATATCTGGCTCCGGCTTGCTTGCCGCCACCGTATCTCCATACACAATCGCACAAAAATAATCATATATCCCTGCCTGCTTCAGATATTTTTCCGCAGTCTCCTGATTCGTCGATGTCGCGACTGCGAGCTGTATTTGATGTTCTTTGGCATATTGCAGCAGTTCATAGACTCCGGGCTTAACCGGAAGTCCATTCTCTGCAATATCCGCCTGCACATATTCGGTTTTCCTTGCACGGAACCTGTCATATGGGAAATCCTCACCAAACCGGTCTAAGTATAGCTGCCTGCTCACCCGCAGATTCTGCCCTTTGTAACTGTTTATAAACGAGACCGGCAAATCCAAATCCCATTCTGCCGCCAGCTTAAGCCACGCCTTAGTCGTTATGCGTTCCGTATCAAACAGAACTCCATCCATATCAAACAAAATTCCTTTTATCACACTATTCTCCATTCATCACACCATATTCAATTCAATTCCCTTAGATCGGATAATCTCGATCCATTCTTCCGAAATATTTTTATCTGTGATAATTCGGTCAAAGCAATCAATCTCGGTCAGAAAACATGGTTTTATAACGCCGAATTTGCTGGAATCCACAAGTAAAATCTTTTCCGCACCGGACTGTATGATTGCCTGTTTCAGCTCAAGCTCATAATTATTCATACAAGTGACACCCATTTTATCATGCACACCTGCCGCTGATGCAAACACTTTTGTAGCCCGTATGTTTTTTATCAGCGAAATGTTTTCCGGTGACTCAAAAAGAGTCGTATCCGGGTGATAATATCCCCCTCCGAAAATAATGGAAATATTCGGATTGTTGCATATTTTATTCAGAATATTTAAGTTACAGGTAAATATGGTCAGCTTCGTATCCCGTTCAATATTATCTGCCAGATATTCCACTGTCGATCCATTGTCAATAATAACACAATCATCCTGTTCAATAAGCGATGCTGCAAACTTCCCGATTTGTTCTTTTTCATATCTGTGAGAAAGCGTCGCTGCGGAAAGCTGATATTCATCTTCGTTCTCGTTTGGAGAATACTGGGCATTTAGTACAGCCGCTCCGGGGATATCTAAAATCACATTTCTCAATTTTAATTCTTCCAGATCTCTGCGGACTGTCATTTCCGAAACATCCAGCATTCCTGTCAGATCCCGGATTGTTGCACCGTTCTGTCTTTTCAATATTTCTACTAATTGATTTAATCTGTCATCTTTTTTACTCACATAAATTACCTCTCATACAACCTATTTTTCTTCAAACAGTTTTATATTAAAAGTCACAATCCGCCACACCACATGATTAAGTTAATTTCTAATCTAACGCTTTTTTATATTGTAACATACTTTTTTTATATTCTCATAAGAATTTTTTGCGCAGACAATCTGCAGCCTGTTCAGCAGTAAAACCATACTTCTCAAATAATTCTGATGCCGGTGCTGAAGCTCCAAATGTATCCATTGTGATATAACATCCATCCACTCCAATATATTTGCCCCACGACATACCGCATCCGGCTTCTACCACTGCACGATTCGTTATGTTTTTTGGAATTACAGTCTCTTTGTATTCTTCAGATTGTTCCTCGAACAAGTCGAGACATGGCATACTGATTACTCTTATCGAAGCACCTTCCTTTTCCAGAATATCTGCTGCTTCCAAAGCAATATGCACCTCTGAACCCGTTGCTATCATTAAGAAATCTATCTTGTTTTTTGATTCCTTCTTTAATACATATCCACCTTTCAGCGCATCCTTACCGGTATTCTCCAGCACCGGAAGATTCTGTCTGGACAGTACAAGACATGTAGGTGTTTTCTTTGAATTTAAAGCGCTGTACCATGCTGCTTTTGTTTCGATTTCGTCCGCGGGTCTGAATACATGCATATTCGGAAGTGCGCGAAGCATTGTTAGCTGCTCAACCGGTTCATGCGTCGGTCCATCTTCGCCTACACCAATACTATCATGTGTCAAAACAGAGATCATCGGTATTCCCATTAGTGATGATAACCGGAGCATTGGCTTCATATAATCCACGAACACGAAAAACGTTGCAATATATGTGCGCATACCTCCATGCAGCAGAATTCCATTTGCGATTGCTGTCATTCCCAGTTCTCTGACTCCGTAATGAATATTTCTGCCTTCCGGATGATCTGCAGAGAATGCCATCTCACCATTCATCACCGTCTTATTAGAAGGACCCAGATCCGCAGAGCCTCCTATCAGATTCGGCAGTTTATCTTTTACATAGTTTAACACTTTGCCGGAGATACTTCTGGTTGCTTCTGGTTTTGTACCTTTCTCCCAGAATTCTTTGTCATCTATCAGCTCTGCTGCGCTGTCCTCATCATAATCAGCGTCCAGAGAGGCTTTCAGTTCCGGATATTCCTCGCAATATGCAGCGAACATCTTATTCCATTCTTCCTCTTTTACAGCTCCCGCTTCAGCCAGCGATCGATAATGATCGTATACTTCCTGTGGCACCGCAAAAGATTCTTCCAGAGGCCAATTCAGATTCTTTCTCAGAATCTTTATATTTTCTTCACCCAGCGGCTCGCCATGAGCACTTGATTTTCCTTCTTTCGCTGGAACTCCATGTCCGATTTTTGTTGTGATTTTAATAAAGGATGGTTTATCAGTCTCAGCTTTTGCCTGTTCAATGGCTTTACCGATTGCAGACGGATCATTTCCATCCTCAACGGCAAGCACCTGAAATCCAAAGGCTTCAAACCGTTTAGATACATCTTCCGTAAACGCAATATCCGTATTGCCTTCAATTGTGATGGAGTTAGAATCATACAGAACAATCAGCTTATCCAGCCTGTTTGTTCCTGCAAGTGACATAACCTCAGAGGAAATGCCTTCCATCAGACATCCATCGCCACACAGTGCATACGTATAATGTTCGAAGATCGGATATCCTTCCCGGTTATAAACTGCGGCCAGATGTTTCTCTGCCATTGCCATGCCAACTGCCATACCAAGGCCTGCCCCCAGAGGACCGGTCGTTGCTTCCACACCTGCTGTATGGCGATATTCCGGATGTCCCGGTGTCAGTGAGCCAAGCTGTCTAAAATTCTTAAGGTCCTCAATTCCCAGATTTCCGTAGCCAAACAAATGTAAGAGTGAATACAGCATAGAGGAACCGTGTCCTGCCGAGAGGATAAAGCGATCTCTGTTCATCCATTTCGGGTCTTTCGGATTGTGATTCATATGATGCGCCCATAATTCGTATGCGATGGGCGCTGCACCCAGAGGCAGCCCCGGATGTCCGGATTTTGCCTTCTGTACTGCATCTGCTGATAATATTCTAATTGCATCTACTGCCAAATGTTCTTTCATGCTGTTTTCTCCTTCTTTTTTTTATTACCAATCACACCAAGTTTCTTTAGTTTTGAAGTGTAAGAGCTTATCATCAGCGCAATAATTGCAAATACGAATGGGAACATCTTAATAATAGACGGTGAAATATTCATTCCCAGAAGCTCAATACGAATACCAATTGCATCTGCAAAGCCAAATAAAAGGGTAACCAGAGAAGCAAATACCGGGTGTGCATTACCGAATACGAATGCAGTGAAGGCATTGAATCCTCTTCCCTGAATCATGTCCTCGGAAAACTGCGACACGGAAATCGTTGATAAATACGCTCCGGCAAGACCACAGAGTGCACCTGACATCAGAACGACCTGCCATTTTATCAGATTCGGCTTAATACCTGCTGTCTTAGCTGCCACTTCCGATTCCCCGACCGCACAAATCGAAAGACCTATCTTTGTCTTGAATAATACTACATAAATAACTACTACCATAATAATCGCAAAATAAGTCACGATGCTCTGCCCACTTAAACAGCTCAAAATAGGAATATCTTTAATAATTGGAATTTTAATCATGCTCAGCTTATGTATTTCATCCGGACTGTATGCCCCCTGCACATTAAATATCGTACGCAGCAGATAAGAGGTCAGTCCCGCTCCCAGCATGTTCATAGCGATACTGGCTATGATGTTGTCTGCTTTGAACTTCGTTACAAAAAGCGCATACAGGGAACTATACACTGCACCGATAACCATAGCTCCTAAAAGCCCTGCCCATACGCTTCCACCTGTGAATTGTACAACTGCAATTGCCGCAAATGCTCCAACCAGCGAAAATCCTTCCAACGCAATATTGAAAACACCTGCTCGCTGGCAGAGAAGTCCACCTAAGGCCATCAGCATAAGAGGCGTTGCCATTCGTATCATAGATGCCAATGTATCCGTAATAACTGCTATACTCATCTTACTTACCTCCTTCGCTTGACCGTACTTTTTTCATCTTTGGATTCCTGATTTTCGGAAGTATGAATTTCGCACTGATTATGATAAATATAATTGCCGTTACAATATCCGTAATTGCCGATGGAACATCCGTGATACGTTCCATATTGATACCACCGTTCTTCAAAGCACCAAAGAAAATGCCTGAGAAAAGCACACCGATCGGATTATTATTTGCAAGCAGGGATACTACGATTCCATCAAATCCAAAATCAGGATTAAATGCTGCCAGTAATCTGTGCTGAACCGCTGTCACCTCAATTGCACCTACAATTCCACCGATTGCCCCACTCAATCCCATAACCTGAAGAATTGTCTTCTTCGGCTTAATACCTGCATATCTTGCAAGTACCGGATTGGCTCCGACAATTCGAATCTCATGTCCGAAAGCGGTTCTGAAAAATACGAAGGTCAAAAACAGCATGAGCACGATTGCAATATAGATTCCGATATTCGCGGAGGATGGCTCGAGGAATGAAATACGAGGAAGCCAAGTGTTTTCATTCAGAACCTTACTTGCATTCATATTCATATTTTCTTCCGGCGATTTTAATGGTCCGGTAACCAGATATTCAATAAACAGCTCTGCGACAAAATTCAAGAGCAGTGTCGATACGATTACATCTGTTCCCAGATATACTTTCATTAGAGCAGGAATCATCGCAAACGCTGCACCTGCTGCCATTGCAGTTAAAAAGATAACCACCACAGATACACCATGATTCATTGATTCAGGCATTATAACTGCAACGGCTGTCGCTGCAGCCGCACCCATGTAGATTTGTCCATCTACACCCAAATTGAATACCTCTGCCTTATACGTCACACAAATTGCAAGACCCGACAAAATCAATGGTGTTGCCCAGCGGATTGTCCCTGCAATATCTACGGTCAGACTTTCTGTAATACCATTCAGAATCGCAAATGGTTCGTATCCGGATACTGCCAGAAAGACGGTTGCAAAAAGCAGTGCAAGAACAATCAAGCTTATCTGCTTGCCTACGACTCTGGCCGCAGACATAATTTTACTGTCATTTTTATTCTTCATTGTTCTCACCTCCCTGTCTCTTTGCCCCTGTCATATAAGTTCCCATTGTTCTCTCATCTGCTTCGCCGCGTTTAAATTCTGCCACGATTTCACCTTCATACATAACAAGTATGCGATCTGACAATGACAGTATTTCATCTAATTCAGCACTGACAAGTAACACACCTCTATTCGAATCGCGCACTTCCATAATCTTGTGATGAATGGACTCAATTGCGCCTATATCAACACCACGGGTTGGCTGTGCTGCAATTAGAAAATCCGGATTCGCATCCATCTCACGGGCAAATACCACCTTCTGCATATTTCCACCTGATAACGTTCCCAGTTTGTATGTAGAATCTGGTGTCTTCACCCCAAAATCTTTGCATAACTCTTCCGATAACTGATGCAGCTTTTTATTATCCAAGATTCCGTTTTTACAATAGGGTCTCTGGTAATAACGATTCAAAATCAAATTATCCCGGATCGAACAATTAACCGCGGTGCCCATGCCCAGACGATCTTCCGGAATATGAGACAAGCCGTCTTCTCGTCTCTGACGAACATCTTTGTTGGTTACATCCTCACCTTTTAAAATGACTTTTCCCTCTGTCGGACGAAGCATACCGGAAATCACCTCAATCAATTCGGCCTGTCCATTTCCCTCTACTCCGGCAATTCCAACAATCTCACCTCTTGCAACTTTCAGGTTTACTCCATTCAAGGCAGGAAGTCCTCTTTGATTTAAAGCATGGATATTTTCAACATTCAAAACAGTCTCTCCCGGCTGATACTCCCCTCTCGGGATCTCCAGATCGACCTTGCGCCCCACAATCATGTCAGAAAGTCCACCGGTATTTGCTTCACTTGTAGACAGTGACCCTGTTACGACGCCTTTTCGCATTACCACGATTTCGTCTGTGATTGCCATTACTTCACGTAATTTATGTGTAATAAAAATAATTGCACATCCTCGTTTTTTCAATTCCCGTAATACATCCAAAAGCTTATCTGTCTCCTGTGGCGTCAATACGGCTGTCGGCTCATCCAGAATGAGCACCTTCGCCTCACGGTACAAAGCCTTGATGATTTCCACCCTTTGTTTTTCTCCGACTGAAAGCTGATAGATTTTCTCGTCCAGACTGATTGGAAGATCATATGTCTCCATAATCTCCTCGATTTTGTTTTTTGCCTGCTTTACATCTATTAATCCATGTTTTGTCGGTGTATTTCCCAGAATAATATTCTGCAGGACACTCAGGTTGGGCATCAGCATGAAATGCTGATGTACCATTCCGATTCCCAGCTTTATTGCCATGTTCGGAGACTGAATATGGACTTCCTTCCCAAATAATTTAATGACACCTTCATCCGGCTGTGTCATTCCGTACAGCATATTCATCATTGTAGATTTTCCGGCACCGTTTTCACCAATCAGACCAAGTATCTCTCCTTCATTCACACTTAAAGAGACATTGTCATTTGCAATGACACCGGGATAAAATTTTGATATGTTCAACATTTCCACTGCTACTGCCATAGTATCCAACCTCTTTTATCTTTTCATCTTTGTGCTCATCTTCACGTTGCCTGATTCATCCCACTCTTTTAATATTTTCATTGCTTCTGCCGCTGCCAGACATGCTTTTTCTTCTCCGCCATTGTCACCCCAGCGATCCAGTACACGATTCGAGATAACAGAGAGAATCGCGCCCATTCTCATACCATGCAAATATCCGACTACCAGCTGTCCTGAAGTTTCCATCTCAATATTCGTCACTCCTGCCGTCTGTAAATCAGGAACAATTTTTTCTGCAAATGACGGCCAATACCCACTTCCGTCTTCATTCAGCGGGCGTCCCTGTCCGATATAGAAAGAACCTACCGTATAGTCGAGACCCAGTCCATAACGGAAACCTAATCTCTCACAGGCTTCCATCAGAGCCATGACTACATACGTATTTGCAAATGCCGGGAACTCCGGCTCCACATAGGTGGCACTTGTTCCGTCTTTTCTGACACATGCGACCGGAATAATCAAATCCCCTAAGTCAAACTGAGGTACAATACATCCGGTTGTTCCTACACGGATGCAGGTATGAACCCCAAGCGTATTTAATTCATGCAGACAGATTTCAGAACTTGGTCCACCGATTCCTGTGGAAGTGCAGCCCATTTCCATTCCTTTATATTTTCCGGTTACAGTTTTATATTCTCTGTAAGAAGCTACTTCTTTCACATCTTCCCAGTTTTTTGCAATTTTAAGTGTTCTCTCCGGAGCCCCCGGCAGAATCACATACGGTGGAACATCACCCTTCTTTAGCTGCAGATGGTATACTCCTTCATTTTCAGCTTTTGGTGCTGACGCCTTATTTACCTGTTCGCTCATAGCTGTTCTCCTTTCAAGATAAAACGTTCTTTTTTATAGAAGCTGCCTTTCAAAGGCAGCTCCCACTCATATAACTCATTAAAATTTACTGTGATACAATTCTGTCCCAGCTTGGTGTTTCTGTGTCAAATGGAACCTCTAAAGATCCATCGTCAATCTGTTTCTCAAGATCCTGAGCCTCAGATATAGCTGATTTCATTGTCTCTCCGAACTCCTCGCTTCCATCCGCAAATCTCTTAAAGGAATCCCAATCCATAAAATATCCACCATTGGTAAGATCTCGAATGCCGTGCTCTCCGCCCGGATATTCATCATTCATTAACATCTCGATTGCTTTATATACGGTATCACCAAATCCAATTCCTTCAATACCATAGAATCCATCATAAGAATCATAGTAGTCTGAAATCTCACCTGCACATAAGATACCTGCATCTTTACAAGCCTCTACCACTCCTGCATTCGATGATCCCGAATCAGTCTGAACAACATCACAGCCTTTTGAGATCATGGCACTTGTCACTTCTTTCGCTTTTGCCGGATCCTCGTAGCTGCCTACATAAGAGAATTCAACCGTAGCATTCGGATTTGCAGCCTTAACTCCAAGCATAAATCCATTACCTTCCGCATTTGGAGTTGGTTCCTCTGCTCCAACCACCATACCGATATGATTCGTCTTCGTCAGTTTACCTGCAATATAACCGCCCAGATAAAATGCAGCCTCACCATGGAATTCCGTATCCCACACATTGTCATATGTCTCGCTGCCATCATTGATCGTCTGGAAAACAGCAGCATACTTTGTATCCGGGTATTCTTTAGATACCAGCTTTGTAGCATCTGACATATAGCCGTAGGTTGTAACAATCATATCATATCCGGCTTTGGACATTGCACGCACATCTTCTTCGTATTTAGATGCTTCGGCAGACTCAAGTTTCTTGATCTCAACGCCAAAATCTTTTGCAGCCTTATCGGCTCCGCTTGCCAGATCATCCATCGATGCCTTATCGCCAAATTTTTGATTTACAACCAATGCAACTTTTAACTTTTCATCTCCGCTGTCTGATGTTCCCGAACTCTTTTTGTTTCCGCATCCCGCTACAAGCCCCATTACCATCATTACCGCCATCATCACTGCAACTACTCTTTTTTTCATAGATTTTCCTCTTCCTTTTCTTTTGTTTTTATGAAGAAAGTGCCCCGGCTATTTTTTCTGCGGCCCTCTGCACCCTTTCCATTACATTTGTCACATCTATTGTCAACAGACATTTATCTTTCACAATCTGTCTGCCGTCCACGAAAACATCCGTCACGTCACTTCCGGTTGCATTAAATACAATCGCAGAGGTCACCGTTTCCCTGTCCCCAAGCAGTATGGGCTGCATATGGGGTGTTCTCGTGTCAATCAATATAAAATCAGCCTTCTTACCAGTCTCAATTGTTCCGTAATCCTTTTCCAGGCCGAAGCATTTCGCACCATTTATTGTCGCCATATCAAGAATATCTGTTTTTTTCAGACTACGTACTCCGCTTGTCAGAGAATGCAGCAGAGACATTCCTTTCATTTCTCGGAAAATATCGTTGGAATTATTCCACATTGCGCCATCTGTGCCTAAACAAACAGTTATCCCGGCCTTTACCATTTTCGGTATCGGAGCCGTCCCATCCTGAATTTTCATTTCGCACAATGGAGTATTGACCACCTTTGTATCAGTCACTGCAAGCTGCTCTATTTCATCGTCAGATACATATACCACATGGGAACCTATCATATTATCGCCAAGCAAATGGTTCTGATACAGATAATCAATTGCCGTTGTCTGATATTTTGCCTGTACAATCTCCTGTCTCCATCTATTTTCCGCAAGATGGCAGGTGATATGTATCCCCTTTTCTTCCGCAATCTTTTGAATTTTCTTCAAACGATTTGTGTCATAATCTTCTTCTGAAACGCTGCCTAGTACAGGTATCTTTCCATTCTTTCTACAGTCACTGACATAGCTGGAAAGAAATTCCTCCGGGAGAAACTCGTCCGGCTTCGAGAAATCGATTCGGATATCCTCCGCAAGTGCTCCGCGAATTCCGGTCTCAGACATCGCCTTAACCGACTTCTCTCCCAGTCCCCAGTACATATTCTCCATAATGAATGTCGTACCCGAAAGAAGTGCCTCGCAATAAGTAAGCTGTCTTGCAGCATACCTGTCCTCATCCTGAATCAACGAATAAAACCAGTTGGTATCTGCAAACTTCTCATTCTGCTCTAAAAGTGTCAGATCATCTCCCAGTCCCCGCGCCAGAGTCATATCACCATGACAATGACCGTTTACAAGTCCCGGCATTAAAATTTTTCCTTTTCCGTCAATCCACTTTTTGCATATATCCTTTTCGATTTTCCCTTCGAATACTTCTGCAATACGTTCTCCACTCACTGCGACCGAGCCAGTAAATGGCTTGTATCCATTGTGCGCGGAAACAATCACTGCACCCGAAATGCCCATATCATATTTCATATCTCCACCTACTGTGCCATTTTATAAATCGCTTCTACATCATCTGCATTTAAAGTCTTTAATCCACCGATGTTGCCGAATCGACATGCATCTTCTGCCATCTTTCTGAACTTTTCATCATTCTCAACACCGATTTTTTCCAGAGAGGTCGGTGCATCCATTGATTCGAAAAATTCCCGAAGTCTCTTGATTCCTTCCAATGCTGTTTTTTCCTGATCATAAAAATCAACATCGACACCAAATACACGATTTGCAAACTGAACAAATCTCGGGATATTTTCTTTGTATACATATTCTGCCCAGCACGGGAACAACACAGAAAGTGTAGAACCATGGACTGCATTATACTGTGCACTTAACTGCGCTCCCATTGTATGTGTCGCCCAATCCTGATTCCTTCCGGTTGCCAGTAATCCATTATGTGCGACAATGGAGGTCCACATAAGTTCTGCACGGGCATTGTAATCATTTAAATCTTTCATCAGTGCACGGGCATTTACGATAATTGACTTCATTACACCTTCACACATATAATCTGTCAGATTTACATTGACGGAGCTGGAGAAATAGCGTTCCATCACATGTGAAAACATATCTACAATACCAAATACCGTCTGTCGTTTTGGAATGGTCAGTGTCAGGTCTGGATTCATCAGTGTAAAAGCCGGTCTGATGAAATCTGCCATAACATCTGCACTTTCACCTGTCTGAGCATTTTTCAGAACACTTCCGTTGCTTCCCTCGCTTCCGGTTGCCGGCAGCGTCATCACGGTACCAACCGGTAAACTTTCTGTCGGAATTGCCTTCTTACTATAGAAGTCCCATACATCTCCATCGTATTTTGCACCGATGGCAACAGCTTTTGCGGTATCAATAACGCTTCCTCCACCCACTGCAAGTACGCATCCGATATTCTTTTCTTTACAGAGTTCAATCCCCTTTCTTACCAGACTGACTTTGGGATTCGGTTCAACTCCGGGCAATTCATAATACTCCAGCCCCGCCGATTCCAAAGATTCTATAATTCTATCATGAAGCCCTGATTTATATGTAAAGCCATCTCCATAATGTACAAACAGGCAGCTGTCAGAAATCTTTTTAATCTCTTCTCCGCAAAGTTTGTCCGCATCTTTCTGCAGAATAAATTTTGTCGGTGACATAAATTCAAAATGATCCATGTTCTTTTCACCTCTCCATTTCTTTTAAGAAAGAAGTTCCCTCTGGGAATTGATAGCCAAAATATTCTGCAACGGTTGCAGCGATATCGGAAAATGTATCTCGTACCCCTAAGTCCACTCCTTTTTTTAAGTTCTTTCCATAAACTACAATCGGAATGTGTTCCCTTGTATGATCCGTTCCCGGTGTCGTTGGGTCGCATCCATGATCTGCTGTAATAAGAAGAATATCGTCTTCACCGAGCAGATCTATTATTTCCGGAACAAACGTATCAAAATATTCCAATGCCTCCGCGTATCCCTGCGGATTATTTCTGTGTCCATAAAGCATATCAAAATCTACCAGATTTACAAATAAAAAACCATCAAAATCTTCTTTGAGGAAAGAAATCGTTGCCTGAATTCCATCCTTATTATTTTTGGTGTGGTTGATTTTTGTCAGACCTCTGCGATTAAAAATATCTTCAATCTTGCCCACTCCAATTACGTCTTTTCCTTTTTTACACAGCAGATCCAAAACGGTCTCTCCCGGTGGATCCACAGAAAAATCCTTTCTGTTTTCCGTGCGATAATAATTACCGCTCTCTCCCGTAAACGGCCGGCAGATAATCCGGCTGACGGTATCGCCTCCACTCATCAGTTCCCTTGCAATTTTGCAGATTTCATACTGCCGCTCTAACGGAATCACGCTTTCATGCATTGCAATCTGCATTAGGCTGTCTGCTGACAAATACACAATTGGATATCCGGTCTTTACATGTTCATCTCCCAGCACTTTGATAATCTCTGTGCCGGAGGCTGGATAGTTGCCGATTACCTTCGTCCCAATCCTTCGTTCCAGTTCTTCTATGATTCTGGGAGGAAATGATTCTCCGAATACTTTAAAAGGAGTTTTCACGGTGAGGCCTGCAATTTCAAAATGACCGTTCGTTGTATCCTTCGCCTTTGCACGCTCTCTGGCCTTTCCAAAACAGCCTTTTGGATTTTCTATGCCGCTCAGCCCTGTATCCCGGATATTGAACATTCCAAGTTCTTTCATATGCGGAATATTCAATCCTCCACGAAACTCGTCCACATGCCTTAAGGTATTCGTTCCCACATCTCCAAATTCTGCTGCATCCGGTAATTCACCAATTCCCACGCTGTCTAATACGATGACTGTAAATTTCCCCATGTCTTCCTCCTTCTTCAAGTTTCAATGAACCATTCACACTGTTATGACTCTTTGTTCAACAATCCGGGACCGTTGTTCTCTTCCCAGGCAAATACTTCCCATACGTTCCCTTCAAAATCCTGAAAATACGCAGCTCTGGATCCAAAACCATAGGTAGTCGGCTCCTTGATGCAGTGAACTCCGTTTTCAATCAATTCTTCCGAGATATCATCCACATCCTGAAGCGTATCAACTTTCACCGCAATCATAAAGTGATGGCCTTCTCCATCAATGTACTTATGATCTACAACCTCGCACAATCCTTTTTTATCCCAGAGAGTAACTGCTGTTCCATGGAATTCAAATTCTGCGTAATTAGGATTCTTTTCATCCGGCTGCAGTCGTTTTACCTGAAAACCAAATTTTTCTGTATAAAATTTCAGTGCTCCCTGAAAGTCCTTCACAAATAAACAGATATCATTGATCTTTGTTAACATTTCCAATTTACTCATACGATTGGTATTCCTCCTTAGCTTCTTTTTTCTTCCAACAGATTTCTTCCAGTCTGTTTCTGAACAAAATACTCATCCAGCCACTTGCCAACCCCAATGTACAATACAAAAGAACAATTCCTGCGGCACAAAGCTTTGTGACTCCTTCTACATAATTCATAACTCCAAAGAACGCACCAGCTCCAATAAAGAAAACGGAAACATTGCTGATACACCACGGTGCAAATTCAAAATACATCATAAATGGTACCACAATCAGTGCAACAATCGGAACAGCCAGGATTCCTGCTCCTGCGAAAATATTTGACAGTATTATCATGATCACCGCAAAAAGTATCCCCAGAATATATCCCAGAAGCCCTTTCACTGCACCCTTTAGATTGCTTCCCAGCAGGAAATACAGTGCCCATCCCTGAAATGCAATGAAGACGAAACCGCTATGTCCACCGGATGTCAGATGTGTTCCAATCAGCTGATCAATCAGTTGAAGTAAAAACGACTGAATTCCAACATACAATGCAAATATCAGAAATTGACCTTTTTTCATTTTGCCTCCTGCCTATCTACTTCTCACCATTTGCAGCATTCATAAATCTTCTCTGATAGGTAACAATTTGTGGTGCAGATGTATTCTGAGCCAAATAGCTTGGTTCTGTTGTAATTACAATTCGGTCTGTCATATCTTGGAATTCCGGTTCCGTCATCAGTTTATCAAGTTCCGGATACATTCTCGAACCTTCAATACTGCAGATGATCAGTCTTGTATCTTCCAGATTTGAGTTGCGGAGCATTCTCAGATTGTGTCTTACACCATCCAGTCCGTCAAAGCCTTCTTTTTCGTTGATCTTTCTGTATTCAACGGTTTCTCTTGCAATTCGTTCAACCAGACGCAAATCTACATTTTTATCATCTTTTGAGAGAATATCCCATTGAACCATGAATTCTCTGAGACCTTCAAGAAAACGATCATCATATGTCTTTTGATATGCTGTCAGCATTCCGTTAATATAAGTCGTAACTCCAAATCTCTGTCTCACAAAGCTGTTAATAAAATATGGCTTGGCCTGCAACGCCATTCCTGTCTGCCATGGTTCAAACATCAAGGTATAATTCACTCTAAACCCATGTTCCTTTAATTTCAAGGCAAGATTGTGTCCATATAAATAATCAGCTGTCGCACCCTGATTCCACCGAGTCGAAAGTTTCTTATCTCCCACCAGCAGATTGCCTACATTTCCCGCATTGATAGGTCCTGTATGTGGTACTTTGATAACCATTCTATAATCGGTAAACATTTCTCTAAAATGTTCTGCCTCTTCCAAAATCTGGCTGAAATCAGCAAATGGATCGTTTAATTCAACACTAATGTCACTTCCAGTTCCAAGAATGTTGCTGATTTCTCCCATGACCTCATCTCTGGTTTTAAACTGGTTTCCAATATTTGCTTCCGGATTATTAATAAATAAGTCATAAATAATACCCGGATTACAGGTCAGATTTCCTATCAGATTTTTGATTGGTTTCAATTCATATGGATTTGCCGTGTCTGCCGAATAAATAAATTTTGTTGCTCTTTTTTTACCGTTTTTATCATATGATATATTTCTGACCAAATCAATTTCCAAAATCTGACATTCCTTCATGTTATAGCGAATCTCAAAACCTGCAGGAGTCTCTCCTTCCGGAACATGAAATGTGTCAATTACATCTTTAAAGCGAGCACTCGCGCCAATTTTTTTCACGCTTCCAAGAAGGAATCTGTATTCGTCAAGACTAATATTCTGATGAAGCGCTCTTCGCACGTAGCTTTCATCCTGTGCTATAATCTGGATATCTCCTCCAACAAGAGAAGATAACGTATAATTTACTGATTGCATAGTATCCTCCACTATTTTGATTCTTCTAATTCTTTTAAGTAATTACGGTATTCTTCTACCAGTCTTCCTGCACTTCTTGTTCCACACAGTTTTACATCTAAATGTTCGAACATGTATAAGGCAGCTGCCATCGTGAATGTTCTTGGAACACCGGAAACTTTAATTTTTGTTTCTCCTGACAGATTTGCTTTCATAACTCTCACCTGCTGTTCCGTTGGAAATGCCTGCGAGCCTGTAGCAGTCTTTACATATGTAACACCGCATTCGCAGCAGATTTTTGTAAGACTTGCAATTTCTTCATCTGATAAGAAGCCCACCTCAAAAATTAATTTTGTATCACAGCCTTCTCCACAGATTCTTACAAATTCACTTATTTCATAACGGACAAAATCCCAGTCTCCATCTTTTACAGCACCTATGTTTACAACCATATCACATGCGGTACATCCGAGATCAACCATCTCCTGAAGTTCAGATAACTTTGATTTTGTAGACATTGCTCCGTACGGAAAACCAATAACAGCACTCGGTCCAACATCAGAGCCTTTCAATTCCTCTACGACAAGTTCTGCCCAGCAAGAATTAACATTTACTGCATTTACATGATATTTTTTTGCGATATTGCAGGCCTCGATGATGTCCTCTTTTTGTAAATTTGGTGCCAGATAAGCCAAATCTAAGTGTTTTGCAAATTCATTTACTGTTAACATTGTATAACCTCCTAATAGTTTAATCTTCATATCTCATGCGCATTTTTAATATGGTTTGTTTGTTACAATCACAATATACTACCATTTTATTGTTTTGTCAATACCATTTGTTATAATTCAAACATTATTTTCACACTTTTTGTTTGATTTATAACATTATAGTTGTTATGAGAATCACAAATCCGGAGATTCAGCATTCATATATTGTTATATCCACACCATTTTCACAAAAAAAGAGCCATGAATCCAGAATATTCACTCTAGATTCATAGCTCTTTTTATTACATGTTCAACCCGAAATGTAGTCACCTCAGCAACTATGAGACTTATTTGCCAGCCGGCTCCTTCGCTTCTCCCTCCGGGAAGATAATCTTAAACACAAAGAAGAAGATAATCATAGACACTCCCCCTGTGATAAATGTTACCAGCAGATTGTAAATTGCCGGTGCCACATATACGGATGCAATCGGCATCCACAGATTATTAAATCCGTTACAGATCAAGGAGATCACGACCCACGCAATAAAGTACCACATTGCCTGATACCAAGGATTTCCATGACTCTTAAATGTGATGTTTCTCTGCAGCGGGAAGTTGATGCACTGTGCCAAGAACGATCCAACCTCGTAGCTGATAAAGTAACCAAGTCCACCGCCAATCAGCACTGCTCCACTTGCGTCCTTCAACACATTATATCCCAACAGACTCCATGTAAAATCAACGCCAAAGAGATGCAGTTTTGCCTGCGGCCACATAAATTCTGTGCCTGCAAGACCTTTTCCCAGAATTCCCGGCATAAATGTAAACACCAGATACTGGAATACCGTTACCATCATACTAAATACAAAGAAATAGAATATCTGGTAAACCCATTTGGAAAGTTTGGGATGCTTTTCTTCAAATGCAGTCCATTTGTTCATCCACCACTCTTTTATATTATTCATTTTTTAGTTTCCTTTCATACGCTTTATTCGCCTTACTGTTCCGGAAGAATCCACCGATGATTTTTCCCATGCCTTTGAAGAAATGTCCGTTCACAACGGTCAGCATTCCCTCTGCCATCTCAAGGCTCACCATACCCCCGGTCATCTTCGATAACGCACGGAACGGCATATTATAGATAAACAAAATATTCAGATCCGGTTTGCCCTTTGCCTCACTCTTTTTCTTCATAGCCGTCAGACGATTGTAAATAAATCTGGCAAGTCCGCTCTTTGCATAGTACATCTGGCAGATGGCATCGTTGAGGCCGAGCTCGCCGGACCATTTACCGGATGGAATCGGATAGCCGAGCAGACTCGTAAACTCTGCATCGCTGATATTCTGAACCAAGCCCGTATAGTAGTATGGAAGCTCCGCCGGATTGTACGGAAATTCTGTCGTTGTTCCAGCCAGTTCTAACTGCTCTGTCAGACGGATATCCATAACACTTGCGCCGACCATAATATCATAAGTGCCCATTTCCACTTCCCACCTATTTGTCTTCACATTCCAGTAGCGGAACGTCTTATCATCAAATGCAATTCTGACTTCTTTGCTTTCGCCAACCTTTAAAAATACCTTTTTGAAGCCTTTCAATTCCTTTGTAGGTCTGAATACAATTGCATTTGGCAGTCCGACATAAAGCTGTACAACCTCTGCTCCCTCATAAGCACCGGTGTTTTTCACGGTCACGCTCACTCCATCCGCATCCACTTTCATATCGGAGTATTCAAATGTTGTATAGGAAAGTCCGAAGCCAAACGGGTACTGCACACGCACCTTGCTCGTATCGTAATAGCGGTAACCAATGTAGAGTGCTTCTCTATATTCTGCATTTCGCTCGGTGCTTGGGTAATTGCGGAATGCCGGTGTATCTTCATACCGGATTGGATAAGTCTCATTCAATCTCCCCGACGGATTTGCTTTGCCCGTCAGCAGATCAAGCATCGCACTCGCTCCCGCCTGTCCGGTCAGATACCCGTGCAAAATCGCCCTGCAGCTGTTATGCCATGGCATCTCGATTGCCGATCCTGCGGAAATAATTCCCACGATATTCGGATTCACCTTTACCAGTGCTTCTAATAATTCAATCTGATTCTGTGGAATGCGCATATGGGTGCGGTCGAGCCCTTCTGATTCGCTGAGTTCATCCAGCCCGAAGCAGTAGAGGATCACATCTGCATTCTGTGCCATGTCGAGCGCTTCTTTTTTCAATACCTCATCCGCTTCACCGGTACGTTTGTAGCCACGGCTTGTTCCCACGACCTGAATGTCATAATTGGAAATGGATTTTTCCATCGTCTCTACAAATGTGGCATTTACAACGGACGATCCGGCTCCCTGATATCTTGGTTCAAATGCGAAGTCTCCAATCAATGCGACCCTGCTTTTTTCTGCAAGTGGAAGGATATCTTCTGCATTTTTGAGTAAGACTGCACTTTCGACTGCTGCTTTTCTTGCCAGATCATGATGCGCGGTCTCACTGAATATTTTTGGTTTATCTTTCGCATTTTCGGTTAATGTTAAGACTGCATCCAAAAGCTGGTCTACGCAGGTGTCCAGTTCCTCCATGGCCAGCGTTCCACTTTCGACTGCTGTGATCAACTGTCTTGCCGAATCGAGTCCCGGCGCAGGCATCTCTAAGTTAGACCCTGCTGCCACACCGCTGACATGGTCGTTCGAGCCACCCCAGTCCGTCACAACAAATCCGTCAAATCCCCATTCTCCGCGGAGAATATCCTGAATCAGATGCTTATTCTCATTGGCGTACGTTCCATTGACCTCATTGTAGCTTGTCATGATGGTCTTTGCTTTTCCTTCTTTCACCGCGATCTCAAATCCAGTCAGATAAATCTCGCGAAGCGTTCTCTCATCCAGCACGGAGTTCATTGCCATGCGGCGAAGCTCCTGTGAGTTGACTGCGAAATGCTTCGGGCAGGCCGCCACGCCCTGACTCTGTATTCCGCGTGTATAAGCCGCCGCCATTTTTCCGGCAAGGTATGGATCTTCTGCAAAATACTCAAAGTTACGTCCACAGAATGGACTTCGCTTCATGTTCAGTCCCGGTCCCAGAAGGACATTGACATTCTGCACCTTTGCTTCCTCTCCAAGTGCTGCTCCGATCTCTTCACCGAGGTTTTCATTCCAGCTGTTTGCAACTGTCGCAGCCGTCGGAAAGCAGGTTGCAGGAAGGGATGCATTCAAACCAAGGTGATCACCTTCTCCGACCTGTCTTCGGATTCCGTGAGGACCGTCGGAGCATGCAATCGAAGGAATATTCACTCTTGGAAGATCTCGGCTCTGCCATTCATTTTTACCACTAAGGAACGCTGCTTTTTCTTCCAGCGTCATCTTATTTATTAAATCCTGATATTTCAATTTCATCCCCGTAAATTTCCTTCCGCTCTTTTTTGTTACATAATTAATCTAACATAAAACATCCCTAAAATGTACCACTGTTCACAACCTGCACTTATTCTGCACAAGATGCATTTCGCGTTGGAAAAATGCACAAAAAAGGAGCACTGGTTTTGTGCAAATATGCCTCCAGACTCCTTTTTGATTCTCTACCGTTTTTTTATTTTACTTCTGTTTCCTCTGGAATCGGAATCAGAATCTTAAGCTCAAACCAATTGTTAGACTGACTCGCCGTCAGTGTGCCGCCATATTTCTGCGTCGCATGCCGCATACTCTTCATTCCATAACCATGCATGGACTTGTCCATCTTGCTCGTCACCGGAAGTCCGTCTTTAAATACAACCGGTTCCTCACAGTAATTCTCCACACAAATCAATACAAAACCTTTCTGTGCAGACACCGACACATGAATCAGCCGTTTGGCACGGTCTTTGATTTTCTGCTCACATTCAATCGCATTGTCGAGTGCATTTCCGAAAATCGAACACAAATCCATCGTATAGATGAAATCGAGCAGCTTTCCATCCACAACGTTGGTCAGACTGATATGTTTTCTTGAACAATATAGGCTCTTACTAGTAAGCAGCGTATCAAGTACCTGATTTCCGGTCTTGTTCTGTGCCTCATAATCCTTGATATCCTGCTCCATCTCATCAAGATATGCGTTTTTCTTTTCTATATCCGTCTCCGCGCGAAGAGCAGCAATCTGGTGCTTGAAATCATGATATTTCCGGTTGATGATATCGATGCTCTCTTTCGACTGCTGATACTGCTGATACTGATTCTTAAATACATTCTGCATAGCTTCCAATTCTGTGCGGGTGCGGAATTCACTGCACTGTACAAAGTACGCATATAAAATAGCCAGACCTCCAAAATCTACGATTGTCCGGATATTCATGATTTCTTCATTATACATTCCGCTGAATGGTGTATTCGCCGACACAAAACTCAGGTTACTGATGATAAAGATAATCACAACGATTACGACAACCGAAACCACCTCCTTGATCTCCACATTCAAAGTATCACGCTCTGACAAATGAAGCCGGTCCAGACGATACATAATCAGGCAGATTCCACCATATGTTACAAGCAGAAGCAGGCCTCTCACCCAGACAGGCGCCTCCGCCGCCGGCCAGAAAAAGCAGTAAATCTGCCATTCAAAAGATGCCATAAACTCTGCTAATATGAAATCTCTGGCACAGCAGTAGATTGCGTCCACAACCTTCACCTTACAGCATATGAAAATAAAGGTAAACATGAGCGCCACTGCACCGGCCATACATAATATCCACATGACATTAGAATTTAAGGCTTTCGTTAAATCCATAAATGCAACCTGAACTACCAGCATCACCGCTGCTGTCAAATATAATTTCACGCCTTGCAGACGTTTCCGAAACATAATAATTGTAATCAGACACGCGCTCCACTCCGCAAGTGCCGTATAAATCCTTGGAATATCACGAATCACTACTTCCATTACTTTGCCACCTCGCTGATATAATTCACCAGAATCTCCTGCCATATAGCTTTATTCTATTGGATTTTCTTGAAATAAGCAAGTAATCACGGAAAAAACGCACGCAGTTGGGGACGTAGTAAAGTTGAACTTTACTACGTCCCCAACTGCGTTTTTCCGTATGCGAATCATATGCAAAATGCGGCATAAAGCGGAACTGATTTTATCCCATTTACGAAACCAAAATTACGCGTGGAAATTCGAATTGCATAGACCGGTTTGTATTTATCCATATACACCTTCATACTTTTTGCTTTCACATGTTCTCCGGCTTTACACTCCACGGGAATAACATGGTTCTCCTTTTGAATTAGGAAATCCACCTCAGCCGTATTATTCGATTGCTTCCAGTGTCATCCCCATCCTTGCCGACATAATCCCCATATCACTATAGTATAGTTTAAACGCAGATAAATCCTGATATGCTGCAACCGGAAAAAATCCCTGACTACTCTTGACGCATTGATGAACAATCCCCGCATGCATCAGCCAGTCAATCGCATCACCATACTGTGAAGCTCTTGCTCCTGATTTAATGAGTTTATATTGAAACTTTTTAGAATCCTTTGCCAGCTGTACCGGTAGTGAATCATATGCTGCAAATATCTTCACAGTATCATTTTTATCCGCATATTTTGTCATATCCGCAATATAAGAATTCAGCAGCATTTCCCGAATTTCATCCTGTCTGATTGGACTATTTATCACTAAATCTGCATTCACTGCTGCAGGCATGCCGCCAACAATGCAATAGTGAGTATATTCCTGTAATGCTTCTTTGTGAAGGATCTCACTCATTGGCTGATTACTGTCAAAATGTTCACGAATCGTATCTGCCAAAAGCTCTTTTCCTTTTGCCCACATTACTTCTTCTAAATCCATCGGGTACATCGTGACCATCTGAACTTTTCCTACCGGGAAAGAATACTTCTCATGGTGCAGTGCCACTCCAAGCAGACTTCCCGCCGCAATCACATGGTACTCAGGGGCTTCCTCCGCAAAATACTTTAAAGATGTAAGCGCGCGTTCGCACATCTGAATTTCATCCATGATAATTAATGTATCTTCTGGAATAATACGAACCTGATAATATTTCTCTATCATTGGAATCAAGTTGTTGGGATGCAGGTCACTTTCAAAATACTGACCTATCTTTTCATCCATTTCAAAAATAATGTCAGAAGCAGCATTTAATCATATGAATAAATGTCATTTTTAACATTATACTTTAGTGTGCTTCTATAAATGGCATGGACGTTGTTGTGAAACAATATCATTTGGTTCACAGCATCGTTATAACTAATTTTTGCATTATTCGTATCTTTTTTATTTTTTGTTGTATTTATACAAAAAAAACACGATAATAGAAATAAATCAAACGAGTGAAAGGAGTGTTTCCAATGCCAAAGCAAGCAATCATTGACTATACCAGACGGCTTCTCCGCGATATCGGGATTCCGTCTTATATTTTAAAAGAGCCGTTTTTATGGAACGGACAACTGGATGCGGGACTACGGGACTCCATTCTGCTGGAGGACCCGAAGTTTGGTGAACGATTTTCTGAACTTGCAAAGCAAGTATGTATGGACGGCATCATTTCCTGTATATCTGACGAGTATCACTGTGAATATCTCTGTATACGTCTCCCCAGCGAATCCGTTCGAAGCATTCTGTTCATCGGCCCTTTTACCTACGAAAAACTGACAGTCAGCCGAATCATTGAGCTGTGCAATTATGCTGCTCTTCCAGGCAATCTGACCAAATTCATGCAGCAGTATTATCAGTCACTTCCTTATGTTTCAGATGACCGATGGATGAAAGGTCTGGCTCGAAATCTGGCTGAAGATTTATGGCCGGATTGTAAGAATATTAAAATCAACACTTATATCGAGAGTCAGTATGTCAATCCAAAATACAACACGGTACATCCTGTTCCAACTACAAACACCATCGAACAGATTGTTGACCGGTATCAAACTGAGAGAACCCTCATGAATACCATCAGCACCGGAGATGTCGACAAGATTAACAGCATAATCAGCGAAGAAGCGATTCCAAAGATGAAGCAGCGTTTTCCGGATTCCATGCGTGATCAGAAGAACGGACTGATTGTCTTGAACACCTTGTGCCGAAAAGCAGCAGAAACCGGCGGCGTTCATCCGGTTTATCTGAATGAGATCTCGGGAAAATATGCATTTGAAATCGAGACTTGTTCGAATCTGCAGCAGCTCAATAAAATTTGGAAGAACATGCTCCGCAAATACTGCCTGCTCGTACAATCCCACTCTCTTAGCGGTTACTCGCTGCCGATACAGAAAGCGATCAGTCATATTTCCTTTAATCTGACGGGCGATTTGAGTCTGTCTGCCATTGCCGAAATGTTATCTCTTAACAGCAGTTATCTCTCGACTCTTTTTAAAAAAGAAACGGGTATGACGCTGACGTATTATGCAAATAAAAAAAGGGTGGAGCATGCAATTTTCTTATTGAATACCACCGATTTACCGATTCAGGATATCGCCGCACTATGTGGAATTCCGGATTTGAATTATTTTACGAAAACCTTCAAGAAATATCAGAATATGACACCGAGTGAATACAAAGAAATGCTGAAAGGACATTAAGACCCTTCAGCATTTCTTCTCTTTTCCTTTACAACCCGGTATCCCTATCGGTATTATAAATTAATTTTTACCGTAATTTCCGAAAAATTCGGACAAACTGTCCAGCGTCTTTACCAGCACGCCGATTTCTTCCTTCTCTAAATTATCAATCACTGCACTCGTCATCTGCTCATGATAATCCTTGTGGTGTCTGTATGCTTTGATTCCTTTGTCTAACAATCTGATCTTTACGATACGGCGGTCTTCTTCGCTCCGCTCGCGCGTCACATACTTTTTGTTGACAAGACTGTTCATGGATGTTGTAAGTGATCCGGCTGTAATATTCAGTTTCTTTGCTATGGATGACATCGTATCACCATCCCCCAAGCCGACTGCTTCTATGATATGCATATCGTTGTTACTGATATCCTTGAATTCATCTGTAATAATGGCCTCTTCTTCTAATTTCCAGATTTCATTGAACAAATGAACCAGCACGTCATTAATCTTCTTATATTCCTCCATGTTTTTCATATGTCTCCTATCCGGCAAGCGAATTCATCACTTCCCGTACCGTCTCTATTCTTGTGGCTTTGTATGCGTCCGCTCCGCAGAACAGAAGTGCATTGTCTACATCACCCTTTGCCGCATTGACAAGACCATCAGTAATGCAGTACGGAATCTCGGCAGGATTACATCTCGCAAGGCATCCGTGGCACGGGCTGTGTTCCACTTTCCCTTCTACTTTAACACGTTTCATGAAAGGATTCAAGATGGCTCTTCCCGGCATTCCGACCGGGCTTTTTACGATCACGATATCCTCCTTTGACGCGTTAATATATGCCTGCTTATAACGGATGTCCGCATCACATTCTTCCGTTGTCACAAACCGAGTTGCAACCTGAACGCCATCCGCACCAAGCGCGAACGCATCGTTGACATCCGCTTTGTCGGAAATGCCGCCTGCAAGGACAACCGGAATATGACATTCATATTTCTCTGCATAAGTTTCCACGATTTTCATGATTTTCTGAATCTCGTCCTCATATTTTTCTCTGCCGCCACAATTCGCCTGATTTTGCGTATTCTCCGGCAGGTATTCGTCCAGCTGCTCTTTCGTAAAACCGAGATGTCCTCCGGCTCTTGGACCTTCAATGACAATCATATCCGCGGTACGGTTATATTTTCTGTCCCAGTATTTCAGAATCACACGGGCTGATTTTTCAGTCGAAACAATCGGTGCCAGCTTAACGTTTGCATCCCCTGCAATCGCCGGAAGCTCCGTCGGAAGTCCGGCGCCGGAAATAATCAGATCCGCTCCGGCTTTGATTGCATCAATTACGTGCTGCTTGTACTCGCGAAGTGCTACCATGATATTAAAACCGATGATACCGTTTGGCGCGATTTTTCTCGCCTTGTCATATTCCTTTTTGATGGCACGGCTGTTCGCCTCTAACCGATTTGTCTCGAAATCCGGTTCGCGAAACCCAATCTGTGCAGAGGAAATGATTCCGACTCCGCCTTCTCTCGCAACGGCTCCAGCCAGATTTCCAAGACTGATTCCAACACCCATTCCCCCTTGGATGATTGGAATACGTGCAATTTTGTCCCCAATTTTCAGTTCCGGTAATTTCATATGGATTACCTTATCCTTTCTTACATGTTGCGGAATCTCTGATATCGCTTTTCCGTCAACTCCGTTTTGCTCAGCTTCGTATATTCTGCCAAGAAATGTAATATATTTTCTTCCATCGTTTCTGTCACCTCAAAAAAGCTGTCTGTATTAAACTTCTTTGGCTCGGAAATGATTCTCTCAATGATACCCATTTCTTTTAAATCTTTTGCCGTCAGTTTCATAACTTCAGCGGCCTCTGCCGCACGCTTGCTGTCTTTCCAGAGAATACTTGCAAATCCCTCCGGCGAGAGGATCGAATAAATGGAATTCTCCAGCATCCATACTTCATCTGCAACCGCCATGGCAAGTGCACCGCCGCTTCCGCCTTCTCCGATGACAATCGAAAGAACCGGAACGGTAAGTCCTGACATTTCATATAAATTCTTTGCGATTGCTTCGCCCTGTCCGCGCTCTTCCGCTTCCAGTCCGCAGAACGCTCCCGGTGTATCGACAAAACAGATGACCGGACGATTGAACTTCTCCGCCTGTTTCATCAACCGCAGGGCCTTTCTGTATCCATCCGGAGATGGCATTCCGAAGTTGCGCTCGATGTTCTCCTTCGTATTCATCCCCTTTGCCTGTGCAATAACTGTCACCGCCATGTCATGGAACTTCGCAATTCCTCCGATGATGGCTTTATCATCTTTAAAATAACGGTCACCATGGAATTCGATAAAATCAGTAAACATACTGTGAATGTACATCTGGCCGACCGGACGATCCTTGTGGCGTGACAACTGGACACGGTCCCATGTTGCGAGATTGTGAAGTTCCTCGGCTTCGGTCTTCCTATCAGCCTCTGACATATCCGCCTTAGTCTTTACCTCTGATTTTGTATCTGGTTCTACGCTCGATTCTGCGCTGCATGTCTTCTGCTCATGCATTTCCAAAATCTGTGCAAGAACTTCTCTCTGCTCCTCACGCTCAACAATGCGGTCCACAAATCCGTGTTCCACCAGAAACTCCGCTCTCTGAAATCCCTTCGGAAGCTTCTCTCCTATCGTCTGCTCAATGACACGTGGTCCTGCAAAACCAATCAGTGCCTTCGGCTCCGCAAGAATGATATCTCCAAGCATGGCAAAGCTTGCAGTCACTCCGCCGGTTGTCGGATCCGTAAGTACGGAAAT